>CAKVIE010000001.1 GCA_934754505.1 uncultured Candidatus Melainabacteria bacterium
TCAAGAGTGCAACACCTCAATATGTAGCTTAATCGGTAAATTTTATCAAAAAGCCTCGTTACTTAACGGGGCTTTTTTGTTGTGAAAAATTATTTTGGAATTTAGATAGGAATTAATAATTTATTTTATAAAAGGATTTTTATGTAAATCATTTTTTAGAACAAAATTTTCAAGGAATAAAGATTTGTCATATCGGATTGAGAATGGGGAATTAGAAAACGGGAGTCTGCGTATATAGTGTTTATGAGGGGGAACATTTTATGAATAAACCGATAAGTTTAATGTTAGCGGAAGACCACAAATTAATGAGGGTCGGCTTAAAGGCATTATTTGAAGAAGACGGAATGTTTAAAGTTATAGCAGAGGCGACAGACGGTAAGGAAGCCGTTGAGAAGGCTTTGATACATAAACCTGATGTAATCCTTATGGACATAGGATTTAATGATATAAACGGCATAAAGGCATCGAAAATGATATTGGAGAAAGAGCCGTCGTTAAAGATAATAATTTTGACGTCACATACTGATGCAAAGGAAGTTTCGGCGGCTCTGTCGGTGGGGATATATGCCTTTGTTATAAAAGATATAAACACCGAGATACTAAAGATGGTAATTCGATCTGTTCATGACGGAGCGGTGTGGCTTGATCCGCACATTGTGCCTATGATTAGAAACAAGGGCGGCACAACGATTCCGATAAAACAGACGGGCAGAGCGGCTTTTCGTTCACAGCATGCCAATTTGACCGAAAGAGAATATGAAGTTTTGAAATTGGTTGTTGACGGAAAATCCAATAACGATATTGCTAATCTGCTCAGTATCAGTGAACATACGGCCAAGGCTCATGTTTGTAATATTATCCAAAAACTTGTGGTTGATGACAGAACTCAAGCTGCTGTCAAAGCCTTAAAAGAGGGTCTTGTTTAACTTGTTATAAATAAAAATTTATGCTAATATCCGAATTAGAGAAATCGGATATGTTAAACACAAAATATTACACGGCATTTGCATCAAATGAGAGTTTTGGCAGTATTTTTGTCAAGAAGTTATATGATTACTTCGGCGACATAGAAACTGCTTGGCATGCAGAGATTTCCGATTTATATAAAATTGAGGATTTGACTGAAAATAAAATTAAGACATTTTTGAAACTCAGGTCAATCATAAATCCTGACGAGGAATTCGAAAAATTAGAAAAATCGGAAATCTCTTTTATAACTTATGATGATTTGGATTATCCGAGTTTGTTAAGGCAAATTCCCGACCCGCCCATGTGGCTTTATTATCAAGGTAATCGAGAATTGTTTTCATCAAAATATAATCTTGCAGTTGTCGGTTCAAGAAAGTGTTCGGCAGGCGGAAAAGCTGTTTTGTCGAAAATTCTTTCGGAGTTTAAAAACACTGATTTGTGTATTGTTTCGGGGCTTGCTCTCGGAATTGATGCGACGGCTCATAAAGCAGCTTTGGATAATAATTTGAAAACGATTGCTGTTTTGGGTTCCGGGTTGAAAAATGTTTATCCGAGTGCAAATAAAAAACTTTTTCAAGATATTCTTGAAAATGACGGGCTTGTTTTGAGCGAATATCCTTTGCTTTCAGGTCCTCAAGCATACCATTTTCCGCTTAGAAACAGAATTGTCAGCGGAATGAGTCCTTGTACTCTCGTTGCTGAAGCCGCAATGAAAAGCGGTGCTTTGATAACGGCAAGACTTTGTCTGGAGCAAAACAGAGAACTTTTGTGTATCCCCGGAGCTATTTCAAACCCTGCAACGGCAGGTGTTTATCATCTCTTGAAACAAGGGGCGGGCATAGTTACTTGCGGCGACGATATTCTCTCTGCTATGAATTGGGAATTAACCCAAAATTCTAAACCCGAAAATCTCGAAAATACGGGCATGGGTGAGGAAGAACAAGCTATTTGTGATTTGTTAAAGCAAGATTCTTTGACGATTGATGAAATTGCTATAAAAACAGGTTTGCAAGCAGAAAATTTAATGGTAATATTAACTCGATTAGAACTTGAAGATTATATAATTCAAGTTGAGGGTGATAGATACTCTGCGATTTAGTCGAAAAACAATAATCATCGGGAACAACAATGGTAAAATCAACTGAAAGTACAGATAAAACAACAAAAACAACAAAGACTGCGAAAAAGACTGTAGTTTCAAAAACTACAAAAACTGTAAAAGCAACAACCAAAACAACAAAAACGGCAAAGACGGCAAAGTCAACCGTGTTTGTAAAATCAAAGGTAAAAGCTGCCGAAACTGCGGTTGAGGCAGAGAAAGAAGTTAAGTCAAAAAAAAGTAAAAAATCAAAAACACTTGTTATCGTTGAGTCTCCTGCCAAAACAAAGACTATTAGAAAAATTTTGGGTGATGATTATGTGATAGAGGCAAGTTACGGACATATCAGAGATTTTCCGCCGAAAGTTTTAGGTTTTGATGTAGCAGACAATTTTAAACCGACATTTGAAGTTATTCCTGAAAAGAAGCAGGTAGTAAAAAAATTAAACGAGCTTGCACACAGCTGTGATAAAGTTTACCTTGCATCAGATCCTGACCGTGAGGGAGAAGCGATAGCATGGCATGTTCGTCAAGTTCTTGATGTACCTGATGAAAAGGTTTATAGAATAGTTTTTAACGAAATTACGCCGACGGCAATTAAAAATGCGGTTGAAAATTACAGAACTATTGATTATCAAAAGGTTAAAGCACAACAGACAAGACAAATTTTAGACAGACTTGTAGGTTACAAAATCAGTCCTGTTTTATGGGAAAAATTAAGAAATTACAGATTATCGGCAGGCAGAGTTCAAAGTGTTGCACTCCGAATGATTTGTGAACGTGAAAATTTGATTAATGCATTTGTGCCGGAAGAATATTGGACAATAACGGGTGATTTTGAGAAAAACGGTAAAGAGTATTCTGCCGAGCTTGTAAAATATGACGGTAAGAAGATTGAGATTAAATCAGAAGCCGAAAGTACAAGAATTACCGAAGAATTAACCAATCCGAAAGTTGAATATAATGTTTCAAAAATAACGACAAAATCAGTCACAAAGAAACCGCAGCCGCCGTTTATAACTTCAACATTGCAAAGAGAAGCCAGCAATAAACTTTCTTATGGCGTTTCAAAGACTATGCAGATAGCCCAAAAGTTATATGAAGGTGTTGATATCGGGCAAGACGGACCGACAGGTTTGATAACCTATATGAGAACGGATTCGGTACGTATTTCTGACGATGCGAGAGATGCTGCACGAGAATTTATCATAAATAATTACGGTGAAAAATATTATCCCGAAAAGCCGAATGTTTATACAAAAGGCAACGGTAAACAGGTTCAAGATGCTCACGAAGCAATCAGACCGACTTATTTGGATAAAACACCTGCAAGTGTTAAACAGTATTTGACGAGTGAGCAATATCGACTTTATAAGTTGATTTGGGAAAGATTTACGGCATCTCAATGTCAAAATGCACTTGTTGAAAATACTACGGTTGAAATTGACGGAAATAAATATACATTCAGAGTCGGTGCATCAAAGTTGATTTTTGACGGCTTTATGAAGGTTTATACCGATACGGAAGACGTTGAAGAATATTCAGAAATACAGGATTTTAAACAGGGTGAAGTTCAAAAGTTGAAGAAAGTTAATCCCAAACAGCACTTTACTCAACCGCCTCCGAGATACAGTGAAGCTTCACTTGTTAAAGCACTTGAAGAATACGGAATAGGCAGACCGAGTACCTACGCTCCGATTATTTCTAAAATTCAGACAAAAGGCTACGTTGAAAAAATCGAAAAGGCTTTGAAGCCTACGATTTTAGGAAATACTGTTTCAGAGCAGCTGACGAAACATTTTGCCGAAATTGTTGATTATGCATTTACGGCATCAATGGAAAATAAACTTGATGATATAGCAGAAGACAAACTTGTTTGGTCAGAAGTTTTGAAAGATTTTTACGAGCCTTTTATCAAGACAGTAAATTCTGCAAGAGAAAATATGGGCAAAATCGTAATAGATTCGGGAAAAACATGCCCGAAATGCGGAAAGCCTTTGATAGTTCGGACGAGCAAATGGGGAACGCAATTTTTAGGTTGTTCGGGATATCCCGAGTGCAAAACTATATTGCCAATGAACGGAGAGGCAGAGGTTGTTCAGGAGAAGCCGACAGATGAAAAATGCGAAAAGTGCGGCGGCGAGATGGTCAGCAAGGTTGGACCATACGGACCTTATTATGAATGCAAAGAATGCAAGCACAGAAAGAGCATACAAAAATCAATCGGTGTAAAATGTCCGAAATGTGGCGGAGATATTGTTGTAAAGAAATCGAAAAGAGGAAGAATTTTCTACGGCTGCAATAAATATCCGAACTGTGATTTTGTATCGTGGGACGAACCGATAGACGAAAAATGTCCCGAATGCGGTTCAATATTGGTTAAAAAAGTTACTAAAAAGGCAGAAAAACATTTGTGTTCAAACAAAGAATGTTCTTATGTAAAGGAAATAAAAAATGATTAAAACAGCGTTAATCGGACACCCTTTGGGTCATTCATTGTCGGGGGTAATCCATGCGGCAGCATATAAATCGGTAGGTTTAGAGGGCAAATATGATGTCATAGATACCCCTGCGGATAAAATTGCAGAAACGATTGAAAGATTGAAAAAAGAGGGTTATGCGGGATTTAACGTAACTATTCCTCACAAGGTGGAAGTAAAGAAATATTTAACTTTGTCGGACATGCTTGTTGAGTATGCAGGCTGTACAAATTGCGTGAGAATAAAGCCGAACGGCGAAATGTGGGGCTTTAACACCGATATTTACGGATTTACGGAGGCTATTCCTCAGGAAAAAAGAGAAGCACTTGCAGGTAAAAAGGCTTTGATTTTGGGCAATGGCGGAGCTTCGAGAGCCGTTGCGGTTGCTTTAATTATGATGAAAGTTGCCGAAATAGATTTCAGAGTAAGAGATTTTGACAAAGCGGCAGGTTTGTATGAATTAATGCAAACGAAATTCAAAAAGACGAAAACAAGCTTGATAAAGACGGTTTCTGATATTGAACAATATTCTGTAATTGTAAATACGACACCGCTCGGAACAGTAGGCGAAAATGGCGGAAAAATGCCGATAGCTGCAGCTTTGCTTGAACAGGCTAAAAAAGACACAATTATATATGATTTGGTTTATAATCCGACCGAAACACCGTATATTAAAACTGCAAAAGATTTGGGATTATACACGGTTGGCGGTATAGATATGCTTGTTTATCAGGCGGCAAAAGCATTCAAAATTTTTACGGGAAAAGAACCTGATTTTGACGCAATGAAGTCGGCAGCTTTAAAATTTTTGTAAATATTATTACATTTCTTAATATTTGCAAAATAACACTTATATTTTTTTTGTTTAATCCGATAATGTCAATGTAATTATAATTAAAGAAAGAAGGCATGTATGGTAAACGGAATCAGCTCGGCTAACATTCAAAAGTTGTATCAAAACAAAGAATTAACCGAAGCTCAAAAGGCTGTAATTGATGAAGTCGCAGCAGATGGGAATTTAACACAGGCAGATTTAGATGCTATTAAGGCTCAAGGTCTTGATACAGATGTTATAACGGAGAAATTCCAAATTGATGATGCAAACGGAGTCGGCGAAACGACAGGTAAATATGATAAAACGGATAAAGACGGTGTAATTGCCGATTTGAAAGCTAAATATCCTGTAGAAGGCGGAGTACAAGGTGATGCTTATTCAATGGGAAACCCTGAACTTACATCTTTGAGCAAATTAATGGACGATGGTGTCATCGGTGATTTGATTGCATCAGGTTTTTCAAAAGCTGATGTTGCCGATATTATAAACGGCTTGTTCCCGAATGCAGGTATCCGTTCACAAGGACAAGGCTATACGGCACCATACGGACACGATACGCAAGCTAAAGAAATTTATGATAACTTTACAAAATTGATGTCACAAGCATCGGCAGCAACAACTTCGCCGGAAATTGAAGCACTTCAATCAAAAATTGATGAAAACAATACACAAATAACATCAAATAATATGTTGATTGAAGCAAACAATACACAAATTGAAAAATTGCAAGCTGAAGTTGACGAAATTAAACAAGAAATTCAAGAAGCAGTAGATGCGGCAATTAAGGAAAGTGAAGAAATTGCAGAGGAACAAAAACAAGCTGTTTCAGATGCGGTATCAAAAAACCTTAATGAATTTGCAAATTCTGATGGAAATATGACTTATGAAGATTTCCAAAAGGCTTTGAACGGTGATTTGGACGCATTGGATCAAAGCGGTGAATCAAGACTTTCGGCAGTAGTCGGCAAAATGCTTGATGCAGAAGGCAAGATGTCACAACTTTCTGATTTGGTAGGACGTATCGGTAACTTGCTTGCAGAAAATGATGATTTAGTTGCAGATAATGCTAAATTGACAGAATTGAATACAGGTTATGCAAAAGATTTGGCTGAAGAACAAGCTAAATTGGCAGAAGAAGCAAGCAACTGTGAAACAGACCCTGATTGCCAAAGATGTGACCCTATCGGATTTGAAAAAGACGGTGCTCGTTACGACTTCTTTACTGATACTGACGGTGACGGAATGTTGTCGAATCAAAACGAATTTTTGGGTGCTGAAGACGGCTGGGCATCAATGCAGGCTTTAGATACAAACGGTGACGGCAAGGTTACAAGAGATGAAATGGCAGATTTGAAGATGGTTCAAACAAATGCCGACGGTACGCAGCAGGTTGTAAATGCAACTGATGTATTTGATACTGATGATGACTTTGTTGATTTGAATTCATACAAAGATGTTAATAAAGACGTCAACAAAGATGTACATTTGTTAGGTAACTTTAACGTAAACTTTGATTCGGAAACTGCAAATGCTCAAAACATCGAAGGTTATAATACTTTAGACAGTATTGATTGGTTGAAAGACAATTACGATTTCTCAGACCTTGAAACATTGCACAATACTGAAGCAAACGGTACAGCAGGACTTGAAGCTATTACGACAGAAAGCTTCGGACGTGACTTAGATGCAGAACTTGCCGAAATGGATAAATTGATGACAGACGGTTGGAATGCATTGGGTGTCAACAGAGAAGACATCAAGGAAAATGTTAAGGCATTGGAAAAAGACGGAAATGATGCTGCAGCAAGAGTTCAAGATACATTTGACAGAATTGCTAAGAAACAAGCTGAAGCTGAAGAAGCAGAAAAGGCTGAACAAGAACAGGCTGAAGCAGATGCAGTAGCACAACAAGAACAAGAAGCAGCTACCGCTAATGCAACCGAAGAAGATGCTACAATCGCAAATTGGAAAGACGGAGATGAAATTCCTGCCGGATATAAACTTGATACCAAAACGAATAAATTGATAAAAGCATAGAATTTACTCAAGCAGTTTTTCTTAATTATAATTAATTAAAACCCCGTTTTATAAGAACGGGGTTTTTTATTGAATAAAATTTAAAATGAATAATAAAAACGATATTAAAAATTAAGATTTTAATTTTTATTGTTCATTATTAAGAGATTGTTTGTAGTCATTAACGAGCTGCATTAATCTTCTTGCTCTAAATTCGATTTCTTCCGCATTAGCATCTTGGTACAAGTTACGACCTATTCCAACTGCTTTAGCACCTGCTTTTAAGTAATCAACAACATCATCAATTTTGATACTTCCTGTTGCAATGACGTTCAAGAACGGCATAGGACGGAGCATATCTTCTATATACATTGCACCGCCCATTGGAGTTGTCGGGTAAATTTTGATGAGCGGAGTTCTTGCTTTCCAAGCAGAATAGGCTTCATTAGGAGTTGTTGCACTCATAATAAGCGGAAGTTTGTTTGTTTGGCAAAGTCTAACCAAATTCATTTGAAAAATAGGAGAAACAATTACGGAAGCACCCGCATTGATAGCTGTTTGAGCTTGTCTTTGAGTTATTATGCCGCCTGCCATAATTGTAAGATTTGCAGTTGAATTGAGGTAGTGAATAACGTCGATGATTTCAGAATTTTGAATAATGATTTCAACGGTATTGATACCTGCTTTGTTCACGGCAGTCGCAATTTCTATAACTCTTTCAGGGTCAGCTACACGAATTACCGCATGTACTTTTTCTTCTAAAATTTTTTGAACAGCGTTCATAAAAGTTATCTCCCATTTTTACCGATATTAAACGGAAACAATTTCATTCTCATAAGAGGGTTGTTTGTTTCGTTTTCAAAACCTAAAATTTTTGTTAAATCATCTCTGAGTTTTGAGATGTCATCATACTTTCTCAAAGTACCGTCGAGAGCAATAGAAACATCGCCTGTTTCTTCCGAAACAACAAGACAAGCACAGTCCGATGCTTCGCTCATACCTATTGCAGCTCTGTGACGAGTGCCGTACTTCCAGCTTAATTTAGGGTCTTCTGTCAGAGGAAGTAATACGCCTGCTGCAGTAATTTTGTTATTAACAATAACCATTGCACCGTCGTGTAACGGAGTATTTGGGAAGAATATTGTTAAAATTAACTGGCAGGAAATATCAGCATTGATTTTTGTTCCGACATCAGAAAATAAAAAGTCGTTATCTTGTTTTGCAAAAACAATTAAAGCTCCGCAATGGGTTTTGCTGCAATATTTTACAGCTTCTAAAATTTCTTGAACAGACTTTATGTCATTATCTTTTTTCTTGAAAGAGAAAAAAGTTTTGCTTAAAAACCCTGTTTGTCCCAAATATCCTAAAAATTTTCTAAGTTCAGGCTGGAATACAACAACCAAGCTGAATACGATTATTGAAATAATTGTCTTTAAGAAAAATCCTAAAATCGTAAGTCCCATAAGCACGAGCAATTCGCTTATGCCCCAGGCGATTGTTAAAACCATTAAACCTTTGACAAGTTTTTCCGAATGAGTACCTTTGATATATTGAAAATATACAAAAGAAACGAAAATCAATATGACCGAAAGTTCGATTATATCGACTGCATCTAAATGCAAATGGTTTGCTATTGTATTGAATAAGGCTTCAAAGGAAATTTTGTTCATCGGTTACCCCTGTAATCTTTGAGGAATACAATCATTTTTGACTAAATCTTGCAGAGATTCTCTTTTGATGATTAAATCTGCTTGACCGTCATTTACAAGAACTACGGCAGGTCTTTGAGCTTTGTTGTAATTGCTTGCCATAGAATAGCCGTAAGCACCCGTGTCAAAGAAACAGATTAAATCATTTTCTTTTAATTCGGGAAGTTCGATATTTTTTGCGAGCAAATCGCCTGATTCACAATATTTGCCTGCGATTGTGACAATTTCTGTTTTTCTGTCCGTTAAATCTTCGACTGTTTCAACGGTATATTCTGCACCGTATAAAGCAGGTCTGATGTTGTCAGCCATTCCGCCGTCAACTGCAACATATTTTTTGTTAAGTTCGGGAATAGCTTTTATCGAACCGACTGTATAGACTGTTACGCCTGCTGTTCCGACGATACATCTTCCAGGTTCAATGTATAAATGCGGATTTTTAACATCATATTCTTTGCTGTACTTGTCGAATGCATTTTTGATTACATCTGCCATTTCGTAAATTGAAACGGGTGTGTCTTTTTTCGTGTACATAATGCCTGCACCGCCGCCGATATTGAAGCAGGAGAGTTCAATTCCAAACATTTCTCTTATTCTTTTTGTTTCCTGCATAATAATTTTTATTGCATCGTGGTAAACATCTGTTTGGAAAATTTGTGAACCCAAATGTGCGTGTAAACCAACCAATTCAAGGTTTTTGTATTCAGAAACGATTAATTTAATAATTTCGTCAAGTTTTATTAAATCGAAACCGAATTTTGAATCTAATTGACCTGTTTGAATATATTCGTGGGTATGGCATTCAATTCCCGGGGTAATTCTCAAGAGAATTTTTGCTGTTTTATTTTTCTTTTCGCAAATTTCATTAATTCTTTTTGCTTCCAAAAAATTATCTACGGAAATTAATCCGACATTTTCTGCTATTGCAAATTCAAGTTCCTCAACAGTTTTGTTATTTCCGTTGAAAACAACATTTTTTAAATCAAATCCTGAATTTTTTGCGGTAAATAATTCACCTAAAGAAACGCAATCAAGACCGAAATTTTCCTGTTTCATTATTTTACAAATTGCAGATGGCATAAAGGCTTTCGATGCAAACATCATGTGAATGTCTGTGTTTTTAAAAGCATCTTTAAAAGCACTTGTTATGTTTCTTATTGTTTTTTCGTCGAAAACCATAAGCGGAGAGCCGAATTCTTTAATTAAATCGGGTATTTTACATTCGCCAATTTCGAGAGTGCCGTTTGAATTACGTTTGCACGTTACGGGTGTGATTGATTGGTTTGCCGTTGTTGTCATTTTTACCTCTAAAATTTACTCTTTAATCATACAAGTAAATAACAAAATTTACAATATTGAAATTAGTTAAAAAAATGATTATAACAATAATATGAAGAAATTTTTGATAAGTATTTTAGTTGCGTTTGTGTTTTTGCAAATACCTGCTTTTGCGGAAACGGATTGGAATGAGCTTTATTTCCAATCACAGCCGTTTGAATCAAAGCTTATGAACAACATTGACCCTTTTCAGGACGAGGACACCATAAAATACGCATATACACCTTATCCTTTGTTTAGAACAAGTTGTCATTTGTATTATAAAAATATAAAAATCGACCCGGGATATTATCAATTAACTCCGAGAAAAATGAACGGAAAATATTACCTTTTCTTTAAAACTTGCGGTCGTGTAAAATTTATTATTCCAATCGTGAAAAGAGAACTTGTTCCTGCGGCTTTTTACAAAAAATATACACCCGACCCCAGACTTACCTTGGGACAAACCATTGCAAGAAATTGGAAAAGATTTTGGTCACGAGTATTTAAAAGTTCGGGCAAACAACCGCCTCCGCCTTGCTTTGTGGAAATGGACGATATTGAAGCTTTTTATATCTTGAAATTGTACTTCAAAGACCACTGTTATTTTACGGTTTATAAAAAAGTTCCGTATTAATAATTTGCAAAACTCAAAATCCTGTCACAAGTGTTTTGTGCTGCTAAATATAGCCGTTAAAATAAACGCCTTTTTGAATTTGGTAAAAAACGTATTAATTCTCAAGTATAAAAACTAAAATTACCCCTAAAAATAGCGAGAGTTTAATATGTCTTGCCAAACAATTTCATAAAAGAAAAATCTTCTTTCGCAACCCCGATAGGTGTTTGGATTTCATATTAAACTCACATTCTTATTATACAACCGTTTTTAACAGCTTTAATCCTGCTGAAGTGTTGTATTTTGTATAAAAAACAGACCAAAGTGTTAATTCTTTGGTCTGCAAATTTGTTTATCCGAAATCGGATTAGAGATTTTGAGCGATTAAGTCGCCCATTTCTTTTGTTCCGACTTCTTTCATGCCTTCTGACATAATGTCTTTTGTTCTGTAACCTGCTTTGAGGACTTTTTTAACGGCATTTTCGATATCGTCATTAGCTTGAGAATTTTTCAAACCGTATTTAAGCAGCATGCCCGCAGAGAGGATAGTTGCAATCGGGTTTGCAATATTTTGGTTTTTGATATCGGGAGCAGAACCGTGAATAGGTTCAAACATTCCTGGTCCGTCAGCACTCAAAGATGCACTCGGGAGCATACCGAGAGAGCCTGTGAGCATTGAAGCTTCGTCAGAGAGAATATCTCCGAAGATGTTACCTGTTACGATAACGTCAAATTGTTTCGGGTCACGGATTAACTGCATAGCTGCGTTATCAACGTACAAGTGAGAGAGTTCAACTTCAGGGTAGTCTTTAGCAACTTCGAGGATAACTTCTCTCCAAAGTCTTGAAACGTCGAGAACGTTTGCTTTATCAACGGAGCAAAGTTTTTTGTTTCTGAGCATTGCTGTTTCAAAAGCGATTTTAGCAATTCTGCGGACTTCATCTTCCCAATAAATCATGTTGTTGTAGCCGACTCTTTTGCCGTCTTTAACTTCAACGCCCTTCGGTTCGCCGAAATATACATCACCCGTAAGTTCACGAACTATCATAACGTCAACGCCTTGAATAATTTCAGGTTTCAATGTTGATGATGAAATTAATTCGTCAAAAACAGTTGCAGGTCTGAGGTTTGCAAAAAGATTTAAACCTTTTCTGATACCGAGAAGTGCCTTTTCGGGACGAACTGCGGGCGGAAGTGTATCGTATTTCCAATCACCGACAGCACCTAAAAGAACTGCATCTGATTTTTTTGCAACTTCAAGAGTTTCATCAGGAAGCGGAACACCATATTTTTCATAAGCACAGCCGCCGATGAGAGCTTTTGTGAAGTTGAATTTCATATCATATTTTTTGCCGACGGCATTCATAACTTTTACGGCTTCATCGGTAACTTCAGGTCCGATTCCGTCACCGCCCAAAAGGCATATATTATATTCTTTCATTATCTGACTCCTAACTTTTTAGCGGTGTAGTTGATTAAGCCGCCTTGATTTATGAGATTTTGGATTTCCGCAGGAAATTTGTTACAAGTATATTCTTTACCTTTTGTAACATTTTTAATTTTTCCTTCTTCAAGATTAACTTCAACGATATCGCCTTTTTCGCATTCATCGGAGAAAGTCGGGTGTTCAAGAATGGGAAGTCCAATGTTTATTGAGTTTCTAAAGAAAATTCTTGCAAAAGTTTTAGCAATAATAACAGAAATTCCTGATGCTTTAATAGCAATCGGAGCGTGTTCTCTTGAGCTGCCGCAGCCGAAGTTTTCGCCTGCAACCATAATATCTCCTGCTTTAACTTCTTTCGCAAATGTTTTATCTATATCTTCCATACAATGTTCCGCAAGTTCGGAAGGTTCTGATGTGTTCAAATATCTTGCGGGAATGATAACATCGGTATCAACATTGTTTTCATATTTCCATGTTTTACCTTTTAAAATATTATCCATGTTGCCCCCTTTACAAATTCTATAAAAATATTATATACTGAACATGTAGAATTTGAAATTTTTTAAAGAAAAACAAATTCAGGAGAAATTATGAACGAAAATATCGGAATAAACGCAGGAAAAATCTGGCAATACCTCGAAGCTAACGGCGAGTCAAAAGTTATTCGTGTAAAAAGAAATCTTAATCTTTCAACAGACGAATTATACTTAGCTCTTGGTTGGCTTGCACGTGAGAATAATGTCGCTTTTTGCAGAAAGGATTCTTTCTTGTGGGTTAAACTGGTATAGAAGAATTTATTTAAAGTCAACAAAAAGTCGGCATTATGTGTCGGCTTTTTTTTTATGTAAAATAAAGAACGAAAGGGAAAAAACATGTTCGTAAAAAACAAAAACTACACACTACCGACAAAAGACGGTTTTTTTGGAGAATTCGGGGGAATGTTTGTACCCGAAAATTTTAAACCCGTTCTTTTAAAACTTGATGAAGAATTTGAAAAGGCTTACAATGATGAGTCATTTCTCAAAGAAGTTTATGATTTGTTAAAGGATTATTCGGGACGTCCGACTCCTTTATATTATGCAAAAAGACTTTCCGAACATTACGGAAAAGGGAAAATATATTTAAAAAGAGAAGATTTAAACCATACAGGTGCACACAAAATTAATAACGTTCTCGGTCAAGCACTTTTGGCAAAGAGAATGGGTGCAAAAAAGGTAATAGCTGAAACGGGTGCAGGACAACACGGTGTTGCAACGGCGACGGCAGCGGCACTTTTGGGTATGGAATGTGAAATTTTCATGGGTGAAACCGATATGTTTCGTCAAAGAAGCAACGTTGACAGAATGAAAATGTTAGGAGCAAAGGTCAACCCTGTAACAACAGGAACTAAAACGCTTGCAGATGCTTGTGATGCGGCTATTGAATATTGGTTAAATCATGCCGACGAAGTTTTTTATGTTTTAGGTTCTGCGGTCGGTCCTCACCCTTATCCGAAAATTGTTCGTTCATTCCAATCAATAATCGGTGCTGAAATTAAACAGCAAATTATGGAAAAAGAAGGACGACTTCCTGATTATGTAGTTGCTTGTATCGGTGGCGGCTCAAACGCAATCGGTGCATTCACCGCATTTATTGAGGATAAAGATGTAAAATTAATCGGTGCCGAAGCAGCAGGCGACGGTGCTGATACTGACCATACGGCAGCAAGTTTGACAAAAGGTAAAAAGACATATTTACACGGAATGTATCAATACGTTTTGGTTGATGAGGACGGTAAACCGAGAGAATCATACAGTATTTCGGCAGGTCTTGATTACCCCGGCTGCGGTCCGGAACATTGTTATTTGAAAGACAGCGGTAGAGCAGAATACTTCCCGATAACAGATACGGAAGCTATTGAAGCTTTTGAAAGACTTTCTAAACTTGAGGGTATAATTCCTGCAATAGAATCTTCACACGCAGTGGCTTATCTTGAATATTTGATGCCGAAAACAAATAAAGATGATATCGTTGTTGTTAATATTTCAGGACGAGGTGATAAAGATTCGGAAAGAATTCTCGAAATATTAAATCAACGTAAATTATGGATTAAACCTAAGAAAAATTAATGTTTAATATATTTTATTATTATATTTAGAAAAATCAGGATTGTTTAATTCTTCATCGGAAAAAACATATCCTGTTTTTTCTTTTACTAACCGTTTTAACTCATCTTCGCAACATTTAGGCAAGTCTGACGAATTTTTTTCGGTAGTGCATATTTCTTGGATAGTGTAATCTTTTGGGTTTGCCCCTCTGTCGTATAAATTAATAAAATAATTAATAGAGTATTTGCTGTCAGATTTTAATTCGGCAGGTAAACTGTAATATATTTTACTTTCCCTGCTATAACCAAAAAACAATCGTTCCCACATATAAAGTATTTTCACGAAGAATTCTTGTTCTCTTTGCATTTTTATGCAATTCCTGTCAAAATTAAAACCGAAACAACCAAGACAAACTAAAATTATAAATATTCTTGATTTGTTTTTAACTTCTGCGAGTATATAACCGGCTAAAGAAAGAATTACATACAATAATGTGATTTTCGTGAAAAAAATCATTCCGATATGTTCAAAAGAAAATTGAAAACCGTAAGCCTTGTCTGTTGAGCCGATTATAATTATTTGAAAAAGTAATAAAGAGGTTATTATTGATGTTAAAAAAATCGTAATTCTCTTTTTTCGGTCATTGTTTTGTAAAAACAGAAAAACAACAGTTAAGAATAACAAAATGCCCCATAAATATAAATTTTTCACAAAAATATTTTGCGAAAATGAGTTAATAATTGTCGGTAATAAGGATAAAATATCCGAAAAAGTATAATGATTATTTGTTTCTTGTAGCCAACGTTGAGTACAAGGAATGAAAAATGTTGAAATATTTAAAATAACAATACATGCATATACTAAAAATGCTTTTATTAAATTAACTGTTTTTTTGAAGGTTAAAAGGTGTAATATAAATCCGATAAATAATCCCGAACAAATAATAAATCGAAAATATTCGTTTGAAACAGCTGTGAATATTAATAAAAAACAAGCTGATATAAAGGTTCTTTTCGTAAAACATTTTAAAATTTTATCATTTTGTTTTTCTGGTGAAGTTTGGTCTGTCAAAGCATTATCATTATTTTCTTGGAAAAAGACATAATATCTTTCGATAATAATTAATAGTAAAATCGGGAAAATAGGTTGTAATATGTATGTGTAAAACCAAATATCGTTAAATAATAGCCAATAAAAATTATTGTTTTCGTACAGAAATTGCATAATTATCAAAAATATAGGAATCATCATTGCTAATTTTATATATTTTTTACTGTTGAAATATTTTGAGAAATTCAGTCCTAAAATATAAATAAAAAGAGAAAAAATTAAAAATATTATGTATGGGGTTACATTTATCATAAAATACGCAGGGTGAACACCTAAAAGTTCGGGAATATATCTGAAAGATAAAACTCCGCAAACGGATAAAATGAAATGTGAATGGAAAGAAGATGTAAAAACTTGTAACGGCGAATTGTCCGATATTGAATCAAAACAAGATGTACAAGCTGTTGACATGCTTTCATTTGTCATCGGATTTATAGATGATAAACAAGGTGCTAAAATCTTATACATTACAAATAGTGTAAGACAAAATAAAACCCAATAGAATAATTTAAAAACTTTTCTTTTCATTCAATATTTATAGCATAAACGGCTTTCTGTTACAAGAATAGATAAACAACTAAACTTGTTTAATCATATTTTAGTATTAAAATAGTTTTTGTAAATAAGGAAAGATATAGATGGATAAATCAAGCAATAAAATCGAAGAAAAATACTTGGAACAAGCAGAAAAATTAGGCAGAGATTGTGAAATTCTCCCCGGAGGAGTTGAAGAACTTGCCGCAAAATTGCAAAAATCAGCAAAAACGGGCAAACCGCTTAAAATTAAACTCGGAATGGACCCGTCCCGTCCTGATTTGCATCTCGGACATACGGTTGTAATGAGAAAAATCAGAGAATTTCAAAAACTCGGACATACCTTGCAGTTACTTGTCGGCGGTGCAACAGCTATGATTGGCGATCCCTCGGGAAAATCCGAAACCCGTCCTGCTTTGACAAAAGAACAAGTTGATGAAAATGCAAAAACTTATTTTGAGCAAATTTCAAGAGTTATTGATGTCGAAGCCGCAAATGTTTTGAACAATGCAGATTGGCTTCACAAAATGACTTTACCCGATATTATAAATCTTTCGTCAAAGGTTACGGTTGCTCAAATTATGACTCGTGAAGATTTCAATGCAAGATTTAAAGAGGGCCGCCCGATTGCTATTCATGAATTTTTCTATCCGTTAATGCAGGCTTATGATTCGGTCGTTTTGGACTGTGATATTGAACTTGGCGGAACAGACCAAAGATTTAATACATTGCTCGGTCGTGAAATGCAAACGGCATACGGCAAGGAAGAACCTCAAATTGTAATGCTTTTGCCTCTTTTAGAGGGTACTGACGGGGTTAAAAAGATGTCTAAATCTTATCCCGAACACTGTATCGGAATTTGTGACAAACCGTCTGATATGTACGGTAAACTTATGTCTATACCTGATGAACTTATTGTCAGATATTATTCATTGCTTACGGATTTGTCAAATGAAGAAATCGAAAATATTAAAAGAGAATTGATTTCCGCAAATCCTCGTGATTTGAAGATGAAACTTGCTCACCTTATTACGGAAATGTATTGCGGAAAAGATGAAGCAGACAAAGCGGAAGCAGAATTTGTCAATGTTGTTCAAAACAAAGGTATTCCGACAGATATTCCCGAAATTAAACTCGAGTCGGATACAGCACTTTCGGAAATTGTTTTAAACAATAAGCTCGTTGAAAGCAAGGGCGAATTAAAGAGATTAATTGCTCAAGGCGGTGTTAAGATTGACGATGTAAAATGTTCAGATATCAATGAAATTGTTAAAGTTGAGGAATTACCAAAAGTTTTGAAAGTAGGAAAACGTAAATTTTTAAGGGTATCAAAATGAAAGTAAATAATATTACAGAATTAATAGGCAGAACACCACTTGTTAAAATCAATAAAATCAACGAAGGAAATGCCGAAATATATGCTAAATTAGAATATTTTAATCCGTCAGGGTCAGTAAAAGACAGAGCAGCATTTTATATGTTGAAATGTGCTATTGATGAGGGAAAAGTTAATGAAGATACCGTTATAATCGAACCTACAAGCGGTAATACGGGTATCGGACTTGCTATGTGTGCGGCTCAAGCAGGCTTGAAAATTATTTTAACCATGCCCGAATCGATGAGCGAAGAACGCAAAAAAATATTGAAAGGCTTTGGTGCAAAACTTGTTTTGACTCCTGCAAAGGCGGGCATGCAAGGTGCAGTTGATAAGGCATTGGAACTTTTGGTAGAAAATCCTAATTCCTTTATGCCGTCACAGTTTACAAATCCGAACAATCCGAAAATTCACTATATTACGACAGCGGAAGAAATTTTAGCTGATACAGATGGTGAAGTTGCGGCATTTGTAGCAGGTATTGGCTCAGGTGGTACGATTACGGGTGTTTCAAAGAAATTAAAAGAACACAACCCTAATATTTATACAGTTGGTGTTGAACCGAAAGAAAGTCCGTTACTTACAGAGGGTAAAGCAGGAAGTCATGGTATTCAAGGTATCGGTGCAAATTTTGTTCCTGATGTTTTGAGTACGGAATTTGTTGATGAAATAATTGATGTTCCTACGGAAGCTGCCATAAAAACAGCCAAAGCAAGCGGTCATCAAGAAGGTGTTTTATGCGGAATTTCATCAGGTGCAGCACTTTATGCGGCAAATGAACTTTCAAAAAGACCCGAATTTGCGGGTAAAGTAATTGTAGCATTGTTGCCTGATTTCGGTGAAAGATACTTATCGACGAAACTTTTTGAGGAATAACAATGAGGCTTTTTAAAAAGGCTGTAAGCCAAATAAAAGAAGATATTCAAACTATTTATGACAAAGACCCTGCGGCAAGAAATCTTGCCGAGGTGTTCTTTTGTTACCCGGGCTTGCATGCTCTTATTTGCCACAGAATTTGCCATAAATTAAATTATTGGAAAATTCCGTTTATTCCGAGATTAATTTCTCAAATTTCAAGATTTTTTACAGGAATAGAAATTCACCCTGCTGCAACAATCGGAAGAAGATTTTTTATCGACCACGGAATGGGAGTTGTAATAGGAGAAACGACTGTTGTCGGTGATGATGTCTTGCTTTATCAAGGAGTTACACTTGGCGGTACGGGAAAAGAAACGGGCAAAAGACACCCGACAGTTTGTGATAATGTCGTAATCGGAGCAGGTGCAAAGGTTTTGGGCAATATTATGATTGGTACGGGTGCAAGAATCGGAGCAGGTTCGGTCGTTATTGATTCTGTTCCCGAACATTCAACAGTTGTAGGTATCCCGGGTAGAATTGTTCAACAAAAAATTTATATTGACGGACAGCTTCAACACAATAGAATTCCTGACCCTGTTTCTTGCCAGCTCAACAGGCTTAAATATGAGATTGTCGATTTGAAAAACGAAATTGCTCAATTAAAGGAAAAACTTAATGATGACAACAAAAATTAGAGCTATGAAAGAAGATGACATTAATGATGTTATGGATATTTGGCTTGCTGAAAACCTTTCGGCTCACCATTTTATAGATGAAAATTATTGGAAAAACAATAAGAATAAAGTTCAAAGTTTGATTTTAAAGGCAAAGACTTTTGTTTATGAAGAAGATGAAGAAATAAAAGGTTTTATCGGGCTTTCGGGAAATTATATCGAGGGGCTTTTTGTAAAGAGTGAATATCAGAGAAACGGTATCGGTAAGGAGCTTTTAAAGCATTGCAAAAATATTTTTTGGTCATTGATTTTAAAGGTTTATTCAGAAAACGAGGCAGCTGTTAATTTTTACGAAAAGAATTCGTTTTTTGAACGAGATAAAATGGACAATGCAGACACGGGAAAAACCGAACTTTATATGGAATGGATAAGATAAAATTTGTCTTGTTTTTAGGTTTTAAAGTGTTAGAATAATTGTGAAATATTCCCGAATCGTCTAATGGCAGGACAGGAGACTCTGGATCTTCTAATAGTGGTTCGAATCCATTTTCGGGAGTTTTTTATTGCTTAGAAAACCAAATGTCTGCGTTTTTCATTTCTTGGTATGTTTTACAATTATAACAAGGAATTTGAGGATTTTCAGGTGCTTTCCCTTGAATCATATTTTTTGCATAAATTAATTTGGGTGAATTTAAAGTGTCGATAAGTCTTTGATGTAATGCATTTCTGCCAAAATTTCGGTCATAGCACTCGCAGCAGCCAAGCAGTTGACCGTCCCAATTAATTTGCGGCGACGACCATAGAAACATACACGGAAACCAGCTGATTTTGCAGGCTTTATAATCTTTTAACTGCTCTATTGTGTTTGTAAATGAGTTTATCGGCTCAATTCCCGTTTCTTTTTTCACAAAATCAAAGTCTTGTAACGGGAAATCATCATTCCAAGCCGCTCTGAATGAGATTTCATTAACTTCAATTTCGCCTGCTTGCTTTTTCGCATTCGGAATATCTTTCTCATTATGTCCGAAAACAATGTATTTCCAGCTTATTATCGGCAAAAAACTTCTATATTGACGTTTGTATCTTACGATTTTTTTTATGTTTTCGATGACTGTTTCATAATTACCGCCAATTCTGTATTTGCCGTATGTTTCCTGACTTCCGCCGTCAAGCGATACGATAATTCTGTTAAATTGATGTTTTACAAGTGCTTCCGCCTGTTCATCGGTCAAATAATTCAAATTTACTCCGTTATTTGCAGTTTGTTTAATGTTTTTTGAATGAGCATATTCAATTATTTTGATAAAATCAGGGTTTAAAAATATTTCTCCGCTATTTGATAATTCCAATTCTTTAATATTGGGATTTAAATCGATAAAATTTTTAAAATCTTTAAATTTTAAATGTCCGATACCGCAGCCATTTTTGACTTTTTCAGGGAATTTTCTCATATAACAAGACGGACAATGAAGCTGGCATACCGTACTTATATCAAGTCTGATTTTTGTAGGCAAGTCTTTTTCATTTTTATAGGCTTCTTTTAAATATTCTTCTTTAAATTCCATTTGTACCGTCAAATTATTTCGCTATCATTAGTTTTACCATATTTTTTTATTCAATACAACAAAGCTCCCTATTGAGAGAGCTTCATTGCTTTATTATTTTCGATTGAATTAAACTTGCCAAGTGCAGTCAAAGAAGTCATTTCTGACAGCTGCATTGAAATGGGACAATCTTAATTGAATTTCATCTATTTCTTCATGCAAACCATCGTTTATGACTTCATCAATCGTCGAAAATTCGAGGTTTGATTTTAATTTTCCAATTACTCTTAATGATTTTTCGCCATTTGAGGTTTTTTGATGTTCGGTAATTTTATGCAAAGCTCTTTCTGCGTGTTCTACACAATAAAGAACCGAACGTGGAAATTCTCTGTTCAAAAGCAAAAACTCCGATACATTTTGCGGTGTTACATTGGCATAAGTTTTTCTGAACATTTCAAATGCACTTACACTTTTTAAAACAGCTGTCCATTGAACCGTATCAAGGCTCATTCCGACCATACTTACATCAGGGAGTAAAATATAATATTTTACATCTAAAATTCTTGAAGTTTGGTCGGCTCTTTCGAGCATTCTGCCAAGCCAAGCGAAGTTCCAGCCTGTATTATGGCTCATTGTGCCGTCTTGAATTCCGACATACAACTGGCAAAATTCCTTAATCTCCGTAAAAAATTTGTGCGGATTATTTATCATTTCGTTTTTTATATCGGTTTCGTGAAGTCTATGATAAAATTTATTGATAACCATCCACATTTCCAATGTTACGGTTTCTCTTATGCAACGGGCATTTTCCCTTGCTGCTGAAACGCAATTTATAATGCTTCCTTGATTTTCTTTATCCAATGTCAAGAAATCCATTACATTTTCAGAAGTTGCTTTTGTATATTTGTGATAAAAATCTCTTGAACAGCCTGCCGTTTGAATTACCGATTCCCAATGGCGTTCTTCCCCCGGTAAATCAAGTAATAAATACAAGTTTACATCAATACTTCTTGCTATATTTTCGGCTCTTTCGATATATCTGCTTATCCAAAAAAGAGAATCTGCTACTCTGCTTAACATTATTATCTCCTTTCTGCTCTTTGTTGTTGCTGCTGTTGTTGTTGATGCTGCATATATTCACGGCTTTGACCTTGTTCGGGAGCACCTTTATCGGGGGCTATAACCCAAGTATCTTTGCAGCCGCCGCCTTGTGAACTGTTTACAACAACTGAACCTTTTTTCAAAGCAACTCTTGTTAATCCTCCGGGGAGAACGTAAATGTCTTCGCCTTGAATTATGTATGGTCTTAAATCAACGTGTCTGCCTTCAAATCCGTCATCAACGATTGACGGTACTCGGCTTAACGAAATCATCGGCTGTGCGATGTAATTTCTCGGATTTGCTTTGATTTTTTCCTTAAATTCCTCACGTTCTTTTTGTGTTGCGTGAGGTCCGACGAGCATTCCGTATCCGCCTGATTCACTTACTGCCTTAACAACCATTTTGTCTAAATTAGCTATAACATGCTGCATTTTAACAGGGTCTTCGCAGACAAATGTCGGTACGTTCGGAATGATGTTTTCTTCACCTAAATAATATTTTATTATGGCGGGAACGTATGTGTAAATTGCTTTATCATCTGCTGCTCCGCACCCCGGGGCATTTGCAAGGGCGACATTTCCTGCTTTATAGGCTTCAAAAAGTCCTGCAACTCCCAAAAGTGAATCCGGTCTGAAGGTTAACGGGTCAAGAAATTCATCATCTATTCTTCTGTAAATGACGTGAACTTGTACCAAGCCTTGCGTTGTTTTTGCGTAAACTTTTTTGTCTTTCACAATTAAGTCATTGCCTGAAACAAGCTCAATTCCCATTTGCTGGCTCAAAAATGAATGTTCAAAATATGCTGAATTATAAACCCCCGGAGTCAAAACGACTGCGTGCGGTTTATCGGTATTTGGGGCAAGGTATTCTAACATTGCTCTCAATTTTGTCGTATATTCATCAACAGGTCGAATTGCACATTTTGAAAATACTTTCGGGAAAGTTTGTTTCAAAATTCTTCTGTTTTGAAGAACGTAAGAAACTCCGCTCGGACATCTCATATTGTCTTCCAAAACATAGAATGTACCGTCTTTATCCCTAACCAAATCAGTTCCCGTTATATGGGCATAAATCTTTTTGGGCGGAACAAGTCCTATGCATTCTTTTCTGAATGCGGTACAAGTGTTTATTAATTCTTCGGGAACAACTTTATCTCTCAAGATTTTTTGCTCACCGTAAATATCATTCAAAAAGCAATTAAGTGCTGCTGTTCTTTGTTTTAAACCTTTTTCCAAAACAGTCCATGTATCTGCTTCTACAATTCTCGGAATTACGTCAAACGGAATAATTTTTTCCGCTCCGTCTTTATTTCCGTAAACGGCAAAGGTAATTCCGGTATCCATAAACGAGGCTTCTGCGGTTTTTTGTCTTCTCTGTAATTCGCCGTCAGGCAGCTCATTTATTGTTTCTATTAATGCTTCCGCACAAGGACGAGGTTTGCCGTTTTCGAAAAATAATTCATCGAAAAACCCCTCTGTTTTGTACGTTTCAAATCTCATTTATATTCACTCCTCTTAATCGGTTTCTTCTACATTTACCGCAACTTCCAAGGTATGCGGTCCTCCTCCGGTAATAACTCCTTTTAACGGACTTACATCTCCGAAATCTCGCCCCTTTCCGATTATTATATGTTCTTCTGCTGCTATACAATCATTTGTCGGGTCAATTTCAAAATATCCGAAATCAGGGATATAGACGCAAACCCAAGCGTGTGTTGCATCTGCTCCGATTAACTTCGGCTGCTCCTCGCTTCTTCTCGTATGTAAATATCCGCTTATATATCCGCAAGATAAGCCTATTGACCTTAAACATGCTATCATAAAATGTGCAAAATCCTGACAAACACCCTTTCTTTCTCTTAATAATTCGGGCGGCAATGTCCCTATTCTCGTGCTTCCGGGGACATATTTAAAGTCACGGTAAATTCTGTGGTTTAGCTCCATCAAGGCTTCCATAAATGGTCTTTTATCGGAAAAACTTTCTTCCGCATACCTTTTTATTGCTCCGTCAAATGTCACTAACGGTGATTCGTACATGAATTTTGCCGCTTCCGTATTGCTTTTTAATTTCGTTTTAATTTCTTCAAAACTTTCTTCCGTATCGGGTTTTTTCCCCCCACGAACTTCGACAGTGCCTTTTGCTGTTACGGTGAAAATTTTGTGTTCATCTTCTATGCTGAAGGCTGAAGCTTTATTGCCGTACATATCTGTCCTGCTTATCATATAGGCTGGTTTTGGTGAAATTTCCACAATATGATTATACCATTTTTGTCTTTCGCAATCAGCAGGCTCTAAATGGATTAAATGTTGGCTTATTGTGACAGGTACGGAGTATCTGTATTCTGTTTTATGGCTGATGTTATACTTCAAACTCTATACCTCCGTTGCCATTGCCGTCTTATGACCTTTTTTCGGCAAGTGGTTTAAATATTCTCTGTTTAACAATTCTTCTATTGTTTTGAATTCTCTGATTCGCTCATCGCAATAATCAATAAGCTTTTCACGAATGCCGTCGTTATCTCTGACCAAAGCATATACATCGGCTAATCTTAATTGAGATAAGAGTTTTACATTTTCTTTTTCTATCGGGGTGAAATACATATCGGGCAAGGATTGCGGAAGTTTGTTTATGGCATCTTGAAGCTTTTGTGCCTGATATGCCGCACTGTGAGGATTTGTTTCGTCACACAAGAATAAGTCTGCTATCGCTGCTGTGTTTAATTTTACCCCATATCTTCTGAAATATGTCAAAGTGCTGTCGCCGACTTCCAGTAATGCTGTCAAAATCTGTGTTTCGTCAGAGGCTTTTTGCATAAGCATATTTCTTACTAATTTTAATGTTAAAATGCCTCTTTCCGTTCTTTTTCCGATTTCTAAAAATCTCCAGCCGTAACCTCTTGTCATGCTTTCTGCCGTTAAACCTGCAAAGGCTGCCGTGTCTGAAATTATTCTTTGCAAATACGGTAACAATGCCGCAGAACCGCTGCCCTCGGGTAATTGCTGCTCGCCAAAGCCCTTTATAAATTGCCAAGTATCTTCCGATAATCTGTCACGAAGTTGAACTGCCAAAAATCTTATATCTCGGCAAATTTGCTGTAATCCGCCATCTTCCGTCTTTTTCATGACCAAATTATGAAGAACTTTTTCATATTCATTTGCATTCGGATAATTTTCAAGCCAGCTTTTTAACAAAAATGAAATCTGTTCGGGAGCTTCAAAATAATCGTCATCAGCTAATCTCTTTGAAATACCTCTTGCTATTCTTGCGTATAATTCCGCTTTCTCAAGATTTTTTCCCAATTTATAAAGATTATCCGCTGCTCGGCTCGGCAAATCTCCGCCTGCTCTCGACAAAGCTATCGGTTCTGTTTGATATTTCTTTTCGTGAAGTTCTTTCTGCTTTCCGTCTGATAATACCCAAATGTCTTTTTCTGCAGCCTTTTTGCCGTCAGCTCCGACGACCCAGCCGTATCCGCCGGGCATGATTGAACAATCTTTTTCTTTATTTGTTGCAAAAAATCGCCAGTGTGCTTCTCCCGTTATGTATTTTTCGCCGTCAAAATATGGTGTCGTTGAGGTTTGGACGTATTCTTCCGCTGTATATCTTTCGGGATTTTGCATAATTTTTTCAAGCAATGCAAGCTGACCTGTCATTGTCAAATTTTTATAAATTTTATATTCATTTTTGTTAAAGGCATTGTAAAACATTAATTTATCAGGATTTGCAAGTGCCTCTGCTTTTGCTTTTTCATCGCCGAGCCACAAGGTTTTTACAGGTTTGATTATTAAATCTTCTTTGAAAAAATATTGTGCTGCATTCTGCAAAAAAGCTCTTACGATAGGTGATTCCAAAACTCCTGTACCTAAAGCATTTAACACTTTTACATTTCCGCTTCTGACGGCACTTATCAATCCTACTGCACCTTCACCCGAATCAATTCTCAATTCAAGCGGATCACACATTCCGTCTTCTACTCGGCGTAAAATTACATCAACTTTTTTCAAGCCCGTTACGGTTTTTAAATAAACTTTAAATCCTCTAACGGTTAAATCGTCGTTTTCGACAAGCTGTAATTTCAAATGTTTTGCCAAAAATGCATCTTCGCTTCGACGGTTTCTTTCGGGTTCTGATGCTAACAAAACCGCAGCTTTTTTATCATCTGAGGACAATATTGTATGTCTGAAATCTTCCAAAAAGTCGTTTAGCCTTTTTACCGACAAATTATGGAAAAGTTCGGGATAGGCTCTTGAGGAAGATAATCGATTTTCTATTGCACTGCCAAGACCTTCGGGAATTTGGAATTTGTCATTAACTGCAACAAAATTACCCTTTTCATCTCTTACAATATCACAGCTCATTAAGTTTACGAAATTGTTTTCGGAATTTTTTCCCGTCCACAACATTTGTAAAAAATCAGGGTTTGCATAAACAAGTGCAGGCGGAACAATTCCGTCTTTTATTAATTTTTGTTCACCGTACAAGTCTTTTGCAATTAAATCGTATAATTTTGCTCTTTGTTTTAAACCTTTTTTTATGGTTTCAAATTCTTCTGCCGTTAAAAACAACGGTATAGAATCAAGTCCGTGTTCGTCCTCGTTTTGAGTTTTTATGATAGCTTGATAATATCTTGTGTAATTTAATCTTTTGCGACGACGCTCCGCTTCTTCGTCACCGATTTCTCGCAAACTCGATAATATCGTTTCCGTAACCTTTCTGGGCATTCCGTCAGCCGAAAATAATTCGTCATAAATGTTTGCCTGCGGCTTGTATTTCATCGCTATATCATACTTCATAAATTTAATCCTTGAACTGATTTTATCATAATCGATAAGTGTATGATATACAACATTTTATAAAGATTTTTTATTCTAAAATGGTCTTTTAAACAGTTTTCTCAAGAAAAAATTTATCGCAAATCTTGTATGACTGCTTTTTAATACTGTTTCTATAATAGTAAATGTTCTTTTATCGTGAATTTTGTTTTCGGGATTTTCTATGTAATATCTGAATTGCGAAAAATCTGACTGCATTGTTTTGAAAAATTCTTTTTTATACTTTTTCTTTATCTCATCGTAAAAATGCAATACGGAATAAACTTCAAAACGCATATATTCATTTTCAATTTCATCAAAAATACCTAATTTTATCAAATCTTCTTTCAATAAATGATATAGTTTGAAACAGTCAAAAGATGTTCTGTCCTTCAAGTTGCTCGAGGAATTAAATCTGTTTACCGTGTAATAGACCAATCGTTCGTCTAAAATGGTTATTTTTTTTGCTCTGAAAACTGCTCTCAAGGTGAAAACGTCGTCTTCACAAAACATGCCCGCAGGAAATTCTATGCCGTTGTCAACCAAGAAGGATTTTTTGTAAATTTTATCCCAAATAACGTTTCTTCTGTTGAATAAATCAATTTTGTCACGAAAATCCTTATAGCAGTATCCGTCGTGAAAAACCTTTGGCAAGGTTGCATAATTTGCACAGAATTCTATATTCGGTAAGGTTATATCTTTACCGTCTTCAATCAGAAAAAACTTGCAAACCGTCATATCTGATTTGTCTTTGACGATTTTATTATACATTTTTTCGACACAATCACAGCTGTATTTGTCATCTACGTCTAAAAACATTATGTAATCAGCTTTTGCTTCTTGTATGCCGATATTTCTTGCAAAACCTTGTTTTCGATTTTCCTTGAGAGAAATAAGTTTTACTCTGTTATCCCTTTGGCATTCAGCAAGAATTTTTTCTCTTGTATCGTCTGTCGATTTATCATCAACTACAATTATCTCAATGTCGTCCATTGTTTGAGAGGTGCAGTTTCTTATACAGTCTTTTATGTATTTTGACTCGTTATATACCGGTATAATTACGGATACTTTGGGTTTTGTCATGAAAATCTCTTGTTGCTTTTTGCTTTATTTAAACATAAAAAAACCGCTCTTTAAAGAACGATTTTTTTAAATGCTTTTTATTCAGTAAAAAACTATTTTCCGTTAACAATGTCTTTGAATTTTTTACCGGCTGAGAATACAGGAGCAACTTTTTCAGGAATTTTAATTGCTGCACCTGTTTGAGGGTTGCGACCCAATCTTTCAGCTCTTTTTCTTGATTCAAATGTGCCAAAGCCTACTAATGTTACTTTTTTACCGTCTGCTACTGATTTTTGAACAATATCCATAAATGCATTTATGATATCAGCTGCTTCTTTTTGTGTAACTTTTGCTTTTTTTGATACTTCTTGTACTAAATCTTCTTTGTTCATTGTAAAATCTCCTTCTTTGTCTGTCTGGCGTTTACAAATGTTATTATAACTGAATTTCAGAAGTTTGCAAGTCCTTTACGTTTATTAACAAAAGGTTTTCGGGGTTTCCCCGAAAACCCGATAATAGCTTGATTTATTTGTTTCTCATTGTTGGGAATGCAATGACATCACGTATTGTCGGTGAATCGGTTAAGAGCATTACAACTCTGTCTATACCTATTCCCATGCCGCCTGCAGGAGGCATTCCGTATTCTAATGCTGTGATGAAGTCTTCATCAATATCCATCGATTCTTCGTCACCTGCAGCCTTTGCTCTTGCTTGAGCTTCAAATCTGCTTCTTTGATCTAACGGGTCTGTTAATTCAGAGAATGCGTTACAAATTTCCCAACCGTTGATTCTTGTTTCAAATCTTTCCGTTAATCTCGGATTATCTCTGTGAACTTTTGCAAGCGGTGATATATCTCTCGGATAGTCGATAATATGTGTCGGTTGAATTAAGTGCGGTTCAACTTTTTCTTCGAAAATTCTTTCAAGAACCTTGCCCCAATTATCACAATCTTCAACGTCAATATGTAATTCATTTGCTTTTTGAACTGCTTCTTCGTAATTTACAACGCTTGAAAAATCCATGCCCGTATATTCTGAAATAGCCCCTATCATTGTTTTTCTGTCCCATGGCGGAGTTAAGTCAATTTCTTTTCCGCAATAAGTGATTTTTGTTGTACCCAAAACGTCCATTGCGACTGAAGAAATCATATTTTCAATAAGAGCCATCATTTCGTTGTAATCAACGTATGCTTGGTACATTTCAATCATTGTAAATTCCGGGTTGTGACGAGTGTCGATACCTTCGTTTCTGAAATTTCTGTTGAGTTCAAAAATCTTTTCTGACAAGCCTCCGACCAAAAGTCTTTTTAAGTGAAGTTCCGGAGCGATACGGAGAGCCAAATCCATATCAAGAGCGTTATGGTGAGTCATAAACGGTCTTGCATTTGCTCCTGATGCTTTCATGTGAAGCATCGGTGTTTCGACTTCCAAAAATCCTTGGTTTACAAGATATTCTCTGATTTTTGTAATGATTTTGCTTCTTACTCTGAATGTTTGTCTTACTTTTTCATTCATAATCAAGTCGATATATCTTTGACGGTAACGAGTTTCAACGTCTGTTAAACCGTGGAATTTTTCAGGTAAGGCTCTTAATGATTTTGTCAAAAGGCTTACTTCTTTTACCTTTAAACTGAGTTCGCCTCTCGGAGTACGTCTTACTGTGCCCCAACAACCTATGATGTCACCTATATCAAGAAGTTTTAATTCCTTGAATTTATCAGCTCCCATATTTTCTTTGTGGCAGAATAACTGGATTTTTCCGCTGTCATCTTGCAAATCCATGAACATTCCCGAATTTCTTATTGCGGTAATTCTTCCTGCAACTGCGTACCAATCCTCTGTTTCCGTTCCTGCTTCAAGATTTTCATATTTTTCGTGTAATGTTTTTGCATTTATATTTTTATCAAAAGAATATTTAAAAGGGTTTATTCCTCTGTCTGCTATATCCGTTAGCTTTTGTATTCTTGTTTTTCGGACGTGATCTGCATTTTCTTTTTCTTCCATTGTTCCTCCGTATGTAAGCTGATTTATTTTAATTTTACATCAAACATTCTTTTTGAGATAATTTTATTATCAAAAGGTTTTTATTATGTCAAATAAATTTAGCGAAAACGGTGCCATTATCCCCGAAAATATTATGAAAAAAGATGCAGATGTTGAATCCGTTGCTATTGCCTGCTCTCAAATGTATAATGATGAAGTCCTTTGGCAAAAAGAATCTATGTTTCACTCAATCGCCGTCTGCCAAAATAATATCGGACGATTTCTCCGCTATGGAATCAGCTTTCAGGCGGGCATGATTGAGTCTGAATTTTATAAAGGTAATATTCCCTATTTGAATTATTTTTTAATTCCTTATTTGATAAATCCGAAAGCTCAAAAAATTCTTGTTATCGGCTTTGGAACGGGGATTTTGGTAAAACAGCTCGAAAAAATTTATAAAGACCTTAAACAATTTGATGCTGTTGATATTGAAGAAAATATTCTTTCTATCGCAACGGAGTTTTTTGATTTTAAACAAAGTGAAAAATTCAATTTTTATCTTCAAGATGCACTTGTTTATCTTCGCAATAACAAAACCAAATATGACCTTATAATCGTTGATGTTGCGGGTAATGAAGGGGTTGACGAGCGGTTTTTTGAAGATGATTTTTTCAAAAATATAAAAAAATCTCTTAAGAAAAACGGTATTTTTGCGTTTAATTCCTGTGCTAATACTGATTTTGCCGAAAGTGAAGATGAATTTTTCGGATTTACTATTAAAAAGTACAAACAACACTTCAAAAATTTTGCTGTATTTGACGGTAAAACCTCGGACAGGCTTTATTATAAGGTATTTTTTGATATCAATGAAAGAGTTATTGATGTCACAAATGCGATTTTTATTGCATCGGATAAAAATTTAGATGAAAAAATGTTTATTTCGCCAAATAAAAATGATGTGAAAACGGTTTTGGATATTGGTGTTTCGATAAACGATTATTTGAGAGATTTGCACAAAATATACAGACAGGACTAATTTGCTTTCTGTAAAAATATACTTTTGTCTAATGTTTTACAACTTTTTGTTCTCTATTCTCTTTTAAAAGAGAGGTTTTTATGGATAAAAATTTAGAGAATAAAAATGAATGTAAAGAGTTTATGATTTTTACGGAAGATTTTTGCTTCAAATTTTCCGATTGCAATGATAATCAAAAGTGCGGCGGCTGCAGCGGTTTTGCTGATTTGTTCAAATGGCTGACAGATAAATCTTCCGAAAAACAAAGTTTCTTTTGATTTTGTCATTGAATAATGATTGGCAGAAAATTGAAGAAAATTTTAATCAATATTTTCTCTTTGGATTTGTTTTAAAACTTCTGATAAATTATTATTGTGCGTTTCTGTGAATACTTTATCGTGCAATACTTCTACTAATTTTTGATGCTCTGGATGATTTTTGTCTATGATAACCCATTCCGGGTGTTTTTGACAACTTTGAAGCTGTTCATCCGAGTATTCCGAAATATACCAATCTGCATTCAAGTTTTCTGCAAATCTTATAAAATCGGGGATATCTTGGTAATTTAATGATGTTGTAACAAATAATAAAGTTATTCCAAAATCGTATTTTTTTCTTAATTCCGATAAATAATGAATGTTTTTCATTAATTTGTCGTAATATAATTCTCCATTTCTAATTATCTTTGCATAAGTTTCTTTATGGGCGGAATGGATTGACATTTTTACACTATAAAGATTATCAAGAATTCCTAAACTTTTTAAATTGTTTTCATCAAGAAGTGTACCATTTGTAAAAATTTCAAACTTAATATTAGGATAGGTTTCGTGAATTCTTTTTATCAAAAGTCTGCTGTGTCTTGAAGCAATCGGATCACCGTTTGCACTGATAGATACATATTCTGCATCTTTTAACATCGGAAGAAATTTTGTTTCTATTTGTTCGTTCATTGTTTTTAGTTCTTCTTCAGTATTTCGCCAAATACTGTCACGACAAATAATGCAGGCTATATTACATTCTTTATCATGACAAAAAGAAACATGTTTAGGATACTTTTTCATTACTAAAGAAATATCTTCTTCTTCTCTGTCAAATCTCTTATCGAAATTTTTTAATCGTAAATAAGGGCAAGCATTTTTATTACAAAGTGAATAATCTTCATTAATTACGTTTGCTCTTATTTTTTGTGCCGTTTCGGAATTCCAAACTTCTTCAAAAGAATTTTGATAAATATTTCCGAATTTTACAGGTAAATGAAATTTACAACAACAATAAATGTCTCCAAATTTATCAATTTCAACTTTTGCGAAAGGATGATTACATATATTTTTTCCATTATAATTCATAGATACCTCTATTTTGTATATTCTTGTAAAATATTTCCAAGTCTTTTTATACCTTCTCGAATTGTTTCGGGAGAAGCATTAGTATAGTTCAAACGCAATGCATTTACGTTCCTTTCCGTGACATAGAATGGATCGCCCGGAACAAATGCGACTTTATTTTTGATAGCTTTATCAAAAAGTTCCATTGAAGAAACACCTTGCGGCAATGTTACCCACAAAAACATTCCGCCTTGAGGAGTTGTATGTTTTATTCCTTTCGGGAAAAATTCTTTTACGGCTTCAACCATTGCACTGCTTTGTTCTTTATACAAATTTTTGATTTTTGTAATATGTTCGTCAAAATTATTATGCATCAAATAATCCCAAATTACATATTGAGCGAAAATATTTGTGTGTAAGTCTGCCGCCTCTTTTGCGGTGTTTACGGCTAATAAAAGTTCATCATTCTTCGTTATCATATAACCTAAACGCATTCCGGGGGTGATTGTTTTTGAAAACGAACCGAGTAAAACACTATTCGTGGTTTTGCCTGCTGCAACGTAGGGAAGCGTTTCTCCTGAAAATCTTAATTCGCCGTAAGGATCATCTTCTATCAAGAGAAAATTATTTTCTTCCATTATTTTAAAGAGTTGTTCTCTTTTTTCTGCCGAATAGGAAATGCCTGTCGGGTTTTGGAAGTTCGGAACAATGTATCCGAATTTTATATTTTTCGTTTTGACAGCTTCTTTCAATTCTGAAATATTCATACCGTCATTTTCGAGTTCAATTTCGACAAATTCGGGACGGTATTGAGAAAAAGCCTGTAAAGCTCCTAAATATCCGGGTTTTTCAACGAGGACTTTATCCCCTTTGTCGATTAAGACTTTTGCAAGTAAATCTAATGCCTGTTGAGAGCCTGTTGTAATTATGATGTTGTTTTCGGTTATTCCGAGGTTGAATTTTTTGTTATATCTGTCTGCGATATATTTTCTCAAGTCGGGCAAACCTGCAGTTATAGAGTATTGGAAAACTTTGCTGCCGTATTTTTCGACAACTCGCTGCATAGACTTGCTTAATTCTTTTTCAGGAAATGAAACAGGGTTTGGCATTCCGCCTGCAAATGATATTATCGAGCTGTCTTGCATCGCTTTTAAAATTGCTCTTATCATTGATGGCGGCGTTGCTTTTGCCTGCATTGATAATATATCGTTAGTTTTCTTTTCTATAACACTCATTGTAATCTCCGTTTTAGCAATTTGCCAATTTTGCACAGTCTTTGAAGTTTGTGATTATTTCTTTTACGCAATCAATTTTTTTGTATAAATCAGGTGATTCTTTTGATGCAACGGCAATAATTCTTCCGATACCTGCTGCTTCTGCCGCTCTTATACCCGAAATTGCATCTTCAAAAACCGTACAATTTTTAGGTTCAACTTCGATATTTTTCGCAGCTGTTAAATAGATATCCGGAGCGGGTTTTCCGGGGATTTTTCCGTCTGAATATACAATTTTATCGATATCAAACCATTTTTCAAGTTTGAATACATCTATATAAAAATCGACATTCATTTTTTCCGACATTGTTGCTATTGTGTGCGGAATGTTGTTTTTACATAAATAATCAAGAAAATCTTCTACTCCGTCTGCAAGTTTTGTGTTTTTTTCGTCTTTTTTGCACATTTCTAAATAAATAAGCTCTTTTTCGACGGAATATTTTTCAACTTCTTCTTTTGACGGCTTTCTGCCTAAAGCGTATGTCAAAATATTTTCATTTGTTCTTCCGAACATGTGATGAATCATTTCATCGTCGCTAAACGGTGTACCTCTTAATTTTTTTGACATTTCATACCAAGCATCGTAATGCTTTTGTGAATCCCAAAATAATGTACCGTTAAAATCAAAAATTATACCTTTGTTTTTCATAATCTTCTCCGTTTATAATTATAATACAACACGGCGATTTTATAAACAAAAGTATAATTTTCGTAATGTTATTTGATTTCGACCGAAAGGTTTGTAAATTCAATGTCATCATAGTCGATATATGCGGTTTGAAGCATATTTTTTCCTGCTTTTAAAGTTATTGAATTTTTTTGACCTTGTTTTATCAAACCTCTTGGAATTTCGACTTTTTGGTTATCTCCGTTTAACATAAGTTCGCAAATTTTATTTCCGTTACAGTAAATTTCAGGCGGTGAGGCATAAGTTGTCTGTACTCTTGATTGACCTGCCTGAATTGCTCTCAAGGTATCAATTCCGATAATTGAGCCGATTATCAAATATGCGTTTTCATTTCCGTTTAATTTCGGTATGTCAAAATCTTTCGAGTAAAAAGCTCCGACAGCCTTTGCTCCGAAATCAGAGGCATTTGCGGAATTCATACTGTAACTGTTGTCGCCCAAGTGAATCATGTCGGTTTCTATGACAATATCTCTCGGGGCGGATTTTTCTATCCCTATAATTAACGGTTCGTTTCGGTTCTTATCAATAGTCAAAGAAAACGGTTTGTAACCGTCTTTTTGTACGGACAAAATTGTTGGTGCGTTTATTTTTGCATTTAAGTCAAAACGTCCGTCTTCATCAGTCATTGTGCGGAATTTTAATGCCGGTACCGAAACATTTGCCTGAGGAATGCCTTTTCCCGTATTTGAATCAATAATTTGATTATAATTTTTCAAATCTTCAATTTTTTGAACTCCGCCTTTTACCGCAGCATTTGCATCTAAAATCAAGAAAAATGATAACAAAACAGTTAAAATAATTTTATACATCGTTCCTCCCGTTATCAAAAATATAACGGAAGTTTATTTCGATTTTATTATCATAAAGTTGAATACGATAAGGCTATTTTTTTTGTAACATTTTATTTTCGGCTTTATAAACACAAGCTGTTACTGCGTCTGTAATTCTTGCTGCTTCTATGATTTCAATTTTGAAATTGTTCTTTTCTTTTAAATTGCCTTTAGGAATTACGATTTTTTTGAAGCCTAATTTTTGAGCTTCTAAAATCCTTTTTTCAATATTTGTAACCTTGCGAATTTCTCCCGATAAGCCTATTTCTCCGACAAATATTGTGTTTGAATCGGCAATGACGTTTCTAAAACACGTTATTATTGCAATTGCTATGCCTAAATCAGCTGCGGGTTCGTCAATTTCAATTCCGCCGGTGATATTTACATACACATCTGAGGTGTTGAATTTTAAGCCAATTCGCTTTTCGATTACGGCAAGAATTTGAAGTAATCGGTTGTAATCAATTCCGTTTGTAACTCTCCTCGGAGCAGGATATGCGGTTGTTCCGACAAGTGCTTGAATTTCCGCCGTTATAATTCGGCTGCCCTCGCTTGCCATAATGATTACGCTTCCGGGGGTAACAGTTTCACTTTTTTCCTTTAAAAATATTTCTCCGGGGTTTGTTATTTCGCATAAACCGTTTTCGTCCATGCTGAAAATGCCTATCTCGTTTGTGCTTCCGAAACGATTTTTTATTCCTCTTAAAATTCTGTATGTCTTGTATTTATCGCCCTCAAAGTGCAAAACGACATCAACCATGTGTTCTAAAACTCTTGGCCCTGCTATCATTCCGTCTTTTGTAACATGCCCGATAATAAACGTTGTAATATTTTGGCTTTTAGCAATATCCGTAAAAACATTTGTGCATTCTCGAATTTGGGAAACACTTCCTGCACCGCTTGTGATTTGGGAGTCGAAAACTGCCTGAATACTATCGATTACGAGAAAATTAGGTTTTGTTTCTTTTATTTGTTCTTTAATATTTTGAAGTTCTGTTTGAGGTAAAACATAGATGTTGCCTGATTTTACGCCAAGTCTTTCAGCTCTTAATTTAACTTGGCTTGCTGATTCTTCGGCACAAACGTACAAAACTTTTTTTCCTGCTTCGGCAAAAGCATTTGCAGCTTGCAAAACGAGAGTTGATTTACCTATTCCGGGGTCGCCTGCAATCAAAACTGTTGAGCCTGTTACTGCTCCGCCGCCCAAAACTCTGTCAAATTCTTCAAAACCTGTGTTAAATCTCACTGTTTCATCGATTGTTATTTCACTGATTGATGAAATCGGTTGTAAATCTTTTAACAAAACGTTTTTTTTATTATCATTTTGCGGAATTTCTTTTTCTTCCGTAAAACTTCCCCAAGATGAACATTCAGGGCATTTTCCGATGTATTTCGGCGTTTCATATCCGCAATTTTGACAAATCCATTTTGTTTTAATTTTAGCCATTTTTTTCTCCCGAAAAAATTATATCATAACTTTTCTCGGCGAGAATCAAGAAGTGATTTGTTTTTATCAAGGCTTATTATGATTTTAACCGTTGCTTGAGCCATTAATATCAAAAACGGATTGATTTTGCTGCTTGTGTTTACGGTAACTTCTGTTTTTTTATCGGGATTTTTTTTAGCAAGATTTTCTTTTTTCTCAAAAACCATTGAGGTCTGAACGTTATACTCTTTGGCTTCTGCTTTTAATTCTTTTAAAACTTCATCTTTTGGAAATTTTTCACCTGCTGAAATGTTGAAATTTACCGAGGATTTATCTTCTTTATAAATCAAAACATGTACGTTTCCGAAATTAACGGTCGAAATCATTACGGTTATACTGTCTTCGCCGCTTCCGCCTTCTTCTCCGCCGTCTTTTCCGCCTCTGATTTCAAGTGTGAAATTCTGTTCTCCAAGCGGCAGCCACGGCAAATATAACAACATCATATTCTTCAAAATTTGAACTTGCGAAGTGTCTGCATTTGGGGTGCAGGCATTTAAAATCGCTATGATTTCACTCATTTGCGAACTTCTCGCAACTGCTCCCGATTGTGCATAATCAGCGGTAATGTTAAATAATTTTGCAAGTGCTTCTTTGCCGTTTTCGTGCATAAACAATTTTAATTGAGTCAAATTCGTTTGGGAGTTTAAAAGCAATTTCGCTAAATCAGCCTTGTTCATCGTTCCTTGAGCGGTTTTATCTGTCAACATCGCAAGAAAAGATTCCATATCTTTATTCATGTTTAACAAATCTTTCAACACAAGACTAAGTTCCGCTCCCTGCATTTGCATTGACTGCATATTCGCAAAAAATTGATACAACGAACGGGCGGATTTTGTCACAAATTCCGTTGAATTTTGCTGCAAGCTCTGCAACACGCTGTTGCCCGCTCCAGTCATCGCATCTGCCTTTTCGGGTTGAATTCTTGCGTTTATAAATCGGGCATTCGGCATTTTATTCGGATTAAAATTAACTTCACCGCTCATATTTGTACTCGGTTTTATTATAATAATATTTTTCGCTTTTTCCAAATTTTTTATGGTTTTTCATTCAAAATAACTATATGTCAAATTTGTAACAAAACTTAATTAAAAGCTAAATATATTTGCGTTTTTGCCGATAATATAAGTATAAGAGGTTGGTTATGACGTTTGATTATTATTACGTTAAAATGCAAACTGCACCTAAGACGCAGGCTGTTCAAAATAATGGCGGCGGGAATTCGGGTTACTCCGGACAGGAACGCCGAAAAAAAGAACGAGAAGAAGAACAATTTAAAGAAGATTTATTTAAATTGAACGACGACGAAGCAGCTGATTTATTGCATTTTAACCTCGATGAATGTTCTGTAAATCTTGATGAGGGAAAAGAAAAATTTTCCGCCTCAAAATGGCTTGGTAATATTGCTGAAAAGATTGCCGACAAAATCATCAAAAAGCCTAACAATCCGTTTCAAAACACGTAACGGCTTAGGCTTACGCTAAATGAAAGGCTTCGCTTATTCCGTCGATGAAAAATTGGCAGGCAAGTGCGGTTAAAAGGATACCAAAAATTCTGGTTAAGACGTTAATTCCGGAATGACCCAAAAATTTGGCAATTAATGTTGCATATTTGAATGCAAGCCAACACAAAAACATATTCAAAAACAAAGCCAAAATAATCATAAATTGGTTTAATAATTGACCTTCATATTCTTTCATCAAAAGAATTAAAATTGTGATTGCTGCAGGACCTGCGAGAAGCGGTATTGCAAGCGGAAATACCGAAATATCATTTCTTCTTTCGTTTTCCTCTTTTTCTGCCTCGTTTGTTGATTTCATTTGCGGTTCAGGTTTTGCAACAACCATTTCTATCGACAATAAAAGCAACAAAATTCCGCCCGCTATTTTAAATGCAGGTAAAGAAAGCCCGAAGGATTTCAATATTGAATTCCCTGTCAATGAAAAAATTAAAAGTATTACAAACGCCGTCAACGGGGCTTTGAATGCCATTTTCTTTTGAAAAGGTCTTGAATAATTTGCTGTTAAAGAGATAAATATTGGCAATGTTCCCAAAATATCTATTGTGAAAAATAATGCCCAAAAATTTACCAATAACGGTTTGAATATTTCAAACATAAAAGCCTCGTTTTACACTTTCTCTAATCAATACTTTAGCATAGAGAAAATGTTTTTTTCAAATACTTATTGTATCTTTGCAATAATATTTAATCCGTTGAAAATAGCTTTGACGTTTGCGTTTGCCGTACTTTCATCACGACCTCTTGCAATGACTGCTTTTCCGTTAGGAGCTTCGAGTTTTATGACAGTCATAGCTGTTGCACCTGAGCCTAAAATCTCCTCGTCCATTGCTTTTTGTTCATAGTGAAGTAATTTTTGTTCAAAGCCTGAAACTTTAAGTGCATTCAAGCAAGCGTCCATTGGTCCGTTGCCTTTGCCTTCTACAACAAAATCTTCGCCGTTGTGTGTAAAATGAAGTTTATAATCGTTTTCATTGATTTTTTGAAGCTCAAGAATATGGAAAGGTCCTTTAACATTGAATACTTCTTTGAAATAGATATCAATAAGATTTCTTGTCGGAAGTTCGCCTGCTCTTTCCGCAGCTTCTTTTATTGTCGGAGTAATTCTTTCTGCCTCTTGAATTGTTATCGGATATCCTGCACGGCTGATGATTTCATAAACGGCTGTTTTGCCTGATTGGCTTGTTATTCCGAGTTTTTCATCATCTTTTCTTCCGATAAGCGACGGGTGAATTGCTCTGTATGCACCTTTTTCCATATCTTTTGTTTTTACGGCTCCGTCTTGGTGAATTCCGCTTCTGTGTGCAAGTGCTTCAGGGCCGATTAACGGTGCTTTTTCGTAAATAGAAACTTTTGACATATCTGAAACAATCAATGCTGTTTCATAAATTTTGCTTAAATCAACGGGTACATCAACACCTGAATTGTGTAATGCTACTGCAACTTCGTAGAAGTTTGTATTACCTGCTCTTTCACCGAGTCCGTTTAATGCACATTCAAGTTGAACTGCTCCTGCAAAATAGCTTTCAACCGTTGCGGCTGTTGCCATTCCGAGGTCATTGTGACAGTGAACCGAAATGTTGATGTCTTTCGGAAGTGCATTGTAAACTTTTTCAACTAACTCTACAAATGTTTTTACTCTTGTTCTTTCAACGGTATTAGGCAGATTGATTGTTGTTGCACCTGCTTTTACAACTTTTTTAAAGCTGTCTATAACGAAATCGATATTTTCTTCGCAATCTCCGAAGTGTTCTGCTGAAAATTCAATGTCGGCGTGTTTCCCGAGTTTTGATTTTGCAAATTTTACTGCCTCTATTGCTGTTTTTTGAACTTCTTCGGGGCGTTTATTCAAAACATATTTCATATTGAACGGACTCATTGCGATAAAAGTGTGCAATCTGGGCTTTTTAGCAGGTTGAATTGCTTCGACTGCTCTTATGATATCGTGTTCTACTGCTCTTGCAAGTCCGCTTATAGTCACGTTTTCGGGTGCAATTTCTGCAAGACGGCGGCAAGTTTCAAAATCCATTTCTGACGATGCAGGAAAACCTGCTTCTACTGCCGGAATTTTTAAATCCATTAATAAGTTAAAAATATATTCCTTTTCTTTAATATTCCAAGGTCTTTTCAACGATTGGTTTCCGTCACGCAATGTTATATCATAAAAAAACGGTTGTCTTGCCATACTTACCCCCTAAGTCCGTGATTGAGTTAATTATAATTTTATTATACAATGGATATGTTGAAAATCAAAACGGGCGTGAAGAATGGCAAATGCATTAAAAACAGATATTTCTCATATTGTACTTGCTTTATGTACTTTTAAACGACCGATAATTTTTGAAAAATGCCTTGAGAGTATTGCGGCTCTTAAATTACCTGAAAATATTAAAACGGAATTGCTCATAATCGACAATGACAACGAGGCTTCTGCCGAAAATTCAGTAAATTCTTTCAGGCAAAAAATCAACATGCCCGTCAATTATTTTGTGGAAGAAAAAAGAGGGCTTTCAAACGCAAGAAACAGGCTTATAACAGAGGCTGTAAATCTTGGTGCAACTCACATTGCGATGTTTGATGATGATATTTTGCTTCCCGAAAATTGGCTTGAAAATTATGTTGATTATTACAACAAAAATCCCGAGGCTGTTATTGTCACGGCTGCATCGTATTCAAAATTTATGAAAAAACCTCCAAAATACATTGAAAAAAATGATTTGTTTAAATGTTCAACAACTAAAAAAACAGGCTCGATTAGAACTTCTGCGGCTTCTGGAAATGTATTTTTCCCCGTAACGCTCATAAAGGATTTAGGGTTGAATTTTAATAGTGAGTACGTTTTTATGGGTGGTGAGGACGGACGATTTTTTGAAACAGCTTCCAAACAAGGGGCAACAATCGTTTGGTGCAATGATTGCTTTAATTTTGAACTTAACGGCAATGACAAAATCAATATCGAATGGATTTTGAAAAGAAGTTTTTATAACGGATATTCCGCTGCTCAAAATCGTGTAAAACAACAAAAAAGCAATTTTTCTAAAAATATTTATATATTAAGACAATGTTGTTCGTTTTTGGCAAACTGTCTTATCGTTCCGTTTTCAATAGTTTTGGGAATGACTGCTTTAGTTAATATGGCAGGATTTGCCGCAAAATCTTTTGGCAGACTTCAAGGTGCAATTAATACAAAACCTTTGAATTATTATGAAAAAATATATGGAGAATAAAATGGCTCATTATAAAAGTTGTCACCTTTTAGAACACGGAATATATTTTTATTATGACAGCATTCAGGTCTGCTGTTTTTTGACAGGTAGTGTCGGAACTCCTTTTTGGCTTAAAAAAAATTATAACGGCGAAAAAATCGATTGGGACGCACTTTGTGACCAATTAAGAGAAATTCGTGAAAAAAATAAGCAAGGTATTCATGACCCCCATTGCGAGGGCTGTTTTAATCTCGTTGACGGCGATTGGGACGAGGATGAGTATTTCTCGAATTTTTATATCTCAAATTGGACAAGATGTAACTGTAATTGTTCATATTGCTATACAGAGGAAAATAAAAAATTCTTTAATACCCGTAAGTCCTATAAAGTTTTGCCGATTTTGCACGAAATGCTTGAACGAAAACTCCTAAGATTTAACGGTTATCTTGCATACGGCGGCGGCGAGCCGGCTTGTCTTGACGAGTTTGACGATATTACTCATCTCTTTTTGGATAATAATGTCAGAAGTATTGTTACGAATACTTCAGGCATAAAACCCGTAAAATCAATACTTGAAGGTATTCCAACAGGCAGACTTGATGTTACGGTTTCCGTTGATGCGTCAAATCGTGAAACATACAAAAAAATTAAGCAAATTGATGCTTATGACAAAGTTATGGAAACTTTGAAACTTTATGCTGCCGCTCAAACGGAAAATAAAACACTCGTCCGCTCAAAATATATTATTATTCCTGAAGTTAATGATGATATTTTTGAAATTGAACGTTGGCTTGAACAATCCGTTGATATAGGTTTGAAGCAGGTTTGTATTGATATTGAGGGCAGATGGTATCTTCCCAGAAAAAATAATGTACCTAAAAATATTGCCGATTTGATTGCTTTTGTTGAAAAAAGAACTAAAGACCTCGGTTTGGGCTTGTTCTATTACAGCTATGCCGACCAATTCCGCCACGATAGAGATTCTAAAAAACAACAAGAGGCTTAGTTTTTATCAAATTCAATTTTATAATTTGATTTTTTTCATAAAAAAACCGACTACTTTTGGTAATCGGTTTTTTGTTTATTTTGATTTTGTTTATGCAATTCTTTGGAACATGTAACCAATTCCACGAGCTGTCAAAATGAGTTCGGGGTTTGCAGGATCTGTTTCTAATTTAGAACGTAATCTTGAAATGTGAACATCAACAACTCTTGTGTCAATTCTGTGATCCGGCGGATAAGCCCAAACATGCTGCAAGATTTCGTTTCTTGAATATGCTTGTCCCGAGTTGTTTACCAATAATTCTAACAAGCTGAATTCCATGCCCGTAAGTCTGATTCTTTCATTTTTACGGAATACTTGACGTCTTGCTGTATCAATTTTGATATTACCTGTTGTAATAACATTTTTAGCAACTTTTCCTGTCGGAATAACAGCTTCTTTGTTGTTAGTTCTTCTTAATACGGCTTTAACTCTTGCTTCAAGTTCTTTCGGGCTGAAAGGTTTAATTACATAATCATCTGCACCGAGTTCCAAACCTGTAATTCTTTCTGAAACATCACCGAGTGCTGTTAAAATAATTATCGGAACATCTGACGTTCTTCTGACTTCTCTGACAACCCCGTAACCGTCAATTTTCGGCATCATTACGTCTAAAACGATTAAATCAGGATTGTTCTTGTTGAATGAAGCAATCGCTTCTTCTCCGTCTGCTGCTGTGATTATGTCATAGCCTATCATCTTTAATCTTGTTTCCAAAATTCTTCTGATACTTGCTTCATCATCTACTACGAGAATTCTTTGTCTTGAATCTTGTTGATCCTGAATTTCTGCATTATCTTTTTCAGTCATTTTTATGCCTTCTGTTTAATCATGCTTCTTTTAAATATTTTATTATTATTACAAAATATTTCTTTTGTGAATTTATATTAAACCAAAAATGATTTCTTTACAAGTAAAATTTTTATAAATATTTTTACTTTTTTCATTGATTTAATATTATTTTTATTTATTATTAATTTATTGACAATTTATATCGGTTTTTTTTATGAAATGAAAAATTTTTTACTGAATAATACCAACAAAAGCGAAACTTTTGCTTATATCTCTTTAATTATAGCCACTGTCCTTTACGGTACGACACTGACCGCAATGAAAGTTTGTCTTAATTACTATTCTGAAGTCGAGATGATTTCGCTTCGTATGATTATTTCTACAATCCTTTTTTTACCTTTCTTTTTAACGGTTTACAAGGATTTAAAAATTGATAAAATTGATTATAAATTTATTTTTTTGATGACTATTTGTGAGCCATGCCTTTATTTTCTTTTTGAAACGCATGCTCTCAGATTTACGACTTCGGGGCAAGCAGGTGTTGTAAGCTCAATGGAGCCTATTTTAATTATTCTTTTCGCAAAATTTATTTTAAAAGAACATTTGCCGAAAATTGCTTATGTGGGTGTTTTTCTTGGCATTATCGGTTCGGTAATTTTGAGTATCGGCTCTGATGTTAACGAACTTGCACCAAATCCCGTATTAGGCAATTCTCTTGAATTTTGTGCCGAAATATTGACAGTTACGAGTATTATTACAACTAAATACTTAATGGATAAATACCCGCCGTTTTTACTTGCAGGAGTGCAGGTAATATTGGGTGGTGTGTTCTTTATGATATTGAATGCTGTTCAGGGCGGGAGTTTTGTTCCTGTATTAAATGAAAGCTTTTTCATTTTGATTTATTTAGGTGTTTTGACGGTTGTATCTTATGCCCTTTACAACTACGGTATATGTACGCTTTCTGCAAGTAAAGCTTCTCCGTTTTTATATTTGCTCCCGATTTCATCAATTTTCTTCGGCTGTTTCTTCCTCGGAGAATCATTTAATTCTGTACAAATGCTTGCATGCTTATTGATTTTTATCGGTATCTATATAAGTCAGATTAAAGATAAGAGAAAATTTGTTAAATTAAGACAATTTTTACGTCCGATTATTTCAAAGAAAAAATAACTTAAAATAAAAAAGACGGATATTTAATCCGCCTTTTTTGTTTTATCTTTTATTCTGATTATTTTTTACCGAATAACTTGAACCAGAAGTCACCTGCTTGGTGTTTGTTACCATCGGTATCGGTGTAAGAACCTGCTTGTTTGTTGTGAGCATTGCCGTCTTCGTCTTGTTGTTCAACATAATCATTAACATTGATAGACGCAACGTGTGCCAAATCTTCAAGTTCTGTTACGTTGTTATCAGAGATAAAGCCGAGGTTTACACCAACTGATTTGAGTGCATCTTTAAGTTTTGCAAGGTCAACATTACCTTGGTCATCTGTACATTTTACGTTTGCATATTGTTCTGCTTCTTGTGCAATTAACTTTAATGCTTCAAATCCGTTCTTTGCATTTAACGGTTCGCCTGTGAACGGGCTGACTGTTCTGTTTCCGAATACTTCTGAACCGTCAATTTTTCCGTTTCCGTTCAAGTCACTCATTGCAAGCATTTTGTCGCCGTCTGTTGCTGCTCCGTCGTTTACTCCGTTGCCGTCAATATCAACACCTGTGCCTGAAACTACTGAAATTTTGCCATCTCTGTTGAAGTCAATTACAAGCGGGTCATCTGTGTATGAAGATGCTTCGTCTGCTACTGTGATAGATGATGTGCCTTGTGTTTCTTCTGTTTCTGAGCCAACTTCTCTTGTTGATGTTGAGGTTGAGGAGTCAACTTTTTGTGAACCGATTTTTGTTTTTTCTGTTCTTTCTGTTTCGCTTTCATCAAGAACAATTTCACCTGTAATCTTGTAGTTTTGTTTTCCGTTGCCTGCATCAATATCTATGTTCTTTGAAACATTTAAGAGCAAGTTGTTATCACCATTGCCGAGGTTAATATCTACATTTTTAACTCCGACCAATGCTGATTCGGTTGTATCTTTGTATTTTTCAACAAGAACATCTTGTGTAACAACAGTAAGTGTTTTTGTAACTGTTTCCGATGTTACTTTGTTTGTTATTGTTGTTGATGTTACAGATGTTGATTGTCCGTTTAAGTGTAACAAATAATCACCTGCTGTACTTACGTTTTTGGAAATTGCTGCGTATGTATTGCCTGATTTGTTTTTGTAAATATGTAATTGTCCGTCTTTTGAACCACGTCCGATTACATACATCGGCTGTCCGTCTTTGGTTTTTTCTTCAAAATTAATATTTGCAGCAAGTTGTTGTTCTTCTGCCGATAATTGGCTGAGAATGTTTTCCATTTGGTTTGTTACAGATGTTACGGATGTGTTTCTTGTTATATCTGTTTTTTCCGAACGGCTGACTTCCTCTGTTGTCATTTCTGATGAAATAAGCTCGCTTCTTGTTCTTGAAACAACTCTGTCATTCAAATAATCAACATATTCGCCATATTGACCGTTCATTATAGCATAATCAAGTGTTGAAATGTTGTGGTCACCGTCTTTGAAGGTAATCTTTTGATTATTTCCGTCAAAGACTAATGTCTTATCGCCATTTCCACCTGTAATTGTTGTGTTATCGCCGATAGATAATATTGTATCATCGCCGTTTCCGGTTGTGATTTTGTTATTTTTTCCGATTGACAATACGCCGTTGTCACCGTCACCGCCATTGATAACATTTGAATTACCTTTTGAATTGATTATGTCATCGCCGTTGCCTGTTGTAATTTTGTTGCTGTTACCTTGTGAAGAAACTTTGTTGTTTCCGTTTCCGCCAAAGATATTATTTCTGTTACCTTGAGAAATGATATAATCATCTCCGTTACCGGTCTTAATAGTGTTTTCATCACCTTTTGAACTGATTTGGTTGTCGCCGTTTCCTGTTGTGATGTTGTTTTTGTCGCCTTCCGAAACAATTTTGTTATCTCCGTCGCCGACTTTAATTGTGTTGCTGTCACCTTTTGAACCGATTTGGTTGTTTCCGTCACCTGCGAAAATGTTGTTTCTGTCACCGTCTGATGAAATTTTGTTGTTTCCGTTTCCGCCTTTAATTGTGTTGCCGTCGCCTTTTGATTGAATTGCATCATCTCCGGCTCCGCCGTCAATAACATTGTTGTTTCCTGTTGAAATAATACTGTCATTGCCTCTGCCGCCGCTGATAGTATTATTGTTTCCCGAAGAAACTATTTGATCATTTCCTCTGCCGGCGTTAATGTTGTTGTTATTTCCTTTTGAACCGATTATGTTATTTCCTCTGTCGGTAGTGATGTCGTTATTGTTTCCTACTGACAAGATTTGGTTGTTACCGTTATCGGTTGTAATATTGTTTTCATTACCTGTTGACCTGATTACGTTATTTCCGCTTTTCGTCGTAATATCGTTGTTATTTCCTGTTGAGGTAATTTGGTTGTTTCCGTTATCGGTTAAAATTGTGTTGTTGTTGCCTTGTGTAGTAATTTTATTGTTGCCGCCTTGAGCTTCAATGTAGTTTGAATCGCTGTCTGCAAAAACAATGTCATCTCCATCTGCAAGCAAAATAACGGTATCATCAACTTCTGTTGAAATGGTACCTTTTCCGTTGCCATCAACTACAAGGTTGTCTCCGCCACCTTTTTCAGCTTTCTGGTTCATATATACATTTAATGAATTTGCTACTTTTGCTTTGAATTCTGATCCTGAAATCATTTTACTACACCAATAATTTTGTTCTACAATTATATAAAAACAAATTGTCATTCAATCATGACAGATATTTCGCTCTTTGTTACATAAGTTAATAATTTTTTACATGCCAAAAGCCTTTTGTTTTCATGCTTTTACGGGAATTTTTATAACCTCGAATTCAGGGTTGTTATCTATTCTCGTTAATATTTCTTCATAAGATAAAAGACCATCTTGAGCATTGAATTTTTCCACAACTGATGCGGCATTTATTGATGCTCCTTTAAGTGCTTTTTCTATATTCCATTCTGTTTGGTCCAAAATGGTTACGAATGTTGAAGCGAATGCATCTCCTGCACCTAATGTACTTAATGCTTTTGCCGGAAATTCTCCGCATTTATAAAAGTAGCTGCCGTCAAAAGCATAGGAACCGTTTCCTCCGTCAGTAATAACGATAATTTTCGCTTTTGTTGATTTTAATTCTTTGAGCATTTTGATTATGTCGATATGAATCGGGTCTTTTGAAAATATTTCTGTTTTTGAATCGGGACGGATTTGTATTTTTGTAAGCATAGATGCTTCTTCTGCATTCATAACAACAACTTCAGCCGTTTGTAAAATTTTTTGTAAATATTTTTCGCCTCTTTTTATGCTGCTTGTTCCTACGTTAATTGCCATATTTACATTATTTTTTTCTGCAAATTCTGCTATTTCGTCAAGAACATCTGTGCTTTCGCCATTTAGAGGTGCAATATACAACCATCTTGAATTTTTAATAGCATCAAAATCTATATTTTTTGACTGAATATCTGCATTTGGACCTCTGTGGGCAAGAACAGTTCTATCGCCTTGAAAACTTAACAAAATCACTGAAAAACCTGTTGTTTTTTCTTTTTCTTTTACGATTGATTGGGTGTAAATCCCTCTGTCTTCAAGCATTTCTTTTATGTCTTTGCCTGTTGAATCTTCGCCGATTTTAACCATTATTGCAGTTTTCATTCCGAGTCCTGCAAAATTGCATGCCGTATTGACTGCTCCGCCGCCTAACGAGGTGTAAAAATTATTGATTTCAATTTTTGAACCGTACGGATAAGCCATAAATGAACTGATTTTGTCTATTTTTGAAACTGAAACAATGTTCGCACTGTCGGTTTCTATGAATGCATCTTTTGTTGCACTGCCAATGGTTATTACATCAAACATTTCTACCTCTTTCCTTTTGCAAGCGGGTGGGACTCGTTATATGCCTGTTTAAGGCGTTCTGTTGTTACGTGTGTGTAAATTTGAGTGTTACTTATGCTTGCATGCCCTAAAAGCTCTTGTACTACTCTTAAATCGGCTCCATGATTTAATAATTTTGTTGCAAAACTGTGTCTGAAAACGTGAGGAGTTACATTTTTCGGAATGTTTAACATTTCAACGGTTTCTTTTATTGCAACTCTTATGCTTTGCGGTTGAAGCCTAAAACCTGTTTTATTTATGAATAAGGGTGAAGAATCATTTGTGTTTAATTCTTTAGGACCGTCTGTGTTTATGAGTGGTCTGACGGATTTTATGTACGTTTGAAGGTATTTTTTTACACGTTCCGAAATAAGTACAATTCTTTCTTTTGAACCTTTTCCGAATACTCTGATTTCGTTGTTTTCTATGTTTAAGTCAGCGAAATTTAAACCGCTTAATTCAGAAATACGCATTCCGCTGCAATACAGTAATTCAAGAATAACTTTGTTTCTGTATCTCGGCGGTGTGTCGCATTTTATGCCGTTTAAAATCTTTTCTGTTTCTTCTTCCGTCAAAAATTTCGGAAGTGATTTTGTCTTTTTGGGCGAATGAATACCTTTTACGGGGTTCAAATCCGTTATTTTTTCTCTGTAAAGATAGTTGAAAAAAGTTCTTAATGAGGCTATCTTTCTTGAAGTTGTGGTTTTTGAATAGTTGAATTTTTGCATGAAAACTATATATTGCTTTATGTCGGCATGCGATAATTCAGATATTTCTTTTCCTTTTAACCAGATTAAAAATGTCAAAATGTCCGATGCATAAGCTCTTACGGTATGCATGGAAAAATTCTTCTCAACTTCAAGATATATCTTGAAATCATCTAAATATTTTTTCGATAATTCATCCATACTGACATTATAGTATTATTTACGTTTTTGTTAAATCGATTAATAAATTGAAAAATTTTCCAAAATTCAGAAAAATTTTATAAAAATATTCGTGAAAAAATGAAACTTAATCGTGATTTTTTCGCTCAAATCTTAAAAAACATTAATTTTTAGGGGCTTTGTAACGGAATGTTAAGTTGAATTTGAACCATGGAAAAACCATGATTACATGGCTTTTCGGGGTAGTTGAGAGTAGCCAACAATATGTGGTGTATGCATTTTGTTGTGTGTTTTGCTTGAATTGCATATAATAAAAGAGTGTTTATGAGCATGCCTTGAGGAGGCAGAATTTTATGAACAATGCTATAACCGAAAGACTAAATATCATAAGCTCACAACTCGAACCTTATAATCCGAAAATAGTCGCAGTAACAAAGTATTTTGATGAATCAATGATTATCGAATACTACAAAGCGGGACTCAGAAATTTTGGTGAAAACAGAGTGCAGGCCGCACTCGAAAAAATTTCGAAACTTCCCTCTGAAATAGTTGAAAATTCGAAATTTCATCTGATTGGTCATCTGCAGACAAATAAAGTTAAAGATGCCGTTGGCGTTTTTGAACTTATTCACTCGGTTGATTCCGTCAAGTTAGCGGAAGCAATTTCGAAAGAAGCAGAAAAAAAAGGCTTGGTTCAAAAAATTCTTCTTCAAGTAAATAATGCTAATGAAGAATCGAAATTTGGCTTTCCGCCAAGCGGCTTAGAGGATAGCATGGCTCATTTGCTAAAAATTCCTTTCCTCAAAATTGAGGGATTGATGAATATAGCACCTTTATCTCATGACGAAAATTATCTTCGGGAATTGTTTAAAGGTATGAAACAACTTAAAGATAAATTAGAAATTGTGCATAAGGTGAAATTAAATGACTTATCAATGGGGATGAGTAACGATTATAAAATAGCTGCCCAAGAAGGTGCTACTATAATCAGACTCGGTAGAATTTTATTTGAAAACTAAATATAATGGGAGGAACATCATAGTGAAGGTACAAGATACGATCAGAACAATAGTTGATCAATTAACAAAAGGTTTTAGTGAAGACACTGAAGAATTATATACTGAATCACCGGTGGAAGAAGTTACATCTTTTGAAACTGACAGAAATTTAGCTTTAGCACCTGAAACAAAACCGAATAACTTGAAAGCAGTAGGAACAAAAGTAGTGACACATACAGCATTTAATAAAAATAATACGGAAGTTATAATTTGCGAACCTCATTCATACAGCGAATCAGTTGAATTCGTAAGATATTTGAGAGATAAAAAATCAATTATTGTTAATTTGAATTACCTTGATGCTGCAAATGCTTGCAGACTCGTTGATTTCCTTTGCGGTGCTACACACGCATTGAACGGTAATCAAAGCAAAATCAGTGACAACGTGTTTATCTTCACTCCTGTTGAAGTTGCTCTTTCTGCAGAACCTCAAAATCCTAAAACTGTTAAAGATGCAATTTGGAATTAGTTAAACACTATTAGTGTTTTTGAAAAGGTGACTCAGTTTTAATTGGGTCATCTTTTTGTGCTTTGAACAAAAACACTATTCGTTTTTTCGCTGTTTGCTAAAGTTTTTCGCAAAAAATCTTTTATTTGTTTTAGATAATTGATTTAATAAAGAGGCTGAAACACTATTCGTGGTTTGTCTCTTGTTTGTTGACTCTTACGAAAAACGACTTTAAAACACTATTCGTGTTATACATAGTGTATGTTGATTATTTGACGGGTGACGAATTTGCTGTAAAACCTGCGTCATATAAAAACTGTTAAAACAAAGACACCATCGGTGATAACACTAATGGTGTCTTTCTGAATTTTTAGATAAACAATTAAATAGTATTTTTTATACCGTTTAAAATTTCACCTGAAATTATTGAATTGTCATTAGAATTTGCATTCTTTTTTTGTTTTTGGATTTTCTTTTTTCTGAAAATCATATCCGTAAAGGCTTCAATTCTTGTTATGAAGCCTGCTTCACCTGTTTGCTCGTCGATTGAGAGATTTAAGAAGGGTTTATTTTTTTCTTTTGCATATCTTGCAATTCTTTCGACCATAAGTGAATCGGGACCGCAGCCGAAGGCATTTATAATGATGATGCCGTCTGTGTTTATATTTTGAATATAATGTGCGGCAGCACCTGTTATTTCGAGTTCATTTGCCCAATAGAGTTTAGACCCGATAGAAGAAATACCTTCTTTCATTTGTTCTTCGGAAAGTTGTTCTGCTGTTTGAACACCGACATTCATAGCTGCAAGTTTGTCAAAGATTCTCATGCTGACTCTTTCATCGTAAAGATTGTAGCCGTGAGCAATGACTGCGACATTTATTAAATAATTCGGTTTTTCTGACGGGAATTCGACTTTATTTTCGAGAGCAAGTTTGAGAGCTTTGGGATAAGGAACACCCATGCCCGTCATGAGTCTAAAGTTATTAGAAACTTTTTGACCGTTTCTTGCGGCAGCTTTGATTTTTTCAAAATCAGTAATGCCAAAGCAGGCAGCAGCTTCTTTCAAAAAGTCGTATAGACCGTGGTGTTTTTCCGATTTATCATAAGTCGGTTCAATGATATTAAAATCTTCTTTTATTACGTTTCTGATGATATCGGGAAGTCCTCTGATTTTAGAGCAGTTGTATATTTTCGGGGCAATTGATTGAATTGACGGAACGAAAATATTTTTGACTCCTTTTTCAAGTAAATTTAAAATGTGACCTACATATACTTTTATCGGCAGGCATGTTTCCGAAACTACAAGAGCTGCACCGTCAGACATTGTTTTTTTCGTTGTTGTGTCAGACAAGATTACATCAACTCCGAGGTCTGTGAAAAACCCGTGCCAAAATGGGTAATATGTGTAAAATAATAATGCTCGAGGCATTCCGATTTCCATTTTTTTGTTCATAAAAAATCCTGTTTCTTTATTTCTAAATAAATTATAATACAAACATTTGTAACAATTTACAAAATATCTCTAAAAGGGTAGCAAAATTTTTATTTTTGAGGTTTGATAGTATTGTCTTATTATGTGTGTTTGAAAGGGTTAAATATGACACAAATTAACGGTAACAGCTTTAACAGTTTACGTTTTGACCAATTAAAGAAGTCGGAACAAACAAATAAATCATATTTGAATTCTAAAATTGTTAAAGATTCTGTTTCATTCAGCAAGACGGACAATAATGCTCCGATAATCACGACAAAACAGGTCGGAAAGGCTTTGCAAGTATCTTTCGGCGGAGTAATGAAGAACCCCATGCCGCTGGTTACACAAACTGATGCTATTCAAATGAAAGTCAGAGGTGTTGCAGCTCACCAAAAAGGTACGGCAGGTGCAGGTCCGAGAGCTTATGACGATAACGTCGTAAAACTTGCCAACAGCCAATGGAAAGACGGTCAAAAACTCGAATATAAATTTACTACCGATAAAACAGGCAGAGATAAAATCGAATTAGGTGTTCCTGCTTTAGGCGGTGTTAAAAAAGGTCGTATCGGCAGAGTTCCTGATGAACTCGTTCCCGAATTAAAAGATTTGATAAAAGGGCATGAATCTCAATACAGATTTGAACTTTCAAACATCATTTCAGGCAATTCAAAAGGTGCTCCGACTATCGGTCTCAGAGTTAACCTCTTGTACACAGGTCATGACGAAAAAATGAAAAAGCAAACAGAAGAAGTATTTTCGGGCTTGATGGATTCAAAAGATAAAGCTATCAGCAAACAAGTAATGTTGTATCAAGCTCCGACATCACCTGAACAAGTTTTGGGCAGAATTTTTGATATCGAAGCTGAAACAAACGGACCGAAGGCAGTTGAAGAATTAAAAGGTGCTATCGGTAAAATTTCTGATGAAATTAATAATCCTGAAAACAAAAAGATTTTGATTGTCGGTCACTGTAAGCCCGACGGAGATACATTAGGTGCTGTAATCGGTATGAAAACAGCAATTCAAGGTGCTTACCCCGATAGAGAAATCGATTGTGCAGTAGATGATAAAATTCCCGGGTTGTTCAGAGATAAGATGCCCGGTATCGAAGATGTAAAACGTCCTTATAACCCGGACAGAATTGCACTTGTTGAAGACAGTATCGCTAAAATGAAGGCCGGTGAACAATCTTCGGCAACAAAGGCTCAAATTCAAATTTTGGAATCTGAACTTGCTGATTTGCAAGACAGCTCAAGACTTTTCGACGACGGTCCGTTGAAAGGTGAAGACAGAAAGAAATATGACCTTGTAATTCTCATGGACGTTCCGACTCCGAAGAGATTTTCAGGCGGATTTAAAGATTATATTGAAAATTCGGAAAAACAAATTTACATTGACCACCACCCGCACAAAATTAATGAGTGGATTGATGCGAAAGATGTAACAGGTGTTGATATGGAAAAAATCCATAAAAACAATTTGGCTTTCGTTTCTGATATGGTTCCTGCCGCAACACAGCTTGTTACCATTATTGCTGATAAAGCAGGTATTTTAGGCTCAACGATGAAAAACAGCTTTGAAGAAGCAAGAAAATTCGTTTCTTCAATTATCACAGGTACTTCAACCGATACAGGTTCATTTACGAGAACGGCAAACCTTTTGCCCGAACATATGAATATGTCGGTAAAAGACAGACCGAACTTTGCACCTGAAGGCATGTCAAAGTGGCTTATCAACGAAGTTAATGCAAATCAAACCGAAAAAGTTGATAAAAAATGGCTCAGAGATAATATCGTGTTTGATGTTCCTGATAAAGCACCCGTTACAGAAGGTAAAAAAGGTGAATTATCACCTCGTGATAAAATGCTTGAAATGGCAATTAAAGGAAAGCATGTATATCCTGATTTAGGTGTAGGTATTGTTTCTGTTTCGTATGATGATATGTGCGAAATTTGGGAAGATTCCTTGAAACATGATTCTGAATTTACTTTATTAGATGTTCAAAACGGCTTTAAATACAGTGAGGTTATGAGTGCTTTGAAAGCTGACCCGACAAAGGTTAATGCTCAAGGCAACCCGAAAGATTCACCGTTGCAAAGACAAGCAAAAGAAATGTATTCTTCAAAATACGATGCCGATAAAATTGCAATTTTGGCAATACAAGATAAAAAAGCAGGTTTTGTAACAGAAAATTCTGAAGTTGCTGAAATGAACGGTATCAGACTTTCGTTCCGTTCAGCTGATTGCAGTGACCACGCCGAACTTTTATCATCAATATTTGACGGTGGCGGACACGGCGGTGCATCAGGCGGAAGAATTGATTTACCCGGCGTTCAAATTGACTCAAAATTAGTTGTTATGATTGATGGAAAACCTGAATATGACACGTCAAAAGTTTTGAATATGGCTCGTCATAATTTAGATGTTTTACACGATGTGAACTTGACTCCTGAGCAAAAACGTGAACAAATGCATGAAGTTAAAGTTGCAATTGATGACAACGGTCAACAATTCCCGGATTTGATTGCAGGACTTGTTAAACAAATCAGAGCAACTCAACCTGTTCCTGAAGATCAACCGACACAAGTTTTTTACAGAAATAATTAGTGTCAGATTATTCAATTTTAAAAAGGCGGTACAATTTGTATCGTCTTTTTATTTTTAACTTGAAAAAATTTTTTATTCGGTGTAATATAATAAAGCCGTGCTCCGTGGGGAATTGCAATCTCTTGACTCGAAGTTTATGCGAGGCGCAGAGCCTGTTGTGAGGCCCGATGAGCTTCGGCGGACAAATTATAAATTGTTGACGTTATTGTTAATTATGGCGTAAACCTTTGAACCGTGTCAGGGTGGGAACACAGCAGCACTAAGGAGTGTTTTACGGGTGTAGTTATTCGGTAAAAGAGATTTATGGTTTGAAAACCGATGTTTTTCGTGTCGATAGACAGTGGCACGGCATAAAAAAGGGTAAACGAAAGTTTATCCTTTTTTTATTTTGTAGTAATTTGAGCTATTTCTTTTCTAACTTCTTTTGTTGACACGGATAGTGTTGTCTGGTGCTGCAAGGCTGTTTTAAGCATTTGCAGACAGTTGTTTTCATCTTTTAATTTCTTGAATACATGTGCTGCCGTGTAATATAAATCACCGCTTTCGGGATTGTCTTGCAAAGCCTTTTTGATAACAGCTTTTGCACCTTGAAGGTTTTCTTCTTTTAATAAAATTTTTACAAATAACTCGTAAGCCTTTGTATCATGCGGATTAAGCTCGATTGTTTTATCAAGGTTTTCAACGGCTTGCATAACATCTCCGTCTTCCCAATAAATTGCCGCTAAATTAAAATAAGCCCAACTGTAATCGGGAGAATGTTTTATAACGGTTTGATATTGTTCGACAGCCTCGTCATGTTTGCCTGTTCGTTTGTATTCATAGGCAAGATAAAATCTCGCAATTGAATCTTCGGGGTTTAATGATATTGCTTTTTCAAGATATTCAATAGCCTTTTCAGATTCGTTTTGTCGAGAATAAATCATTCCGACATTAAACATTGAATTTGAATCTTCATTATCTATGCTTAAAACTTTTAGAAAGAGAATTTTTGCGTTTTCATATTCTTTTTCACTAACATAAGCACAAGCTAAATTGTACATATAATCCGCATCATCAGGTTCAAGCCGATTTGCTGTTTGATATTCTGCTATCGCATTTTGAAACTGTTTCAACTTTTCATAAATAATTCCGAGATTGTAATGCAAATTAGCTTCATCTGGGAAAATTTTTACTAAATACAAAAGTGCTTTTAATGCCGCTTCATTTTCACCCGTGTCGGCTAAAATGCAAGCAAGTTCTCTCATTGCTTGAAAATCCGTTGGATTATTATGTATTATTTGTTGTAATTCTGCTATTCTTTGTTCCATATTTCTATTTTACCGATTTTTCTACGAAATGGAAAGTATTTTTTTTATAGCTTGCGGAATGTATTTAATCTGTTCCGATGCTAAAACCGAATATTCCGTTAAATCTTTTGAAGCAAGCTCCCCTGCCATTCCATGCAGGAAAACACTATTAGTTGCAACATAAAAAAGAAAGTTTTCGGGTATGTTTTTTTTCATTTGAGCTGCAATACCTGCTGTTATTCCTGTCAAAACATCTCCTGAGCCTGCTTTGGCAAGTGCAGAATTTCCTGTTTTGTTGATGTAAATATTCTTTCCGTCTGTTACAACTGTTTCATGCCCCTTTAAAACCATAACCGTATTATATTTTTCAGCTCCGATTATTGCAAATTTTTCTCGATTGGCTTGGATTTCTTCAACCGATACATTTAAAAGTCTTGATAACTCTTTAGGGTGCGGTGTCATTATTGAATTTTTCGGAACATTTTTAATATTTTCTGAAGCTATTATATTTAAAGCATCTGCATCAATTATAATCGGTTTTTCAATATTTTTCAGTAACTCAAGTATAAAACTCTTAGTTTCTTCATTAGTTGTGAGTCCCGAACCGATTGATATAATATCAAAATCTTTTATTCTGTGTATAACACTATTAGTGTTTTCTTTTGATATTGAGCCGATTGCGGTCGATTTTAAAGGCATAAATGTTATATCGGGTGAATAAGATGCTATTGATTTAACAATTACATCGGGGCATGCTAAAGTTACATATCCCGCACCTGATTTAAGTGCTGATAATGATGATAAAATTGCGGCTCCGGAATAATTTTGCGAACCTGAGATATTCAAAATCCTGCCGAAAGTACCTTTGTGTGAATTTTGAATTCTTTTGGGAAAAAATTTTGTAATCTGTTCTAATTCATACCGCATTGTCTTACTGCCTCATAAACGGCTATTGCGACAGAATTTGAGAGATTTAAACTTCTTTGACCCTCTTTCATCGGAATTGTCAGAGTTTGAGAGTAATTAGCTTTCAATAAATCTTCATTAAGACCTCTTGTTTCAGGTCCGAAAACTAAAAAATCTCCGTGTTTAAAAGTTTGATTGGTGTATAAATTTTTACTTTTTGTTGTGAAATAATAAAAATTTGAGTTTGGAAATTCTTTTTGGAGAGTTTCCAAATCGTTATACTTTTTGATATTTACTGCATCGTGATAATCCAGACCGCAGCGTTTAAGATGTTTGTCATCAAGAACGAAGCCTAATCTTCCGACAAGATAAAGTTGAGAACCCGTGCAAGCACAAGTTCTGATGATATTTCCCGTATTTTGTGGAATTTCAGGTTCAAAAAGCACTATATTAAAATTAACATTTTCCATAATTTTATTTCTTTGATAAATATTTTCTGCCTGCCGAAACAACAGGAAGAGCTCTCAATACACAGAATATAACTGTTAACCATACTGAAACATCTGCCAATATAACAAGCCATTGCGGCGGTAAAAATTCAGGAACGTGGCATGCAATAACTGTCATAAATGCAAGGATTTTTGCTCCGCCGTAAACTGCTCTTGAAAATCTTGAAGCTGTTAAAAATCTTCCGATTTTGCTTTGTACCATACTGTCGCTTCCGAAAGCTGTACAACCGTCAGCAAAAGCAATTCCTCTGAGAGTATCGGTTACGAAACTTCTTGTCATAACGATAAGAGGAACCCACATTCCGACCCAGCCGTATATTGCAAATACAATCCAGTATGCGTTTTCGACAATTCTATCACCCAAAATATCAATTATTGAGCCGATTTTTGAACATTCGTTTAATTTTCTTGCAATCCAGCCGTCAAGTGCATCTAACAATATCACGGCTAATGTTAAACCTACTGCCGTCCAATAAAATATTGATGTTGTTTCATAATTGAGCATAACGAGCAAATAAAATGCAAGAATTACTCTGAATAATGATATAAAGTTAGCCATTTTTAATCTCCGAACCTGTTATTTTTTACTTCTTGAAAGGGCAAAATCAACTTTATCAAGCTGTTTTCTTCTTTCGCCCAACATAATTTTTTCTGCTTCTTCCAAAATACTTACGACTTGGTAACCGTTTAATCCGTCACTTCTCGGTTTTGTACCTTGTTCTATGCAGTTAAGGAAGTGTTGGCATTCAAGTTTTAATGGTTCTATTTCAATGAAATCAAGTGCTTCAGGTTTTGCAGCACCCGGAGTTGTATGATCGAAAACTTGAAGTTTATGTTCAGGAAGAGTATCGTCGAAAATTGCTGTTGCTTTTGTTCCTCTAACGAGTAAATTTACACGTTTTACGGGGTGAATCCAGCTGTCTGAAATTTGTCCGATAATTCCGCCTTCATATTCAATCGTAACGTGAGTTATGTCCATAATGTCGTTGTTGTCGGAAGATGCTCCTACTGCACTTATAACTCTAACGGGAGCTTTGCCCAAAACGTATGCTGTCATTGAAACATCGTGTGGAGCTAAATCCCACATAACGCTTCTGTCGTTTTTGAAATAGTTAATGTTTAATCTGTCGCTTTGAATGTATCTGATTTCACCGAGTGCTCCGTCATCAATAAGCATTTTCAATCTGTTTACGGCAGGGTGATAAAGTAAAAGGTGACCGACCATTAAGGTTAAACCTTTTTCGTCAGCTAATTCCATTAATTTTTTAGCTTCATCAGCAACGGTTGAAATCGGTTTTTCAACATAAACGTGTTTTCCTGCATTTAATACTGCACTAACAACTTTAAAGTGCGTATGGCTTGGAGTTACAACTGCAACTGCTTCAATTTCAGGGTTGTCTAAAACCTCTTGAAAATTTGTCGTAAAATTGACATTTTCATATTCCATTGCTAATTTTTTTAAATTTTCTGTATCCAAGTCGCAGACTGTATTTAAGGCATTGAGGTTGTAAAAATTACGAACAATATTTTTACCCCAAAGACCGCAACCTATGACAGCAACACTATGTGATTTCATACTTTTTCTCCGTTAAATATTCTTATATAACATATATTACAACAAATAAATTTTTTATTCATTGTTTTTAATTAAGATTATATTAAGATAACGGTAATTGAATTCCGAATGTTGAGCCTTCGCCGACTTTGGATTTTACATAAACTTTTCCGTGGTGGTGTTTTTCAACAGTTGTTTTGACAAGATATAAGCCGAGTCCTGTACCTTTTACCGTGTGGACGGAATTTTCCACTCTGTAAAATCTGTCGAAAAGTTTTGCAAGGTGTTTTTCTTCAATTCCGGGACCTTCATCTTTTACGGAAATATCTGCAAAATCTTTTTCTTTTTTCAAAACAACATCGATTTTTCCGTTTTCGGGAGAATATTTTATTGCGTTTGAAATCAAATTATTGAAAACTCTTTCCATATTAACAGTGTTGAATGGCAAAACAACGGTATCTTCCGATTTTATGAAGTTTATTTTGACATGTTTTTCATCAGCCAAAACCTGCATAGATGTAATTGTATCAGCAATTATAGGAATAATATCCGCATTTTCTTTTTCAAGTTCAACATCAGGCGATTCTAATCTTGAAACGTCTAAAATATCGTTTACCATTCTGTGAAGCCTTGTGACTTCTTTATTTGCGGTTGAAATGAATTCTTTTTTAGTTTCTTCATCAAGCTCATCACTCATTGTAGCAAGCGTGTCGAGATAAGTTCTCAAAACCGTTACGGGAGTTCTAAGCTCGTGCGAAACATTTGATATAAATTGGTTTTTAAGGTTGTTTACTTCTGTTTCTTTTGTAACATCAAGCATTACAATGATGTAGCCGACATAATCGTCATTTTGCATAAACATCGGTGAAATAATACATTTTATAATGCGTTTATCCGCTGTAACCGTGAATTCGGGCGGATTTTTTAAGATAATGTCGAGAGGTGTGTCTTTAAATTCCTCAATTTTATCTCTAAAGCAAAATTTTGCATCTGAATCCGTAAAGGATTGAATTCTAATCCCCATTATGTTTTCAGCGGATACGGAGAGCATTTTTTCGGCTGCGGAATTTACAAGAACGATTTCATCTTCGTTGTTGCAAACTATAACTCCGTTTACAATGCTCATAAGAATTGCTTCGAGTTTGTTGCGTTCAAGCAAAATGTTTTCGACATTTTCTTCTTCGTATTTTTTTAATTTGAGAGAAAGATTGTTGAAAAGCGAAACCAATTCTTTTGTTTGTTTTCTTCCGTCGTCATTAATTTTTGTGCCGAAATGACCGTCGGAAATTCTTTTTAAACCAAGACAAAGTAAGTTTAATTCTCTGTTTATAATTCCGTTGTATAGAGCAATTACAAACATTATAAAGAACCATAAGCCTATGAAAAATCCTATGATTTTTATCTTTTGAGAATTTATATCTTTGTTGTTATAAATGTTGGTTACGAAAATTTTTAATGAGCCTGAATTTTCAAGTTCATTGCCGACTGCGGTATTCAAAATAGTGTTGATTTTTATCCCGTCGAAAGTTTTTGGACTGTATATAGGCGAAAGTTCTTCAAAAATCCTATTATTATTTATGTCGGAATATTCAATCAGCATGATGTTCTTATCGTTGTGTAATGCGGATTTTGCAAGATTTTTCAAGATAGAAATGTTTGCTCCGTCAGATTCGGACATGACCGATGAAAATTGGTACGATAAAGTGTCTGCTGTCGTTTTTGCATAAGATGTGAAATTTTTTTCTGAAAAATCCGTGAAAATTTTTACGGCAGAAAATGCTGAAACAGCTACTGCTACTGAAATTACAGCGGAAAAAATTCCGACCATCGGTATATGATTTTTATTCTTATCAAATTCCATAGTAAAGAAATTATAATATTTTTCTTCAAAAGTGTCTATTAAGTTAATAAATCTACAACTTAAAAACGCATTTAGGGGGTTGACACTTAAAGTCTTGTATTGATTGAGTTTAGAGGTTGTTAAAAATTCATGTTAAAAAATGTTTAGCTGAATTTGTAATTATTGGGCATTTTTCTTGACGTATGAGATTTAGTGTTTTATGATTTTTAAACGGGGAATAGTGTCAAAAATACGTTTAAAAGATGTAAAAAATGACCAAGACCCGCTATATAAAAGAAAAGTAACAAAATTTTGTACACAGACACATACTTAAAAATAAAATTGAATATAGAAGTATGCCACATGCAGCGAGGTGAATAAATGTCAAAAAAAACATATTCTGAAAGAGTAACGCCGATGGGGATACCCAAAACCCGCTTAGATTATTTACCGGATTTAATCGAGGTTCAAAAGAAGTCTTTTGAATGGTTTTTAAAAGAGGGTTTGAAGGAAGAATTCCTTTCGTATTCTCCTATTAAAGACTATACGGGAAGATTGGAGTTGCACTTTTTACCAAACTATACGTTTGATAATCCGAAGTACACGTTGGAAGAAGCAAGAATACACGATGCAACATACGCAAAGCAATTGCGTGTAATGGTTCGTTTGGTAAACCGTGACAGCGGTGAAATTAAAGAACAGGAAGTTTACATCGGTGATATTCCGACAATGACTGACAATGGTACATTTATCGTAAACGGTGCGGAACGTGTAATCGTTTCGCAAATTGTGCGTTCACCGGGTGTTTACTTCAAGAGAGAAATTTCTCCGACAGGTAAACGTTTGTACAACGCAACATTGATTCCTAACAGAGGAGCATGGTTAAAAATCGAAACAGATGCTAACGATGTAATCCACGTTAAGATAGATAAAAACAGAAAAATTTTAGCAACAACATTGTTGAAAGCATTGGGTATTACGCCTTCAGAAATGGAATCGCATTTTACTCACTTTGAATTTTTAAAGAAAACATTAGACAAAGATACAGCAGAAACAACCGAAGATGCATTAATCGAAGTTTACAAAAAATTACGTCCGGGAGATCCTGCATCAGCAGCAGGCGGACGTCAAATTCTTGAAGCAAGATTTTTTGACGAAAAGAAATATGATATCGGCAGAGTTGGTCGTTACAAGCTCAACAAAAAGTTGAATTTAAACATTCCTGCAACTCAAAGAACTTTGACAACACAAGATTTGGTTGCTTCTATCGAATATTTAATCGGTTTAACTTATGATGAAGGAAGCTGCGATGATATCGACCACCTCGGAAACAGACGTGTCCGTTCAGTCGGCGAACTTCTTCAAAACCAATTTAGAGTAGGTTTGAGCCGTATTGAAAGAATTGTAAAGGAAAGAATGACTTTACAAAATTCAGATACGTTGACTCCGTTGAACTTGTTGAACACGAAACCGTTGATAGCTTCATTGAAAGAATTCTTCGGTTCATCACAGTTATCACAGTTCATGGACCAAACAAATCCGCTTGCGGAACTTACACACAAAAGACGTATATCAGCTCTCGGACCCGGCGGTTTGGTAAGAGAAAGAGCAGGATTTGCGGTCAGAGATATTCACCCGTCACATTACGGAAGACTTTGTCCGATTGAAACTCCTGAAGGACCGAACGCAGGTTTGATAAGCTCACTTGCAACTCACGCAAAGGTTAATGATTACGGCTTTATTGAAACACCTTACTTTGTTGTAAAAGACGGAAAGGTTACAGATGAAGTTCACTATATGTCAGCAGACGAAGAAGAAAACTTCCGTGTTGCCCCCGGTGATATCACTTTGAACAAAGATAGAACTATTAAGGCAAAACAAGTTCCTGTTCGTTATAAATCAGAATTTACGGTTGACGATTCAAGCAAAGTTGACTATGTCGGTGTATCACCTATTCAAATCATTTCGGTTGCTACATCAGTAATTCCGTTTATCGAACACGATGATGCTAACCGTGCCTTGATGGGTTCAAACATGCAACGTCAAGCTGTTCCGCTTTTGATAACAGACAGACCTGTTGTTGGTACCGGACTTGAAAAAAGAGCCGCTAAAGACTCGGGCATGGTTGTTGTATCAGAAGTTGACGGTGTAGTTGACAGAGTTGTCGGTGAAGAAGTTACTATTAAGGATAAAGCAGGTAAGCTCCACAGATATCAGCTTATGAAATACGTGAGAAGCAACCAAGATACATGTATTAACCAAAGACCTATCGTAACGGTCGGTCAGGAAATAAAAGCAGGTGATGTACTTGCAGATGGTGCTTCAACACACTTTGGAGAACTTTCATTAGGTAAAAACGTTTTAGCAGCGTACATGCCTTGGGAAGGATATAACTTCGAAGATGCTATCTTGATTTCGGAAAGATTGGTTCAAGATGACGTATTCACATCAGTTCACATTGAAAAATTGGAAATTGATGCTCGTCAAACAAAATTAGGACCTGAAGAAATTACAAGAGAAGTTCCGAACGTTTCTGAAGATTCACTTCGTCACTTAGATGAAAGAGGTATCGTAAGAATCGGTGCAAGAGTATATGCAGATGATATTCTTGTTGGTAAAGTAACACCGAAAGGTGAATCTGAACATCCGCCTGAAGAAAAACTGTTAAGAGCAATTTTTGCTGAAAAAGCAAGAGATGTAAAAGATAATTCACTTCGTGTACCTCACGGAGAAGGCGGTAGAGTTGTCGATGTTAAGGTATTCGACAGAGAAAAAGGCGACGAATTGCCGCCCGGAGCAAATACCGTAATCAGAGTTTACATTGCTCAAAAACGTAAAGTTTCGGTAGGTGATAAACTTTCAGGACGTCACGGTAACAAAGGTATCGTATCAAGAATATTGGCAAGAGAAGATATGCCGTTTTTACCTGACGGAACTCCGCTTGATATCGTACTTAACCCGCTTGGTGTACCTTCACGTATGAACGTAGGTCAAACTTATGAATGTTTGCTTGGTTTGGCATCATATTTGACAGGTAATTATTATGAATCTCCTTCATTTGATGAAATGTACGGTGAAAACCAATCGGAAAAAGCAACAAAAGCAGAACTTTTAAGAGGTATTAAAGAATCAGGCTGTGATTGGGTCGGAGAAGACGGTAAGGTTTACCTTATAGACGGAAGAACCGGTGAACCGTTTGATCAACCTGTTGCTGTCGGACTTATTTACTTCTTGAAATTAGTTCACCTTGTAGATGATAAAATTCACGCAAGAAGCACAGGACCTTATTCACTTGTAACGCAACAGCCGTTGGGTGGTAAGGCACAATTCGGCGGTCAAAGATTCGGAGAAATGGAAGTATGGGCACTTGAAGCATACGGTGCAGCATACACATTACAAGAAATGTTGACTATCAAATCAGATGATGTAAACGGTCGTTCGAGAGCTTATGAAGCAATCGTAAAAGGTGATAATATCCCAAGACCGGGAATTCCGGAATCATTCAAGGTACTCGTAAGAGAATTACAAAGTATCGGTTTGGATATTACGGTAGCGAAGAAGAACGGAGAAGAAGTAAATCTTATGTCTGATGCAGACGATATAAGAAAACCTGCTCAAAAGAGAGTTCTTTCGGATATGGATTCCGATTTGTTAAATATCAATTTCTTTGAAACACCGAGTTCGTTCAAGGAATAAGTAAAGGAGACTAATAAATAATGTCCACAAGTATAGATTATTTTGATTATATAAGAATCAGCATAGCATCTCCGGAGAGAATTCTTAAATGGTCTTACGGTGAGGTATCCAAACCTGAAACCATTAACTATAGAACGTTAAAACCTGAAAGAGACGGTTTGTTCTGTGAAAGAATTTTTGGACCTACAAAGGACTGGGAATGTTATTGCGGAAAATATAAACGTGTTCGTCACAAAGGTATCATTTGTGAACGATGCGGTGTTGAAGTTACAGATTCAAAAGTAAGACGTCACAGAATGGGTCACATTAAACTCGCTGCACCTGTCAGCCATATTTGGTTTTTGAAAGGTATTCCGAGTTATTTAGGCTTACTTCTTGATATGACGCTTAAAGATTTGGAACAGGTAATTTACTTCAACAGCTATGTAGTTATAGACCCTGCTGACAGTGACTTCAAGAAATTCCAATTATTATCAGAAGATGAATATGAAGAATTTATTATGGAGCATGAAGAAAGTGCATTAAGAGTAGGTATCGGTGCAGAAGCGATTAAAGAACTTTTAGGCGAAATCGTTTTGACAGATGCTGCAGCACAAATCAGAGGCGAACTTGAATCAGCAGGCGGATCAGTTCAAAGAAAAGCTAAATTAATAAAGAGATTAAGACTTGTTGAATCATTAATTGCAAGCAATACAGATCCGACATGGTTGATTATGGATGTATTGCCTGTAACTCCTCCGGATTTAAGACCTATGGTTCAATTAGACGGCGGCAGATTTGCAACATCAGACTTGAACGATTTGTACAGACGTGTTATCAACAGAAATAACCGTTTACAAAGACTTCTTGAAATGGGAGCTCCCGAAATCATTGTAAGAAACGAGAAACGTATGTTACAAGAAGCGGTAGATGCTCTTATCGATAACGGAAGACGTGGAAGAACGGTAGTCGGACCTAATAACAGACCTTTGAAATCATTAAGCAATATTATCGAAGGTAAACAAGGTCGTTTCAGACAAAACCTTTTGGGTAAACGTGTTGACTACTCAGGTCGTTCGGTTATTGTTGTCGGTCCTCAATTAAGTCTTAACCAATGCGGTTTGCCTAAAGAAATGGCAATCGAACTTTTCAAACCGTTTGTAGTAAATAAACTTATCGAAAGAGGACATGTTCAAAACATCAAATCAGCTAAAAAGAAAATTGAACGTTCAGATCCGGTCATCTGGGATATCTTGGAAGAGGTAATCGAAGGACACCCTGTAATGTTGAACCGTGCTCCTACACTTCACAGACTTGGTATTCAAGCATTTGAACCGAAATTGGTTGAAGGAAGGGCAATTCAGTTGCACCCGTTGGTATGTACGGCATTCAACGCCGACTTCGACGGTGACCAAATGGCTGTTCACGTTCCTTTGTCAATCGAAGCACAAGCTGAAGCAAGAATGTTGATGCTTGCGACGAACAACATATTGGCACCTGCAACAGGTAAGCCGATTATCACTCCGTCACAAGATATGGTTCTCGGAATGTATTATTTGACATTGATGAAGAATGACGAATCAGATACATTACATTATTTCTATAACTATGATGATGCTATTTCGGCATATGATTGCGGTGTAATTAAGCTGCATGAAAAAATTGTAGTTCGTGATGAAAACAATAAGAGATTTGAAACTACGGTCGGAAGAATTATTTTCAACGAAACCGTAAGAAAATCATTATTATCGACGTAGTGAAAAATTAAGGTGATAGAAAATGGACACAATAAAAAGTAAAAATAAAAAGAATAACGTTGAGTTTATAAACGAGCAAATGAATAAAAAGTCACTTGCGAATTTGCTTGCTCAAATGTATCTTGAATGGGGCGGAGCTAAAACTGCTGATTTAGCAAATAACTTAAAGAACTTAGGTTATAAGTATGCTACGAAGGCAGGTACTACGATTTCTATTGCAGACTTGTCAGTACCTCCTGTTAAAAAGCAACTTTTAGAAGAAGCTGAAGCAGAAATTGCAAAGTCAACAAACAGATATTTAAAGGGCGAAATCACAGAAGTTGAAAGATATACAAAGGTTATTGATACTTGGTCCGAAACAACGGCTAAGTTGACGGAAAACGTTGTATCAAACTTCGACAGATTGAACTCGGTTTATATGATGGCGTTCTCCGGAGCAAGAGGTAACTTATCACAGGTATCACAGCTCGTCGGAATGAGAGGTTTGATGGCAGACGCACAAGGTCAAATTATTGACTTGCCGATTAAATCAAACTTCAAAGAAGGCTTAAGCGTAACTGAATACATTATTTCAAGTTACGGTGCAAGAAAAGGTCTTGTAGATACTGCGTTGAAAACAGCTGACTCAGGTTATTTGACAAGACGTTTGGTTGACGTTGCACAAGATGTAATCGTTAGAGATGTTGATTGCGGAACAGAACGCTACATTAATATGAAGCCTATAATGGACGGTGACAAAGTTATCGTTCCTTTGATAGACAGACTTTTAGGCAGAACTGTTGCACAAGATATTGTTGATGAAAACGGAAATGTTCTTATTGAAAAGAATACAACTTTAGACAGATATGATATTAAAAAGATTGCACATCTTAATTTACAAGAATTGAAGATGCGTTCTCCTTTGACTTGTGAACTTGAATACGGTATATGCCAAAAATGTTACGGTTGGGCAATGACGACACAAAAAACAGTTGACGTCGGAGAAGCAATCGGTATTATCGCAGCTCAGTCAATCGGTGAACCTGGTACACAGCTTACAATGAGAACATTCCACACCGGTGGTGCTGTTGCCGTTAAAGGTGCTATGAAACACGTTGAAGCAAGCGACGACGGTGAAATTGTTTCTGACATTAAAACAAAAAATGAAAGAACAAGACACGGTGATGATGTAGTTGTATCTATTACTGAAGGCGAAATCGAACTTAAAACTGAAAAAAGAACATTCAAATACCATATTCCCGGACTTTCAAAAATCTTTGTAAAAAAAGGTGATAAAGTTAAAAAAGGTCAAATTTTGGCTGAATATGCACCTCAAAGTGCTGTTGACAGCAATCGTTTGACTGAAAAAGCAACAAAAGATATTACATCTGATTTATCAGGAGAAGTCAGATTTGAAGATTTCGTTGCAGATGAAAAGAAAGACAGACAAGGCAATGTTTCAAGAACCGCAAACAAAAACGGTATCATTTGGGTTTTAGGCGGCGACGTTTACAACCTTCCGGGTGGTTCAAAGATTCTTGTTGAAGATAAACAAAAAATCAAAACAGGTGAGAAACTTGCTGAAATAAATATTTCATCAGAACATGGCGGTGAAGTTCGAGTTGATGATTCTTTGAAGATTGAAGAAGTTAAATTTGAAGGTAAGAAGATAAAGAAGATTGTTTCAGGTAAAGAATTGACAATTGTTATTGCTTCAATTATTCCTGCGAATGCAACATTTGAATCAACAAAGAAAGAACAAATTTGGACAGTTGAAGAAACCGGTGAAAAATACATCGTTAAATCACCTATCGATACAGTTGTTGAAAACGGTATGATTATTGCAGAACTTATCGATGATGAACATACAGTTTCATCAAGCGGTGAAATCAGATACAACGGTATTGAAGTTGATGAAAATCAAATTATCACAAAAGCAGGTGAAGTAATTTTCATTCCTGATGAAATTCATCAGCTTTCAAATAAAGATTCATCATTGAAAATGGTTGAAACAGGTACGTTTGTAACAGCAGGTACAGAAGTTGTTAAAGATATTTATACAAATATTGACGGTATTGTTGAAATCAAAGAATTCAATGATTATATTCACGAAGTTGTAATTACCCCGGGTGAAATGTATTCAATCCCAATCAACGACTTGAAAGTTGAAGAAGGTGAGCTTATTGAAGCCGGAACTGTAATTGCTCCTAAAATCAAGGCGAAAGAATTATCAATCGTAACGATTATGGATTCAGATAATGACAATATTGATTTAGATGACACTGCTGAAGATGTTGAAGATGTTGCACTTGATGATGATGAATCAATGTCAAACAAGGTTGTACAAATCTTGGTAAGACCTGTTCAAAAATTCGAAATTAAACCCAAAGATGTTTCAATTAAATTTGAATCAACTGACGAATCAATCGATATTGCTCCTGTAACACAACTCCAATACAAAGACGGACAAAGAGTTCGCAGCTTTGACGGAGCCGCTCTTACAAGAACAAGTTTAGTTCTTCAAATGCAAGGCTACCTTGGTCACTTAAAAGGTATGGTTGAACTTGACAAGAACAATAATCTTAAAGTCGTTGTTCTCGAAACGTTAATCATCAGACGTGAAATTGAAGGACAAGCAAAGACACTGCAATCAATGCAAACAGAATTGTTGGTTGAAAACGGTCAAATTATTGATTCAAAAACACCTGTTGCAAAAACGAGAGTTTTAGCAATCAATGATGGTGAAGTTAGTCTTAACACAGATGGTGAAGATGTCAGAAGATTACTTTTAGTTTCAGAAAATTATGAAGTAAAAATTCCTGTTAAATCATCAACTGTCAAAAAAGGCGAATTCGTCAAAATGGATTCAGTAATCGGAAAAGACGGTGAAACAACTTCCGTATCAGGTTTGGTTGTAGATACAAACGGCGGAAATGTTACAATCAGAAACGGACGTCCGTATTTAATCAGCCCCGGTACAATGTTGCAAATCGGAAACGGTGCATTGGTACTCCGTGGTGATATGCTTGCAACATTAGTTTTCGAAAGACAAAAGACGGGTGATATCGTTCAAGGTTTGCCGAGAGTAGAAGAACTTTTGGAAGCAAGAAAACCGAAGGATTCAGCAATCGTTGCAGAATTTGAAGGTACTGCTGAAATCGTTATTGAAGATGAAGTACCGTACTTATATATCATCAATGAAACCGGCAGACACGAAATTAAATATCCGATTGATTCAAGTATCGTAGTTAACAACGGTCAAAAAATTAATGTTGGTCAAGCATTAACAAGCGGTCCTATGAATCCTCACGATATTATCAGATTGAACGGTATTGAAGCAGCTCAACAATATCTTGTTGATGAAGTTCAACGAGTATATCGTTCACAAGGCGTTGAAATTGCAGATAAACACGTTGAAGTTATCGTAAGACAAATGACGAAGAAAGTTAAAGTTCTTGAGTCAGGCGATACGAAACTTCTTCCGGGTGAATTCCTTGAACTTAAAGAAATTGAAGCTGAAAATAAAGCAGTTGTCGAAGCAGGCGGTCAACCGGCAGTATTTGAATCTGTTTTATTAGGTATTACAAAGGCTTCTTTGAATACGGAAAGCTTCATTTCTGCAGCATCATTCCAAGAAACGACAAGAATTTTGACAGAAGTTGCAGTCGATGGCAAGAAAGATATGCTCAGAGGCTTGAAAGAAAACGTTATTATCGGACGTTTAATTCCTGCCGGCACAGGTTTCTATCATTTGACACATGCGTCAGAAGAAAAAGACATCGAAGCACAAAAACGAGCAGCACAAAAGAACAATGTTCGTAAGCCGTCGGCAATTCTTGAAGAAATTGAAGGAATGTTCGGCGCACCCGACTTTACTATTGAAGAATAGGTTAATTAGGGCAGCAAATTTATTTTGCTGCCTTTTTTAATGAAATAGTGATGAAAGGAGCTTTGATGAAGAAAATATTAATAACAGCCTTTTTATTTATGATGGCGATTATGCCTGCAAATGCGAAGGCAACTGCTGACCAAGTTAAATCTTTCTTTAATTCTTATGTTGCAGCGGCTAATAATTTTGATGAAAAATTATTTCAAAAGTATTACGTTCAAAAGCCGACAATTATAAGAGTTGTTGAGAAAAAAGACGGTACTAAGCAATCTGTAAACGTTCCTCTTAGTGTATATTTGAGTGAAGCTGCAAAGGGACGAAAAATAGGAAAACTTACAGGATATAAAAATACATATTCAAACATAACGGTTGTTCCGTCTAAAAACGATTTTAAATTGAGTGCGATAAGACATCCGTCGCCGGGGGGTAAATATCCCGCATACTTTATAATCGGCGAGGACAGTCAAGGTCATCTTAAGATTAAAGTCGAGTCTATGAATACACCAAGACAAGAATTTTTGAAAAAATAGTTTAAAGGATCGGTTTATGACCGGTCCTTTTTAAAGATTTATAAAGAATAACCGACAATAAAAATATGTTCAATAAAAATTTTTATGAGAAATATGCACTTGCTTCGATGAAGTTTTTTTATGGAAAAGACTTAAAAAACTTCGTACATTCCGAGTGTCCGGATTTGCAGAATGAAAAAAACAGTATCGGAGTTGAAGTTACAAGAGGTATTTCTGAGTATGAGGGCAAATTTTCAAGATTAGCGATAGAATGCATGGAGAAAAATCTTCCGCTTGAAGAACGTTTTTCTAAGGCAAACAGAATGTTTCGTGACAATTTTTTAGGTGTAATTCATGAAAACAATGCGTTTGTAATAGCAGACCCTGAAAATGGCGATAATTCTTATGAGCTTCATATAAGGCAGATTGTTGAAAAAATTAAAATCAAGGTTGATAAGTTAGAAAAATTATACAAAAAGTTTCAAACTAATAATTTGTACGTTTTTTCGGAATTTCCGCTGAAGTCAAAACATATATGGATTTTGGCTGATTTGTTGAATGCAGAGAATTTGGTACAATATGATTTATATTTTATAAATGCACTTGATAGAATTTATGTAATTAACACAAAAGATAATTTTTCGTTCAAAAAATACAAATATACGGCAGCCGAACTTTGCAAATTTACAAAAATTGCCTCGAAAAATATAAAAATTCATTAATATTGTAAAGAATTTATAAAGGCACACTATCCTCGTGGTAAACTTAAAGTATAGGAAATATGAGGAGATTTATTATGATACCTATTATGGATTCAAAAAAACAATATGAAAAAATCGGTGATAAACTTGAAGAAGCAGTAGTTGAAGTTATGCGTTCCGGTTCATATATTTTGGGCAAAAACAATAAGGCATTTGAAGAAGAAATGGCAGCTTATTGCGGAACAAAATATGCAGTAGCCTTGAACTCGGGTACAGATGCACTTCACGTTGCTTTGAGAGCTTTAGATATAGGAAAAGGCGATGAAGTTATTACAACAGCTTTCACATTCGTTGCAACAACCGAAGCAATAGGTATCGTAGGTGCAAAACCTGTTTTTGCTGATATTAACAAAGACACATTTAACATTGACCCTGACAAAATCGAAGAATTAATTACACCTAATACAAAGGCTATCATTCCTGTTCACCTCTACGGACAACCTTGTGAAATGGATAAAATCATGGACATCGCAAAACGTCATAACTTGCACGTTATTGAAGATGCTTGCCAAGGTATCGGTTCAGAATACAAAGGTCAAAAAGTTGGTTCATTCGGAACATTTGGCTGCTTCAGCTTCTATCCGACTAAAAACCTCGGAACAATGGGTGATGGCGGTATGATAGTTACTAACGATGAAAAATTGCGTGATAGAGTTGTAGCACTCAGAAACCACGGTGGTGCTGTTCGTTACTACCACGATGAAATCGGTGTAAATTCAAGACTTGATGAAATTCAAGCAGCTATTTTGAGAGTAAAACTTCCTTACATCAATGAATGGAACGCAGCAAGAAAAGCAAATGCTGAATATTACAACAAGTTGTTCGCTGATTGCGAAGATATTCAAACACCTGTTGAACTTCACGATACAAAATGTATTTATCACCAATACACGGTAAAAGTTCCTAACAGAGATAAAGTATTTGATATGATGAGAGAAAAGGGCATTGGTGTAATGCTTTATTACCCTGTACCGCTTCATATGCAAAAAGTTCACAAATATTTGAATATTCCTGAAAATTCACTTCCTAACACAGTTGAAGATACAAAAACGGTAATGTCACTTCCTATGTATCCTGAACTTTCAAATGAAGACCAAGAAACTGTTGCAAAAACATTAATCGAATGTGTTAAGGCTTGCAAATAGTTTAATTTAACAGCATTTCAAAATGAAAAAGGAGAAGTTAAAATTTCTCCTTTTTTTATTCAAATTCTATAACAACAATTTCAGGAATACAGTTGAAACGTATCGGAATAATGCTGACTCCGATACCTTTGGAAACAATCATTTTTTTGCCGTTTTCGATAATTAAATCCTTTGCGTATTTGTTAAAATATTTTGATGCCGTAAAAACAGGACCTATAATAGGAAATCTTACTTGACCGCCGTGGGTATGACCTGCAAGAGTAAGATTAACTTTCTCGGGTATTTGGGGAAACATATCGGGTGTGTGTGTAAGCATAATAATGGGAGAGTTCGTGTTTTTCAAAGCCTTGTCTATATCGGGTTTTTGAGTCTGCATATCCTCTATGCCCGCAATATAAACCGTTTTACCGTTAATGTTTAATTTTATATTTTCATTATCAAGAACTTTTATCCCTTTTTTAGAAAGTGCATTTGTAATTCTATTTTCATCGTACCAAATGTCGTGGTTGCCAAGAACCGTGTAAAAACCGTGTTTTGACTTAACCTTGCTCAATTCTTCGGCAATTTCTTCAATTTGCATAGTAACATTTTTTGTATGACCTGCAACGAAATCCCCTACGCACAATACCAAATCGGCATTTTCGGCATTAATAATATTAACTATGTCATTCAATCTTTCTTTTTGGTAAGGTCTTAGGTGAAAATCGGCAGGAAAAACGATTTTAATCCCTTTCAAATCATTGTCCTGAATTTTATATCTCGTGATATTCAACATTGCAGGCTCAACGTAGTAGCTGTAAATACCGAGTTTTACTACAAGAATTAAACCAATTATTACAAATAAAAATATTAAAAGTTTTTTCATTTTTATTTTCCTGTTTTTAATTTAATTTCTTTTTAAGAAAATTCTATATATGCGAAGAATTTCATCGAAATCTTCAAATGCAGCTTTTCTGAAATTTATAGGCATATTATTCCTTTATTTAGAAGTTTTTATTTGTATAACATTTTATATTATTCTCTTTTATAGTGCAAAATTTTTATAATGAGTTATAATGGTACAAAAAGAGGGTAAAATGAAAAAATTAATTCCGTTATTTATAATATGTTTACTGGCTCAAACATCAGCCATTGCTGCAAATGACAAATTTACTTCGATTGAAGAAAGTTTAGTTCCAAAAAATATAGTAAATCTTCAATCTGTCAAATACGTTAGTGCAGGACATATTTTGGTTGATACTTATGCCGAAGCGGCTCAGTTGAAGAAAAGAATTGATAACGGTGAGAAATTTGAACAACTTGCAGCTAAATATTCAAAATGTCCGTCAGCTCAAAGAGGCGGAGCTCTCGGAATGTTTGGCAGAGGACAAATGGTAAAACCTTTTGAAAACGCTGCTTTTAACCTTGAAGTCGGTCAAGTTTCCGAACCTGTAAAGACCGAATTCGGCTGGCATTTAATAAAAGTTTATAACAGGAAATCTTAATGAACGACTTCAAATACGCAATGGAACGGGAAATATATGAACAGCCCGATGTAATTTCAAAATTATTAAATAATTATGTTTCAAAAGACGGAAAAATTCTTTTTGAAACGCCTGAAAAAGCTCAAAAAATCTGTTTTATCGCAAGCGGTTCATCTTATCATTGCGGTGTCATTGCGGCTGAAATGATGAAAACCTCTTTAGGACTTGATGCAGAGGCTTTTTATTCCGGTGAATTTTTTATGTCGGATAAAGCTAATTGGGACAAAAGGCTTTTTGTTTTTATTTCTCAATCGGGCGAAACATCTGACACTCTTTCCGTTATGAAAAGAGTTCTCGGAAAAACTGACAACACCTTGTGTATTTCTAATACCGAAAATTCAACGATGTGGAATTTGGCTAAATACAAAATTCACACCATGGCAGGTAAAGAAGAAAGTATTGCTTCTACAAAAGCTCTTTCTGCACAGCTTTTCTGCGTTATTTTGCTTATTCTTGCAGTAAAACAAAAACAAGGCGAAGATATTTCAAAAGAATTGCAAACTTTGTCCGAGCTTCCTGATTTTATTTCAAAAGAATTACAATCTCACGATTTTGTCAAAAAAATCGCTAAAAAATTAGTTACTTTTGACAGTATCGAAATTCTCGGAAGCAGAATTTTCTATGGACTTGCAAAAGAAGGTGCTTTGAAAATAAAAGAAACTTCTTACATTAACACCACGGCTTATCCCACAGGTGAATTTATGCACGGGCATGTTGCGATTTTAAACCGAAAATCTGCCGTAGTTGTGCTTGTTGATGAAATAAATCATGGTGCCTGCATAAAAAATATTAAAAAGATAAAAGAGTCTTACAATCCTTTCTTTGTAACTGTTTCAGATAGAAATGCACCTGAATATTTCTATGAAATTTGTGATAATCATTTGATGATTGAAACAAAAGATGAAGTTTTTGCGATATTCGGCACGTTAGTATTTTTACAGTTGACGGCTTTTGAATGTGCAAAACTTTTGCATAGAAATATCGACAAGCCAATCGGTTTGAGCAAAGTTGTAAAAGGTTGATATTATTAAATTTTATTCTATTGGTCTTTTCGGAATTTCTCTGACCCAGTAACAGAAAATTAATGGGATACAAGAAATTACAATCATAGCTTGAAGAATGCCGATTTTTTGTGCGAAGAAGCCTATGAGAGGCAAAGATGCTCCGACGACACCCCATGTAAATCCGCCTACAACGCCTGATATCATACTTTTGTATTGAGGCAAAAGTTTTTGTGACATTACGACATTTATCGGTTGGATTAAAAATGCTGTAAAACCGATTATGCTGTAAAATAAAATTGCTAAATATATATTCACTTTAATAAGCCAAACTGTCAAAAGTGCAAGCGGCAAAATTGATAAGAATGCGAAATAGAAGGTATTTCTGCTTCCGATTAATTTTTCGATTTTAGGTGATAAAATCATGCCCGCCGTAGAAGTAGCGAGGAAAATACAGCTGATGTAGCCGATTTTAGTTGCGTTAAATCCGATACTTTTCCAGTAAAAAGGCATAATCATTGTGAATGATGATATTATGATTGATTTTACGATAGATGCGAAAATCAAAATTCTTTCAAGCGAATTTGAAAAAATATCTTTTATACCTGTCAAAAAGTGAGGTTTATTTTCTTTTTTTTCTTCTTTTGTATGGCAGGACATTTTAGGAATGAAAATAAACATTGAAAATGCTGTTAAAACGCCGACGATTGATGTGTAAATCAACGATGTTTCACCAAAGTTGTCATACAATCTTGTTGCAATCAAAGCTCCTGCTCCGTATGCAAAACTTCCCATGCTCAAGAATATTCCCATATTTAATTTTGACTGTTCTGCGTTTTTACAAAACAGAGGAACAAAACTTGTTGATTGAGGGTGGAAGAATCCGACACCGATTTCTCCAATGACTATTGCGATGGTTAGAGCTGCATAGCTTTTTGCCAAACCCATCATCGGGATAAAAATTGATGCAATAATTATGCCCCAAAAAATGAAAAATCTTTTTTGGCATCTGTCTGCAAAATATCCGAAAATCGGCTGTAAAAGGTATGACGAAACGTTTGCAATACTTATAATCGTCATAGCCGCAGCCATTTCAACGCCGACTTTAGCCGTGATAAACGGCAGCATAGGTGCGATAAACCCAGGGTAGCAATCTATTATAAAATGTGCAAATTGCAACCAAAATACCGCTTTTTTATTATCTTGTTCCATTGTGTGTGTCCTGTGTGTTATTAATTGTTATTGTTTATATTGCTTCAAGCCTGTTGTAATCATTGTGATTTCGTACTTGTCGGCAAGTGCTGTTATTTCAGCTTTTTTACTTCCGCAGCCTGCACAGATAATTCCTGCAATTCTGCCTTGAGCCGCATCTTGAATAGCTTCAATCGTGTTTATTTCGCCATCAGTCACAAGTATTGCATCTTTAGATTTTTCACAAGCTTTATCAAGTGCAATGTCTATTGCTTCTATAAGGTTTGTTTGTCCTTGTGAAATACCTGTCGTTTTAAGGTCTTTTACAACTAAAGCTGATTTAGAACGAGTGTATTTTGCAACCTTCCAGCCGAAAACCATATCCTCAATTATTTCTGTTGTCGGTTTTTTCTTTGTCACAAGTTTGAAGGAATCTTTTAATAAGTCCATTGTATTCGCCTGTTGAGAAAGAATTCCGAACGGAGTTACTTTAATTTCATTGTTAAGATACTTTTTGAAATCTTTCAAAGGTGTGTTGATTTTGATTAATTTTGTTCCGACTGATTGTAAAATTTCTGTTGCCTGTGTCGAAAAATCAGGAGCTGAAATGATTTTTAATTTCATTGTTGATAATGTTTTTGCGAATTTTTCATCAATCGGCCTTGTAAATGCTGCTGCTGAGCCGAATACGCTTATCGGGTCGCAGTCAATCGCTTTGCTAAAAGCACTTTCTGCATCTGAGCCGAGAGCTGCGGCACAAGTTAATCCTAACTTCGTCAAAATTGCTGCACTTACATCGTAAAACTCTGCAGCTATTGCCGTTGCGAGATTTATATCCGTCAAATCGTTGTATGATAATGCATCTTCCGAAATAATATCATACGAAACGGTTGTGTGAGCATATAAACTTGCTTTTTGATAAGGGTTTTCACCGTGAAGCAAGTCAGTCGCTTTATTTGCCGTTAAAGATAAATATTGATTTTCGTTGTTTAAAACATTCAATAACGATGAGTGAATTTGGCAATTAAGCATTATAGCTTCTTTTAAAAGATTTTCTTTTGATGAAATATCGCCTGAAATTATTTCCCTCAAAACGGATTCATATTGGTTAGGATTTGTCAAAATTATTGATTTTTCAAAGTTTTTCACAGCTTTTTCCAAAAGTGAAAAACCAATATTATCAATTTGATTTAAAATTGTTTGAAGTTCCATATCCTTGTTTTGATATTTATCAAAAGTGTCAAAATTGATTACATAAACGTCAAAATCCGCATTATTCCAATCAAATTCTTCAGTTTGAATACCGTTTTCAGCTAAGAATTTTCGAGCTTTTTCAGTTGCAGTGACAGAAAAACCTGCTTTTTCCGTCAATGATTTCGCAAAATCAATTATGCCGTCTGTATTGAAAATATTTATTAATGCTCTTTTTGCCATTTTTGTAATTACCTCGTTTCTGCTTTCAGAATAACACAAATGAAAAATTTAATTTGAAAAAAATCAATTCTTCAAAAGGTTTTTTGCTTTGAAAGGCTTATCTCTTTTGACTTTCGGGTTTGTAAATTTTTTTGGATAAAAATATAAGAATTAATTTTGAACAGAATGTTTTTTCGTGCTACAATTTTAAACAGGAATAAATACATGACAAAATTTGCAGTCAAATTATTAAAAAATAAATATTATCCGCTCCAAATACCTGACAGTGTTGAAGTTCAGCATGGTCAATATGTTTTGATAAGAACGGAAAAAGGCGAAGAAGCTGCCAAAGTCTTTGCGGTTTCGCCGCAAATTGCCGCAATTTGGGAAAAACATAAGCCTGAAGTGCTTCCTCTCGTTAGAGTTATGACCGAAGAAGATTTGATAATACTTGATAAATTGCGAGATGAAGAAAATGAGGCTTACAAAATTTGCCAAGGCTTTATCAAAAAGCTTCATTTGGTGATGAACTTAATTGACTGTAAATATACTTTCGACAAGAAAAAGTTGTCGTTTTATTATACGGCTCCCGAAAGAGTTGATTTTAGAAATCTTTTGAAGGAGCTTACTCAAGTTTTCAAACGTGTAAGAATTGATTTAAGACACATTGGTGTTCGTGATGAAACGTCGTTGTGTCAAGGCTGCGGAATTTGCGGTCAGCCCTATTGCTGCTGCTCATTCAAACGCCAATTTGAATCAATTAACATTAATTTAGTAACAGAACAAGGTTTGCCGATTACTCCCGGAAAAATTTCAGGAACCTGCGGTCGTCTTTTATGTTGTTTGAACTATGAATATTCAAATTACATTGAAGAAGCGAAGAAAATGCCGCCTATCGGTTCGGGTGTAATGACTCCCGACGGACTTGGCTGTGTTGCTGCGGTTAATTTATTAAGCGGTAAAGTTTCCGTTAAACTTCAAGATGAAAAAACAAAAACATATAATCAAGATGAAATTGAAATGATTGATGCAGATTTGAACATCAAAATTGATAAACCCGTTCAATATACGGCAGAGGAAGAAGATGTTTCATCAGCTGATATTAAACAACTTGAAGATGATAAAAACAGTTCAACAGGAAACGTGTAATTAATCGTTCGGAATATTAACAGTAAAGACGGTTTTGCCGTTTTGGGCAGAAACTTTTATTGTGCCGTTGTGAGCCTTTACGATTTTGTTTGCACTATAAAGACCTAAGCCTGTTCCGAGTTGCGAGAATTTTTTTATGCCTGAATAATATTTTTCAAAAATTAATTTAACGTCTTCTTCTTTTAATGTTTCGCCTGAATTTATGACTGAAATTTCGGTAAAATCTTCATTTTGAGTAAGTTTTACAACCACATCCGTATCGGGATAGCCATATTTTGAAGCATTTAAAATTAAATTATGCAATACTCTTTTAAAGTGCATTGCATCAATTTCTATGTCGAAATTTTCTGTTTCATTGATGAAAATGTGATTTTGATTTTTACCGTCCAAAATCGGATATAATTCTTCAAAAACTTCCTGAACAAAGTCGTTTATGTTTGTTTGGGTTTTGTTTAAAATGATGTCTGTTTGTTGATATTTGTAAGTATTTAAAATCATTTCGGAAAGTTCAATCAAATCCTTGTCTGATTTTAACATCATTTCAAGAATTTCTGTTTGAGCCTGATTTAACTCTCCGAATTTACCGTCTAATAAAAGTTTTATTGCGTTAAGTTCCGCAATGACAGGTGTTTTTAAATCGTGTGTTAATGCTGCAACAAAATCTTCTTTAAACTTTTGAGATTCTTTTTCAAATTCAATCATCTGCTCCAAAGATTTATTTTTTTTTAGTAAAGTTTGTTTGTATTCTTGCAACATTAATTCACGGTCGGAAAGTGCTTCAAGCAGTTTTTCCGAAGCTCGTTTTATATTTTCGTTGTGAAAATTTGACAAGTTGATGTTTAATTGTCCGTATCTCAACTGTCTTAACATTTTTAAAACTTGAGTTTCATTGTACTTTAATTTCTTTTTCAATCTGTAATTTTTGATGAACAGAACAATAATAAAACTAATTGATATTATTAATAATAACGAAAAAAATAATATTGTTTTCATAGATTTTTATATTAAAAAAGAACGGCATATTTCAGCCGTTCTCTAAACATTGGAAATTAACCTTTCATTTGGTTTGCAACTTCTTCTGCAAAATTGTCATTTCTCTTTTCTAAGCCTTCGCCCAATACCCAGCGAGTGAATGATTTGATTTCAAAATGATTTTTGATAATCGATTCAACTGTTTCATCAGGGTTTTTGATGAAAGGTTGTTCGAGAAGACATCTTTGAGCCATTAATTTATTAACTCTGCCTTCAACAATTTTTGCTCTGATGTTTTCAGGTTTCTTTGCAAGGTCTTCTTTACCCATTTCAATACGAGTTTCTTCATCGATTACACTTTGAGGAATTTCGTTTCTTGAAACGAATTCAGGTGCTGAGCTTGCAATGTGAAGACAAATATCTTTTTGAATTGTTTCATCAGCTTTATCCGTGTTCAATAAAACACCGATTTTACCGTTGTGAATGTAAGTTGCAGGGCAGCCTTCAACTCTGACAAATCTTCTTACGGTAATCTTTTCACCGATTTTTGCAATTTTTTCTTTAATTTTGTCTTCAACTTTCATATTGCAGCAAGTGCAGGTTGAAGCGAGTAATGCATCAACATCTGCGGGGTTAGCAACTGCAACTTGTTTTGCCAAGTTCTTTGCTAATTCGCCAAATTCATCAGTCTTTGCAACGAAGTCTGTTTCACAGTTTACTTCAATCATAGCTCCGACGTTACCGTCAACGTATGATGCAACAAGTCCTTCTGCTGCAATTCTTGACATTTTCTTGTCTGCTGAAGCAATGCCTTTTTGTCTTAAAAATTCCATTGCTTTTTCCATATCTCCGTCGCATTCAACGAGTGCTTTTTTAGCATCCATTATACCTGCACCTGTTTGTTCACGGAGTTCTTTTACTTGTGCTGCTGTTATCGCCATCTTTGTACTCCTTTAGGGTTATTCTACTGTTGCAGGTTCTTCTGCTTTAACTTCTGCTTCTTCAACACCGGCATCTTTTGCTGTTACAGCTTCTGTTTTGTTTGCCGATACTGCTTTGTTTTCACGAAGTTTCTTTCCTTCTTCAACGGCATCTGCCAATTTTGATACGATAAGTTTTATCGAACGGATTGCATCGTCGTTTCCGGGAATGATGCAGTCGATTCCGTCAGGATCTGCGTTTGTATCTGCCAAGCATACAACCGGAATGTTTAATTTGTTTGCTTCTTTTATGGCAATAAGTTCTTTCTTTTGGTCAATTACTACCAAAATATCGGGCATGCCTCTCATTTCCTTGATACCGCCCAATGTTTTGCTGAGCTTTTCAAGGTTTTTGCTGATTTGTGCAATTTCTTTTTTCGGTAATTTTTCAGCATTGCCTGAATTCATGAATTCTTCAGTTTCACGAAGTTTATTTACTCTGCCTCTGATGGTTTCATAGTTTGTCATCATGCCGCCGAGCCATCTGCGGTTTACATAGTATGCTCCAACTCTTGTTGCTTCTTCTGCTACTACGTCTGCAGCTTGTTTCTTTGTACCTACGAACAATACGTTCTTTCCTTTTGACGCATAATCTCTTACTAAAGTGTATGCTTCATCGAGTTTTTGAGTTGTTGTTCTCAAATCTAATACATAGATTCCGTTTCTTGCACCGTAAATATACGGTTTCATTTTCGGGTTCCATCTTTGTGTTTGGTGTCCGAAGTGTACACCTGCGTCCAATAATTCAATCATTGATGCTACCGGCATCGTGGTTCTCCTTTTATTTTTGTTACTACCGAATATCAAACTTTCCCATCTTTTTCAAGACTAAGCCTCCGCCTATTGTACTCGTCTGTATTCACATGCAATATAATAATATAAACATATTTTTTTTACACTTTTCTTATAAAAATTTTTTAAAAAATCAATTTTTCTTAATATTTACTCATTTTGCTGAAGTTGTTTTTGCGAATTCTGTGCTTTTTGGTGATGAAAAATTAATTTTGACGTTAAAAAATTAATTTTTTATTAAATAGCTTGTAAAACTTATTTTTTTGTAGTATCTTTTGAGCGTGTAGTAACTTTACATGGAGATTAAAACATGAGCGAAAGAAAATTAGTAGGAACAGAAGAAATGTTCAAAAAAGCATTGGCCGGCGGATATGCTATCGGTGCTTATAACGTAAACAATATGGAAATCTTACAAGGTATCGCTGAAGCAGCTGAAGAAACTCGTTCTCCGATTATTCTTCAAGTTTCGGCCGGTGCAAGAAAATATGCTAACCAAACTTACTTAATCAAATTGGTTGAAGCAGCTCTCGCAACAACAACAGTTCCGATAGCACTTCACTTAGACCACGGTGCTGATTTCGAAATTTGTAAAGCATGTATCGACGGCGGTTTCTCATCAGTTATGATTGACGGTTCAAGATTCCCCTTTGAAGAAAACGTTGCAGTTACTAAGAAAGTTGTTGAATATGCTCACGAAAGAGGAGTTTCGGTTGAAGCTGAACTCGGTAAACTCGCAGGCGTTGAAGATGACGTTAAAGTTTCTGACAAAGATGCTAAATATACTAACGTTAAAGAAGCTGTTGAATTTGTTAAACAAACAGGTTGTGATTCTTTGGCAATCGCTATCGGAACTTCACACGGTGCTTACAAATTCAAAGGTGAAGCTAAATTAGACTTCGACAGATTGAAAGAAATCAAAGATGCTCTTAAAGAAGCAGGCTTCGGTGATTACCCGATTGTTCTTCACGGTTCATCATCAGTTCCGAAAGAATTCGTTGAAAAATGTAATAAATTCGGCGGAAATCTTCCTGATGCTCAAGGTGTTCCTGAAGATATGCTTAACTATGCTTCAAAACACGGTGTTGCAAAAATCAACATTGATACCGATTTAAGACTTGCAATGACTTCAACAATCAGAGAATTCTTTATTGAACATCCTGAAAAATTTGACCCCAGAGAATATATGGGACCCGGCAGAACTGCTGTTAAAGAAATGGTTATGCACAAAATGCGTGACGTTCTCGGAACAGCCGGTCACGCTGATGACTAATCCTTATTTTTCGGATTTAATCAATTTTAAAAAGAGTCGAATTTATTTCGGCTCTTTTTGTTTTTTTTAGTTTTTTTATTTAATACAAAAAAGAACCCCCAAAGGAGTTCTTTAAATGTTTGTGATTTTAAAAAGTTTATTCAACTGCAATAATTTCAATTTCAGCCAAAGCTCCTTTGGGTAAATCCTTTACAGCTACACAGGAGCGGGCAGGTTTTGAAATAAAATATTTTTCGTAAATGCTGTTAAATTTTGCAAAGTCAGCTATTTCCGCTAAAAAGCAAGTTGTTTTAACAACATTTTCAAAATTCATATTTGCAGCTTTTAAAACTTCTGAAATATTTTTAATAATTTGTTCTGTTTGAGCTTCAATATCACCGTGAACGAGAGTTTGATTTTCGGGGTTTATTGCAATTTGACCCGATGCGTACAAAACTCCGTTTTTTAAAACGGCTTGAGAGTATGGTCCTACTGCTTTTGGAGCTTTTTCTGTTGATATAATTTTCATAATTTTATCCTTTTATTATTTTATAGCCTTTGTTTTCAAGTGCTTTTTTTATTTCTGAAAGATGTTCGTGATTTCTTGTTTCCATTGAAACTTTGAGGTAGCAGCCGTTAATGTCGGTGTTTTTTCCTCCGGGGTTGTGTCTGACTTTTACAACGTTTGCACCTAAATCGGCAATAATTGTTGCAACGTCTTTGAGCTGTCCGGGTTTGTCTAAAAGTTCAATAGTTAAATCGGACAATCTTCCTGATGTCAAAAGACCTCTGTTTATTACTCTTGATAAAATTGTAACGTCAATATTTCCGCCTGAAACGATGCAAGCTGTGTTTTGGTTTTCGATAGGAAGTTTGTTGAACATTGCTGCTGCAACCGAAACGGCACCTGCACCTTCCGCAATCAACTTTTGCTGTTCAATCAATGTCAAAATTGCAGTTGCAATTTCATCTTCTTCGACCGTTACAATGTCATCAACATATTTTTCGCAAAGTTCGAAAGTTAAGCTTCCCGGGGTTTTTACGGCAATACCGTCTGCAACCGTTGAAACTTTATCAAGTGTATGAAGTTCGTGGAGTTCTAAAGCATTTACCATACTTGGAGCACCTTTGGCTTGAACACCGTAAACTTTACATCTCGGATTGATATTTTTTATGCAAGCTGCAACTCCGCCGATAAGTCCGCCGCCGCCAATCGGAACAATAACCGCATCAAGTTCGGGTAATTGTCTTAAAAGTTCCAAACCGATTGTGCCTTGACCTGCGATTACGAGTTCATCGTCGAACGGGTGAACAAAAACGGCTCCTGATTCTTTGTAATATTTTACGGCTGCTTCGTATGCATCATCGTAAACGCCGTCTATCAGGTGAACTTCTGCACCGTATTTTTTTGTCGCTTCAATTTTTGACAAGGGTGCGATACTCGGAATAAAAATCGATGATTTTATGTTATTTTTCTGTGCCGAAAGTGCAACACCTTGTGCGTGGTTTCCTGCAGAGCAAGCAACTACGCCTTTTTCTCTTTCTGCTTGTGAAAGCTGTGAAATTTTATAAAAAGCTCCTCTGATTTTAAATGAGCCTGTTACTTGCAAATTTTCGCATTTTAAAAATATTTTGCTTTTAGGATTTATTGTCGGCGAAAAAATTAAGTCGGTTTCTCTGATGTTACCGTTCAAAACTCTTGCCGCATCTTTGATTTTTTCTAATGTTACCATATTTCATACCTCTGAATTACTATATTATATCAAAGTTCCGATTATTGTTTTATTTATTTTTTTTGTATAAAAAATACGAAAACATTTGTTTCTTTAAAGTCTTGTCTGCGTTGAACATGAGAGTTTTTTTGATGTTAAAAATACTTAATAATTGTTGTTAAATATATTATGCTAATGCTATAATTACAAAGAATTTGTTTTGTATGGAAAAGTGGTTTCAAATTAATCATTTTTTTATAAAATTAATTATATTTCAAGAATAAGGAAGCTAAATATGCATAGGCAATCTAAAAATCCTGCATTATTGTTTATAATGACGATGTTTGCGTTTTTCGGAATGTTATCTGTTGAAGCAAAAGAAGTTACAACTTCTGATTTCGGTGTTTTTGATGATGCTGTAAGGTCGGCTGATGTCGATACGATTAACATAACCGGAAATATGACAATGGTGACAACTGTTTTCGACAGAAAACAGCAATCCGATAATTTAACAATAAACGGTAATAATTATACTATCACAGCAGCTGACAATCTCCGCTATTCAAATGGTGTTTTCAATAATAACGGTAAAATTTTGACCATTAATGATTTAACTCTTGAAAATTTTATTCCTCGTGCGTGGAATACAGGTGATGACTCATCAGATTCAACAATATTTAATCAGGTCAAAGGCAGCCTTACGTTATCTAACGTAACTATACAAAACAATACAAATACAACGTTAAGCTCCAATAGTGATTTGACAATATCAAATTCAAAATTTATTAATAACAAATATGTCAAATCAACTGTCGCAGGTGGTGCAATAACAACAAATAAAAAAGATTCCACTATTTCAAATACACTTTTTCAAGGCAATAAATCTTTGAAAAACGGCGGAGCAATCCTTCATAAAGGACCTTTGTTAACTCTTACGGGCGGAAGTTTTGAAGATAATGAAGCAACCGAAATGGGTGGTGCAATTTGTGCAAATTCATACGCAAAACTTGATATCGACGGCACTTCATTTAAAAATAACACATCTGCCACAAAAGACGGCGGTGCTATTGCCATAAACAATTCCTCAACATCTGTAATCAAAAATGCTTCTTTTGACGGAAACAAGGCTCTCGGAACAAATGCTGCCGGCGGTGCAATCGCATTAATAAAAGGAACTTTGAGTATTGATAATACAAATTTTACAAATAACCAATCAAATTACGGCGGAGCTGTTTATCAATATACAAATAAAAATGTTGCAATGGATATCAAAAATTCCACATTTGATTCAAACATTGCCAAAAACGGCGGTGGTGCATTAGGCATCTTCAAAGAGGCTAAAATTTCAGGCTCTAAATTTATAAATAATAAAGCAGAAACAGAAGACGGCGGTGCAATATTCCTTGGTGCTGAAAGTGTTACAAATATTGATAATACAATTTTTAACGGAAATACAGCAGCAACAGACGGTGGCACTATCACAACGAGAGATTACAATGCAAATAATTTTGCCGCAAAACTTGATATTGTAAATTCGACGTTTACATCAAATACTGCAACAACAAACGGTGGTGCTATAAATAATTATTTTTACATAAGTGCTGAAAACGGCGAATTCGTAACGATTAAAGACACTACTTTTGACGGTAATTCAGCGAAAAACGGCGGTGCTGTTTATAATCACGGTGTAGCTGATTTGAACGGAAAATACGGAAGTATCAAAGCTGATAACGTAACATTTACAAATAATACGGCATCAAATTATGGCGGGGCTATCTACAATGAAGGTAATTTGGATATTTCAAATTCTAAAATTACTTCAAACAAAGCAGGTAATTGGGGCGGTGCAATTTATGCAAACACAACTGTTACAAATGCAAGCGGAACAAAGGAAAATAACGGCGGTGTTATAAATATTTCTAATACCGAATTTGACGGCAACAGTGCCTCAATCGGCGGTGCAATCTTCTTGCACAACGGAACAATGAATATTACAAATTCGAAATTCACAAACAACACGGCAGATTATAGCGGTGCTATTTTCACAGGTTCAACAGAATATACATTTTTAAATATTTCAGATTCTTTATTTGAAAACAATACTGCAAAAGATGCAGGTGCTGTTCAAGGTATGAGTGTTACAACTATTAAAAATACCATTTTTAGAAACAATACTGCAAATGGAAATGAAGACGGAGCCGGTGCATTATTCCTCGGTGCAATTTCAAATACACAAATCGGAAACTCCGTAGATAATTCTTTATTTGAAAATAACACTTCTACAACAAGAGGCGGTGCAATTTCTACAAGAAGCCAAATTGCTAACAACAAAGATGCTTCATTGGATATTATAAATACCAAATTTACAGGCAACAAAGCAAACACGACAGGTGGTGCTTTTGATAACTATTTTTATAACAGTTCCTCAAATGAAGGTTATGTAACCGTTAAAGGCAGTGAGTTTACTGACAACTATGCTGCAAATGGCGGTGCAATTTACAACCACGGTGAACTTGATAAAAATAACAAAATGGGTTCTATCAAGGTCGAAAATTCAATTTTCAAAAATAACCAAGCAAAAAAATACGGCGGTGCGATATACAATGTCGGTAATTTAATTGTTGAAAATACCGTATTTGAAGGCAACAAAGCCTCAAACGGTGCCGCAATTGCAACAAATTACCCATCGAGTTTCTATAAGGTATCAACTCCGGGAAAAACAGAAATCGGCGACGGCGTACAGTTTTTAAGAAACGAAACAACAAGCCAAGGTGGTGCAATTTATATTTATGACCACTCAAAACTTGCACATACATTTAATATTAAAGATAATGTAGTATTCGACGGCAACGTTTCAGGTAACCTCGGCGGTGCAATCTATACATATCTTCTTTCACCTGATAGTGAATTTACGGTCGGCAACAATGCTATATTCACAAATAACAGTGCAAAGAAAAACGCAGGTGCTGTTTACAGCGGCGGTAAAGTTACGATTGGCGACAATGCAAAATTTACCAACAACAGTGCAGGTTATTACGGTGGCGCAATGTATGTTGTAAAAGACGGCTTAACACTTGGTAATAACGCATACTTTGAAGCAAATACTGCTCAACAAGGCGGTGCGATATTTATTTCAAATGCTGCCGTAACAATTGACAATGCTCAATTTGTTAAAAACACAGCAATAAGTGATAAAGGTGCTTTGGGCGGTGCAATTACTACTGATAAATCAAATGCAAAAGAAGTTAAAATTTTAAACTCAATATTTGACAGCAACAGCTCTCAAACAACAGCAGGTGCAATCGGTCAATGGGACGGTTCAAAAGCAACTGTTACTATTGAAAATTCAACATTCACCAATAACAGTGCAGGAAGTGAAGCAGGTGCAGTAAACACGGATTCGACATTGATTGTTAAAAATTCAACCTTTACAGGCAACAAAACAACAGGCACAAAAATTGATGAAGAAACACCTTTGAATTCAGATGGCGGCGGCGGTGCTGTTTTCTTATACGATAACGGTCAAGCACAAATTTCCGATTCAACATTTGAAAACAACTCGTCTGGAACATACGGCGGTGCTATTGCTACAAGAATAAATTCAACAACAGGTAATTTAGAAGTTAAAAATTCTAAATTTATAAACAACACTGCAAATTTAGCAGGTGGTGCTATTGCTAATATGAAGGGCGGAATTGCAAAAATTATCGATTCAATATTCAGCGGTAACACTGCAAACGGTGAAAAGAATGATATTCACAACGAAGGCGAAGTTACTTTTGTCGGAAATAACACTTTAGACGGCGGTATCGACGGCAACGGTTCTACAATTGTTCAAGACGGTGCAAACGTTGACATTTCAAACGGAAAACTTGTTCAGGATACAGTAAATGTTGAAACAAACGGAAGCCTTATAACAAATGTTGCAAATACAACTGTTGCAAACGGAATTACAAACAACGGTTCTGTAACATTTACAGGTGACGGCGAAATTAATACCGCACTTTCAGGAAACGGTTCGTTAATATTAACTCCAAACGGAACGATAACCCTGAATAATTCGTCTTTGATTGACTCCGTAATACCTGTTACGGTTACGGGCGGTGAATTTGCTATCGGAAACAATATTACAAACTTCGACAACAAATTGACAATGGGTGATTCAATATTAAATCTTGTCAATGGTGTTGATAACGTCATTTCAAATTTGAATGTTGAAAGCGGAAAAGAAATGAAGTTGGCAATAGACTTCAACGATAAAATTGAAACTGCCGATACATCAGTTGAACAAGGCGATATTGTTTTGAACAAAATTGATATAGGTTCGGTAACAGTAAACTCAACAAACACACTGTCAACAACACTCGGTAACTACATCAGTTATGATAAAGATTCTCAACTTGTAAACGGAAACGGTTCGGTCAATTTCGTAACTTTCTCTCAAGTTGCTCCTAATTCCGCAATTTTAACTGCAACAAAATCGACATTGAATGGAGCGGTTGCTGACACATCTGACCAAAGAGTTTACAATATGGATACATCTGAAACCGTTATTTCAAATACAACAGTCGGAACACTTGTTGTTCAAGGTAACGGAAAAACAATTATGTCCGATCCGACAGACGTTGGCGGCGGTATTCAAATCGGAGCAGTTGGAGTAAATAGTGGAGATTTATCATTCGTTGATACAAACCTCGATTCAATTGTTGTAAATGATAATAACAAAGGTGCATTAACCGTAAACGGAGAAAGCGGACTTGTTATTGAAGCTAAAAATCAAGATGTTACAATTCAAAACACTAAAGGTCTTTCTGTAAATAACGCAATATATTTGAATGACGAAGAAAACGGAAAGGCAATGGCTGCTTTGATTGCTCACGAGGGTAAATCAATCACTATTCAAGATGATATTCGTTCAAATCACGCAAACAACAAAATTTTGCTACAAGGTGACGGCGATATTTATTTGAATGGAGTTCTTGACCCTGCAACGGTTGATACGACTGCCGCAAATGTTTACAGAAACGGATATGATGAAGCAATTACTTGGAATTTAAACGGTGGTACTGTTCACTATTCAAAAGATGCATATTTGTATGATGCAGCTCATCACTCAACAGCCTTGATGAATACATTGAACTTCAACGGCGGTAATTTGGATTTAAGAAACGGTGCAGCAAATACTATTAATCTTGCAGCTCTTAATCTTAATGCATCTTCAAATCTTTATCTTGATGTTGATTTAGCAAATAAAACAATGGATAGATTTGAGGCTCCCGTAACCGTTAACGGTGGAAAACTTAATGTTGCAGGATTGCAGCTTTTATCGGATTCTGTAAATCCCGAAACGACGATTAACTTCACAACAGATGAAGCATTAAAAGGCAGTGTTCAATATACAGGTGCTCAAGGATTGCAAGCTTTATCACCTATTTACAAATACAATGTTAAATATTTGGCAGATAGCGGTGATTTCAACTTTGTAAGAAATGTTGCTCCAAATCCGTATCAATCATACAACCCTGCAATTTACGGTTCAGCGGTTGCAATGCAAGGTGTTTATACAACGCAGCTTGCTAATTATGACATTGCTTTCAGCAACCTTGATCAAAAAATGCTGTTGACTCAAGACCAAAGAAATGCATTGAAGTACGGAAACAAATATGCTGCAAATGACGAATCAAATCCTCAAGTATATTCACCGTTGTATATACCTGAAGAAAATGCAGGTATTTGGTTCAGACCTTATGCATCATTTGAACAAGTTCAATTAGACAATGGTCCTGATGTAAACAATGTTCTTTACGGTTCATTGGTCGGCGGAGATTCTTCGCTTATAGAACTTGGCAAAGGCTGGGACGGACAATTCTCTGCTTATGCAGGATATAACGGTTCTCACCAAACATTTGACGGTGTCGGAATTTACCAAAATGGCGGTATGGTTGGTGTAACAGCTGCATTATACAAAGGTAATTTCTTCGAAGCTTTGACGGCAAACTTTGGGGCTAATGCTGCCGATATTAAATCCTATGTCGGACATAACGATTTAACAATGTTGGCAACAGGTTTGGCATCAAAAACAGGTTATAATTGGGAACTTTGGAATGGTAAATTCATTATTCAACCGAGCTGGACAATGTCTTATACATTTATATCTCCGCTTGAAAATTATACACTCGGCAACGGTGTAGAAATTACAAACCATAATCTCAATGCAATTCAACTCGCTCCGGGATTGAAGTTAATCGGTAATTTACCTCACGGTTGGCAGCCTTACATCAACATGAAAATGTTGTGGAATATTATTGATGAAACAAAAGTTAAGGCTGAATTTATAAATCTTCCGGAAACAAGCGTAAAACCATATTTTGAATACGGTTTAGGTGTTCAAAAAATGGTCGGTGAAAGATTTACGGGTTTTGGACAAGCAATGTTCAGAGCAGGCGGCAGAAACGGTGTTTCTTTCACATTAGGCGGTCGTTATGCCGTAGGTGAACTTGAAGATAAACATCAAATAAAATCTATTAAAAAATCTTCAAGGGCAGATAGAATAAAACAAATCTCGACAGATGAAAATTAATTTGTAATATGAAAAAAGAGGAGCTTGAAAAAGTTCCTCTTTTTTTTTGAAAATTTTATAAATGATTTTTAAATAGGAAGTTAAACTCTTTTGTAAGGTTTAGCGTTTGATGAAATCATTTCAAAATATTTTTGTATAGCCATATAGCCCGTGAAAATTTCGTTAGAAATCGTTGCATATCTTGCTGCGGCTAAAAATCTTAATTCTTTTGCTCTTATTGCTAAAATTTTATCGCAGTCATTTCTCAAAGTTCTATTTAATGAAATTGAACCTTGTTGTAAAAATGCGAGTTCTTCATTGATTTGTCTTATTGTTGAAAATTCAAGCCTGTTAAAATCATATTTTTGCAAAAGTGAATTTTCTTCGTAATTAATTCTGCCTTTTACGACAGGAGCACCGTAAACTGAATTCATAAGGGAATAACCGTCAGCAACTCTTCTGTGTGACGGAGGTATTTCACTTCTTGCTGTCATTGCAACCAAACCGAGAGAGTTCAAGACATTACTGTCAAGCAAACCTGCATCGCCTATTTCGGCAATGTATTTTTCTTCCAATATTCGCTGCAAAGAAGCAATAGTGGCTTCTTTATTATAGTCTAATGGTTTAATCATAATAAATAATTAATCCATTCCCTTTCCTATTCTCATAATAATCTAATTTATAAAATTTGTCATCATGTTTTGTCGATATAATAAGTTTTTTGTATTAAAATAAAGATATGTTTAAGTATGATGTAATAGTAGTAGGATTAGGACATGCCGGATGTGAAGCGGCAATAGCAGCAGCCAAAATGGGTGCAAAGGTTTTGGCGGTTTCGTTGAATTTGGATAACATAGCTTTAATGCCGTGTAACCCTGCCGTCGGCGGACCTGCAAAATCTTGTTTAACAAGAGAAACAGATGCTCTCGGCGGAATTATGGGAATTGCGGCTGATGCAACTTATATGCAAATGAAAATGCTCAATTCATCAAAAGGTCCTGCTGTAAGGGCTTTGAGAGCTCAATCAGATAAAAAAGAATATTCTTTGTTTGTCAGACATTTGATTGAAAGCGAAGAAAATATTTCTCTTAAACAATGCTGTGCAACCGAATTAATGGTTGAAAACGGTAAAGTTCAAGGTATCAAAGACGAATTTGGGCTTGAATATTATGCTCCTGCCGTAATATTGACAACGGGAACATCTTTGGAAGCAAAAATTTGGGTAGGCTTGCAGTCTTTCCAATTCGGAAGATTGGGTGAATCAAGTGCAAAAGGACTTTCGGCTTCACTTCAAAAACTCGGTATAAAAATCGGAAGATTAAAAACAGGTACTCCTGCGAGAGTTGATGCAAGAACTATTGATTTTTCAAAGACAACAATTCAACCCGGTGACGAAGTTTTACATCATTTTTCATTTTTACCCGACCGCCCTGTCAGAAAGCAATATCCTTGCTATTTAACAAGAACAACGGATAAAACAAAAGAAATTATTTTGAATAATCTTGATAAATCACCTATGTATTCAGGCAAAATCCATGCCCGTGGTCCGAGATATTGCCCGTCGATAGAGGATAAGATAGTCAGATTTGTAAATAATCCGTCGCATCATATATTCCTTGAGCCTGAGGGCAAAAACACTTATGAAATGTATGTCGGCGGCTTTTCGACGAGTTTGCCTGCACCTGTTCAGCTTGAGATGTTGAAATCTTTACCGGGGCTTGAAAATGTTCACGTAATAAAGCCTGCTTATGCGGTGGAATATGATTATGTTCCGGCTGTTCAGACGACGCATTCTTTGATGAGCAAAAATGCTGACGGTTTGTTCTTTGCAGGGCAGATTAACGGAACAAGCGGTTACGAGGAAGCTGCGGCACAAGGGCTTGTTGCAGGAATTAACGCTGTTAATTATATAAGAAATCAAGAGCCGATGATTTTATCGAGAGAATCTTCTTATATTGGCACATTGATTGACGATTTGGTTACGAAAGACATTGATGAACCTTACAGAATGCTGACTTCCCGTTCGGAATACAGATTGATATTGCGTCAGGACAATGCTGATGAAAGATTAACGGAAATCGGCTATAAGCAAGGTTTGGCAGATGAGTCGAGATACAGACGATATCTTGAAAAAGCCGAAACCGTTAAAAATGAGATTGAACGACTTAAAAATACGAAAATCAGTGCGACTGACGAAATTAATAATGAGCTTGCAAAAGTCGGCGAGCATATTTCTGAGGGAATAAGAATGTTTGAGCTTTTGAAAAGACCGAATATTTCTTATGAGCTTTTGAAAAAGCTTGATAAAACGACTGCCGATTTGGATTATTCTTTTGAAATCGGTGAACAAACCGAAATCAGAATTAAATATGAGGGATATATCAAACGTCAGCTTGAACAAGTTGAAATGTCATCAAAAGCAGATAGAATAAAAATTCCTCAAGACATTGATTATCAAAAAATTCAACATATTTCGACAGAAACAAAAGAAAAACTCGACAAAATCAGACCTGTGACACTCGGTCAAGCTGCAAGAATCGGCGGTGTAAAACCTGCTGATATTGCGGTTTTATCTGTTTTGATTGAATCAAAAGCATACAGAAACAATCTCTCCTGATTTTCTAAAATGCTACATATATTTTGTAAGGATTGAATGTTTTGTCGTTGACAATGTCGGGATTGTATTTGACTAAGTGTTTCAAAACATCTCTTGCTTTCATATATTGTTTTTTCTTGATATAAACATCTGCAAGTCCAAGTGCTGCACCTGTTTGAGCAGGGTTTTTACCGAGAATGTATATAAATTCTTTTTCTGCCGATTCTAAATCATTTTTGCAATATTTTATATAGGCGATTAAAGTTCTGTTATCAAGGCTGTTTGAAAAAGTCAACGATTGTTTTGCATAATACAGTGCATTTTCAAAGTCATTGAGGCTTATGTAATTGTTTGCAATGTTGTAGCAAAGTAAGCCCGAAAGGTATTTATCTTTCGTTTTATCCAAAAGAAAAATCATAAGATTAACGCTGTCTTGATATTTTCCGTTTTGATTGTAGGCATCGGCTAATGACAGTGCATATTGCAAGTCATCAGGGTGTTCTTTTAAAAGTGCTTCTGCTTTTGCGAGCGTTTTGTTTTTTACGTCATCTACAGGGCTGAAAAGCATTGGCGGATATAAATATCTTTCTCGCATTTTAAATTCATCAGGATTGTCTGTTATGTCGGGAGCTAATGAATATAAAATTTTAAGAGTTGCAAGGTCTTTTCCGTTTAAAGAGGTGTCTATTCGTTTTTCATAGTAATCATAAGGATTATCAAGCGAATAATACATAATAGTCCGGTTATCGGAAGAATGCCCCCAAAGCCCCAAAGCATGCCCGATTTCGTGAGTTATAACAGTTTTGATTTCTTTAGGTGAGAAAAAATCTCCCGAGTCTTTTTTTATCAAGATGTTTATTATCATTTGTTTGAGAAATTTTTCTTTTTCAATGATTGGAGAAGTTATAGCGGCTTTATATTCTTTTTTTGCAGGTGTCTGTGTATTTTCGGCTGTTCCGAAAAACTTGACGGTGATTTTTGCGGTGGCAGAGTTACTTACCTGTGTAAATTTGACGAAATCCTCTGTTTCTCTTTGCCAATCTTCAAAGGATTTTACGGCTTGGTCGTAATAATATTGCGGCATATCTTTGGGTTTATCTATATAAACTGTTAATGGGAAAGAGCTTTTGCTCCAACGAAGAACAACCCCTTCATACAGTGCATCTTTTGTATAAATAGGTCCGAATTTTTCGTAGATTTTTTTTCTGAAATTCAATATGACATCTGTTGCAAGTTTTTCCGAAGCTGAACCGTCATCTTTTTGAGCAATTTCAACAAGCTGTTTTTGAACAGAGTATGAAAGCGGCATTTTAGAAAGACACAATGTCTTTTTGTACTGATAATCAGCATTTTCGGGTTTGTATGTGCTGACAAAATCGTAAACGGAATATGCAGAGGAATAATCATCATCTTTGAATAATTTATCTGCGTAAAAACACAAAATTTTATCGCCAAATGATATTGAGATATAGTAAATTAAGGCTCCGAGTGCAATTAATGCTACTAAAACGTATGACAATTTTTTGAAAAATTTTTCCATTTTATCCTGCCGATTTTGTGATTTAATAACCCTTTTTTAATATTTTACAAGATTTAATAAGAGTGTTCAAATTTTTAAAAAATAATTTATATAGTTGATTTATTCTAAAAGCGGTTAAAGTCTGAAATATAATCGCAGCATGTATTTTGAACGTTTCTAAACCCTAAGGCTTAGATATCTTGTTCTAACCTAAATGCCGTAATTTTGATATTTGTATTGATGTTAAACAATCGAAAGGCATGTATTCTGATAATGTAAGTAAGGGGAAATAAAAAGGGGTACGAAATGATAAGCTGTAATGACTTTAATACAAAAACAAGAATTTTGTTGATTGATGATAACTATGATCATTTGATGGGTGTTCGTGAGCTTATCAATCTTGAAAACGATATTGATGTAGTAGCAGCAACAACTAATGCAAATATCGCAATCAACCTCATTAAAAAATATCAACCAGATATGGTTATTGTTGATATGAATATGCCTGAAAAAGACGGTTTATCAACAATCCAAGAAATCGAAAATATGAATTCAAACGTAAAAGTTATAGCGTTGACTGCTTATGATGATGCAGATTTGATTTTCCGAGCTATGAAAGTCGGTGCTAAAGCTTACGTTTTAAAAACAATGGCATCTTCTCAATTAATCAGAGCTATTCACGAAGTTGCTCAAGGCAAAATCTATCTTCCGCAAGGTCTTACAACAGGATTTTTCGAATACTTCCAAAAATCTTTCAAAGATACTGCGAAAGAAACAAAAATCGAAGACAGTGCTTTGGCTGACTTAACTTCAAGAGAAGAAGAAGTTTTGGATATGTTAACTCAAGGTCATAACTACAAAGATGTTGCAAAATTGTTATTCATCAGTGAAACAACAGTAAAAACTCACGTTAATAACATTTTCCAAAAATTGCAGGTTAAAGACAGAACTCAAGCTGTTTTATACGCTTTGAACCACGGTTTTGCAAGCAGAAGAAAACAAAAAGTTTCAGCATAAACAGTTTTTCAAATTAAATGCAAATGAGATTAAGGGATTAATCAAAAGGGGCTGATTAAAGCCCCATTTTTTTACTTTCTTACAAATATTATCTACTAAACAGAAACGCCCATCGAACGACAGAATTCTTTATATTTATTTTGAACTCTGTTCGTCAAATCTTTGTTTGTAATTGCTCCGTCACCGTCTAAATCAAGTCCTCTGTTTCCTGAATAATATCCCGATGAACTTGTGCATAATACATCATTTTTTGCGTATGCAGGTAAGAATACCAATCCGTATAAGTTGCCTGCGTTGAGTTTTTCATTGCTGCCAAATTTGTTGCCTTTGACCATATCAAAGAATTTGTCAACATAATCTAACTGCTCAACAGGTGACATGTTGCTTAATGCCTGTGTCGTTGTGCCTAATGCTGATGCGGTTGCGGGCATGAATTGGATTAAACCTGTTGCACCGCCATTGCTGTTGTATGCTTTTGAGTTTAAACCCGATTCGCTGTACATTAAGCCGACTAAATCTTCGGGACTGCAGTTGATTTTTCTTGCTATTTGTTCGAGTTTGTCCGAGAAACCTGCACCTAATTTGTTATCAAGTGCTGTTTTAACTTGTGTCGGTAGTGTGCCGTTGCTGCTGCTTGATATTGTCATTGTTTGTTCTGCAGGAGCTGCTGCCATATATTCCTTTGTTTCAACTACTGTTTGAACTTCTTCGGTTTCATTAGCTTTTGAAGCTGCTTTTGATTCTTCAATGTAAACTTTTTTATCTTCTGATTTTACAGTGCCGTTATCGTAGTATGAATAAGCGGTTTCAGAAGCAATTTGACCATCTGCGGTGTATTCAATATGTTTTAAAACATTTCCGTTGGAATCAAGCCGATCCTCCGACAAAACAGTTCCGTCTTGTGATTTTACGGTCGATGAAGTTATATTGCCGTTTGAGTCTGTTTTGAAGGTTTCAATAGAATTTTGTAAATGATTCATTGAATTTTGAGGAATACCTTCTTTGTCGAAAGCGGTAGTAGTTGTTAATGTTTTATTACCGTCTTTGTCAATTTGGTATCTCAATTCTGCATAAGAACCATCATCATATTGTTTGATTTCGTAACTTGCTTCACCTTGTACTTCGCCGTTTGCATCAATTGTTTTTGCGTGAGTTTTTTGACCTGTTTTTGCATCATAATCGGCTTCGGTAACTGATTGAAGATTTCCGCTGTTGTCGAATCTTGTTGTCGTTGCACCGATTTTGTTGCCGTCTTTGTCAAGTTTCAATTCTGTAAGTGTTTTTGTGCCGTCATCGTAAGTTGTTTCTTGTGATGTTTTTTCTCCGTTTTCATATTTAATTACAACTGTACTGCCGTCAGCTTTTTCGATTGTTTTTGAAATGATGTTTCCGTATTCGTCTTTCTCAACTGTTTTAGATTTAATATCTCCTTTCGTGTAATTTTTTGTTGTAATTCTGTTGAGATTTGCATCTTCATTGTCATCATTATCATCTGCTTCTGCTTTATTCCCCTTTCCGCTTGCAGAAGCTGCTTTTGTTTCATCAATATCAATATCTTTTAAGGCTTCTTCAACTGCGTTTTCCACAACAGAAACAAATGCGTCCATTGAGAAAACATCATCGCCCATGAAATCTTTCATTTCATCTTGTGAAATTTCACCGTCTTTACCTGCGATATCATTCAAGATTTTGTCTAAGCCTGTACCTTTGAATGCGTTATCGCTGTTGACGTTAAGTTCGGCAAAAATGCTTGCGGCATTACCCGTCAGCTGAGTTGATTCGAGTTTTGACGTATCAGTATTATTTAATGCTTTTTTCAGTTTCTCTAATTGAGAAGTTGATACATTCAAACCAAACTGTGCCATTAACTTACCCTTTCACATGGTATTTAACGGAACAATTTTCTCAAAACTTTAATCTTTTTTCAAAAATGTTACAAACTGTAAACCGTGAAGAGCATGTAAAGATAAGCTTTTCACGGAATATAAGTTTGTTAAAAATTGTTTTTATACAGGTACATATACACGGTAAGTATCGCTTCTTCCGCCGACTGATTTGTAGATGTTAGATCTGTAATGGTCTGAAATTTCTCCGCCATTACCATCTGCTATTGCTACGTGACCGTATTTGCCTGCGGGAGTATTTGCACCTGTTGCTTCCCAACATACAACCGCACCTGCCGGTAAATTAGCTAAATCAGCTGATGATGCGTATTCTCCTGTTACTTCTTTGAAAGCACCTTGAGAAACCAAGTTATCCATGTTGTTTGCCCAATCGCAGCCGTTTCCGTGCAAGCTGACTCCGTATGCCATTTCAAATGTTCTGCTTACACCTGTTGCACAAAGGTTTTTTGTTTCACCGTATTTGCTTAACATTTGTTTCGCTGTATCGGCAAGTTCTTCGCCTGTTTTGCCCCAGCCTTGACCCGTGTAATATTTGTTAGCTGCTTTGCTGCCGCTTGAGCTTAATGTGTTGATATTTTCATTTGCTGCGGCATATACTTTAGTTTCTTCTATATAAGTTTTTGTATCTTCTGTTTTAACTGTTCCGTTATCATAGTATGTATAAGCTGTTTCAGAAGCTATTTGACCGTCAGCAGTGTATTTAATATGTTTGAGTACATTGCCGTTTGCATCAAGTTGGTCTTCCGACAAAACTGTTCCGTCTTGTGATTTCACGGTTGATGATACAACTTTGCCGTTTTCGTCAGTTTTAAATGTTTCAACGGTGTTGTTTGAGTGATTTGTTGCACTTTGCGGAACACCATCTTTGTTGTATTTTGTGGTTGTTGTTAAAGTTTTACTTCCGTCTGAACCGATTTGATATCTCAATTCCGAGTAAGAACCGTCAGCATTTTTCTGAATTTCGTAGCTTGCTTCACCTCTGACTGTGCCGTCCGGATTTAATGTTTTTGCGTGCGTGCGTTGACCTGTTTTAGCATCGTAATCCGCTTCGGTGATTGATTGAAGATTTCCTGCACTGTCATATCTTGATGTTGCAGCTCCGATTTTGTTGCCGTCTTTGTCATGCTTTAATTCTGTAAAAGTTCTTGTTCCGTCAGCATAAGTGTTTTCTTGAGAAGTCTTTACACCGTTCTCATATTTGTTTACAATGGTGCTGCCGTCAGCTTTTACGTATGTTCTTGAAATGACGTTTCCGTTTTCATCTTTTTCAACAGTTGTTGATTTGAATTCTCCGCTTGAGAAATTTTTTGTCGTTATTCTGTTGAGATTTGAGTTTTCGTTATCGTCATCAACTGCATCTGCACTATTTCCCTTTCCGCTTGCAGAAGCTGCTTTTGCTGTTGTATCCGTATCAATATCTTTTAAGGCTTCTTCAACTGCGTTTTCAACAACAGAAACAAATGTTTCCATAGAGAAAACATCATCGCCTAAAAAATCTTTCATTTCGTTTTGTGAAATTTTACCGTCTTTACCTGCGATATCATTCAAGATTTTGTCCAAACCTGTATCTTTGAATGCATTATCGCTATTGACGTTAAGTTCGGCAAAAATGCTTGCGGCATTACCCGTCAACTGAGTTGATTCGAGTTTTGACGTATCAGTATTATTTAATGCTTTTTTCAATTTCTCTAATTGAGAAGTTGATACATTTAAACCAAACTGTGCCATTAACTTACCCTTTCACATGTTCTTTATCGGCTTATTGTTTTGAAAACTTTAAATATTTTTCGAAAATGTTACAAATTGTAAACCGTCAAAAGCATGTAGATTTAACCTTTTCGCCGATTATTGTTCTGTTGAAAAAGTGTAATCGATTTCTCTGTTATATTTTGAATTTTGTTTCAAAATCGGTTTTTCAAAACCGTCGGTATTGATTGCGTTCGGGAAAAATTGCGGTTCTACGCAGAGTGATGAACGTTTTTCATATCTTTTACCTGATTTTCCGAGCGGTTGAGTTGATTTCCCGAGGTGATTTGCTGTGTAAAATTGAAATCCGGGGAGATTTGTTGAAACCTTCAAAACTATTCCTGTTTTTTCGGATTTAACTTTTGCGACGTTTATTAATTTTTTTCCGTCGTAGCCGTCAATTGCGTAATTTTGGTCAAAGCCTGCTCCGATTTTCAGCTGGTCATTTTCTATATTAATTTTTTCAGAAATTTTTGTTGGCTTTTTAAAGTCGAACGGAGTGTTTTCTGTTTTTGCAATTTCGCCTGTCGGAACGGCAATTTCACTGTTAATAGTGTATTTTGATGAGTTTGGAAGTTCAACAACGTGGTTTAATACAGAATTTTCTTCTGCATTTTCTTCTCCGTCAAGGTTGAAATACGAATGATTTGTTAAATTCAAAATCGTATCTTCGTTTGAAGTTGCCTCATAAATTATTTTTAATTCGTTTTTATCTGTGAGTTTGTATGTCACGGAAACCTTTACGTCTGCGGGATAACCGCCTTCACCGTCTTTTTTTGTATAAGTGAATTTAACTCCGTTTTCAACCAATTCAGGTTTCCAGTTTTTTATGTCAAAACCTTCCGAAGCTCCGTGACAGTGTGTTCTTCCGTTATCTTTGTTCTTTTCGAGGTTATAAGTTTTTCCGTTGATTTCAAATTTTCCGAAATCAATTTTATTTGCACAAGGTCCGATAGTTCCGCCGGCATGTCCTACGGGGAAGTCGGTATATTTTTCTGCCGAAGTGTAACCTTGAGCGACGTCAATGATTTTTCCGTTTTTGTCGGGAACTCTTATTGCGACAATAGTTGCACCGAGTGTCGATAAATCTGCACTCATGCCGTTTTTATTTTCTATTGTGTATAAGTATGCTTTTTCGCCTGTTGATTTTACTGTTCCGAATTCTTGCATTTTTACTGTTCCCTCGTTGTTAAATTTTTCATATTTTTGTTTAAGCTGTACGAAAAATGTTTTTGCATCTTTTTTTTGAAAAACATTCGTATCAGCGTAAGCAATATGTTGAATATCTGCGTTAAAATCTATCATAATTATTTAATCTTCTTTAAAATTTCTACAATTCTTGATGATGCTAAGCCGTCACCATAAGGATTTACGGCTTCTGCCATTTTTTTGTATTCTGCTTCGTCGTTTAAAAGTTTGTTTGCGGCATTGAAAATATCATCAGTTTCTACGCCGACAAGTTTTACTGTGCCATGCTCAACTGCTTCGGGACGTTCTGTCGTTTTTCTTAATACCAAAACGGGTTTTCCGAGCGATGGTGCTTCTTCTTGAACTCCACCCGAATCTGTCATAATCAATGTGCTGTATTTCATTAATGTTGAAAACGGTGCATAATCTTGCGGTTCCGTTAAAATAATTCTTTCTTTACCGCTTAAAAGTTCATGAACTGTATTTTTGATATTAGGATTTGGGTGAACAGGATAAATAACTTGAATATCGGGATTTGCATCAACTAATTTGCAAATTGCTGCACAAATGTTTTTTATAGGCTGTCCGAAATTTTCACGTCTGTGTGCCGTTACGAGAACGGTTCTTTTTGAGCTGTCGAGTCCTAAATGCGAAATATCAGCTTCTTTATTATTTACAATATATAAAAGTGCATCAATAACGGTATTTCCTGTTTTGTAGGCATGTGTCATCGGAATTTGAGCATTTTTTAAATTTTCCATAGACGTGTCTGTCGGTGCAAAATGGTATGTGCAAAGCGAATCTACGACTACACGGTTTATTTCTTCCGGAAACGGATTGTATTTGTCGAAGGTTCTCAAACCTGCTTCAACGTGTCCTACGGGGATTTTGGCATAAAATGCAGATAAACCTGCCGCCATAGAAGTCGTTGTATCTCCGTGAACAAGCACGATATCGGGATTAACCTGCTCAAAAACATCTTTCATTTTTAAAAGAACGTCAGATGTGATTGACCATAAATTTTGATTAGCTTTCATTATATTGAGGTCAAAATCCGGTTTTATATCGAATAAATGCAGAACGGAGTCGAGCATTTCTCTATGCTGTGCCGTTACGCAGACTATGCTTTCCAAAACATCTGAATTTTTCTCGATTTCTTTTACGAGAGGTGCCATTTTTATTGCTTCGGGGCGTGTGCCGAATACCGTTAAAACTTTTATTTTGCTCATATAAAACCTTTTTACCTGAAATCTTATTTTACAAGTATTGTAACATGTAAATATAATTATATATAAAATTGCAAATCATATTTGCTTATAATATTATAATTGTAAATAAATGTTTCAAACTAACAAAAAAATTTGATTAGTTGTTTTAATGAAAAAAAACGACATGTGGTAAGGAAAGTTTTATATGAATTTGATTACAATTAATTCTGCGGCAATAACCAATCCTAAACAGGAATTGAAAACTAACAAAAAAGAGGAAGTTAAACGTCCCGAATTAAGGCAGAATGAAGAAGTTAAGGAACAAAGAGTTTCTTCAGATGTTGCTATGGCAACGCTTGGTATTCATAAATCACAGTCATTTGGCGGAAAAAAGAAGCCCGATCCGATTAATCAATGGGTAAAAAATCTTCCTTTCGCAGATGAATTGTCACCGGAAGACAGACGTAACATTGCAAATGTTGTTCGTAAAAAAGATGAAGAAACAGATTACATGAAGAAAATGATTCATTTAATCTGTAAAGAAATGGTTACTCCGACTGCCGTAAGTTCATTATGCAAACACGGTGTAATGAGTGATTATGCCAAAAATGATATAGATATTTATTATGATAAAGTTAAAGGTCAAGGCATGTCGATTGAAGATGCTTTCGTTCCGAAGCATGAATCACAAGCCGAAGGTCAAAAGGCTGCTCAACTCGGAGATGTTTTCAGAGTTGACGGACAAGAGCAAATTTATGTAAAAACCGATGAAGATGAATCAATTCAGTTGAAAATGGATGCAGAAACTTATTTGAAGTTGTATCCTCCTGTTGAAAGATTTGCATCTGCTCAAGGTGAAGCAGGTGATTGTTATTTGTTATCAACAATCAATTCCATTATGGAAAACCCTAAAGCAAGACCTGCTTTATATAACTGTTTTGAACAAATTGGCAATTCCGTAACATGTTCATTTCCGAACGGTACTGCAAAAGTGCTTTTCCCTAATTGCAAATTGCCTTATGAATCAGATTCCGTAAAATATGTTTCGGGTCCTGTGGGCATGCAAATGTTAGAACAAACTTACGGTGTTGAGTTTGAAGAAAAGAAATTCCAAGAATATGACCAAATTATGGACGAAGAGTTCAAAAAATTGGACAAACAACTTGAAAAATGGGAAAAGAAAAAACCGCAAGATAATTTAGCACTCAAAAAACAAAAAGAAACAAAAGCAAAAATTGCAAATTATCAAAAAGGTCAAGCATTGGTCGAAGCTGCAAAAGCTGATCCTCAACACAAATTGACTTTCGTTTTGGACGATAATGACGATTTCGTAATGGGTAAATATGGTCCGATGATAGAAGATTGCGACAAACTTGACCCTGAATTCCAATACCCGTCTGATTATTACAGAGGCGGTACAGGCGGATATATGAAAATTGCTGCAGAAACTTTGGGTTTTGAAGCTGAAACATTAGATTTTGTCGCTGATGAAGAAGAAATCGAAGATATCTTGATGAATTGTGATCCTAAAGATTATCTCTTTGGGGCAGGTACTCCCGCTGAAGAAGAAGGCGAAATGGAATCACCTCAAAACGTTTCATACAGCATCTATTCTTCTCACGCATACAAACTTGTTCCATTCGATGATGAAAACGGCAAGAGAATGTTTAAGGTTACAAACCCGTGGAACCAAGCACATCAAATTACAATGGATATAAATATGGTTAAAGAATTTTTCTCGGAGATTGCCATTGCTAAAGTTGTATAACTAAGTTAAAAAACAAAAAGCTCCGCAGGTTATGCGGAGTTTTTTTATGAAAAATTTTACTCAAATTTGACTGTTTTAATTTCAAAAGGTTCAAAATACAAAATGCCGTTTGTCGGAAGATTTTTCTTTTCCTGTAAATCGGTTTCAAACAAAAGTTTTTTGCCGAATTTTAACTCAACAGCTTGTTTTGTATCCGAATAATTTACGGCTCTTAAGACAAGATTGTCGTCATCAGCCTGTTTTATTGCTGTAATTCTTATATTTTTATTGTCATTTTTGATAAAATCTTTGTTTCCTGTATTTCCGAAAATCAAAATCGGCGGATTAAATATTTTATCGCAAATTTCAAACAGTTCTTTCGGGTTTTGAACAAACGTTACTGCCGTAAAAGCCGTTTGTTCTCCTATCATTTGAAGTTCGGGCGTTTCTAACGGCGGACCCGCAGGCGTTCCTCTTGAAGAATTTTTCGGATTGGAAATAACTCCTGTTGCTCTTAACAACGTATAGCCGAAATTTTCCTCTGAAATTTCAACTTCTTTCATTCCGCCTGAAATTATTCCGACTCCGTTCGCAAATGCAAATCGGTTGACGGGCATGGTGTTTGTCTTGAGTTCCTTACCTCTCGGTGCCGGAATTAGTTTTTGTATATCGTAATCAGGATTGAATTTTCTCTTTACAAGACCGAATAAGTCCTCGGAAACTGTTTCTCTGATTGGACAGCCTGTGTTGAACATCATTTGAAGTTTGTGATTTTTTGATTTGTTTTCCCATTTCAAATTAAATGTTGCAAATTCGCTTTCAGAATTTAATCTTATTGTGATATAAATTTTGTGCCTTGGTGCAATTAATGAACGTCTTTTATCGGTTGATTTTTCGGGAATTTTGATTTCTGTTTCAATCAAAGCTTCCGCAAAAAGTTTTTTATTTGTGATTTTGACGGATTTTATTTTTGCAAAAATCGACTTGTCGTCTTTTAGCGGTCCAAAATTGTAGCTGTCACCAATATCTGCTGTATCTGTGATTTTTATAAAATTGTGATAAATTTTGTGATTTTTTTTGTCGGTAACAGAAATTTTATTATTTTTAATTTCAAATGATAAAAATTTGTTTTCTAAAGAATTTTTTGTTGTTTTTATATCATTTGCCGCTGTAATATCGTTTTTTGTTATGTTTTGGGCGGAAAATGAGCCTGATTTTTTCAATTTAACCGCATAGGTGTAAATGTTCGTATAGTCCTCGGTTATTGGAATTTTGTTTATGTTGTATAAAATTTCTTCCGGAAATCCTTGCTTTTTATCGACAACAACTGATTTCAGCCATGACGGAAGTTTTTTGTCAGTTTGAATTTCGACAACTCCGCTAAAATCCGAATTTGAAAGATTTATCGCTGAAAAACCCTTATCGGAACTTAAATCCCTTATGCATCTTTTTGTTATGCCGTCTGCGATTTCTTGAACTTTTTCTAATCTTGTCAAAACCTCTCGGCTGACTTTGTCTGTCGAACAGCCGTAAATGCTGTCGTGAGCGTGATTTTTAACAAGCATTTTGTAAGCGTAATTGAATTCTTTTTGTCTGTTTTTTTTGTTGAAAGCTGTTGAGTTTATTGCGGAAAACGTTTCAGCTTCCGAAAGTGATTTTTCGCAGTTGAAATTAGCTTTTTTAATGTCATTTCTCGATGAATAAACACCTTGCAAAATGAAGTTTAGCGAATTGTCGAGAAATTCTCCCGTTACAATTCTTCGGTTATTATTGTCGATAGATGAAAAATAATCGAAAGGACTACCGATTATTATTTCGTATTCACCCTCATATTTTTTATTTAATTTCTCAACCTGATTTTTGAGGTTATCACAGGCTTTCAAATGGTCGGCACCTATTGGTAAAAGAATGTATTCACCTGATTTTACGGCAATTTTGTCGATATATTTTTTCAATAATTCTGCTTTTTTGTCAAAATCAAGGCCGCAATTTAAAAAATCATTGAAATAGCCTTGGATAAGGTAAGTTGTTTTTATTCCGTTCCAAAGCAAATCTGCGGGTAAATCTCCCAAACCTCGCCATAACACTGCATTATCAAGGTCGGCAGCTTTTAGAACAGAACTCATTGAAACGCAATGACCAAAGGTGTCCGAAAGGTATGCCAAAAATTCATTTTCGCCAAATTCTTCGGATTTATCAAGCCCTATTTTCAAATTTCTCAAAAGGCTTTCACCGCCTGTTAAAAACTGGTCGGCAGAACAGAAAAACGGTCCTATAAAAAGCCTTTTCCGCTTGATTAAATCTTTTACTAAACGAGTATTTTCGGGGTGAATTTCAAGATAATCCTCAAGTGCAGAAGTCTGCCCGTCAAAATAAAACGACGGTAACTCTCCGCTTTGCAGCTTGTTTAGAATATCATCAAAAACTTCAATTAACCTTAAACGAAATTCCTCGAATTCTCTATACCACTCTCTGTCCCAGTGAGTGTGAACGTATGCGATTATTTTTTTCATTCTTTGATTATATTCTTTTTTTCAAAAAAATTCTATAACCCGATGGTGTATTATTCTGTCGGTTAAATTTCTTTTTCTCTTTTGTAATTTCCGAGCAAAATGGTGATTTTATCACGGTATATAGCAAAGAAAATTCCTAAACCTACCATAAATAATGTGTTGACCAAAACGAATTGGGTCATTTTTGTATTATCTTCAACTGTAAAGTGCAACATCATCAATGCACACAATACGGACAGTACGCACCAAACGGCTACGAACAACGTCGTATTTTTCTTCATAAAAATCCTGCTTTCTTCTTTTTCTGTTCTAAAAAATATAGATGCTCAATGCCGACTGCCACGTCATGTGTCAGATGAAAAAGAATTAATATTTGCAAGCATAATGTTTATCATACTAATATTATAACATTAAGAATGAAACTTTCAAGTCCCCCCGATAATTGAAAATTTTTATTTTTTACAAAAGTATTTATTTCACTTGAAAAATCAAAAGAGCTTTAAAAAGTCGGCTGTATTTTTATACGAGAGATAGATATCAGTTGATATAATGCAAAATATTTCAAATTTTTCGTGTTGTTTTTCAGAAAATTTTGAGCCGTCATTTTTGAGAAATTTTCTGATATCGGCAAGAGCATCATCAACTTTTTGCGAACTTCCTTCCAATGATGCAAGAGTGTTCAGATACCAGTGAGCATATTCATGAATTACAGTGTCAACATTACCGTCTTTAAGAATGGTTATAAGGTTTTTATCAAGTTGATAAAAACCACGAGCAGTATTCTCGCTTTGATAAACTGTATTATCAGCAGGGTTGAAAAGGCTTTGAATATCTGATATACTAATATTGGCATCTGTTAAGTCGGGAAATTTAGTACCATTGATTTTAGATGCCATTTCTTTTATTTTGTGTCCTGCATAAGAATACTTTGTACCGTTATTTTGGGGAATATCGACACTTATTTCAACACCATAAATTTTGTTATTATAAACAAAAGCATTGTAATAAATTTCTTGTCCGTTATTTCTTTTAGAATGTCTGATATCAGCAGATTTGTTGTAACCATAAACAGCATTTTCAACAAGTTCTTTCAATCCTGAATAAGATTCTCTTTTTGCAGAATCTCTATTTACACCTTTCATAGAACGTCCAATATTTGATTTTGAAAAATGAACAATTCTATTATTATCTTTTATTGTTACATCACCTAATAAATTTAAGTTTTCCTGAATCCAATTTTTTAAATCTTTCACATTATCAAAATTAGGAACAGAATCAACCTGAATATTAACAGGCGTAACATTTTTATCCCAAATACCTTGTTTTACAGATTGATAAAAGATATTCGGAGCATTTTTATAAACAGCCTTGATAATATCTTCTTTATCTGTTATACTATTATTAGAGTTCTTGTTTCCTCTTGGGAATTGTACCCTTGTTTGGCTTTCAAGGACTTTTTTATTTGTATAAATTATTTTGTTTTCAGACAAACATTTTTTTACATAATTTGAAAAATCTTCTTTACCGTACGCCGAAGGTATAATATGATAAATTCTTTGGTAAAAATTTCTTCTTTTTCAAACTCAGTTAATTCAGAAAAAGGTTTGTTTGAAAAATCACCATTTGCAGATTGATAAAGTACAATACCTTTTTGATTATCAATAATTTGTTGCAGAAGTTTTTGAACAGTTTCACTTTGATTTTGTTCAGAATTTTTGAGAAGTTCAATTTCCTCGGGAGTTGCTTTTCCGTCGAAAGCTGATGAAAGAGCAAGTTTTTCTTCTTCACTTGCCGTTGAAAAATTTTCGGTAAGCAAGTCAATATTTTCATCGGACAACTTAAACGGAACAACGTCTGAACTGTCTTTGGATTATGATTTTGATAGAGAAAAGAAATTTTCTTATAAAGAGTTAAATCTGAAAGAAAAGATAGAACATATAGCAGAATTTATCTCCGGAATATGGCAAATTCATCCTTTTGCTGAAGGTAATACAAGAACAGTTGCCGTATTTACTATTAAATATTTAAAGACTATCTGTAAATTAGATAGAATAAATAGTGCAGATACAGAATTTTATAATACTTGTGAGAAAATACTTTGTTTTGTTAATAATGCGGAAAACATGTTTTTGAATGGTAACGTAGAAGACAAGCGATTTATTACTAAACTTCTACTATCGAACTCAACTTATTATAATGAAAAACTTGATATAGTCTTACATCCCATCTTCGATACGTTGCTTAGATTATCACAAGAACATAAGCAAGCAAAACAGCATATCGAACCTTTTGAAATAATGGCTGTATAACAAAAAAAACAGTTTCCGAAGAAACTGTTTTTAAATGGCGGGACCGACGAGGCTCGAACTCGCGACCTCCTGCGTGACAGGCAGGCACTCTAACCAGCTGAGCTACGATCCCAACCTTCGCTGGTAAACTTATTATAAAACAAGCAAAAAAATTTTGCAACAAATTTTTTATTGCGACTTTAACATGTTTTTTTTATAATTCTTTTATCTATTATTATTAATTATTTTATGAGGCTTCATATGAACAAATATTTACTCGAAATCGGTGTCGAAGAATTGCCCTGCAACTTCATTCCCGATGCCCAAAAACAACTTAAATCAGGTTTTGAAAAGTTTATTAAAGATAACGGAATTTCTTTTTCTTCTATTAAAACTTTCGCAACTCCAAGACGTTTGACCGTTTTGATTGACGGACTTCCCGACAAAAAAGACGATATTACAAAAGTTGTTAAAGGCCCTATTTCTAATATCGCTTACGATAAAGACGGTAATTTATCTCCTGCGGGCATGGGTTTTGCAAAGAAAAACGGTGTTAATCCCGAAAATTTATATGTTGAAAATAATTACTTAATGGCAAAAATTGAAGAAAAGGGCAAATCGACAAAAGAACTTCTTGAGCAAAATGTTTCAAAAATTATTTCATCTCTCAACGGTTCTCACTTTATGCGTTGGGCTGATTTCGATGTGAAATTTCAACGTCCGATCAGATGGCTTGTTTCGCTTTTTAACAACGAAGAAGCTAAAATTTCATTTTTAGATGTAACTTCGGGCAAAACCTCTCGTGGTCATAGATTTGCGAATATGGCTGTTGATGTTGATATCGATAACTACGAAAAAGAGCTCTCTGATGCAAAAGTTATTGCTGATTTTGACAAGAGAAAAGCAGAAATTGTTAAATCTGCAACCGAAGCTGCAAAATCTATTGGTGCTGAAATTGTTTTTGATGAAGACTTGTTAAATGAAGTTACAAACCTTACGGAATGGCCTGTTCCTGTTATTTGCGATTTTGATGAAAAATATTTGAGAGTCCCTGATAAAGTTACAGTAACTGTTATGGCTGTTCACCAAAGATATTTCCCGCTTTATAAAGATGGAAAACTCTTAAACAAATTTATCACAATGGCAAATTTTGTCGGAAACGACGGCTTTGACAACATAAAAGCAGGTAATGAAAGAGTTGTTGTTGCTCGTTTGGAAGATGGTATTTTCTTCTTTGAAGAAGATACTAAAAAACCTCTCGAAGCATACCTTGAAAATCTTAAAGACATGACTTTTCAAAAAGGCATGGGTTCAATGTATGACAAAACGATGAGAGTTATTGAACTTTCTAAATCTTTGGCGGCAGAAACGAATACTCCTGTTGAAACGGTTGAAAGAACTGCAAGACTTTGCAAAGCTGACCTTGCAACAAGTTTAGTATTTGAATTTACTGAACTTCAAGGTTTTATCGGTTGTGATTATGCAAAACATTGCGGTGAAAAAGCGGAAGTTGCAGAAGGCATTAAAGAGCACTATTTCCCGCTTAATGCGACAAGTGAAATTGCAAAAGGTATTGAGGGTAAACTCGTTGGTATTGCTGATAAAGTTGATACTGTTACAGTTATTTTTGCAAGCGGTGCTAAAATCAGCGGTTCTCAAGACCCACTCGGCGTAAGACGAGCTGCTTTGGGCGTTTTGAAAACAATTTTGAACGGCGATGTTAATGTCAATTTGACAGCTTTGATTAAAAAATCAATCGAACTTTTGCCGATAAAAGTTGAAAATACCGAAGAATTGTTCAACAAAATTTATGATTTTTTTGTTCAAAGATTGATTATTTTCTTGTCAGATTCTTATAAAAACGATATTTTAGATGCTTGCATTTCAAATACTGATGTTCTTGCTGATTTGAAAGGATTTATCAATAAAGTTAATGCCCTTGTTGAAATCGTTAAAAGACCTGATTTTGCAGTATTGAATGAAGCTGCAGGCAGAATTATCAGAATCATCAAAGGTAAAGAAATTAATGAACTTCCGTGTGAAGATTTATTTAAAGAAGATTGCGAAAAAGCTCTTTATGATTGTATCAAAGCTATTGATGAAAATGAAAATTCGGCTGTTTTGGCTGAAAATTTATCAAAATGTACTGAAAAAATCAGTAATTTCTTTGATAAAGTTTTGGTTATGGACAAAGATGAAAACGTTAAAAACAATCGTCTTAAACTTTTAACTTTGGCAAAATCAAAATTCGATAAAATTTGCGATTTTTCAAAAATATCAGCTTAAATAATCAAAATTAAAAATTAATTAAACGGCAGGCATGTTGCTTGCCGTTTTTTTGGGCAAATTTTAAGTAAAATTACCGAATTGTCTTTTAATATTTTAAAGTTATCATAAGAGTATGAGAATAATAGGTATCGACCCCGGCACAGCAATCGTCGGTTATGGAATAATTGATTGTGAAAACGGAATAAACAAGTTAATAACGTCAGGCTCTATTCGTACTGATAAAAACCTTTCCGATGGAGAAAGGCTTCAAGAAATCGAGTCCGACCTCAATCAAATTATTTCTCAATATAAACCTGATATTGCAAGCGTCGAAAAATTATTCTTTTTTAAAAACCAAAAAACAATTATTTCTGTTGCCCAAGGCAGGGGAGTAATCCTTGCTACGCTTGCAAAAGCAGGGGTTAAAATATTTGAATATACACCGCTTCAAATAAAACTTGCAATTACGGGCTACGGAAAGGCAACGAAAGATGATGTTGCAGAAATGGTAAAAAAGTTTATTGAATACACCTTTTTTCCAAAATTGGACGATAGTGCAGATGCAATTGCTATGGCGGTTTGCCATGTTAGAAGTTGTGAGGATTTGATTTATGGCTGATTTGAAAAAACTTTCTTTGTTTTCTCTTATATTCGGGGCAATTGTTGGGATTTTATCACTTTTACCGATATTGGGTGTTGTAAGTTTTTTATTAATTATTTTTTGTTCTTCATTTGTAATTTTGACCATAATGAAAAAAACAGGCAATATGATTTGCCCAAATGAGCAAAAAGGGCTTGCATACGGTGGTTTGGCAGGATTTATAGCTTTTATCGGATTTGTTATAACTTTTTTACCGCTCGCATTTATATTATCTTTGATTTTTAAAGAATCCTATTATACAGGAGTAAGTATGATTCTCAAAGGTGGCTTTACGCTTACCATAACACTAATAGTGTTTATCGGAATTTTGTGTGCAATGATGAATTCTTTTTCAGGGCTTGCCTCAATTTATTTCTTTAATTCCGAAAACAATAATGCAAAATTTACGTTAGATATTAAGAAAAAGGAAAAATAATGGCATTTGAATCAAAAATTAAAACAATCGAATGGGTTGATAATGTGTCAAGAATGATTGACCAAACCGTTTTGCCGAAGAAATTTGTTTTGAAAGATGTTACTACGGCAGAAGAAATGTATGATGCAATAAAAATAATGATAGTCAGAGGTGCTCCGGCTATCGGTATTGCAGGTGCTCATGGCGTTGCACTCGCTGCTTTACAGGCGAAAAAGAAAAATTTAAACAGAGCTGATTTCGATAAATTTGTCAAAGAAAAGGGTGAGTATTTAAAAAGCTCAAGACCGACTGCGGTTAATTTGATGTGGGCTGTTGATAAACAACTCGAAATGCTCGCTGATACTGCACTTTCGGTTGAAGAAATAACTAAAAAGCTCATTGATAATGCCGTAAAAATGGAAAATGAAGATATCGAAATTAATAAAAAAATGGGTGATTTTGGTGCGGAAGTTGTTCCCAAAGGCGGAACAGTTTTAACACACTGCAATGCGGGAGCTTTGGCAACTGTCGGTTATGGTACGGCTCTCGGTGTTATTCGTTCTGCTTATGCGAAGGATCCTACAATTAAGGTTTTTGCAGATGAAACTCGTCCACGTCAGCAAGGTGCAAGATTAACTACTTGGGAATTGACCGAAGACGGTATTGATACGACGCTTATAACAGACGGAATGTGTTCATATTTTATGAATAAAAAAATGATTGATGTCGTTATAACAGGTGCGGATAGAATTGCGGCAAACGGCGATACTGCAAATAAAATCGGTACTTATACCGTTGCAATCGCTGCAAAATATCATAATGTTCCTTTCTATATTGCAGCTCCGCTTTCAACTATTGATACCTCAATCGCATCAGGGAAAGAAATTCCGATTGAAGAAAGAAACCACGAAGAAGTAACTCATATTAACGGCGATTGGATTTGTGCCGAAAAAGTTAATATCATCAACCCCGGATTTGATGTTACACCAAATGAGTTAATTGCAGGTATAATTACCGAAAAAGGTATTTTAAGACCCCCGTTTAAAGAGTCAATTAAAAAAGCATTTGAGCAATAATTCAAAAAATAAAAAGTTAAAAAGGTCGGAATTAACCGACCTTTAATTTTACCAACCGATATCTTTTATCAAATAATCCATATGGTTTTGACAAAACAAATTAGCAAAAATTATTTAAAACACTATTTGTTCTTTGTTACTGTTTATATGCAAAAACACTATTAGTGTTTTTGTGTTGCTTCTTCATTAGAAATTTCTTTTTTAGCTTTTTTCCAAAGTTCGTTCCATTCGTCAAAAGACAATTCTTTTAACGGTTTTTCGGTTAATTCTTCCATTTTTCTAAAGCGTTTCATAAACTTTGTATTTGAGCGAATTAGGGCTTGTTCTGCATCTATTTGATTGCGTCTTGCAAGATTTACGAGAGCAAAGAGAATATCTCCGAATTCTTCTTCTTTATTGTCGTACGTTTCTGCTTCTTGAAATTCCTTAAATTCAGATAAGATACATTTTTTTAATTGGTTGTCATTTTCCCATTCAAAGCCGACTTTAACAGCTTTATTGCTGATTTTCTGTGCACTCATAAGTGCTGATTGTGATTTTGAAACACCGTCCATAACCGAGGTTCTGTACGGTTTCTCCTCAGCCTTTATTTTTTCCCAATTATCTAAAATAACTTTTGTATCTTGAGTGTGAATATCTCCGAAAACGTGCGGATGTCTGTGGATAAGTTTGTCGTTAATGCGTTTGGCAACATCATCAATATTGAAAGCACCTTCTTCTTTTGCGATTTGTGCATGCAAAACAACTTGCAAAAGAACATCACCGAGTTCTTCTTTTAAGTGAGTCATATCACCTGAATTCATTGCATCAACGGCTTCGTATGCTTCTTCTATCATATTGTGGCGAAGGGACTTGTGTGTTTGTTCTCTATCCCAAGCACAGCCGTTTTCAGAGCGTAAAATTTCGATAGTATTAATTAATTTTTCTATATTCGGATAACTCATTTCTGCCTCACTCTATCGTACCATTTGATCAACTGTCATAATCAAAATACCCTGACCGCCTAATTTCTTTAATTTATTAATGCTGTCATAAACCTTATCATTATCAACAACTACGTGAATTACAACATTATTTTCATCATCTAAAAGTGAAGTTACGGTCGGTGATGACAACCCCGGTAAAAATTCTTTTATTCTTGATAATGCCGCTTTAGGAACGTGAGCCATAAGATATTTTTTGCCCTCTGCATCTAAAACCGATTGAATTGCTGTCAACAAAACGTTGGTTTTTTCTTTTAATTCCTCCGATAAATCCTTTCTGGAAATAACAACGGCTGTTGATTCCATTATTTTATCGATAATGCGGAGTTTATTTGATTTTAAAGTAGCTCCTGATGAAGTTATATCAACAACAACATCTGAAAGTCCTAATCTCGGTGTGATTTCGGTTGCTCCTGAAACTTCGGTTATTTCTGCAGTTTTGCCGAGTTCATCAAAGTATTTTTTTGTTATATTCGGGAAAGATGTTGCAACTCTGAATTTGTCAGGCAAATCTTCCGAAGATAAATAACTTTCTTCTTCTTTTACCGCAACAACCATTTCGCAGTAGCCGAAATTCAAATCCATTAATTTATCGACATCAGCTTCAAGTTCCGTAACTATATCAAAACCTGTGAAACCTACATCAGCAACACCTTTTTGAACAAAGCTCGGTATGTCCTGCGTTCTTAAAAATATTACCGAATAATTGCCGTCTTTTGTCACGACTTGCAATTCTCTTTCGCCTTTTGTAGGAAAATTCAATCCTGCATTATTTAAAAGTCCGTATATTTTTTCTGACAATCTGCCTTTATTGGGTACTGCTAATTTTAAAATTTCCATATTAATCTATTTCAATCCTTCCGTATTTGCCATAGAAAACAACATCTTCTGTACTTTTTCTATTCTTTTTGGTCGGTAAATCCGTGCTTCTGTATCCTAAAGCTAACATACCTGCTATGAACATATCTTCAGGGATTTCAAATTCAGTTCTTACCGTTTTTGATATTTCGGGATTAAATCCTGTTAATTCATTAGCAAATGCACCTATTATGCAGGAGTCTATTCCGAGTGATTCTGCTTGTAAATTCATAAACGATATTGCGTAAGAGCATTGTTCCATTGTTCTTGCTATTAAGATTGCGTTGGAATTTTTTGCAGGATTATAGCCGCTGTCATTTAATATATGAGTGATGCTGCTTTGAGTCATTCCCTTTTGGGATAAAATTTGAGAGAAATTTTTGTTATTCCAAGCCGAAAAATCACCCAAAACCAATATCACATGCGATGCCGCCGTAATTTGTTTTTGAAAGTTTGCACATTGAGAGAGTAATCTTTTTTGTTCTTCACTTTCAACGATAATGAATTTCCAAGGCTGGACATTCATCCAAGACGGGGCTAATCTTCCTGCTTCAACAATTTCTGCAATAGCTTCTTTGGGGATTTTTTTATCCGAAAATTGTCTTACGCTTTTTCTGTTTTGAATTTCTTTTAATAACATTTTTCTTTCCTGTTTTGCTATTTTGACAAAATCATTGTGAAATCACTGTTTGCACAATATAAACGGGTCGGGTCATAAATAAATTGATAATCATCAACCTGCGGTACAGTGTGTTTCAAGCGATTTACAAATTCAGTTGTTATAAGATTTGTATGACCGATGATTTGCGGGTGAGGAAGTCGTTTTTGTTTTATCGTATTGACTGTATAACCTGCTTCTTCAAGCGTAGCTTTGATTTTCAATGCTTCATCTTCGTTGTTCGGAGTATAAATAATTCCTGCAACAGGTAATGTATCGCTGTCCGCTGCGGTTTTTTTGTGATAAATCATTCTGTTGATGACTTCTCTGCATTTATCAGGGTCTAGAATCCAGTAGCTGATGTAGCCTTTTTTGTTCGGTGCTCCGGGAAGTGTTGCCATTTCAACTTTTGACATATCAATTCCGGTTGCGTAAGCTGCATATTGTGACATCTGATAAAGGCTTAAATCGCTTTTTACATAAGTGTCTGCGACTTTTAATGCTTCGGGAATTTTGGGAATTACTTCGGGGTCTTTAATTCTTTGTGCCAAAGCTCTTAAAAACCACTGTTGTCGAGAAGTTCTTCCGATATCGCCCAACGCATCTTTTCTGAATCTTAAAAAGCCTTCGGCATCTTTTCCGCTCAAAACGTGCGTACCTTTTGACAAATCAACGAATAATTTGCCCGAATAGTCTTTGTATCTCATATCTTTTTCAACATAAACAGGCACACCGCCTATCGCATCAATAAATTTCACAACGCCTTCCGTATTGAATACGATGTAATTATTGATTTTGAAGCCGAAAGTTTCTTCAATAGTGTCTTTTACAAGGTCAATTCCGCCAAATGCGTGTGCAGCATTGATTTTATTTATACCTTTGTTGTGAGCTAAATAAACTTTACTGTCACGAGGAATTGATATAATATTTACGCCTTTGGTTTTTGGATTAATGTTTAAAACCAAAATTGTATCGGAACGTGTGTTTTCAAACGAGTCTGCATTTTCTCCGTTTGAGTCAACACCCAATATCAAAACATTTTGACGGCGATTGAAAATATTATCGCCAAAATGTTGCTTTTCTAATTTTACAAGACTGTTCTTTTTGCAAAAATCAAATAATTTTGCGGAATTTACTCCCGAAAAATATGAGTATGCATACATTGCTCCAACTGCTAATGCTATTAAAATTACAATTACGGAGATTATTTTCCATAAACTGCTTTTGTTCTTTTCGTCTTGTTCTAAAAACTTTGAAAAGCTTTTATTATATTCGTTTTCGTTATTTTCTTCTTCCTGTGTATTAATATTTTCAGACATAGTCATTCTTTCTTTAAAAAATATACGGTTATTTTACATCAAAAAATTTTTTAATGAAATACCGATTTGAAACTATTATATGTTTGTGTTTTGATTTTAATATGAAACAGAGTACAAAAGATATAATTCAAACAGCTGAAAAAAAAGTTGAAAGTCAATTTAAACAAATTGACGAGATAAAAGAATACAATCAAGAAAAGGTTCTTGACGCTTTTATAAAAAATAAAGTCGGTATGCAGCATTTCTATTCCGTGTCGGGATACGGGCATGATGATATGGGGCGTGAAACACTTGATAATGTTTTTGCAGATGCTTTACACGCAGAAAAAGCTATGGCTCGTCCGCATTTCGTTTCGGGAACACATACTCTTTCGTGCTGCCTTTTCGGGTGTTTAAGACACGGAGATAAACTTTTATCTGCCGCAGGTTCGCCTTATGACACAATGGAAGAAGTTATCGGAAAACGAGGAAATTTTAGACATTCTCTTATGGGACACGGTGTTCAATATGATGAAGTTCCTCTAATTAATGACCCCGGAGAAATTGATTTTGATGAGCTTTCAAGAAAAGTTGATGCTTCGACTACAATGGTCTTAATTCAACGCTCACGTGGTTATTCGCTTCGAAAATCTTTGACAATCGATACAATAAAAGAAATTGTAAAAACAGTTAAGGCGAAAAATCCCGATTGTATCTGTTTTGTTGATAATTGTTACGGTGAATTTACGGAAAAAGAAGAACCGACTGATGTCGGGGCTGATTTGATTGCAGGTTCGCTTATTAAAAATGCAGGCGGCGGTATTGTCGAAGCAGGCGGCTATGTTGCAGGAAAAGACGAACTTGTTGAATCTGTTGCTGCAAGCCTTACCGCTCCCGGAATCTGCCGTGAAGGCGGCGCAATGTTCAATCAAACAAGATTGATGTTTCAAGGTTTGTTTATGGCTCCGTCGGTTGTTTCGGAATCTGTTAAAGGTGCAGTTTTGGCATCTCAAGTTTTTGAAGATATCGGATTTATTTCTACTCCGAAACCTCACGAGAAAAGAACGGATATCATCCAGACGATTAAGTTCGGAAAAAAAGAACCGCTTTTGGAATTTTGCAAGACTATTCAAGAATGTTCACCTGTTGAATCATATCTTACACCTGTTCCTGACACAGTTCCCGGGTATGATGTCGATTTGATTATGGCAGGCGGAACTTTTGTTGAAGGTTCGACAATAGAACTTTCTGCTGACGGTCCTGTCAGACCTCCTTATGCCGCTTATATGCAGGGCGGTTTGAATTATGCTCACGTTAAAATCGCTCTTGCCAGAACGGTTGATAAACTGGTATAATTCTAATATCTCATTTGTATTAATAACACACGGTCATAGTATGAAAAAGAAAATTTTTATATTTCTGTTTTTGCTGTTTATCAGTTTTCAACAAGTAAACGCAAATACAATAAACATTGATGATACAGTTGCTTTGGGTATTCAAAATAATCCCAAAATTCAAGCTGTCATGATGCAGACAGGCTTAAGCGATGCCGATATTAAAGAAGCGGGCATGAGATTTAATCCGAAGTTGTATCTTGATGCGACTTTCGGTGAAAATTCATATAAAGGCGGTTTTGAACAAACATTTGAATTAGGCGGCAAAAGAGTCAAAAGAGTTGCAGTTGCTAAAGCCCAAAAAGAAGTTCTTATGCAGGAAATAGCAACTGAAATAATAAATTTAAGACGAGATATAAGACTTGCATATATAAAACTTTTTGCGGCAAAAGAACGTTTGAAAAATGCCAATGAAATTTGTGATTTAACGAAAAAACTTACGGATATTGCAAAGAAAAAAGAGTATGCAGGTCAAATTGCTATGCTTGATGTACTGCAATCTGAAATTGTCAATTTGAAAGCAAAAAGTGATATTCAAACAGCACAGGCAGATGTTATAAAAGCTTTTAATGAATTAAATAATTTAACAGGCTGCAAACTTGATTCTGCTGATGATTTGGCTAATCCTGAAATTAAAAATGTTATTTCCGAGGATTTGCTTGCGGACAATGACGTTGAAAATATTATTTCAGCTCTTTCCGAGCAAGCTTTTCAAACTCGTCCCGAATTGAAAAGGCTTCAAAGAAGTCTTGAACAGACACAAAGGCTTGAAAAACTTGCAAAATCGGAATTTGTGCCGAATTTGACTATTGCAGCAGGACCTGATTTTGAAATAAAAAGAGATGAAAGACCAAGAAAGACTGATTTTGGGGCATTTACGACAATAACAATGGATATACCGATTTTCAATCACGGTCAGGCAGGTGTTATGAGGGCGAAAGCTCAAAGAACTGTTTATGAAAAACAGCTTAATGACACGAAAAATCAGATTTTACTTGAATTGAAAAATTGTTATGCGGATTTTGTGCAGACAGAAAAATCTTTAAAAATTTATCAAACAGAACTTTTGCCTAAATCAAAAGATGTTTTGGCAAAATCAGAATACAGTTTTAAAGAAGGAAAAAGTGATATTTTGATGTCTTTAAATGCTCAAGAAGCATATATCAGAATAAAAACAGATTACATTAATACCCTTGAGAATTATTATAATTCTCTCGGAAATCTTGAAAGAGCCGTTGGAGTGAATAATGAAAACTTATAATAAAATCATAACTTTAGTTTTGTTGTTAATATTGAGCGTGCCGATTTTCAGTGCTTGCGGCAGCAAAGTTGATAACGAAGAAGAAAAAAATCCCGATGTTGTTGAATTGTCGGAAGATGTTATAAAAGATAACAATATTTCAACCGTAATTGTTGATGAAATGCCTGTTACCTCAAGTATTACGACAACAGGTGAAATAAAAAGGGACGAAGACAAATTTTATACAATAAATTCAATGGTTCAAGGCAGAATTATTTCGGCTCCCGTTAAATTAGGCGATTATATCAAAGCAGGACAAGTGGTTGCATATATTCAAAATCCCGAAATTGCGAGAATAAATGCTCAAACAACAAGTGCTTTGCACGAAAATCGTATTGGTATTCATCAGGCAAAAACAAGATATAATCTTGCAAAGACTAATTATGAACGTGAAAAACGTTTGTATGCCGAAGGTATAAGCCCGAAAAAAGATTTAATTCAGGCGGAAAGCGACTTATTGCTTGCAAAAGACGAGTTGGCAAATTATAGAGAACGAGATACGCACATTCGTCAGGAAGCAACTGCCGTTATGACATCTTACGGTGTAATTCCTGATTTTAATTCAGAAAATATTAAGTCGGCAAGCCCTTTAACTGCAATGAAATCCGGTATTGTAACCGCAAAAAACGTAACCCTCGGCTCTATCGTTACTCCCGACCAAATTTTGTATGAAGTAACTGATATGAACAGTTTGTGGCTTGATATAATTTTGTATTCTCAAGATATTGCTGAAGTTCAAAAAGGTCAAACGATAGAATTTACTCCCGACAGCTATAAAAATAAAGTCTTTACGGGAAAAATTGACTATCTGCAGCCTGTCAGCAATTCAAATACTCAAACCTTTACGGCAAGAGCTTTTATCGACAATAAAGACAGACTTTTGCAGCCCGGTATGTATGGTGCTGTTAAGATTTTGAGTGATAAAAAAGAATATAAACCTTTTCTTCCCGATGAAGCAATCCAAAAATACGGAAAAGAAACATTTGTCTTTATCGATGCAGGTGACGGAAAATTTGTTAAACGAGTTGTTGAACTCGGTGAAAAAGCCGATAACGGTTATTATGCCGAAAACGGAATTTCTAAAGGCGATAAAATCGTCACAACAGGCAGTTTTATGCTTAAATCCGAAATGTTGAAAAGTGAATTCGCCGAAGAAGATTAGAGGTTTCAATGGAAAATTTTATAACCAAAATAATCAAACATAAAATATTTGTATGTGCGTTTTTTGCCATAATCTTTATTTTGGGAATAGTTTCATTCAAAAAATTACCGATAGACGCTTTTCCTGATTTGACAAATAATCAGGTGCAGATTTTGACCGATACTAACGGTATGTCGCCGACTGAATCCGAACAGCTCGTAACAATGCCTATTGAATCAATTATGAACGGTATTCCCGACGTCGTACAAATCCGCTCACTTTCAAAAGTCGGATTGTCGCTTGTAACTATCGTTTTCAAAGACGATACCGACATATACTTCGCAAGACAACAGGTCAATGAAAGACTTCAATCTGCAATCGGCAAACTTCCTCAAGGCGTTACTCCCGAAATGGGTCCTATTACAACGGGCATGGGTGAGATTTATCAGTATGCTATTGAGGGAAAAGGATATTCTTCTGATGAACTTAAAATTTTGCACGATTGGGATATAAAATACCAAATGAGAACGGTTTCGGGGGTAAACGAGGTTAATACTTGGGGCGGTCAAACTCGTGAATATCAAGTAATTATTAATCCTGAAAGACTTGTTGCTTATAATTTGAGTTTAAAACAGGTCTTTGATGCAATAAATCGAAATAATGCTAATTTCAGCGGCGGAATTATTGAGCATTCCTCTGAACAGTATATCGTTTCAGGTTCGGGTTTGATTAGAAGTCTTGAAGATATAAAAAATATTGTTGTGACTTATTCAAACGGTGTTCCTGTTTATATAAAAAACATTGCTCGTGTTGAATATGGACCTATGCTTCGTCAAGGTGCGGCAACAAAAGACGGTCAAGGCGAAGTCGTAACGGGTATTGTTATGATGTTAAAAGGCGAAAACAGCCGTGAAGTCATTAAAAGAGTTAAGGCTAAAATTGAAGAAATTAAGCCGTCTTTGCCTGAAGGTGTTAAGATTAAACCGTTTTATGACCAAACGGATTTGATTGAACAAACTATTAAAACCGTTGAAACAAACCTCGTAGAGGGCGGATTGCTCGTAATTGCAGTTTTACTTTTTATGCTTGGAAACATACGAGCTGCGTTGATTGTTGCTTTGACAATTCCGATTTCGTTAATGTTTTCGTTTATCGGAATGAAAGCTCTTGGAATTAGTGCAAATATTATGAGTTTAGGGGCTATTGACTTCGGTATGATTGTTGACGGTTCGATTGTTATGACCGAAAATATTATGCACAGATTAAGGGATAATAACGGTAAAATCTCTAATTCCGAAGTTATGCAAATCGCTGTTAAGGAAATGATTAGACCGATATTTTTCGGGGTTTTGATAATTACCGTGGTTTATATGCCTATACTTTCGCTTGAGGGTATGGAATACAAAATGTTTTCACCAATGGTATTCACGGTATGCTTTGCACTGCTTGGGTCTTTGCTTACCGCTTTGACCTTAACTCCCGTTTTGTGCAGTATTTTTCTTAAAAAAGCTGCAGCTTCAAATGAGTGTAAATTTGTTTCCGAAATTAGAAAACCGTATCATTCTCTGCTTGAAAAAGCTATGAAAAATCGTGTCAAAACGATTATGATAACCGTAACACTATTCGTGTTATGTGTATTCTCTCTTGCATTTAAAGGCAGTGAATTTATTCCGCAATTTGATGAGGGCTGTTTTGCAATCGGTGTCACAAATATGCCTAATATCTCTTTAACGGAAGCTATCAAGGTGAATACAGCCGTTGAAAAGACTCTGAAAGATAATATTCCCGAAGTTAAAACAGTCGTTTCTAAAACAGGCCGCCCCGATTTGGCAACTGACCCTATGGGTGTGTATGAAACAGATGTCTTTGTTAAACTTGTGCCGAAAAATAAATGGCGTTCGGGCATGAATAAAGACAAATTAGAAGAAGAAATGAGCAATATTTTGCAGGCTAAAGTTCCGGGGGTGAATTTCAGTTTTACCCAGCCTATTGAAATGAGAATTAATGAGCTTGTATCGGGCGTTAAGGCTGATATTGCGGTTAAAATTTTCGGTGAAGATTTGGATATTTTGAGCAAAAAAGCCGAAGAAGTCGAAAAAGTTTTAGGTTCCGTAAAAGGTGCTTCTGATATCCAAGTCGAGCAGCTTTCGGGGTCTAACCAGTTGACAATTGTTCCTGATAGAGAAAAATGTGCAAGATACGGTATTGATATAGAAGATATTAAAAACCTTGTTACCACATCGATTATGGGAGAACCTGTTTCAGAGATTTTGGACGGTAAAAGACGTTTTTCTCTGCGTGTGAAGTTTGATTCAAACGGTGTTTTGCAAGATGTATATTATATGAAAAAACTCTTGATAGACACTGATGACGGCAGAAAAGTTCCGCTTGGGCAAATTGCGGAAATCAGCGTTGTTGACGGTACAGAGGCTGTTAATCGTGAATTTGGCGAAAGAAGAATTATTATCCAATGCAATGTCCGAGGCAGAGATATAGGTTCTTTTGTTAAAGAGGCTGAAAAATCAATAAAAGAAAAAGTTTCACTCCCGTCAGGATACTATATTCAATGGGGTGGTCAATTTGAAAATCAACAAAGAGCAATGGCTAAATTTGCCGTAGTTGTGCCTGTTTCGATTTTGATAATTTTTATATTACTGACAATGACGTTTTCATCGGTAAGAGATGCATTGCTTGTAATGCTTAATGTTCCGTTTGCGGCTGTCGGCGGTATTTCTGCACTTTGGGTCAGAGGAATGTATTTGAGTGTTCCTGCGATAATCGGCTTTATTGCTTTGTTCGGTGTTGCAATTTTGAATGCACTTGTTTTGATATCGACATTCAACAAACTTCGTCAAAGCGGAATGAGAATGAAAGAAACCATTTTCGAGGGAACAAATTCAAGATTGCGTCCTGTTTTGATGACTGCATTTGTTGCAACGTTAGGTTTTATGCCGATGGCACTTTCGACTGGTTCGGGAGCAGAAGTTCAAAAACCGCTTGCAACCGTAATTATTGGTGGGTTGATAACTTCAACACTTTTAACACTAATAGTGTTACCCGTTCTGTATAGTATGTTTGCGGACGATAAGATAAAAATTTCAAAATTATTTAGAAGAATATTTAAGATAATAAATCGGAAGTAAAATGAAAAGAAAAATTATATATTCTATAGTAAATATTTTTATACTCTTGTTTTTTATAGAGTTTTTTGCTTATAATTTATTGGTAAATAAATACAAAGGGTTTATTGAACAAAATAAACAATTTGAAGATATTTTAAGTCCTAATTTTCGTTATTCTAAAGTTACCATCAATAGCCATGATTATCGACAGTATTATTTTCGTCCTGTTGAATATAGAAACAAATCAAAATCTCCGATTTTACTTTTTGGTTGTTCTTTTGTTGAAGGTTTGGGGTTACAGGATAATCAGATTTTTTCTTATAAGTTAGCCGATTATACAGATAGAACCGTTTTTAATTTCGGTAAATGTGGAACAGGTATTCAATTTTTTTATTCTTTATTATCTGATGATTCTTTTATTAATTTTCTTCCTAAAAATACAGAGTATGTGATTTATACATTTATTCCCGACCACTTGCCTCGTTTATATCGATATCGTCCTTTTGTTTTCGAACCAAAATACATCAATCGATATTTAATAAAAAACAATAAATTAACGGAAGATAAATTGCATTTTTTATTTCTTCATTCAACATTTACTTCGGCAGTTATCGAAGAATATGTTTCTAATGAAAGATTTAAAAATAAAGAAAAAACAGATGAGTTATTTTTAAAACTTTTTGTTGAATCTGATAAGATAATAAAAAGAAAACTTCCAAAAGCTAAATTTGTTATTTTGTGTTATTCAAATACCTCGTGGGATTTTCCCATAAAATCTGAACTTGAACTTTTAAGGAAAACAATACCTGATGTTACTATTATAGATCTTAATGATTTTTTCCCGGAATTGTATAATAGTAGTGAATATTGTATTTCTGATGGCTTTCACCCTAACGAAAAAGCATGGGATTTAATAGTTCCTTTTATTTCTGAAAAATTACAACTTTAATTCTTACATTTCGTTTGCTATGTTATCAGATAACACTAATAGTGTTATCTGCTTTATAATACGTTTTAACCATAAGTGTATTTGTTATTTATATTTGTAGCCGTTTTTTTTATAAATATTTTGTTTGATAACAGTTAGCAAGTTAAATGTTTTTTAATCTAAAGTTCTTTTGAGTTTTGTTCCTGTTGTGTTTAATTTTTTTAGGGATTTAGATAAAAGTCAAAGGTTCGTTTAAGTTTTTGTGAAAATTTTTTGTAATATAATATTTATATGGCAATAAATGTGGAAAAACTTTTTGAGAATTCGGATTTATTTTGCAGAATGCAGCGATTTTTTAAGGCAGGCAAGTCTTTTGGGATTGATTGCATTAGCAAATTCGGAAAGTTGTTTTTGGTCAAAAATTTTTCCGAAAGAAAGAAAATTCTTTGGATTGTCGAGAGTGAACAGGCTGCTTTGCGGTATAAAAATGATTTAAAGTGCCTGTTTGACAATGATGCTGCTATTTTTCCTTATCAGGAAAGCGGTTTGTATGATGCGAATATTCCTAATATTTACAAATTTTTTGAGCAAATTTCAATATTACAAAATTGGGAAAATATTGTTATCGTTCCGTTAAGAGCCATTTTGGAGAAATTTCCGACACCTGATTTTTTTGCAGAAAATCATATGACAATCAATATTGATGAAGATATTGACGTTTTGAATTTTTCTGAAACCTTGATAAATTTCGGATATAAAAAGGTTTCGACGGTTGCAGACTGCGGAGAATTTAGTGTCCGAGGAGATACGATTGATGTGTATTCTCTTGACAAAAATCCCGTCAGAATTGAGCTTTGGGGTGATACTGTTACCGATTTGAGATATTTCAATTCTGAAAATCAAAGAAGTATTGAGAAAATTAAATCGGCAGTGTTTTTGCCTGTAAAAAAATTCTTAAAAGAAGATTGTTCTGCGGACAAGTTTAAAAAATATTATGACAATTTTCTGAAAAAATATACTAAAAATTTGTCAACGTACGATAAAAAGTATTTTGATGAAAAGTATCGTGAAATTCTTGAGATAATCGGCGAAAATGTCGATTTTGACGGTGAATTTTATTATGAAAATATTTTCAATGATAATTTAAAATCGTTAATTGAGTTGTTACCGTCGGATTATACGGTGATTTTTGACGATTACGGTGAAGCAAAAACCAAATACAGGCAGCTTGATACGGGTCTTGCAAAAAGATATGAGGAAAATTTAAAACTACCTCAAACCTTACCGTTTGAAAAGCTGCCGCATTTTAGTTATGAGAATTTTTTATCCGAGATTGCAACTAAAAATAAAATATATTTTGATAATTTTTCACCAAATGACGAGAATGATTTTATCGAAGTTAAAACTGAGTCTGCTCCGATGTTTTCGGGGGATTTGACTCAAATGGCGGATTTTATTTTTTCGAAAATAGACAGCGGCTTTAAAATTATAATCGCAACAGATTACAAACAGCGGTTGAAAGAGATTTTGCAGGAGTTTGAGATATCTTTTTCTGAAAATTTTGAAGAAAATACGGAAGTTTTTTTGACGGAAAATTTATCTTTAAACGGTTCTGTTTTGAACTTTTTGAAATTGGTTATTTTGACTGACAAAGAGCTTTTCAATAAACGTTCGGCTGATGTTACAAATGCAAAAAGGAAATATAAGCGAGAAAAACGAACGGAAGATTTCAGTGAAATAAAACCTGATGATTATGTTGTTCATGATATTCACGGAATAGGTATTTTCAGAGGAATGCAAAAAATCGAATTTGACGGCGAGTTAAAGGATTATTTGCTCATTGAATATGCTGGAAAGGACAAATTGTATGTTCCTGCCGAGCAGATAAGTTTGTTGTGTTCTTATAAAGGTTCCGGTGCTGTTAAACCGCCGCTTTCCAAGATGGGCGGTGCTGATTGGGCGAATATCAAAACAAAAGTTAAAGAAGATATTCAAGATGTTGCAAAGCAGCTTTTAAAATTGTATGCAGGCAGAAAAAAAGCTGACGGATATGCTTTTGAGCCTGATACAGTTTGGCAGTATGAAATGGAAGATGCTTTTCCTTATACGGAAACTCCCGATCAAATGCGTGCCATAAATGAAACAAAGGCTGATATGGAGCTTCAAAAGCCTATGGACAGGCTTATTTGCGGTGATGTCGGCTTCGGTAAAACAGAAGTAGCTTTAAGAGCTGTCTTTAAGGCTGTTATGTCGGGCAAACAGGCTGCAATAGTTGTTCCAACGACGGTTCTTGCAATGCAGCATTATGTAACTGCCTGCGAAAGATTTAAGCCGTTTCCGATAAGAATTGCGGTATTGTCGAGGTTTAAAACTAAAAAAGAAATCAGAGAAAGCCTTGAAAAACTTGCGGCAGGTGATATTGATTTGGTTATCGGGACTCACAGACTTTTACAAGATGATGTGGTTTTTAAAGATTTAGGTTTGCTTGTAATCGATGAGGAGCATAAGTTTGGTGTAAATCACAAAGAAAAAATTAAGATGATGAAGAAAAATCTTGATGTTTTGAATATGTCTGCAACGCCTATTCCGAGAACTTTATATATGTCATTGTCGGGAATTCGTGATATAAGTGTGATTGCGACGGCACCCACAGAGAGATTACCTGTCAAAACTTTTGTGTGTGAGTTCAATGATGATATCGTGAAAAATGCTGTTAATTATGAGATTGAACGTGACGGACAAGTTTTTTATCTTTATAATCGGGTCGAAAAAATAGAAGAATTTGCGGAATATTTGAGAAAAATGCTTCCAAATGCTCGAATTGCGGTTGCACATGGCAAAACTGACGGTGCGAAACTTGAGAAAATTATGTGCGAATTTCGTGACGGATTGTATGATATTTTGCTTTGCAGTGCAATAATTGAGTCGGGTATTGATATTAAAAATGCCAATACAATAATTATTCACGATGCGGATAAATTCGGATTGGCACAGCTTTATCAGCTTAGAGGCAGAGTCGGACGAACAGACAGGCAGGCTTACTGTTATTGTTTGTATAAGAAAAATAAAATTTTAACGGAAGATGCAGACAAGCGATTAAAAGCGATAAGAGAGTTTACGACTTTTGGCAGCGGCTATCAAATTGCTTTAAGAGATATTGAAATTCGAGGAATAGGAAATCTTTTGGGAACAAAACAGCATGGAAAAATGGTGTCTGTCGGTTTTGATACATATTGTTCTTTGCTTGATGAAACCGTAAAAGAGCTTCAAGATATAAAAGAACATAAATTTAAGTCATCAGTTATTGACATCAATGTTACTGCATATATTCCCGATGATTGGGTCGGAGCAGAGGAGCAGAAACTTTTGGAATATAAAAGACTTTCCGAGTCTGCAAACCTTTCTGAACTTGATGAAATTGTCAGTGAGTGGAAGGACAGATTTTCCAAAATGCAAGAACCTGTTGAAAATCTTATAAAACTCGTCAAATTAAAAATGATTGCAACAAATGCGGGTATAACTTCCGTTCGAGAAACTCCTGACGGTATTCGTATCTATTCGGGGTATTCCGGTGCGGAAACTAAATTGATTTGGAACAAATTGCCTTTCGAAATAAAAAGATATATTAAGCTTGTAAAACTTCCAAAGGCTTGTAATGACGGCGAATATGTTATGATTTTCAAAAATTCTTATTTGAAGTTTAATGAATTATTTAACATGCTGTCGGATTTATTTTATGATATTACGGAGATAATCTCGGAGTATAACCGTGGATTATAGACAAAAAGGAGAAATCAGATGAATATAAGAGCAAAAGTTGCATCAGCAGTGCTTTTTTCTGCAATAGTTCTTTCCGGCTGCGGAATTAACCCCGAAAAAGATGCAGTTGTTATGATTAATGATACGCCGATTACAAAACAACAATACGAACAGGAATTCAAGAAAATTGAAGGAAATCCTATGTTCAAACAAATGGGCGTTGATTTGAAAAAAGACAAAGACGGCTATGTCGGTTTAATGATAAAAGACAAAATTATCAATGAACTTATGGTAAAAACTTTATTAGACCAAGCTATGAAAAAGAATAATATCAAGGTTTCTAACGAAGAAGTCGAAAAAGAATTGAAATCATTGATTGATAAAATCGGCTCAAAAGACAAATTTAATGAATTGTTGAAGCAAAACGGCATCAGCTCTGCTGATTTCAAGAAAGATTTGAAAGAAGAAGTTAAAATTAAAAAACTTGTTGATCAACTTTCGATAGTAAAAATCAGTGACAGCGATACAAGAAAATTTTATGATTCAAATCTTGATAAGTTCAAATATCCTGATAAAGTCCGTGCTTCACACATTTTGATAAGTGCAGATGCCGACAGAATCAGAGAAGTTATCAAAGCTGATGAAAAAAATAAGGATTTATCGGAAGCTCAAATTGATGAAAAAGTTAAGCAGGATATAGCTACAAAATATCAAAAAGCTCAAAAAATTCTTGCAGAAGTTAAACTTGATCAATCTAAATTTGCAAAACTTGCAAAAGAAAATTCTGATGACCCCGGAAGTGCTGAACAAGGCGGAGATTTGGGATATTTTACAAAAGATCAAATGGTTCCCGAATTTGCAAACGCAGCTTTTTCTGCAAGACCGTCAATCGTAACGGATATCGTGAAATCACCTTACGGCTACCACATTATTCTTGTTAAAGACAGAATTGCAGCAGGTGTTGAACCTTATGAAAAGGTAAAAGGCGAAATTGCAGCTTTCTTGGAAAATCAAAAGAAAGTGGAAGTTTTGCAAAAATTCCTTGCCGATGCAAAGAAAGATGCAAAAATTGTATATGTTGATGAATCTTTTAACCCCGATACAATTCAAAAAGAAATAAAAGATAAAGTAAAGGATATGCCGATACCGCAAATGCCTTTGCCGCAACAAAAATAATTATATTAGCTTTTAAGAAAGGGTGTTTTGCCCTTTCTTATTTTTATGAGGAAAATTATGAGAGAACCTGTTAAAAGAGAAAATTTACAAGATTTGTTGAAAAAACTCCGAAATGAACATAAGACAATCGTTACCACGAATGGTTGTTTTGATATTTTGCATGTCGGGCATGTAAGATACCTTGAAGAAACTAAAAAGTTCGGAGATGTTTTGATTGTAGCTTTGAATTCTGACAAGTCAGTCAAAAGATTAAAAGGCGAAGGTCGTCCGATTAATAACGAAAATGACAGAGCTGAAGTTTTGAACGGACTAAAGAGTGTTGATTATGTCGTTTTGTTTGACGAAGATTCTCCTGCCGATTTACTTGCGGAAATAAAACCCGATGTTCACACAAAAGGTGCGGATTATACGGTTGAAACGCTTCCTGAGGCTAAAATTATTATGGAAAACGGCGGAAGACTTGAGTTTATTCAATTTGTTCCGGGAAAATCGACAACATCAACAATTGCAAAAATTAATGCTGACAAATAATAAATTTCAAGTAATGTAAACATTTTTGCCAAAATAAAATATCGTATTAAAATAGAAAAATAAGCAATAAATATGGAGTGAATAGTATGAGATATTATACTGCTGAAGAATTAGCTCACGTGACGGGCGGAATTTTAACAAAAGTAGAAGATGCAAAGGTATGTAAATTATACCCGCCGTTATTGGCAGATGAAGAAACGCTCGCATTAGCGTTAAATGAAGAGGAAATCGGCAATTTGGCAAAAACAAAAGCAAAAATTGCAATTGTTCCGTTAGGTGTTTCTCTTGAAAATATTACGACAATCGAAGTTGAAAGACCAAGACTTGCAATGATGAAATTGTTGACTATGTTTTATGTAGCACCGACGACAGGTGACGGAATTCACCCGACAGCAGTAGTTTATCCGACTGCAAAATTAGGACAAAATGTTTCATTAGGTCCGAATGTTGTTGTTGCAGAAGGTGCTGAAATCGGTGATAATACAAGAATTTTGGCAAATGCTTACATCGGTGAAAACGTTAAAATCGGTAAAAATTGCTTGTTCCATGCGGGTGTTAATCTCGGAAGCAATACAATCGTTGGTGATAGAGTAATTATTAACCACGGAGCAAGTATCGGTGCCGATGGTTTCAGCTTTGTTACAGAAACTCCCGATAACATTGAGAATGCTAAACGTGACGGTGAAATTAAAGAAACAAACAAACAACAAGTTGTTTATAAAATTCCTTCACTCGGCGGTGTAAAAATCGGAAATGACGTTGAAATCGGTGCAAATGCTTGTATCGATAAAGGTACTATTGAATATACTCAAATCGGCGACCAAACAAAAATTGATGACCTCGTTATGATTGGTCACAACTGTAAAATCGGTAATGCTTGTATGATAGTTTCTCAATCAGGTGTTGCAGGCAGCTGCGTAATCGGCGATAGAGTTGTAATTGCAGGTCAAGCGGGCATGGCTGACCATATTACAATCGGAAGTGATTCTATCGTAATGGCTCAAGCAGGCGTTTCAAAGAGCTTCCCGGAAAAATCAATTATCGTTGGTGCTCCTGCTGTTCCGAGAAAAGAATTTATTAAGCAATTACAAACAATGAAAAAAGCTGAACAGTTGATTAAAAAATTCCAAGCTTACGAAAAAGTTTTGAATGCTGATGTTCAGAACAACGAAGGCTAATTAAGATGACAACGTTAAAAAAATCTGTAACATTTTCATCGATAGCTTTAATGACGGGAAAAGACTGCGAAGCAAGAATTGAACCGTCAGAAGAAAAGGGAATACGTTATCATTTCGACGGCAATATGGTTGAAGCATGCATAGAGAATGTGATTTCGACCGACCATTGTGTTGTTTTCGGAAATGATAAAGTAAAAAAAATAATGTTGACGGAGCATTTATCAGCGGCATGTGCTATATGCGGGATTGATTCGCTTGATATTTATCTTTCTCATTATGAAGTTCCTATCGGTGACGGAAGTTCCAAACCTTGGGTAGAATTGTTCAAAAAAGCAGGTATTACTGATAAGAAAAAAGAATCTTATATTATAAAAGAACCTGTTTATTATTTGAACGGAAAAACTCATTGTGTTGTTTTGCCGTCTGATAAATTGAGAATAACTTACGGAGTAAATTATAAGCACCCCGAGTTGAATAACAGATGGGTTTCAATGGAACCAAACGAAATTGATAAAATTTGCGAGGCAAGAACATTCGGCTATTTAAAAGAATTAAAAATGTTGCAGTTAATGGGTTTTGCAAGAGGAGCAAAGGAAGATAACGCCGTCGGTATGACTGATGACGGTTATACAACGAAACTTCGCAGTGAATACGAACCCGTTAAACATAAAATTTTAGATTTGATTGGTGATTTTTCTTTGACAGGAACAAACCCATTGAATTGGAAAGCAGAAATAATAGTAAAAGAAGCAGGGCATACGGTACATTACAAGACGGCTCTGATGTTAAAAGATAAGATAGTAAAGGAGCAATAATGGCAGAAGAAGTTTTATCCTTTGATATAGAACAAATTATGAAAATGATACCTCACAGGTACCCGTTTCTTTTGATTGACAGAATTACGGAATGTGTTCCGGGAAAATATGCAAAAGGTTATAAAAATTTAACTTTTAACGAAGAATTTTTCCAAGGACATTTCCCGAATAAGCCTATAATGCCGGGGGTATTACAATTAGAAGCAATGGCTCAAATGGGAGCGGGAATTTTGATGACTCAGCCCGAATATCAAGGCAAACTTGTTGTTTATGCAGGTATTGATAAAGCAAGATTTAAGGCAATGGTACGTCCCGGTGACAGACTTGATATAACGGTTGAACTTGTTAAAATCAAAGGACCTGTTATAAAAGCTCATGGTAAGGCTTTTGTAGGTGAAAAATTAGCAGTTGAAGCAGATATGATATTTTCTGTTGTGTAGAAAACGAAGGTAGAAATTATGACAATAGATAAAAGTGCAGTAATAGCAAAAACGGCGATAGTACCTGAAAGTGCTTATGTCGGACCTAATGTCGTCATCGGAGAAAATGTCGTATTAGGTGAAAATGTAAAAGTAATAGCAAATGCTTATTTAGAATATTGTGAAATTGGTGACGGTACGGTAATTTCACCGTTTGCAAGTATCGGAACGGCTCCTCAGGATTTGGGTTACAAAGATGAACCCACCAAAGCTGTTATCGGCAAAAACTGTATTATTAAAGAAAACGTAACCGTTCACAGAGCATCAGGCGAAGGTTGTGAAACTGTTGTAGGCAACCATTGTTTATTGATGGCTTCATCACACGTTGCTCACAACTGTCGGGTGGAAGATGAAGTTATCATGGCAAATTTAGCGACATTAGGCGGTTATTGCCAAGTCGGTTATGGTGCATTTATCGGCGGCATGAGTGTATTCCATCAACACGTTAGAATTGGTGAAATGTGTATCGTAAGCGGATTTTCCGCATCAAGAATGGATGTTTTGCCTTATTGTAAAGGCGACGGACGTCCGCCTGTTCCGCACGGAATTAACGTTATCGGCTTGAAACGTAAAGGTTTGACACTTGATGAAAGAACAAATTTGAAACACGCATTCAAAATCATTTGTTCAGGTGAACATACTGTTTTTAAAGCGGCAGATATTATTGAAGATACAATTCCTCAAGACAGATATACTAAGAAACTTGTTGAATTTATCAGAACAACAAAACGTGGTATTGTAACTCACCCGACATCATTTCAATAGAAAGTAATGCAGTATAAAGTCAAAATTCAATTCACAAAAACAGACAAGGAGCAGATATGACAAATCTTTGGGAAAAATATGCAAAAGTATTGGTTGAATATTCAACAAATGTTCAGAAAGGTGAATTGACGGTTATTTCAGCATCGAGTCCGCAGGCAACCCCTTTGATTAGAGAAATTTATAAATTAGTTCTTCAAAAAGGTGCATATCCTATAATCAGATGCGGTTTAGAGGGAATGACCGAAACATATTTGAAATATGCAGAAGATGACCAGCTTTCTTATATTGACCCTATGTTGCAGGTTGAATATGAAAAAGCTCAAAACTTTATTTCGTTAGGAGCTCCATTTAATACGAAAAGCCTTGCAAAAGCAGATTCTAAGAAACTTGCAAAACGCTCTGCTGCGACAAAGAAGTTATCAGAATTGATGTTATCAAGAGCGGCAAAAGGCGAATTAAAATGGGTAATTGCAAATTTCCCGACTCATGCACTTGCTCAAGAAGGCAGAATGTCTTTAGATGATTATACGGATTTTCTTGTTCATGCTTGTTATTTGCACCTTGATGATCCTGTTGCAAAGTGGAAAGAAATTGATGAAAAGCAAAAGAAAATTGCAGAATTTTTGAACACTGTTGAAAAAATTCATATCATCGGTGAAAAAACAGATATTACTTTCGGTGTAAAAGGCAGAAAGTGGAAAAGCTGTGCAGGCGAATGCAACTTCCCTGACGGAGAAATTTATACATCACCGGTTGAAGATGAAGTTAATGGTGAAATTTATTTTGACTTCCCTCAAATTTACCGTGGAAATGAAGCTAATGAAGTGTATTTGACAGTTGAAAACGGCAGAGTTACAAAAGTTAAAGCCGAAAAAGGCGAAGATTATGTAAACAGCATGTTCGATATGGATGCAGGAGCAAGAGGAATCGGCGAAATTGCTATCGGTACAAATGAAATGATTCAAGAGGTAACAGGTAACATTTTATTTGATGAAAAAATCGGCGGTTCAATTCACATGGCAATAGGTGCATCTTATCCCGAAACAGGCGGAAAAAATGTTTCAGGCTTGCACTGGGATATGATTAAAAACATGAAAAACGGCGGTAAAATTTACGCTGACGATAAATTAATATATGAAAACGGTAAATTTATAATATAAAATGTACAAATATTATAAAAAATACGTTCCATATTTGTTTTTATTGCCCGCAGCCGTAATATTGGTAATGTTTTTTTTCATACCTTTTATTGAAACTGTTGCGTTGAGTTTTCAAAATTACTCGACTGATTTATATGCACCGACGTTTGCAGGGTTGGATAATTACATTGCATTGATGAAATCGAAAGAGTTTTATACTGTTGTATTGAATACTTTTTTGTATTTAGTCGGAGCAGTGCCGATACTTGCAACTGTTCCGTTAGTGCTTGCAATTTTGATAAATCAAAAAATCAGATGTTTAAATTTGTATAAAGTTTTGATTTATTTACCTGTAATTATTTCGATTGTTGTTGTTGCTATTGCGTTTAAGTGGTTATATGCAACTCAAGGTATATTGAATTATTTTGCGGAATTGCTGGGTTTTAATCCGTTGGAGTGGTTGACGTCACCTGATTTGGCGATTTGGTCTGTTATAATAGTTACGATTTATAAGGGAATCGGCTATTATATGATGATTTACTTGTCGGCTTTAATGGGGGCGCCAAAGGAATTGCTTGAGGCGGCTGAGGTTGACGGTGCAAATCTTGTGCAAAAACATTTGAATGTCACAATTCCTTATTTAATGCCTACAATAGCTCTTGTTGTGACTGTTTCATCTATTTCTGCACTGAAAGTTTTTGCGGAAATTTATGTAATGACAAGAGGCGGCCCGTTAGATTCAACTAAAACAATCGTTTATTACATTTATGAAAGAGCATTTGAAAATCTTGATTTGTCGATAGCATCAGCGGCTTCGGTTGTACTGTTGATAATTGTTATGGCTTTTTCTGCCGTTAATATTTTAGTTTTTGAAAGAAAGAAGTATGAGCCGTGAATAACCGTTTGAAAGGATTTTTTACCCATTTGATTTTAATCACGGTATCGATATTGTCGATATTCCCTTTCTTGTGGTTAATTTCGACTGCGTTAAAAGGACAAAGTGAAAACATTTTTCAATATCCGCCGCAATTTATCCCGAATTTTCCGACTTGGGATAATTTTGTCGGTGTTTGGAAGCAGATTCCCTTTGTTTTGTATTTCGTAAACAGTTTGATTACAGCGGCTTTTACTGTTGTTTTGAATGTTGTTTTTTCTGCACTTGCAGCTTATCCTTTGGCAAGAATGAATTTCAAAGGAAAAAATCTGATTTTTTATTTGATTTTAGCAACAATTATGGTGCCTTTTCAAGCTATAATGCTCCCGATTTATTTAATTATTTTGAAATTAAATCTTGTTGATACCGTGTCGAAAGCTGCAGGATATGCAGGGTTGATTTTGCCGTTTGCAGTGAATGCCTTTGGTATATTTTTGATGCGTCAGGCTTTTATGGCTGTTCCAAAAGAACTTGAAGAAGCGGCATTTGTTGACGGATGTAATATTTTGCAGATATGGAGAAAGGTTCTTTTGCCTTGTACTGCACCGACTTGTGCCGTACTTGCCGTGTTTACTTTTATCGGCTCTTGGGGTGAATTTTTATGGCCGAGTATTGTTTTGACGGACAAGACTTTATATACACTTCCTGTCGGAATTAACGATTTGCAAGGTATGTTCAGTGCAAATTGGCGTTACATTGCAGCTGGTTCGATTATTTCTATAATCCCGATTATTATTTTCTTTTTAGCTATGCAAAAATACTTCATTTCGGGGCATAACGACGGAGCTGTTAAAGGTTAATTTTTCAAAAATTCTTTTATGGTTTCAAAAATATCAGATTGGAAATTTTTATTGGTGTCGATATAAAACCATTTTAGGTCTTTTTCCGTGTTAAACCAAGAGATTTGGCGTTTTATGTAATGTCTTGTATTCTTTTTAATTTCAGAAATTGCCTCATCAAGAGGTTGTGAATTTTGCAAAACTTCTTTTAATTCTTTTATTCCGATTGTGTTGTTTAAAATATTATTTTCAAATCCGTATTTTTTGAATAAAAAGTCTGCTTCTTGCAAAAGTCCTGCTTCAAGCATTTTATCGACCCTTTTTTCGCATTTTTCGTATAAAAACTGCCTGTTTTCACAATTTAATCCGAGCATTAAAATATCATAAGGACATTCTTTCGAAGTTAGTTTAGCACCTGCATTTGTAATTTCTAAAGCTCTTACAATTTTAACTTTGTTATTTGGGTGAATTTTTGCCGCCATTGCAGGATTTTTTGATAATAATTCGGAATATAATTCTTCTGTCGGAATGGTTTCGGCTTTTTGGCGAAAATCTTTATCGGCAGGTACTTCCGGAATATCAAAAACACCGTTTAAAGAACGGAAATAAAGTCCTGTTCCGCCTGTTACAATCGGTATTTTGCCACGACTTGTTATATCTTTTATGAAGAAATCAGCATCTTTTAGAAACTGACCTGCGGAATAATCTGTATCAACTTCTGCAATGTCAGTCAAATAGTGCGGAATACCGCATTTTTCTTCTTCTGTCGGTTTCGCAGATGCGATATCAAGATATTTGTAAACGTATCTTGAATCAGCGGAGATAATTTCTCCGTTAAACTCTTTTGCTGTTTTGACGGCGAGTTCGGTTTTACCCGTTGCACTCGGACCCGCAATTGCTATTATTTTGGGTTTTTTCTTCATAATATAAAAATACCGTTAAAACGTAATAAACAAGATATACAAAGGTTAATAAAAACGGCACAAATGCCAATATTCCATTGCCTGTGAAGGCTCTTATAAATGTTATCGCCATATTGATTAAAAACATTGCTATAACTATCGCTAAAGACACTTTTATGTTTTTGAACATGAAAATTATTGATTTCCAAATGGCTTTCAACGGATTTTTGCTCGTATAGAAAATTGCGGGCATGAACCATAAAACAATCAAATTAAAAATCAAATAAAGAACAAAACTGCCTGCAACTGCCCAAAGAAGTATTGTCAGTTGTGAATGGCTGAGCGAGTTTTGAAGAAAATTTGTTATATCGTTTTGTGAGCCGCTATTTAATACAGTGAAGAAATCGTTCGGAAAATTATATATGATAAAGATTTTTTTAGCCAAAAGTCTGTATAATTCCATAAGCCCATATCCAAGACCGCAATAAATAATCGAGATAACTGTTACGGGAAGAATATATTCTCCAACTCCCGGGAAAAATTTCTTTAAAATCTCAATTTGATTTTTATTATGTTCTTCAAGAGTTTCGTATTTTTTGTTTTTTAATGAAACAACAAATACAGTACTGTTATACCAACCTGCAAGAAATGCCGTTGTGCATAATAAAATCAAGATTAAAGTGAAGATAAATCCTATATCAAAAGATTTTTTGCCTGCTAAAGGAATTAACATTAGCATTATTACCAACATCCATATAAACAGCGGCTGGATAAGCATGATGTTATCTTTTAAAAGTTTTGCCGATTTCTTAAAAATATTTTCATTCATAGTGCATTTATTATAGCATAAAAAAAATAAATATTAAGATATAAAAGGATAATGAGCAAATTTATTTGTACATGTTTTTATTTCTGATAAAATAATATTAATTGAATAAGCAGTAAATACGGAAAGAAGTATGAGAGGCAGATTAGTATTATTATCTATAATATTGGGATTATGGGTATTTTTGTTTATATTTCAAAACTTTTTTAATACATTTTACGCATCAGTGATGATGATGGTGTTCATGGTGTTATATTGCGGATATATGTACGTTGCATTCAAGCACCAGCTCAGAAAGTTAAAGAAAAATCCTCCTGTTATAAATGAAAATTATAAACCTTTTATAACTATTATGATTCCTGCTCACAATGAAGGTTCAGTAATTGAAAAAACAGTCGAAAATATTATGACTGTTGATTATGACAATTACGAATTGATTTTGATTGATGACAGAAGCGATGACAATACGGCAGAAATTATTCAAGAAATAGCCCGTAAAAATCCGAAAATTAAATCTTTAATAAGAGATAAAGGTGCATTCCCCGGAAAATCGGCGGTTTTGAATGATGCACTTGAAATGGCGGATGGCGAAGCTATTTTGGTTTTTGATGCCGATGCAAGAATTAAACCGGATTTTATTAAAAAACTTTTACCGAAACTTGAGCCTGAAGATGTCGGAGCAGTTCAGGCAAGAAAAGTTATCAGCAATAGAAATGATAATTTTTTAACCCGCTGTCAAGATAACGAAATGGCTTTGGATACTCACTTTCAGGTTGGTAGAGATGCCGTTAAGGGTGCAGTTGAATTGCGTGGAAACGGCGAACTTATAAAAAGAATTGCTTTGAATGACATCGGCGGCTGGAATAATTATACGATTACCGATGATTTGGATATGTCAACAAGAATGCAGATTAAAGGCTGGGATATTCGTTTTTGTCCCGAAGTTTCTGTTTATGAAGAAGGTGTGACGAAGTATATTCCTTTGTTAAGACAAAGACGCCGCTGGATTGAAGGCAGTATCAGACGATATTTGGAAAACTTTTGGGCAGTTCTTTGTTCAAAAGACATGTCGCTTCGTGTAAGCCTTGATATGACTGCATATATTTTTGAATTCATTTTGCCGTTTTGGTTCTTTTCAGAAGTCGGTTTTCAACTTTTCAGATATATAAAATACAACGACAATCAGATTATGTCGTCAATAATATTGACGGTAATGATATTCTTCTTCTTTTTGAGCGGTTTTATGTACAGCTTGAGAAGATACAACGGTTTAAAATTAGCAGATAATTTAAGACAATCTTTTGAAACATGTTTGTATCTGATAATTTTATGGTTCCCTATCGTAGTATTTATTGTTTTCAAAATAATTTTCACAAAGAAAACAATGGATTGGGGCAAAACACAGCATGGTACAGCGAAAACACAAGAGGCTGTCCTTGTTAAATGATATTTTTATCATATAATTAAGTAAGATTTACACATAATTGGAAGGGATATAAAGTGGAATTTTTTACAAATGCAACAATAGATTTGTTGAGAATATTAAGTAATATATGCGGAAGTTATGGTTTGGGAATCATTCTTCTTACTATAATAGTAAGACTTTTAATGTGGCCGTTGAGTGTTTCACAACAACGCTCAATGAAGGTTATGCAAAAAATGCAGCCTAAAATGAAGATGATTCAAGACCGTTACAAGGACGATCCGCAGACAATGCAGCGTAAAATGATGGAATTTTACAAGGAAAACAATTTCAATCCAATGAGCGGTTGTTTCCCTGTTTTAATCCAAATGCCTATCTTCATTTTACTTTATACGGCATTGATTAGTCCTCAATTCATTGATTTAGCCGGAAATGCAAAGTTTTTCTTTATTAACAGACTTGATGCAACTATCCGAGGTACATCAGCTCGTTCACAAGACGGAAGTTTTATGGTCGGAAAAACTGCTAATTTTGCATTAGGTAAAAAAGCTACTGTTTATTTCAGTGATGGTACAACCGAAGAAACTAAGGTTAAAAATTCAAAAGATAATCTTCGTTATATGGATAAATTATTACCCGGCGAACCTGTTGAATTTAAACTTGCTCTCAATGCATTCCCTGTTGAAACATCTGAAAACAGAACAATTACAGGTGCTGATACAGAGATTACAAATATTTCGACAAGAGAAAGTGAAAACGTTAAGTTTGAAAGAAAAGGCGATATTTTAGTTGCTGATTGTCCGACAGAACGTGCAAATGAAACAATGAACTATGATGTACTTGCATTGGTATTGATTTTCGGTATTTCAATGTATGTCGCAACAAAGGTTATGACGTTTACGAACAAGTCGTCAGGCAGACAGCTTGATCCGCAGCAGGAAGCAATGCAAAAGACAATGGGAAGAACAATGCCGATTGTTTTGACGGCAACATTCTTCTTCATTCCTATTCCTGCAGGTGTTTTGTTATACTTGGTTGTAAGTAACCTTGTTCAAATTGTTCAAACAGTTATCATTAATAAGCAATTAGATGCGGCAGATGCAAAACCTCAAGTAATTGATGTAAAACCGGAAAAATAATTATGAAACTTGAAGAATTTGATTACGATTTACCAAAAGAATTAATAGCTCAATTACCGTCGCAAAAAAGAGAAAATTCAAAGATGCTTGTCTTAAACAGACAGGCTCTTTGCTTTGAAGATAAACATTTTTATGATATTGTCGATTGCCTTGATGAAAATGATTTCCTCGTTTTGAATAATACCAAAGTTATTCCTGCAAGATTGTTTTCGATAAAAGATACGGGTGCAAAAATCGAGATATTTTTAGTTCGAGAAATTGAAAAAACGATTTGGATAGCTCTCGTAAAGCCCTCAAAACGTGTTAAACCACAAATGGTGTTATCGGTTGGCGAAAAATTATCTGTCGAATTTTTGGAAAAACTTGATGATAAATGGAAGATAAAACTTCATTATGAAGGGAATATTTTTGAAATTTTATCAGAGTATGGCAATATTCCGTTGCCGCCTTATATTGAGCGAAATATGACGGAATCACAATATAAAAATCTCGATTTTGAGCGTTATCAAACCGTTTATGCAAAGCATGAGGGTTCTGTTGCTGCTCCGACGGCGGGATTACACTTTACAAAGGAAATCCTTGATAAACTTGAGCAAAAAGGTGTCGGTAAGGCTTTTGTTCACTTGAATGTCGGTCTTGGAACATTTAAACCAGTTAAAGTTGATGATATCGAAAATCACCAAATGGATTCTGAAACTTTTGAAATTCCCGAAGAAAGTGCAAATGCCATTAACGAAGCGGTAAAACAGGGCAAAAATATTGTTGCGGTTGGTACAACGAGTGTCAGAACTCTTGAAACTACAATGCAAAAATACGGTAAAATAATTCCTGTAAAAGACCATTCAGAGTTGTTCATATACCCCGGGTTTGAATTTAAAATCGTAAATAAAATTATTACGAATTTTCATTTACCTAAATCGACCTTGTTGATGCTTGTTTCGGCTTTTGCCGGCAGAGATTTTATTTTTGATGCTTATCATCACGCAATAGCTGAAAAATATCGTTTTTACAGCTATGGGGATTGCATGTTCATAAAGTAGGCTCAAATGGATATTTCGGAAAATTTTCAAGATAAAATCATAAATCAGGCAAAATTGTTGAAATATGCTTTTATTAAGGATAAAAACGGTTATCGTTTTGAAAAATATATCAACGATAATGATTTTTTGATGACTGTTTTGATAGATGAAAATGAAAAAATTCAGGCGAAAGTTATTGATATCTCAACTTCTGATGAATATACACTTCATTTATCGGATGTTGCAGTTTCAAAGGGAGCTTTTGCTGCTAAAATCAGAGGTGAATACAATTCTGTTCTCGATGATATTTTGAAGAGTTGTTATGATTTAGATAACAACATTTTCAAGGAAATTACTTCTAAAAAAGTGATAAAATATATTAAATCAAATTATAATGATGAGCTTGAATTTTTGTGGAAAAAATCTCCAAATAATGCAATAGTACGCCGAAAAGATTCGGCAAAATGGTATGCGGTATTTATGACAATATCAAAGAACAAGCTCGGATTTGCAAGTAATAAAATAGTAGAAATTCTAAATTTGCATTTAAAACCCCAAAAAGCAGAAGAACTCATTATGACAGGTAAATACTTTCCTGCTTATCATATGAATAAAAATCATTGGATTTCGGTTCTTTTAGATGAAAATACCGATTACGCCGAACTTTGTAAGCTTGTTGATGAAAGTTATACTTTAGCTAAAAGATAATTTATAAATTTTTATGAGTAAATTTTCTTTCACCGGAGCAAAATTCTGAAACAACATCGCCGTTTCCGAATAATTGGTATTTATATATTGTTAAGCCGTCAAGTCCGACAGGTCCTCTTGCGTGAGTTTTGTTTGTCGAAATTCCGACTTCTGCTCCAAAACCGTATCTGAATCCGTCCGCAAACCTTGTTGAAACATTGTGATAAACTCCTGCCGAGTCAACCATTGTCATAAAATATTTAACACTATTAGTGTTTTCGCTTATGATACAATCAGTATGGCCTGAACCGTATTCGTTAATGTGCTTAACTGCCTGTTCAATATTTTGAACAATTTTTACGGATAATTCTTTTTCCCCGTATTCATGAGCCCATTCTTCAACTTCTCCGAGTGAATTGTCAATTTTTCTGCTTAATTCATCTCCGTTGACTTTTACTCCGATTTCATTCATTTTTTTGACAAACACGGGAATAAATTCATTTGCGATGTTTTCGTGTATTAAAACTGTTTCAACCGAGTTGCAAGCTGCAGGATATTGACATTTTGCATCTTGAATAACTTTTAATGCTGTTTCAAAATCAGCACTTTCGTCAACAAAAATATGGCAAATACCGCTTGCGTGACCGAGAACAGGGATTTTCGTATTTTCTTGAATGTATTTTACAAGCTTGTTTGAGCCTCTCGGAATAAGCAAGTCTATCGATTTATCTTCCGAAAGCATTTGTGCTACATCATCGTGTGAAAATAACAAATTTATAACGTTTTTAGGAAATCCTTCTGTTTTATCAAGAGCTTCCGTGATTATTTTATAAATAACACTATTCGTGTTAATGGTTTCCTTTCCGCCTTTTAAAAGGACTGCGTTAGCCGATTTTATTGCAAGTGCGGAAATTTGAGCCAAAACATCAGGGCGTGCTTCAAAAATAACTCCTATAACACCAATCGGGCATGTAACTTTTTTGAGTGTCAAACCGTCTGCCAATTCTCTTGTGAAAACGGTTGTATTTACAGGGTCATCAAGTTTAATGACATCGTAAATTCCTGCAATCATATCTCGGATTTTATTTTCATCAGCTTTTAGTCGATTGAAAACTGCTTTTGAAAGTTTGCCTGCTTCAACTTCTTTTTTTGCTGCTTCTAAATCTTTGTTATTAGCCTCGATAACACTATTAGTGTTTTCTTCTAATGCTTTTGCAATATTTTCGAGAGCTTTATTTTTAACTTCGCAAGAAAGCGAGGATAACGTAATTGAAGCTAATTTTGCATTTTTTGCAATTTGTTTAACGTCTGTCATAATCCACCTTATAAAATTACAATATTATCACGGGTTATAATTGCATCGTAGTTTTTGTAGCCCAATATTTCAAGAATTTTTTCGGAGTGAACGCCGATAATTTTTTTGCAGTCGCTGCTATCGTAATTTACCATACCTTTTGCAAATTCTTTATCGTTTTCGTCGAGGATTGTTACAACTTCTCCTTTTTTGAATTCACCCAAAATGTCGGTTACACCGATTGATAAAAGGCTTGCTTCTTTTTCAAGAAGAGCTTTTTTTGCACCGCCGTTTATTTTTATTTTACCTGTAATATTGGTTGCGTAGCCTATCCAACGTTTTTTGCCCGTGAGATGTTCTGTGGGCATAAAAATCGTTCCGATATTATCTTCATTAAAGATTTTTTTGATGATATTAGGAGTTTTTCCGTTCGCAATAATTGCATGCCCGCCCGAGCGAGTTACGACTTTAGCGGCTTCAAGTTTTGTTTTCATACCGCCACGGCCGCCTTTTGAGGCTTCTTGACCCAAACTTTCTATTTCGGGAGTAACTTCTTTCACAACCGAAATTTTGTGAGCATTCGGGTTTTCTTTCGGATTATCGTCGTAAAGTGCATCAATATCCGACAAGATAACAAGCAAATCAGCTTCTAAACGGCTTGCGACGAGTGCTGATAATTTATCGTTATCAGAGAAACAAACTTCAAAAATTCCTTTAGATTCTTCAAGTTCGGCAGTTGATACCGTATCATTTTGGTTGATAATCGGAATAACTTTTAATTCGAGCAGTCTGTCCAAAACATTGCTTAAGCTCAAATATTTAACACGTTGAGATAAATCTTCTTCTGTTAAAAGAATTTGAGAGCAGACGATTTTATATTTATCAAATCCGTGTTGATAAATTGACATCAAATCTGTTTGACCGATTGCGGCACATGCTTGTTTTAGCACAAAATCCGAAGATGAATCTACGTGGATTTTTGCGGCACCAAGCCCTACTGCACCTGATGTTACAATGATTATTTCTTTGCCCTGTTTGTGGAGTTTAGAAATATCTTCTATAAACGAGTAAATTCGAGAAAGCGATATTTCGCCGTCATCGCCTCGTAAAACGTTTGTTCCGAACTTAAAAACTATTCTGTTTGCATTTTTAATATTAATATTATCCATAAAAAAATTATATTCACTAATCAGATTTTTGCAAAGGTTTGAATTTTAAAAATGCAGGTTTTCCTGTAATTTCTTTGAAAATTAATGACGGATTTGCAATAACTTCGCTGTCTTGGACCGGTTTGTAAAAATCTTTGACAAATAAAAGTTTTATTTGTGTCGGAACAAAACCGTTTTCTTTCAGAAATGTTTCGTAAACTTTTGATGAAGAAAGATAATTTCTGCAAAGAATCAAAATTTCATAATCGGGTGAGGATTTTTTTGTATAGTAAATTAATGATTTTAAAATTCTAAAATAGTCTGATTCGTATGGTTTTGCCAAAATTAAATCAATCGTTTTTGTTCTGTTAAAGAGTGTTTCAATGTCCGCAAAGCCAAAAATATTCTCGTTTTTGTCTTTTAGAACATATTTTACAGTTTTTTCTTTTGATATATGTTTGAAAAATGGTGTGGTAAATTCATTCGGGTCTTTTTCGAGTGAAAATCTAAAATGCGGGAAAAGAGCTTCTTTAAATAATTCTGCGACTTTAGCCGCATCGGAGTTTTTGAAGTTTTCAAAACATTTTTCTTCAATTAAATTTTCAGGCAACATCAAAGGATCGTAACTTTCGGAACGAAAAAGAATTTCTCTTGAACAAAGCCTAAATCCGCACATTTTTGAAAAAAGCCCTGCAGTTGTTTCGTCAAATTCATCAACTAAAACGCAAAAAGTATCCGCCCCGATTGCACCGTATTTTGTCACAATGTAGTCAATGAGCTGTTTACCTTCATCAAAACTGTTTCGGTCGAGAAAAAGTTTCTTGATGAACCATTTTTTATCATTACCGTGAGCTGCTTCTATTGATATAAATGCTTTCACTAACTTTTCATCATTAATTGCTATAAATGATACTTTTTTATTCCGCAAAAAAAGCGGTAAAAAATCTTGTATTGCGTTCGGTATAAAGTTTATAAACGTTGACCAAAACGAAAGTTTTTCATCAGGCGAAATGTACGATAACATTTTTGAAACTTTTTGATGATAAAAAATATTAAATTGTTTGATTTTAGCCATAATATCCTCTAATTTATGATAACATTTTTTTTCGTTTTTGTATCTCTAAAAGTTAAAAAAATATTAAAAACGATTGAGAATAAATTGTTTTTAACTATAATAGTTAAAAGAGGGTATTAAAATGAGTAAACATAAAAAACATAATGCTAATAAATCTTCAAATCCGTTTGCTGATGAAAATTCAACGGAAATAAACGAAGAAATGAATTTGGAAGATGCTGAATCAACTGAAAATGTTGACGAAGCTGAAAATTCTAATGAAGAAAATAACGAAACCGTAAATGAGGAAAATTCTTCTGAAACAGAACAGAAAGAAGAAAAGAAAGGCATTTTCGACGGTTTGTTCAAAAAATCCGATGAAGAAGCTAAAAAGTTAAAAGAAGCTTATGATACTTTGAATAATCAGTATTTAAGACTTGCTGCGGACTTTGACAATTACCGCAAAAGACAGGAATCGGAACGTGAAGGTTTAATAAAGTTCGGAATGGAACAAGCTCTTAAAAAGATGATAGAAATTGCAGATAACTTTGAAAGAGCGGAAAAAGCTTTGGTTGCAGTTGATGATTGCGAGAAAGCAAAAGAAGCTTTTAATGTTTTGAACAAACAATTTAAAGCATCTCTTTTAAAACTCGGTCTTGAAGAAATTAAGGCTGAAGGTGAAAAATTTGACCCTAATTTCCACGAAGCAGTAATGCAGGTTCCAACGGACGAACACCCTGAGGAAACGGTAATTCAGGAAATGCAAAAGGGATATAAGTACGGTGAAAAAGTTTTAAGACCGTCAATGGTAAGTGTATCAGTCGGTAAGTGAAAGTAAAATAATGGCAGATTATTACGAAATATTGGGCGTAAGCAAAGACGCAGGCAAAGATGAAATAAAAGCGGCTTTCAGAAAAAAAGCAAGACAACTTCACCCTGACGTAAATAAAGCTCCCGATGCGGAAGAAAAATTTAAAGAATTAGGAAAAGCATACGAAACTCTTTCAGATGATGATAAAAGAGCATTGTATGACAGATATGGTGAAGAAGGTTTGTCGAATGCAGGTTACAGCAATTCAGGACCTTTTGAGTATGGATTTGGCGGTTTGAATGATATTTTTGAAGCCTTTTTCGGAGGCGGCGGAGGATTTTCAAGAGGTTATGAAGATCCGAATGCCCCACGCAGAGGTTCTGATTTAAGAATGAACATACAGCTTGATTTTAAAGAGGCTGTTTTTGGTGTTGAAAAAGAAATTCAAATATCGCACGAAGAAACTTGTACATCTTGTAACGGAACAGGCGGAAAAGCAGGTACTACACCTGAAACATGTTCTTCTTGCAACGGAACGGGAAAAATTCAACACGTTACAAGAACTCCGTTGGGTAATTTCAGCCAAATAAGCACATGCCCGCATTGTAACGGTACAGGTAAAAAATATGCTGAAAAATGTCCTGATTGCCACGGAGCAGGAACGGTTGAGGTTAAAAAGCCTTTGAAAGTTAAGATACCGGCAGGAGTTGATAATCATACGAAAATCAGAATTGCAGGCGAGGGTGATTCAGGTTCAAACGGCGGTCCGTCGGGTGATTTGTATTTAATAGTTCTTGTAAAAGAAGATGATTATTTTATCAGAAAAGGTAATGATGTTTATACGATTTTGAATGTATCATTTCCGCAAGCTGCACTTGGTGATGAAGTAACTATTCAGACATTGTCGGGTGAAAAAAATATTACTGTTCCACAAGGCGTAGAGCATGATAAAATATTAACATTAAAAGGTGAGGGCATTCCCCGCATAGGTTCATCGCAAAAAGGCGATCATCACGTGGTTGTGAAACTTACTCCGCCTAAATCGATGAACGATGAAGAAAAGAATTTGTATGCAAAATTATTCGAAATTGCACATAAAAAGAAATTTCGGAGTAATATTATAAATAAAGTAAAAAATGCATTTAATAAATAATCGATTAACGAATGAGGAAAAATAATGAAAAAGACAATAGCTTCAGCAGCACTCTCGATACTTTTGTTTAGCGGAATGACCGCCGAAGCGGTTATGTTACCTCATTCAATGCGTGTTTATCTTTTCAATAATGTTGCAGGAACGTCTGTTCGTTTTGACGGGCTTGTTAATTTGCCGAACGGAACGATGTATATTCCGATTATTCCTGCCATTGAGAAAAAGGTTGATAAGCTTGAAGTTGTTTATACTTACCCTGCGGGAAAAAATATCAGCAATGAACCTGAAATTGTAGTTTTTAATAACAATTATGCATTATTGAAAATTATAAAAGACGGTAAAAAATGCACTTTAACCAAATATACTGAACTTCCTGATGTTGTTAAGACAGGTGTTTTGCCTCAAGACTTACTTGTCCCGAACGGATTTTATGTTTATGAAAACATGAAAGGTCTTTTGGGAAATCTTGAAATTCCTGTTGTAGAAACAAAAATGGAAACAACCGCAGATGTTGCAAAAGCACAGCCTAAAGTTGCTCAAGCAAAAGCACCTGCAAAAAAAGTCGTTAAAAACAGAAAACGAGTTCTCAAGACGGTTATGCCTCATGAACTTGATAATAAAATGTATTTGATAACGAATTTCGATTCTAATTATTTGAAAGTTTTTCTCCCCGGACGACCTGAACCTATTTACGGATTGAAGTTAAAGGGAATTTTGAAAGACGTTGCGGTTACGCCCGATAAAAAATATTTGCTTGCGGCTGTATTTGGTAAAAATCAGCTTGATATCGCAGATGTTAGAAATGAACAAATTGCGAAAAGTATAGATTTGAATGCACAGCCGTCTGAAATTGTAACGGATAATTTGAATAATAAGGCTTATGTTTTGAGCTATGAGGGCAAGTCAATTTATGCGATAAATCTTGATACCATGACGATTTCGGAAAAAGTTAATTTAGATGCTTCGCCGTACAGAATGACGCTTTCTCCGAACGGTACAGAGCTTGCTTATGCTGATAGAAACTCTGATATGGTTTATGTTTTGAAGATTGATGAAGAATATAAAAATGTTCCTGTTACGAAATGCCAAAATATTGCAAAAATGGTATTTGACGACAACAATCATTTGTATATTTTGTCAAGAACAAAAAATGAACTTCTTGTAAACGAATACAATCTTGATAAGCCTTATGTTACAGGTGAAGAAGATGAAGATCAAGGTGTAATTTTGCAGAAAAAATTGGCAGCGAATACGAGAAAATTATTGGGCGGAGTTGCTGTACTTCCTCAAAATTCAGAGTCTGTTGATGCTCAAGAAATCGAACCCGAAACGGCTACTGTTAAAGAAGTATCTTTAAAAACAGGTCCAAAGCCGACAGAAATGCTTTTGTATAAAGATAAATTGTTCGTTTTATGTTCAGGTGAAAATGCTGTTCGTATTTTAGACACAACATCTTTGAAATACACAGATGATATAAAACTTCCGTTTAAAGGATTTCCGAGAAAAATAACTCAAATTGATAATTCAAATCTTGCTATTATTACAGATGCAGATAGCAAAAAGTATGCAATTTTCAATATGGACACCAATAAAATCACGGGCGTTTATCCGATTGATATACCTGTTCATTCAATCACAATCATAGATAAAATCAACAATATTAACCTTTTAGAGCAATCATTATGAGCATTATAGAAGATACATTAAGAAGTCTTGAAGAAACAAAAAACGATTTTTGGAATATATCAAGAGAAACAGGTAATTTTATTGAATTTTTGATAAAAGTATCAAAAGCACAGAATGTACTTGAACTCGGAACCTCAAACGGTTATTCGGGGTTAAGGATTGCACTTGCGTTGAAGGAAACAGGCGGCAGGTTGACAACTGTTGAATATTGGGATAAACGTCGTTCTGTTGCGATAGAAAATTTCAAAAAATGCGGTGTTGATGACATAATAACGGCGAAATTAGGCTCGGCACTTCCTGTAATTCAAGAAGAATTACAAGATGAAGTTTTTGATTTTGTTTTTATTGATGCTAATAAGGCAGGGTATATTAAGTTTTTCGAGGCAGTTCATCCGTTGTTAAAGGTTGGCGGAATTATTGTTGCTGATGATATCATTTCTCATTGTGAACAAGTTAAGCCTTTTGTTGAAGAAATTACAAACAGAGATGATTATTCTGCTCAAGTTCTGAATTTGCCTGACGGTGTGCTAATTGCGAGAAAGAATAAATGAAAAAAGCTAAAAATATTTGTTTCTTTTTGTTAAATGGTTTTTTATTTTGGATTTTTGTTGCTACCTTTTTCGCATTCTTTTCGGAGTTTTCTTTTTTAGCGGATATTTGTTCGCATTTTAGAGTTCAATATTTTATTATTGCTTTCATAGCACTAATAGTGTTTTACATTGCAAAATCTAAGAGAAATCTTGTTTACATAGCCTTTATATCTTTTTTAATAAATGCTTTTTGTATATTAAGTTGTTTAAAAATTCCCGATTTTGTAAATCATTATGATATAAGTGTCGGGTTGTTGAATTTGTTAACGTCTAATACGAAATATGAACAAGTTAGAGAAGAATTAAACAAAGAAGATGTAGATATTCTTGTGATTGAAGAAATCGATGATAAGTGGAGTTCTGAATTACAAGATATTAAATCTAATTATCCATTCATATATGAAAATGCAAGAGAAGATAATTTTGGAATTGCTGTTTATTCAAAAATTCCGATAAGAGGTTTAAGAAAGGTCAAGGCAGGAAAATTTGATATACCTGTTATTTCCGCATTATGTGATTTCGACGGAAAAGAATTTGAAATTATTGCAGTGCATACAACACCTCCAATTTCTTCTGAATATTTTGATAACACAAAAAAAATGTTTAAAAATCTTGCTGAATATATAGAATCAACGGATAATGATGTTATTTTAGTCGGAGATGTGAACACTACAGCTTTTTCTCATAATTATAAATATTTTGTTAAAAAATCAGGTTTAAAAGATGCAGGAAGTATTTTTAAAACAACGTGGTCTGCAAAATATATACCACTTATGAGGATAACTCTTGACCATATCTTTGTTCCCAAAACTTATAAAGTTAAAGATTTTAAAGTTGGAAAAAATGTAGGTAGTGATCATTTTCCAATATATGCAAAAATTTCTTTTGAAAACCAATAATTTAATGTATAATTAACGTATGCAAAATATGTGTTCCGGAAAAGATTTTTCTTTAGAAAAGATAGGTATCGTTTATAACACTAATTCTTTAGGTTATGAACAGGCAGTTTGTGAAGTTCAAAACGAAATTTTGTCTAAAGGGTTAGTTTGCACTCCGATGAATATTGATAATATGCAAACTGATGTAACGCTTGCGATTGTTGTAGGCGGTGACGGTACTTTGCTTCGGGCGGCAAGATTTTATGCAAGATATTCTATTCCTGTTTTTGGGGTTAATTTAGGTCGTTTGGGTTTTTTGGCACAATCTTCATTGTCGGATATAAAAAATTCCATTCAAAAAATTGTTGACGGCGAGGTGATTTGCGAAGAAAGAATTATGTTGTCTGCAAATCCCGGGCGTCTAACTGCTTTGAATGATATTGTTATAAAGAGCGAAAGTTTTTCAAGAACTGCGAGATTGTTTGTTTCTGTAAACGGTAATAATGTTTGTGATTATTTGGCAGACGGCTTAATTATTTCAACTCCGACAGGGTCAACTGCGTATAATATTTCGGCAGGCGGGCCTATTTTAGTTCCAAGGCTGAATGCGTTTATTATTGTGCCGATTTGTCCGCATTCTTTGAATGCTCGACCGCTTGTAATTCCTGCAAATGAGAAAATTGAAATTACTTCTGCCGATAATACAAAGAGATTGAAAATGTCTGCTGACGGTCAAAATACATATACGGTTGCGATTAATTCAAACATTATTATTAAACGACATAAAAACAAAGCAAAATTGATGCTTTTAAATGACAGAAGTTTTTATTCCGTATTAAGACAAAAACTTTATTGGGGAATGTCCGCCGCATCAAGATGTTAAATCGGCTGTTTTTGTCAGCCTTTAGACCATTTGTAAAAAGCAAAACAATTGCCGAAGAAGGGACTCGAACCAGACAACATAAAACAAAAACAGCGAATTATCAAACCTTTTGACACCTTTGAATTAAGTTCTAATTATATGAATTAACATAAAAAGTGGACACAGAATGGACATAGAATTTCTCGATTTCATGTATATGGAAAAGAGGTTTTATGGATAAAAACTTTCCTTAAGTTTGTTGACGGTTTAGCGACAGAAGGACAGACAGTTGCAGCGAAAAACACGGGTAAATCAGCTAAAAACCTGAAGAATAAGATTGACAAACAAAAACTAAAGATACAACAGCTTGAAGATAAGATAACGCAGTTAGAGGGTGGTAACGCAGAGGTAACAGACCCTTTAGACGTTTTAAAAGAGCAATTAAGAATTGCAAAGAATGAGCTGAAAGATTTAGAAACTTTCTTACCTGATATTGATATAACGATAGATATTAATGCAAAAAACCCTTATGCAACGTTAAGAAGTGAGCTTGAACACGCAAACGACATAGCTCATAACAGAGTACCGAAAGATGGAGATACTAACCACTTCAGCCGATATCAAGGTAGAAATGAAGGGGAAGTTGCACAGGGCTTTGTTAAGCATAAAGCTGACCGAAAGAAAGAGATTTTATCAGGCGGTGATGATGTTAAGGTTCATGAAGTTGAAAACACTGAAAAAACTTTAACTTCTTCCGAAAATATGATAAAATTAAAAGAGGAGAATTTACCTGATGGACAAAGAACAAATAATAACATTGAAGGAACAAATAGCACCACAAATAGCTCAAACCAAATCAGTCGAGGAGAGATTAGAACTGGCAGACAAGATAGCAGAACAATATCCTCAAATGACACTCAAAGAAGCAATGGAACTGGGCTTTTCATACGAAGAAATGGTGTTTGGGTAATTGATAAAAATTCAAAAAATCCTTTTAATACAAAAAATACATCTAAAACAGGTTATAAAGAATTACCACAAGATATAGAAAGCGGTAATTCTTTTTGTAATGCAATAACTCAAGCTAAAGCTGATTTAGGCGGTTTAGGAGCTTCAGTACATGCTTATACTCCTGAAGAATATTCACAGATGAAAATGTTTTTATCAGAAGATGGTTTAAGCGGAATGGCGATAAAACCTGATGGAGATATTGTTTCTGTATTTGTAAATCCAAAAGCTAATTTTGGAACAACACTTAAAAGAGGGCATGCATTAGTAGAATTTGCTAAAGAACAGGGTGGAGCTAAACTTGATGCATTTGATACTTATCTTCCTGATTTTTATAAGAAACATGGTTTTGAAGAAACAGGGAGAAATGTATGGAATGAACAATATAAACCTGAAGGTTGGAGTAAAGATTTTTATAAACAATATAACAACGGTGAGCCTGATGTAGTTTATATGGAGCTTAAAACAAAACCTGAAACAGAAATTCCTGAAAAAGTAAATAAACCCGAACAATTAAAACTTGATTTAGATTACAGCAGCACACCGCCAAAGGAAGCAATAGAATCCGTTGTAAACGGACTTATTGCAGGAGTTGGCGACATTGCTGATATTGTTGATAACATCATAAAAGAGGATAAAACCTTATCGAGCTTCAAGTGGAAAGATATTGCAAACAATGCAGACTTGAAAGAGCAGCTTGTTGAGATGTTAGGGAATAAAGACACTCCTAAAGAGTTGTTACGGATTTTGTGTTACTGTATCAGCTGATATGGAAAAGCAATGGATATTCTTAATTCATATAATTAGTATTTAATTCATTTATTAAGTTTAATCTTCAAATTGTAAAGTGAATACGGAATGGACACAGAATTATAGAAAAAACCTCAAAACCTTGTAGATAAAAGAAGAAAGATAATGCCGAAGAAGGGACTCGAACCCTTACGGATTTCTCCGCACGCACCTGAAACGTGTGCGTCTACCATTTCGCCACTTCGGCATTGATTTCATTATAGTTTGGAAATCGTTACATAGTCAAGTTTTTTTGAACAAAATCAATCTTTTGACGTTATAATAATAGGTGATTAATCTCAAATGAGTGTTTATATAACAAAGTGTTTTATATGAAATTTCTAAAAAATATATTGATATTATTCTTATTCTTTTTAGTCAGTTCATCTGCCATTGGGGCAAAAGAGCTAAATTCCTTATATTTAATAAAAGATAAATCAGTCAAAGAGGTAAAAGATTGCGTTGAATTTTATACAAGACAAAGCAATTTTTCTCTTTTCTCAAATGAAAAATACCTTTTGATGACAATTTCAAACAAAAAAGATGATTATTGTTTTGCTTCTTTTGACAAAACCTCTGATGGAACAATTTTTTATTTTAAAAACCCTACTGACGAAAAAAAATATTTAAAAGATATTCTTTATCGATTTAAATTGCGAGGTTTTAAGTACAAAAAAGTTCATTCCGATAAAATTTTAACATTAAAAAAACAAGAGGCTGAAGTTGTTTTGAAAAACGGGTTTCAAACTCCAATGACAGAAGATGCTCCAATGAGCAATGAGAATGTTTCATGCTTAAATACTTCTACGACCTACGATTTTAGCGATGAAGCACAAGCTGAATATGATAAAAACAGATATGTTCCAATGGTAATTAATTCCTACAACAATCAAAAAAGTCAAATAACTCCTGATGACACAAATCTTATTCCTCAAATGACTGATATTTTTCAAAACAACAATGATTTTCAAGAATATGAATTTGCACAAAACCAAAATTCTAAAAATAATCAAAATCTTCAAAATGCTCAAATTAGTATGAGTTCGAGCATATTACCTGCGGGCTTGGAAATTGAAGCTGCTATTCAATCTTCAATAACCACATCAAGTCTTGAATCTCAAGATATGATTTCTTGCGTTATTTCTCAAGACGTATATTCTGCTAATAAAATTTTAGTGAAAAAAGGAAGTATTATATATGGGACTGTTACTTCTTCTAAAAGAGCAGGCGGTGCCTATGCAAATGGTACTGTTGCAATAGTTTTCAATAAAATTTTAACAACCGATGGAGATGAAATAGCTTTGAAAAGTGAACCGCTCGTATATCAGAACAAAGATTCAAAGCGAGGACAAAAAATTGCAGGCACTGTATTGGGCGGAGTCCTTGTCGGAGTGGCATCTGCAGCTTTAGGCGGAGTCTTTTATGATAATGTTAATTGGGCAAAAACACTATCTATCGGTGCCGGATTGGGTGCTGTAGGCGGTGGATTTTCGTTGTTAAATGCTCGTGGACAAGAGGTTGATTTGCGAGAAGGTACTTTGTTAAAAATCAGAACGGTAAATTAGTTTAAGGTCTTATGATAAAAAGAGTTTCAATTATATGCGGAATAATTTTGATGATGAGTATCGTTGCGGCATTATTTATGTTTTGTTTCAAAAAAATAACTCCCGATGAGTTCAGACCTGCTGCGTTTATTTTTGTTTTAGATACCTCAAAATCAAATCAACAAAATTTGCAAAAGCAAAAAAATTATATAAAACAATTTTGTTCGACACTTGATCCCGAGGATACAATCAAAATTATCAAAGCTTCGAAAGATGCTTATTTGATATATGAAGGTGCTCCTCATAACGGAAGTATAATTTCAAAATCGCTTGATAAATTTTCAAATGATAAAGACGAAGCTGAATATGCTGCGTATGGTACTGCTATTAAAAAGGCTGTTTCGTATTCTGTTATTATGAAAAATCAAGATTACGTTCCGACGGTTTTTGTCATCGGAAACTTAGAAGACAAAGGCAAAAACACTAATCGTGTTAATTGGAAAACTTTTCCGAAAAATATAGAAAAAACATCAAAATACATTCCCGATTTTACTATGGTTTTTGCATTTGCAAATCCTGACAAATTGGATTATGTTAAAGGAAAGCTGACGCCTGTTTTAGGTGAAAAACATCTGATTATTTCGACGGAAGAAACCTCAAATAAAATTTCACAAAAGTTATTTATAGCAATAGAAAGATAAGGACATGCCCGTAATTATATCGACGTTAAATAAAAAAATTCAATTTGACGGAAAAAAAGTGATTACAATAGGTTCAACGCAAGACGATGATTTTTTTGTCGAAGAACATAATGTTCAAATGGTTTTGACGTATGATGATGTATTGCAAAAATATGTGCTTTATAATAATTCAAACGGTGAGCCTTATTTTAAAGGAAAGCCGTTTAAAAGGCTTGAAATAAACAATATTGCAAGACTTTTATATTCCGGTTCCGAAGATTTTATAAATATTGATGCTGCTAATATTGATGATGTCATTGTGGTCAAATCGGTTGTTCAGGAGGCTGATAATTTCGATTTCACAAATTTGGAAAACTTTGAGGGTGACACTAAATCTAAATTGGAAAAACAGCTTGAATTTATTGATGTAAGAAGAATTTCAATTGTTAAGGAAATTTCTCATAAGATAAATGATTTAAAAAAGAAAATTACTCAAAATACTAAAGGGGCGATTTTCACTCATATAGCATTATTTTTGTCCGCTTTAGTGTGTGCTTTTGCTGTGTCAAATTACATTATGGGACTTTCAATTTCCGAATCAGCGGATTATTTGCATCTGCCGACAAATATAAAAATTTGGTGGCTTTATGCCTTTTTGATAATGGGTGTTTTACTCATTTTGAAACAGGGTTTTTACGGATATTTTTATACGGAATTGTCCGTCGGAAAAATTAAAATCAGCCGAAATGTTCAATATACGTTAATGTTTCTTTCGTCTTTTATTTTAATAGGCGTTTATGCTTTTAATTTTATCTATTATTTAGATTATTCAAAAAATATTACATTCCCGTTTTTTATTTCGTTATTTTTTATAGCAGTTGCTTTTGTTTTGGCAGTTTCTTCAGGTTATTTCAAAGCAAACGGCTGCGTTTTAGCCGAAAACCTTTATAAATATGAATATCGAGAAGACTTTGAAAAAGTTATCAAAGAGTATCAAAAATGGATAAATTGTTATGTAAACACTTTGAGTGAGGCTAAAATTAAGTATATTCAAGATAAATTGTTCCTTTTGCGAGTTAAAGAATTCTTTGAAACATTTGTAGGAATTTTAACTGCTCCGTTTTTGGCTTACGGTGTTTCTAATACGCTTGCAATGTGTTTCCCCGAAGCTGCAGGTTGGATTAGAATTTCAGGCTTGCGATTTTCACCCGTATTCCTCGTTTTAGCTACCTGCTTAATCGTATTTGCGTTTTTCTTGTTGACATTTTCTTTTTCGATTTTGAATAAAATTAACAATTCTGATGTAATTAAACAAGACGGTTTTAGCAGATATTTAATCCACTGTGCTGAAATCCTCGGATTAACAGGTACTCTTAAAGCTCGAAAAGAGATGAATACTGCTTGTTTCATCGCCTTAGCCATAATTTTTATCGAAATTACTATGAATATTTCGTATTTCTCTAATGAAATCGGGCATGATTTTTCGGGACTGTTCTTGAGTGTTGTTTCAGCTTTGGTTCCGACGGCACTGTTGATAGCTGAAACTTTTCTGTTGGGTCGAACAAAGTTTCAAATTTATGCAATTGATGAATTAATGTCGAAAGCGGATAAAGAATGCTGAAAAACTTTTTCATAACACTAATAGTGCTTTTCCTTTTCACAACTACGGTTATTTTGGCTACTAAACCCAAAACGCATAAACCTGTCGTTTTTGAAAACCAAAATTTTGATATAAATTTGATAACTAATAAAACAACTTCTGAAAATGATACACCTAAGGTTACTTTGCCGGAAGTAAAAGTCGAAATTGAAACGAATATCGAAGTTCCTCAAATTAAAATAGATTTAAAACCTCAAGCTACCAATAAAATGCCTCAAAAGACAACTAAAAACACTAATAGTGTTTCAAAGCCTGTTCCTAAAAACGAAGTTAAAAAAGCAGATGTAAAACAAAAAATAGTTTCCCAAAAACCTAAAACAGCAATAAAGCCTGTTACATCCATAAAAAAAGAAGAAAAACCTAAGCAAAATATTGATAAAGTTCAAAAAGAATCGGTTCAACCAAAGCAAGAAAAAGAAATACAAAAGCCAAAAACAACTTTAACACAAGAACAACTTGAAATTATTGCATGGAATAAATGGCGTTCAGATTTACAAAATCAACTTATGAAAGATTCTAAAATTGCTGCACCTATCGGAACAACATTCTATTATACGTTTACTGTTGATAAGAACGGAAATATTTCAAATCTTAAAACATGGGCAAATAACCCATCTTATACTCAAATGGCTGTAAGTCGTATTAAACCTGTTTTGTTAGGATATCAAAAAACACAAATAGTGGTATTCCCTGCAAAATCTAAAAGAATAATAACTAATGTAGAAGGACAGTTTACGATGTCTTATTCTAACAGATATTCTACTCCTGCCGATTATAATGACTATGAAAGAGTGGTACATTGATGATTTATAAATGTAAAAATTGCGGTCTTGAATACAAAGAATATACAGAGTATTGTGATTGCGGAAATAATAAATTTGTCTGTATTTCAGAAGTTGATAACGTAGATGCTTCAAATGATTTATTCTCTTTTGATAATGTAGATTTGCCTAATCAAAATGAAAATATTTCTGAGGAAAACTTTGATAAGCAAGGATTTGAACATTCGACAAATGTTTCAAATTCAATTTCTTTTTTAGAAAACAGAAATTTTCAAAATCTTTTAATCTTTTTGATTATTGTTTTTACAATTTCTCTTTCCTCGTTTGTTTTGTATAAAGCTATTACTGTAAAATCGTCCGTTAAACCCGATAAAAAGCAGGTTGCAGCCGTTTCTGTTGAAATTCCGTCTATTGATGAGTATTGGGATAATTCTGTTGAACAAGTTTCTACTTCCGAAAAAAATATTACAAATTCTGTAAATACAACAAATCCATCAAAAAACACCAATTCAACAAAAAATACAAATACTAAAAATAATGAAAAACAAAATGCTAAAATGGTCCAAACAACGGCTAAAAACACTAATAGTGTCTTGACACAAATTGCTAATCAAAACAATTCTAATTTATCTGTAACGAAGAAACAACCGCCTAAAAGGCAGGATAGTTCATCTGCTAAATCCAAACAAAATCAGAAGCAGAATAAAGTTGTGAATAACTCCAAAATAAACTTGCCAAAACAAGAAACAGTAAGCAATAACACTAATAGTGCTGTCGAAATTGATAAATTTAAGGTTGCCGTTCGTCAATCTTTATTCTCAAAATTTCCTGTTCTTCAAGTTCAAGGTCAAGGTTCTGCCATAATAGCTTTTTCTGTTGCTCCAAACGGTAAATTATTGAACAGAAGATTTGTTAAACAATCCGAAAATCAATCTTTAGACGATGCTGTTTATCACATGTTAATGCAAACACCATTTGTGTTATCCCCTCCAAACAGTTATTCAGGACAGGAATATAAAATAAGAATAGATGTTAATAACGGTCAGTATGAATTTTCGTACCAATAGTGTTATCGTTTGAGAATAGTGCCTTGTACTTCTGTCGTGATATTTAATGCATCTTGTAAACTATTTGCAAGACTTTCCGCATTGTCGGCCTCATACAGCTTGCCTGATGTCACAAGAGCCGTACATTTTAATTGTGCATTTGCTAAATTATCATCAAGTGCAAATGCTATTACGTCAATTTTTATATCATCTCTTTTTTGAACAAGATTTATTGCAAATTCACAAGGACTTTCATCACAATTTTCACCACCGTCTGTCAATAAAATTATATGTTTTTTACCGTCTAATCCTGCAAAGTCATTGTTTACTGCTTGCTTTAGCGAGTAAGTTATCGGCGTCCAGCCGTTTGCTTCAAATTTTGACAAAGTCCGGTATATATTTCCGGTGTTATTTTTTTTGATTGAGCTTACAAGTTCAGAAGCTCGGCAGCCTAAAAGTGTATTAAATCCGAATTTGTGTCCGTAAACTCTTAATCCCGTATAAACATTTTCGCCTAATTTTGAGCTTATTGATGCAAGTGTATTTATCGCTGTATCAATTCGTCTTTCGCCGTTTGTGACGTCGTTCATGCTATTTGAAAAATCTATTATAAACAGGATTTTTTCATCAATATTTGAATTTATACCTGAATCGTATTCCCAGCTTTCATATACTTTATAATCGCTTTCGTTACTTAAACATATTTTCGGAATTGATGCTATTACAATTAATCCCGTTATTATTAATAATATTCTGCTTTTCATGAAATATATCTTTCATCTTCTTCTGCCATAAAGATATTTTCCATGATTTTATTTAGTTGTACTATTCCCCAATAGACCTAAAACACTATTTGTTGTTTAACACTATCCGTGTTATTACATACAAAAAGGCAGTAGCATGGTTACTACTGCCTTTTTACTTCTTTTTCAAGGAGCTTATTTGTTAATTTTGTACCCTAAAAGCTCTTTTTGCCATCCTGCTGATTCTAATTCAATACCATTGTAGGTGGTATTTTCTCGTCTTGTTTGTAAATACTGTTCAAATTCGTTGGATTGGCTTTGTTTCATTGTTTTTTTGCTCATTTTCTTGTCAATAACCGATGCAGACATATTACCTCCTTTTACAATTTTTAGTATAACATATTCATCTGTTTTTTGCATTATATACTTTTTAATGACGGGTAAAAACACGTATGGTTGTAAGCAATATACTTATTAAGAAATGTTACAAACTTGATTTTGCACTGATTGGAATGAATCCAGGAGTTATTGCAATCCATTCATAAGTGTTGAAATCTCCTTTTTCAGGAACATCTGTTACAAATGTTCCGCCATAGCGTCCACGTTCAAAATCAACAATACCTTTTTGGTTTAAAATTTTAAGAGCTTTTCTTATTGTATTTGTGCTGACTTCAAATCTTTCTGATAGGGTTTCCATTGAAGGGAGTTTCATTCCCGATTCATATTCATTTTTTATCATATCGGAAAGTTTATTTTGAATTTTTTTCCAGCGGTAGTAAACTGTATTTTCGGCTTTTGCAAAAATGGAGCGTTCATTCATCGGTTGAAGGTTGCTTGCTTCGTCAGGCATTTTTACGATGACTGTTCCATATCTGCCTCGTCTTGATAACAAAACACCTTTTTCTTCAAGTTTGTTGACTGCATCGTGTACAGTTTTGACACTAACGTTAAGGATTTCCGACAGTTCAATTCTTGTTTGTAATTTATCACCTTTGTTCAAATTATTTGAAATATAATTTTCAAGTGCATGTGTTGTTTTTTCAACGAGTGATACTGATGCGGAAATTCTTTCTTTTGGTAATGTCGGCAAATTAATAACCCTTAAAATCTTTTTGCCTGATTTTCCTGCCGAATATCTCAAAATACCTGTGTCACAGAGGTGCAAATATGCTAATCTTACAGTGTTTGCCGAAACATTTATCATCTTTGCAATGTCAGATGCCGGTGGCATTACGGAATTAACCCCGTTTTCAACTATGAATTTTTTTATTTTATAAACGGTTGCATCTCTTTTAGAAGTCTGTTTCTTGATTGTGTTGGTGTGTGAATATAATTCCGCTATCATTGTTCCTGTTTTTTGTTTGCTTTGCAAAAAACCTTTATCTTCTGTGTAGCGGATTGCATTTTGAACAGTTCCTGTGCTTACACCTAAATATTGAGCTATCAGATTTTTTTGCGGCAAAATATCTCCGCTTTTGATTTTGTTAGAACTTAACGACGAAACAATCCATTCAGTAAGCCATTTTTCTGTCAAACGGTCTTTTGGCATTTCCGAATTTTTAAAATCCGGTAAATGTGTCGGTAAATCATTTATTGTCAATTTGTTCTTAAATACTTTTTTCATTTGTTTAACTCAATATTCTTATAAGATAAAAAACAATTTTAAACTATGCCTTCATAACATAATAGTCTAAAATATTTTTCAAATTTTAGGATAAAGCTTGTTTGTAATACTCAATACCGTCAAAAGATGTCGGCATTTCTGCACCATCTAAAGCTTCTTTCGGTAAGCCTGCGTGATGTAATCTCGGCAAAAGACTTTCCGCAAGAACATAGATAGGTTCTTCCTGATTGTCTTGAGTATCGTTACAAATAAATACCAAATCACCTGTCGGTGATTCTCCGTATCCCGTCAAAGTTATTTCATGCCCGCCTGTAATTTGACCTGCTTCATTAAACGAAACATAGCCCATAATAACATTGTGACCCATATCAACCGCATTAATAAGTTGTTTAGCCATTGTTTGATAATCGCATGAACGAGCTGCAACAGTACCGTCATCATTTATTGCCTGATAAATAACAGGTGCTTTTGCTTGACCTTCGAAAACTTCTTCCGTAAAGGTTTTTTCAATTTCGGTAAGTCCTGCATTTGAGTCAGAGAACATTCCGACACGAGTATCATTCAAAGAATTATAGCTTTGTTGTGAGCCGACATTCATTAATGCCGATTGCATTAAAACATCAATAGGAGTACGTTCGCCTTCATCTTTATAAGAAGTTTGTACACGAGCTCTTATTATAGCGTTTCTATCAGGTGCAATCGTGACTTGAACGTTGCCTTCATCATCTGTTTTATACGGGAGTTTAAAAGTATCCAATAACCACATTGCATCTTCTTTTTTATCTGCAATATCCGTTAATTTAAGATTTTTAACCGTACTGTAATTTTCTGATGTTAAATCGGCTGCCATTCTCATAAATTCTGCAGGTTTTTTAGTTGCCATATTATATTCTATACTTGCTGCAACACAACAATTTGAATATTCTCCAATATTCATTTCGTCAATAGAGCGGACACCTAATTCAGGGTGTCTGAAAACAGCTCTCGCAACCGAATCAGGAATGTCACCAAATGTTTGTGTGATTTTTCCGGGGTTTGCGATTGTTTCAATGGCTTCTTTTGTGAGTGTTTGCGGATTTAAGCCTCTGATTTTCGGCTCTGTTGCCACTTTGTGTAAATTGTCCAAAACCGATGAACCGTCGTTTGAATTATTATTTAATAATATTCCCGATTTCAATAATCCCGATAACAAAACTTTTGTTTCAGGTTCTAATATAGAAGAAACTTCTGCATATTTTTGTTTAACAGCATCATTATTTAATGTTGTTGAAACGCCCGTTGTGCAATATGCTCTTGCCGCTTCAGGCGAACATGCTTTCTTTTGTTCCGTATTATTGGCTGCATTTGTATTTTCGTTTGTTGCTGCTTTCTTTGCAGCTGCTGCATTTGCCGAATTTACACTGCCTCTGAAATTTACATAACCGCTTAAATTGTTTACCACAATATGTTCTCACTTTCACATGTTGTAAATCCATTATCTCAAAAAATTTGCTATTTTTTTCATACTTTTTTATGATTTTGTAAACATTTCTTCAAAATTGTTACAATTATTTTTATAATTTATTAAAGTTTTTCATGCACTGTGCCGATAATAGTAGTATAAACTTATGTAACAAATGTGGTAAAAGTCTGAAAATATTAAAGAAAACATGTTTTTACATGAGTATATGGTGTAAGTTACAAGGGGACTCAAAATGTCGAATTTTAGCATCAGCAGAAATACAAACGGTCAAATTCAAATAGACATGAAGAATGTTAAAAATAAAGAACTTGATAACGTTGGTAAAGTTTCAGGCTCATTGACTTTTTCTGTCGGCAACACAGGTCAAAAATCTAATGAAACCGTTGTTCAAGTTGGTCAAACTAAAGATGACGATGCACTTTTGATTGCTGTTGATGATGATATTGATAACATTGAATTGTACGGTACAAACCTTGAAGCTCGTTTCAATTCTAAAACTCAAAAACAATATAATGTTCAATGGGATGCTAAAAACAGTGTTTTAGATTCTTCGGACGGCTCGGGTTCTATGCTTGTAACTACAAACGAAAAATCCTCTAACAATACATTTGTTCTCGGTAAAGCAGGTGAGCAACAGGCTTTATTTGCTGATAACAGTGTTGATAATATGATTGTTGATAACGGTAAAAATAATACATTTATTTCTTCGGCTAATTCAACAAATTATTTTGAAACAACTGAAACAAGTAATAATGCTAAAATCTTTGGCGGAAACGGTGATAATACTTTTGTTATCGGCGGTGACAACGGTTTGGTTGTCGGCGGAAGCGGAAATGATTATATTATAACAGGTAAAAATTCTCAAAATAACATTCTTTTGGGTATGGACGGAAATGATTATCTCCAAGATTTTGGTAACCACAACTTCTTCGGTGGCGGCAAAGGCGTTGATTCTGTCGAAGCTAACGGTAATAGAGGCTTGTATAATCTTGGAAAAGATGAAAATTATAACGTTAATATCAAAGGTGGCTCTGAAAATACATTCTTTGCAGGTAAGACTTATACCGATGATAACGGTGTTACCTATAATTATGATGATTACATTGAAAGATACCTTGATGATGCGGGTATATCGCTTGCTGAATTTAAGCAAAAAGTCGGTCTGTCCGAAACTGCATCAGTTCAAGACATATACAATGCAATGATGATGGAATAATTTGGATATTAAAAATGTAGAAAGCGAGATAATTTATCTCGCTTTCTTTTTGTATTGAATTTATAGTTTTTTACAAATAATTTACGGGCCAAATTGCAAATTCTTCTTTTATTATGTTTTCTAAGAAGTCGGCAATTTCTTGTTCAAAAGCTGCTCCTGTTTCAGACAGGTAAAAGTTTTTATCAAAAACATTGGGGTTCTCCGTTGGAAATAGCTTTTCTAAAAAAATTATTTCTTGCGGTAATGAATTTTTGTTAATCTTGTTTATGCAATCTATTACTACATAAACAAATTTTTTATCGAAACAAATGTTTTTAATTGCGTTATATGTTTCTGTGCAATCAGGTTCGACTTTTTCGTCTTTAAATATTTGTAAAAAAAGAATAGGTTTTTTTTCTGAAATTTTTTTTCTGAAATTTTTTATTCTTTTTCTGTAAACCTGTATTAAACGGTGTTTTTCCGTTGGTCCGATATATGCTTCGTGGCTGAAATTTATTTTTTCTCCATTGTCCCAAGAGTTGCTGTATTCGGAATATTTTAAATCTGTTAAAAAATTTTCAAAATTATTATTTAAAAACTCTGTTATGTATTTTGCGGAATGATACCATGCCAAGTCAAAAGGCAGTGTCATTTCGCCCTCATTATGACGTTTTACTAAACCTTTTCTTGTCAAAATAGTTTTAGGGTAACAGTTTGGTCCGAGAGATATGATGTTATAAGGGCTTTCTTGGCAAATATTTCTTATGTATTTTTTTAATTTTTTGAAAAAAATATTCAAATACATAACAGATTTAAACCATATTTAACCCTTGTTTTAATCCTCTCGCTCTGTCATAAAGTTCGATTTTCATATCTAAATCTTTTGCTCTGTTTATAACGTAGTTGATTAAATCAAGATAATATTCGGGAATATGCGTTCTGTTTCTTTTGTACCAAACATCTTCTATATCAAGTGCTAACCAGCGGCTGCCTGCTTGCAAGGTGTTTTGAATCCAATTTTCAACTTCGCTGATATTATCGTTTACATGAGGAATTACAATGTATTTTGAAGTTGCCATGCTGTATCCGTTTTGATTAGCTTGGGCATATCTTTTAATGTTTTCCATTACTCTGTCGTAACAATCAACACGTTTTACTCTTTTGTATGTTTTTCTTGATGAAGAATCAACTGAAACAACGACATTTAAAGCACCTTCTCGAATTGCATTCTCAATAGCGGGTGAGAATTTAATGCCTGATGAATGAATTCTCATGTTTGTAATGCCGCTTTTTGTGAAAAGGTTGATTAAATCATCTAATTCCGGATATATTGTAGGCTCTCCTCCTCCGAATGATATTTCGCCGCCATTTCTGAGAAGTCCTCTGTTTATTAAGTCTTCGATGACAGGAACAACATTGTACGGAATCATGTGTTCATAAATATTTTTGTGGTTTTCTGCATAGCAATATATACATTTACTGTTGCATTTTACCCAATAATTGAATTGGAGTCTGTCGATGTAATCTTCATCGTCCCAGTCTTTTTCTTGTAAAAATACACAGCCGACACAGTTTGGAGTGAGATTTCCTGCTTTATGAGCTTCTCTCATCTTCCTTTTTTCTTCGAAAAGTTTGTCCCAATCAACAAGCTCTCCTTGGTAATTTTGGGCAATGTCTATACCTCCGCCACCTGAATGGCAAGTAAAACAACACGTTGTTAATTTTCTGTGCTCAAAGTCTATTCCATGTTCAATATAACCGCAACTTGTATATTTCAAAATAAAAAACCTATATTCTTTTTCTTAAAATAAAATTAGCATTTTAATATCTTGTCGTCAAGCAAACGAGTTTTTTTTGTCATTCTAAAATAATAAAATTTAACATTGATTGAAATCTTGATATTTTAGCCATATAATAATTTATATTTATCAGATAAGTTGGATTTTTTATAATGAAATATTTAAGTTGTAAACATTTAGAGCATGGAATTGCTTTTTTCTCGAGAAGCATTGAATGTTGTTGTATTTCAAGCCACGAGGGCGGTGGAAATATTGAATGTATCCATGATTATTTCGGTGAACCGATTGATTGGGATAAATTCTTTGAACATAGACGTAAATTGCGTGATTTGCATAAATCAGGACAAATTTACGAAAAATGTAAAGGCTGCTATTACCTCGAAGAAAGAGATTGGGATGATGAAAATTATTTCAATGAAATGTTAATCGGGCATTGGTCGCATTGTAATTGTAATTGTGTTTATTGCTATACTGATGAAGACAAATATTATTTCAATACTCGAGAATTTTACAAGGTTGAACCTGTTATAAAAGACATGCTTGAAAAGAATTTAATCCGTAACGGCGGTGAAATTACTTTTGGCGGCGGCGAGCCGACTATCCTTGAAGAATTTGATGATTTAATCAATGATTTTATTTCACACGGAATAAACAACATCAGAATTCACTCCTCGGGAATTAAATTCTCTCCTGCTATTTTTAAAGGGCTTAAAGAGGGTAAAGTTACTACAATTATTTCAATAGATTCTTCAAACCCCGAAACATATAAAAAAGTTAAAAACATTAATACTTTTGAAAGTGTCAGAGAAAATATCAGAAGATATGCCGAAGCAAACGGTGCTTTGTATGTAAAATTTGTTTTGTGTCCGGGCTTGAACGATACTCTTGAAGAAATTCAACAATGGCTTACTCAATGTCAAGAATCAGGCGTTAAAAGAATTGCTTTTGATATTGAGGATCATTGGTTTAAGGCTAACAGAGAACATATTCCTCAACATATATACGATTTGTTCGATTATGTTGTTAAAAACCATTCTTACTATGGTTTGCAGGAATATCAATTATATGAAAGAGCTATGAATCTTCGTGAAGATAGAAAGAAAAGAATGCAATGGTAAACGAAGCGGAAAATCAAGTTGAAAACAACGTAAATACTGATAATATACAGACTTTAGAACAAGAACAGCCTAAGAAAAATTTCTACAAAAGCTGTGATTTAATTGAACATGGTTTTATGGTTGATAACTTAAATTATGTCCGAGTTTGTTCTATTATCAACGATAAATATGACGGTCGTCCGATAATTTTTTCTAATTACAAAGGTGAATTGTTTGATAAAGATGAATTTTTTGCAATCAAACGTAAGCACCGTGAAATGATGAAAAACGGCACACCCCCGTACGAATGTACAAATTGCCCTATGCTTCGTGAAGACGAATGGGACGATGAAGATTACATTGACAACCTTTTGTTTGCACACTGGGTTGCTTGTAATTCAAATTGTATTTACTGCGGTGCTACAACTGATGAATTTATTGCGGAAAATCATACGGATTACAACTTCTACCCTGCAATTAAGGATTTGATTGAAAGAAATATTCTTATTCGTTCCGCAAAAATTGACTTTGCAGGCGGTGAACCTACTGTTTATCCCGAATTCGAGGATTTGTTAAGCTTGTTTATCGAAAAAGGTTTTGATGACATTTATGTAAATACTTCATCAATTAAATATTCACCTTCGATATATGAGGCTTTAAAACGAAATAAAATTACTTTGACAATTTCTGTTGATGCAGGAACAAAAGAAATGCATCAAAAAGTTAAGCAAGTTCCGTCTTATGACAAAGTTTGGAATAATATTTTAAAATATTCGGAAGCTCAACAATTAGCGGAATCTAAGGAAAAAATTTGTTTGAAATATATTTTTGTTCCGGGACTTAACGATATTAAAGAAGAAATTGATGTATTCTTTGATAAAGTTAAAGATGCTAAAATCGATCACGTTGCGTTGTCTTTGGATATGTTTTGGTGGGAAAAACACAAACATGATGACAATTCAAAATTGATAGAACTTGCTAATTATTTTATTCAAAAGGCTTATGACAATAATTACAAGCTGAATATTTATCCTTGGGCAAGATGGTTATTGGGTATTGAACAATGAGTACAAACGGAAAATTCTTCAGTTGTGATTGGCTCGAACATGGCATAATATTTGACCATGAAAATATTTTGCGTGTTTGTTGTTCTCAATGTAATGAGGGTGGCGGCAGACCTGTTTTATGGGGTGATTACCATGGAGAATTAATTGATTGGAACAGATTATTTTCTTTGAAACAAGAAATGCGAGATGTTCAAAGAACGGGTGACACTTATTACAAATGCAAGGGCTGTATTCTTCTTCATGAAGATGAGTGGGACGATGAAAATTACATAAACAGACTTCTTTTAACGCATTGGATAAATTGTAATTGCAGATGTATTTATTGTCCTGCTGTCAGTGATGATTATTTACGAGCAAATAACAAGCATTACAACATTGTTCCCGTGCTTGAAGATATGTGTAACAGAAATATTTTAAGAAAAAATGCATTTATCTCTATTGCAGGCGGTGAATCCACAATCTATCCTGAATTTGAAGATATGCTGCATTTATTGCTTGATTACGGCTGTGATAATATTCTTTTGAATTCTTCGGGAATTAAATTCTCTCCTGCCGTTGCAAAAGGTCTTGCAGAAAGAAAATTGCAATTAACTGTTTCTGTCGATTCAGGTACAAGAAATATGTATGAAACTTTGAAATTAGTCAAAACATACGATTTGGTTTGCAATAATTTATCGAAATATGCAGAAGCCCAAGGCGAAGATAGAGAAAGAGTCTGCTCAAAGTATATCATCGTTCCCGGGTATAATGACAATGCCGTTGAAATTGAATCTTGGTTAATGAATACCAAACAGCAAGGTATCAAGCATGTTTCTATCGACATTGATTGGCGTTGGGTTCAAAAAAATATGCACAGATTGGATCAAGAAAGACGTTTGTATGATTTAATTGTGTTTACAAAGAGTGTCGCAGATAGAGAAAATTTAGTTCTCCGCTACGACGAAAGAGCTTCTATAATGAGAAGAATTCACAAAGTTGATAAGGCTGTTTTTGGCGGCACAATCCAAAAAATTAAGGGGTAAAAATGTTCAGATATCACGAAAAATATGATTGTTCTAATAGGCAACATCCTGCTTTTTTCAGTTGTCCTTGGATTCAACACGGTTTGGTATTTTTTAGATATAAAATTACAAATTGCTGCTATTGCGGTCATATTGGCGGTGGCCACACTTTGCTTAAAAATGATTACAACGGTCAGCTTATTAATTGGAAACATTTCTTCAAACAAAAAAGTGAATACAGCAGACTCGCAAAGAAAGGCTTTATAAATGATAACTGCGTAGATTGTCCTTTCCTCGAAGAACGTTATGCAGAAGATTGGGAATCAGGCGAGCAATACATTTCAAATCTTTATATAAGCCATTGGATAGAATGTAACAGTAAATGTATTTATTGTTTTGCAACTCAACACCCCGAGGAGTTCAAATACAAGCATAAAAATTATTCGGTTCTTCCTATAATTAAAGATATGCTTCAAAACAATATTTTAAGACGAGGCGGAAGTGTGCATTTCGGCGGCGGCGAACCTACGATTTTACCTGAATTTGAAGATATCATCAGATTATTATTGGATTATAAATTCTATGATTTAAGAGTGCATACATCAGGTATTAAATATAGTCCGATACTTGAAAGAGGTATTAGAGAAGGCAGATTGCGTGTTGTTGTATCTCTTGATGCTGGCAGTCGGGAAACTTATAAAAAAATTAAGCAGGTAGATGCTTATGATATTGTTCGAGAAAACGTCAAAAGATATGCAGCTGTTCAAGTTCCACGCTATCATGCTTTAACACCTGATTTGTATTATGACGGCAGTATTTGTGCTTCAACTAAATTTATTGTAATTCCGGGAATAAATGATACGGAAGAAGAAGTTGAAAACTGGATAAAAGCTGATGTTGAGGCCGGTGTTCACACAAGTATTATCGATTTAGAGGAAAATTGGTTTAAAGCTCATGAAAGCGACTTACCGCAAAGTATTTTTGATTTTATTTACAAGATAAAAATGCTTTCGACGAAATACGGCACGCATTTTGAATTATATGAACGTGTTGCAAACATGCTTAAAGAAAATCCTGATAAAGCTCCTTGGTATAATGAAGAAAATTATGAGTAATTTTGAGCAAATTGATAATCTTTAGCAATTTGGTTTTTCAGTTCAGTAAGTGAGTTAAAGTGTTGTTCTTCTCTGATTTTAGCGATGAATGACACTTTTAAAATATGTCCGTATAAATTGCCTGAAAAATCCAAAAGGTGAACTTCCGGAACAGCAACGACGTCATTTTGGTCGATAGTCGGTCTGAATCCGTAGTTTAAAATGCCTCGATAAATTTTATTATTTGTCGCAACGTAGGTTAAATATACACCTGTTTCTGGTTTTACAATGTTTTCGGGATAAATTAAATTTGCAGTCGGAAAGTTTATCGTTCTGCCGATTTCTCTGCCGTGGATAACAGGTGATTTTATGAAGAAATGGTATCCTAACAAATGCTTTGCAAGTTCAAAGTCCGAATTTTCAACCGCATTTCTGATTGCAGTTGAGCTTATTGTTACATTATCTGCCGTAACGGGAGGTATTTGAAAATACTGAAAATCGTAATCATTTGCATACTGTCTTAAAGTGTCGGCATTTCCCACACCGCCTTTGCCAAATGTATGGTTAAAGCCTGTTGATATTGCTTTGGGGCGGAAATAGTGCAAAATTATTTCTTCCATATATTCTGATGGAGTCATTTGAGCGATTTTTTCATTAAAATCGAGTAAAAATACATAATCTACACCCATTTTGTTAAGTATTGCAACTTTATCGTCAAAGGTCAGAATATTTTTAACCTTATTTCCCGTGAAAAATTCTTTAGGGTGAGTGTTAAAAAGTATAATTCCGCTTTCGAGGTGATTTTGTTGAGCATATTCAACGGCGTTTTTTATTACTACAGAATGTCCGAGGTGAATTCCGTCAAAAAAGCCTAATGCTAAAGATAAATTGTGTATTTGTGTAAGATGATTTAATATTCTCATAGTTTACATTATATAATTTTTATTAAAAATTGTCGATATTTTATACAAATGATGGATTTTTGTTTTTTATTATAATATAAAATAAGAATATGAAATTATTATCAAGAAAAGAAATTAAACAAAAATTCAATTTATTAAGAGCTCCCCAAAATACGGTTGTGACAAATCCTTGTGAGCTTGACGATTTAGCCAAAGCTAAAAATATGTCGGCTAACCACTTGCAATGGGGTGCATTTGTCGATAAAAACGGAAATGTAACATTTCGTATTGCAACTTTTGTCGATGCGAATGCAGTTACGGTTGAGATAAAAACAACAAGAAAAAGAGCATTTAAACTTTTGCCCTTGGAAAATAAATGCAACGGTGTTTTTGAACTTAAAACCGATAAAAAAATTGTTCAAAAGGGTGACAGGTACAGATTTATAATTGAACGTCCCAATCAACCGAAAAAGAAAGTCCGTGACCCGTATTCAAAATTGCAGGATAATTTTTCATCTTGGTCAATAGTTTATGACAATAATTCATATAAATGGCACGATAAAAAATGGCAGGAAAACAAAAACAGAGCAAAAGTCAGCAGAATTGCAAGCCCGTTGAACTTTTTATCTCCTGTCGGAAGTTTGAGAATATATGAAATAAACATTCCGTCATTGACGGAAAAAGGTACATATCAGTCTGCGAAAGCGAAATTAAAAGAGGCTGCAAAATTAGGTTTTAACGCTGTTCAAATCATGCCCGTAGAAAATTGTTTTTCTTTTAACTGGGGATATGACGGTGTTGACAAATTTGCACCAAACAGAACTTATGGAACGCCTGATGATTTAAAGTCTTTAATTGATTTTGCACATTCGATTAATTTGAATGTGATAATGGATATTGTTCCAAACCATTTCGGACCTGATATGGTAGATGTTCAAAATGCAGGACCATACACAGACGGCTGCAATGAATTCGGCTTGAAATTCAATTATGAAAAAGAAAATTATGAACACGCAAGAAATTTCATTGTTAATGCAGCATTAAATTGGATTGTGAATTTTCATTGTGACGGACTTCGTTTTGATTTGACGAAGTATATGAATTCCGATTACACGATGAAACTTTTGGCAGCAGAATTGCATTATCACGTACCGCATGCATTTATGATTGCGGAAGATGCAAGAGAAAATGACCCGAGAGTTACTTCTCAATTTTCTGATTTTGAAAGAGAAGAAAACATTAGAAATCATGATGAATATATTTCAAAAATTATGCGAAATTCTTGCTCTCTTGACAGATTGGCTTTCGATTCGGAATGGGATTTTCCGTATCATAAGCAAATTGCGGCACTTATGCTTGAGTATTGGTGCGGTTTTCCAAAGAGTATCACATCGCTTGACAGAGTTATTAAAAGTTCGGGGCAGAGAGTTAAATATGCAATGAGCCACGATGAAATAGGCAATATCGACGGTACAAGGCTCATTACGAAAATTTTTGCGAAAGAAATTAATATTTACAAAAATATTCCAAAAAATTATAAACACAGACGTGAACAAGAATTTGCCCATGTTTCACATGATATTTTGAAACATCTTTTGACGGGCAAACTTGAGCAAATGAGTCAAAAGGAATTTGCAGAATATGCAAAGAAAAATTATTTAGCTTTGAATGTCAGTGTGCCAAATTTGAAACAGGCTTACAGAAAAGCATTGAAAATGTTCAGATTAGCATTGGCTACGACGTTTTCTGTTCCCGGACCTAAAATGGTTTTCCAAGGCGATGAAAATGGTGAAATGACATATTTCAAGTTTTTTAGAGAATTTTCTTCAGGTTATGAAAAATATTTGGAATCAAAAGGCTATAAACCCGGAATTGATGCACTTCGTGATTCAAAAATCGGTAATATACATTATTCAAAAAAATATAATAAAGACTTGATAAATACTTCAAAATTAATGAGTGATTTGAATAAAATAAATGCCGAAAATTCAGCACTTCAAGACGGAGAAGTTGTTATGACGATTTCTCACCCGATTTCTTGGGTTCACGCAACTTTATGCCGAAGTTGTGACGGTGAGATTTTCTCTGTAACGAATTTTTCAAACGTCGGATATTTGAATAACTACAAGATTATTTTCCCTGATGGAGTTTGGAGAGAAGTTATAAATACCGATAGTGCAAAATACGGTGCAGAAAGAGTTTTCCTCAATCAGGAAAAAATTATCGCTGACGGGAAAACTCAAATTAAAATATCATTGCCTGCTTACGGTGCATTATTCTTCAAAAAGATTAAATAAAAAATAAAGCAGGATTATTTTTCTTGTTCTGCTTCTGCAGCAAGTTCAGCTTCAGTCGCTTCTGCAACGTAGTCTGCAACTTTGTCAAATTCTTCATCGTCTTCAATTTTTTCAAAGATGAAGTCTTGACCTTCTTGTTTGAGTCGCATTATGACGACTTTATCACCGGGTTTTTCGGGATGTGCAGGGTCAAAACCTTCAATAGGGTATAAAAGACCATATTCTACTTCATCAACTTCAACGATGTCAACAAGTTCAAATTTAACGTGTTGTCCGTGTTCGTCAATGGTTTCGATAATGTTGTCATTGTTCGCATTGTTAGCCATTTTTGCCTACTTTCTGTCTAAGTATTGTTGTAATATTATGCAAGCGCTTGCCGTATCGACAAGTCCTTTGTTTTTTGTGTATTTTTTACCCGTTAAAGCCAAATTGTGTTCGGCTTGACGGCTTGTAAGTCTTTCGTCCTCGAAGATTACTTCAAATTCATCTTCAAAGTTTTTTGCAAAATTCATACAGTCTTCCGCTTGAGGACCTATTGTTCCGTTCATGTTTTTAGGAAGTCCTGCAATAATTTTTTTTGCGTTGTAATTTTTGCAAAGATTTTTGATTTTGTCAATCGCTTCTTGTTCAGGTTGACGACTAATTGCAGGAATTGGTGTTGCTATTATGTTTAAAGCATCACTTACTGCAAGTCCTATTCTTTTTGTTCCTATGTCTAATCCTAAAACTCTCATTGTTGTTCAACCCATTTTTCTTCTATTCCCGTAATAATTGCTTCGACTGTTTTTATGTCGGTTGTTTCTTCGTTTTTGTTTTTTCTTCTGAAAATATTTGCAGGGAATTTGAATTCTTTGTGAGTTTCTTTTAAGTTGAAGAAATATTCGTAAACGCTCTTTTTGATGATGTCCTCTTGCATTTTACGTTTCAAATCCTGATGGAATAAGACTGAATACAATATTTTTGAATAATCCGTAAAGCCTGTTATTCCAAACAAATAACAAGTTGTGTAAATATTTTTCAAAAATAATTCTTCTGTTTCTTTGTCCCAAATTTTGTCAAAAACTTCTGCTGTTTTTTCTTCTACGTAGCTGAAGTCTAAATTTTTATTTGCCGTAAAATCATTTATTAAATTGTTGAATTCATCGTGGTCTTTCGGTGCAAAAAACCATTTATCAAGATAGTTTGTTTCATATAAAAGATTTACGATTTTTTGGTTAATCGGAATTTCGTTTATATTTTCTTCAACCCATTCTTTTTCCGATTGTTGTTCGGGAATGATATCGCAAGTAAGCATTGACCAGCATACGGCTTCGTATCTTATGCTTTCTCGTCTTTTTTTTGTAAGTTCAAAGGCTTCGTCCAAAACTTTTTTGAAGTATTCGGGAGAAACTTCAAATCTCACTTCATTTTGTCCAAATCTTAAGGCTATACGGGCATATTCTTCTTCCGTCGTGTTGAAAAATCCGAAAGAATCGACAATTCCGTATATTTTTGAAATTACAACGGAAAACATCATTAATGTTCCGTCACTTCTTTTTCTTGAGAATAAAAATCCTTGGTTGTAATGACCGTCCGGAATACCAGTATAACATTTATATGGCGTTGATTCTGCCATAATTGCTTTGTAAAATTTTTCGCCTGCTTCTTTCGTTGCACCTGAAAGTTTAAGCATATTAAGACTTTTTTTGCAATTTGTCCGAACTATGTCGTTATCCGTAATTTCGTGCAAATACTCGAGTGCTTTTATTGCAAGAGGAGATTTTGTTTCGCCTAAAATCGAAATAGCCTTTAGATGAACATTTTCGGGAAAATCCGAATATAACACAGGGGCTAAAATATTAGCGAGGTTATTTCCTGTGTAATCGGCTGCAAGCGAGTCGATTAAAAGCGTTTTATCTTCGTGTTGAAGCGAGGATAAGAAATCCAAAAAGTCTATTTGCGTTTCAGGGTTGACAACAGCGTGCTCAAGTAATTTTTCCGTGTCGTAATTTATTATGGATTGTGCATCTTCGAGGTATTCAAATAATTCTTCGTAATCTATTTCTTTGCCGACAGTTTTTAAAGTCTGAATGAGCTGATACTTGAGCATATCAGGTTTATCAGGCATTTTGAGTATTTCAAGTGCTTTTGTTTCAAACATTTCTCTTGGTATAAACTCTAATATCATAGCCCGAAGAATGTCTATGTATTTATCTTCATTGACTTTTGAAAGCTCTTTGCAGAGAATTTCAAAAAAAGTATCGAAGTCTTCGATTTCGTGTAATTCTTTTGTTTTCATAATGAAAACATCATAGGAAAGCCTCGGTTCGGCTTTGAGTTCCGCAAGTATCGGTAAAATTTTTGCACGAATTTGAAGTTTATTGAGTGTCATTTATTATCTAACCTTATTCCAAAAACTGTCTAAAATAGCTTGAGCTTCGCCGGATGGCATTTTGTCTTCCATAATTAAATATTGAACAGCAATCATTGCACATTCAGAGCAAATATTCACCCCGGGACCTTGAACCATTTTTAAAACTTGGGTGTTTGGTCTTCCGCAGAAACTGCAAAAAACAGGTTCGGGTCTTTTATTATCAGAGTTTTCGGGTTTTTGTTTTGATGCTTTCGCTTTGTCACGCATTCCCGATAATGAAACAATTTTTTCTTCGTCGCTCATAATTCAACCTTTGTTTTTAATGCTATTGTATCGTAAATGTAATATTATTGCAAAATATTTTAGTATTTATTAAAATAAAAAAATACAGGAGATTTTAAATGAAAAAGACACTACTTATAACATTGATAATGGCTGTTACATTGGTATCGACAGCGTGTGTGAACAAATTTGCAGTTCAAGAATTAAATAATAATGCTCAAAAAATGCTTGCTGAAGGTGACGTCGAGGGTGCTATTTCAAGACTTGAGTCGAGTATTGATTTAGACGAATCACTTTATGAAACACATTACAACCTTGCAGTTGCATATTTAGAGGCTAAAAAATTAGATAAAGCTGAAAAGGCTTTAAATAAAGTTTTCGAATTGAATCCTGATTTCCCTGATGCATATCACACAATGGGTGTCGTAAACGAAGAAAAAGCCTATGAAATTATTAATGGAAAAGATAGTGAAGAAGATAACGCAGAAGTTTCTGATGATGTTCAAGCTCAAGAAAATGCTTTGACAGACGAACAAAAAACGGATATTAATAAATATATTACGACCGCAATTGAATATTATAATAAATATTTATCAAAGAAAGTTAATGCGGACGATGCAGCTAAGGTCAATGAAAAGATTGATTCTTTGAACACTGAATTGCGTAAATATTCGACAGAAGAATCAGGAAAATCGGAAAGAGTTGATTAATGTTCACATCAACTGAGAGGGTTGCTTTTTACATCGGCAATTATCCTGTTATGAAATATGGAATTACAATGGGGGCGGCAATATTCGCCTCTTTTGTTTGTTTACTCGGATTTAGAAAACGATTTTATCCCGAAATATCCGAGGATATTTTATATGATTTATCATTTTGGGTAATTTTATTTGGGATAATTGGAGCAAGGGCTTGGTATGTTTTGCTTGATTTTCCATATTTTTTGTCAAATCCGAATGAAATTTTGATGATAAATCACGGCGGAATTACAATTCACGGTGCGTTGCTTGGAGGAATTACAGCAGGATTTGTTTTTGTCAAAAAAAATCATCTGGATTTCTTCAAATTGGCTGATTTATATGCAATGGTTGTTCCAATCGGTCAGGCAATAGGCAGATGGGGCAATTTCTTTAATTCCGAGGCTTTTGGAAAACCTTGTGATTTGCCTTGGAAATTATACATTTCACCTGAAAACAGACCTCTTGAATATTACAATTACCAATATTTTCACCCGACATTTTTATATGAATGCATAGGAAACATTTGCATATTTTGTATTTTATTTTTTATTTTGAAAGATAAATACAAAGATAAAAAAGGAATGATTTTCTTTTCTTATTTATTTCTATATTCTTTGCTTCGGATAGGGATTGAATTTATAAGAACAGACAGTGTGTTAAATATTTTCGGAATACCTGTCGCTGTGTGGGTTTGCATTGTAATTGCGTTAATTTCTCTGGGCTGCGGTTGGAAAATTTATTTTTCAAAAAATTAATTCGTTGAAACAAAGGTTTATTCACGATATAATGTAATTATGAATAAACGATTAGTTTGGTCTATCGAATTGTTTTTATGGGCAATATTAATATTTGCTCTAATTTTAGGTTTTACATATTCTTTTGCAACTGCAGACCAAAAAAATTCAAGTTATTACATGTTTTTTAAAGACGTTGACGGCTTGACGAAAGGTTCACCTGTTCGTATGATGGGGTATCAAATCGGATATGTCAGAGATGTAAAGGTTTTTGAAGATAATATATTTGTATCGTTTTTAGTTACGGAAAAAAACATTAACATTCCTAACGGTTCGACAGCTCGTGTTGAATTTTACGGATTAGGCGGGTCAAAATCTTTGGAAATTGAGCCTTCAATAAAAAATTATCCTGATAATAGTGAAGTTTTAATAACAAAATCTCCATACAGAATTGCCGATTATTATAAATGGGGAAATCAGATAAACGCAACGTTAGAACAGGTTTCGATAAATGCTACGGCATCAATCGATGCATTTGTAAACAGCGGTATAAAAATTCCATATTTAATGAAATCTGCACAGAATTTAAATAGTATGGTACAATCATTTGTAAAAAAAGATATTCGTTTTGTTGATGATTTTAACAATAAGGTGAAATTTTTCAACGAAAAACACAAAGACAATCAGACCGTAGGTGAAAGCGAACCGGCTTCATCAGGAAATACGGAAGATATGAAGGAGAAAAATAATGACTGATACGATAATAAAAGACCCTTATACAACTGTTTGTGACCACCCTTTATGCCAGCAGAATTTAACAATAATCAGAGATAAAAATACGACTGCAGAAGTTTTCAGAAATGCTATAAGACGTTTAACATATTTGCTTTTATATACTGCAACGCAGGATTTAGAAACAGAAGAAACAACAACTGTTACACCGATTGCAGAGTGTAAAACTCAAATTTTAAGAAAAGATGTTAAAATCATTCTTGCTCCGATTTTGAGAGCAGGTTTGATTTTTTCGGATATTGCAAGTGACGTTTTGCCGAATGCAAGCATCAGACACATTGGTATGTACCGTGATGAAAACAGTTTAAAACCTGTTTGGTATTATGATAAAACTCCGATTATGTTTGATGAACCTCAAAAAACGATTATATTTATCCTCGATCCTATGATAGCAACCGGCAATTCAGGTTTGGATTGTATTAATTTATTTGCAAGCAAACGAATTCCTGTTGAAAATATCAGATTTGTAAGTTTGATATCTGCACCGGAAGGACTTGAAAAAATCAGAAAATATTATCCGACACTCAAAATCACAACTGCTCATATTGATGAAACTTTGAGCAAGACGGGCTATATTATCCCGGGACTTGGTGATGCAGGCGACAGAATATTTAATACACTTGGTGATTAATGTTTTATTTTGACGATTTTTTCGGAAAAAAAGTTCTAAAATCAACACTTCTCAATGATTGTGAGCATTTTTTTACCACGAGGGATTTTATTCTTCATTCAGGTACAAGAAATGATTTAGATTTGCAAGCAGAGAGAAATGTTGATTTTTTAATTGAAAAATTGAATATTTTGCCCGAAAATCTATACCGTTGCAAGCAAATGCATACGGCTAACGTCGAATTTGCGAAAAGTGACTGTAATTATTTTGAAAATATTGACGGAATAATTTTGACAGAGCCTGAAACTGCAACTTTTTTAAATTTTGCAGACTGCATTCCGATTATTTTATACGATAGTGAAAATAATGTCGGTGGAGTTGTTCATGCGGGTTGGCGGGGGACATCTGCGAAAATTCAACAAATTGCCGTAAAAAAATTGATTGAAAAAGGTTCAAAGCCTGAAAATATTAAGGCTGCAATCGGTGCAGGTATTGGAAAATGCTGTTTTGATGTAAATCAAGATGTTTTTGACAAAATATTGGACGGAATTGATATTTCCGAAGCGAAAAAACAGGGAGTATTTTCTCCGTCGAAAGAGGACGGAAAATTTTTCGTCGATTTGAAAATGGTCAATAAAATGCTTTTGAATGAAATATCTGTCCGACAGGTTGATGTATCGGACTATTGCACTTCTTGTTCTTGTGATATATTTTTTTCATATAGAAAAGAAAACGGCAATACTGCAAGACATTCCGCCGTGTTGAAAATAAAAGGCTAATTATGACGACATTAAATATTAACGAACAAATTTCTCAAGTTGTTGATAAAATTACAACTTTTTTGATGATAGATTTGCAAATCGGAAAAGATTTTAAGGATTTTGCTCAATTTGATGCAAAATATATTTCGCAAGAAGAAAAAAGAAGCCGTACTTTGACTTACCTATATTCGAGAAAAATCGGCGGCAAGACAATGTTTGACTATTATGCCGAAAAACATTTGAATTTATCAAAAGGCGAACTTGCGATTGTAAATGCTTTGAAAAATGCTTTTGTCGGTGTTTTTCAAGTTAAAAAGGTCTTAAAACACGGTTTTGAACTGTATAGTATAATTAACGAAAGAGATTATTCCGTAAATGCACTTGGCACTATGACTGCATTTAGAGGTGTTTCACAAGGGTCGTTTTTATATGCCTGTTTGTGTGAAATTGACGGTGTTTACTATCTTTGCGATGTAAGAGCCATGACAAGTGCCGATAAAATCGGTGGTGCAAAAAGATATGCAATTTCAAAAATCATTGATAATCCCGAAATAACATATTTTCAAAATGACGAAAAATTGAATGATGTAAAAAAAGAAGTTGCTGTTTTTTATGAAAAATTTGTTGAATGCTTTAAAACTACCGAAATTATTACGACAAATCAAACTGCTGATGAAATTATAAATGCGTTCAATTCTTATTGTGAATATGGTGATGAAGATATCAAAACTATTGTCCAAAATGGCATTGCAGCTCCCGAAAAGTATGAATATTTCCCGACAAAAGATTTCAATTATACAAATGACAGTATCGAAAAGAAGTCTATGGCAGGCTTTTCGGCACAAGGCAGCAAACATGATGTTGGTATAATTTATATAGAAAAATCAGGTTTGTATGCAATTCCGTTTTACGGTACTTTCTGCAAAATCTTTGAGTCAGATGATTATAAGCAAATTAAAAATTGGCATGATTGCGTGAGAAATTTCGTTTTCAATGAGAAAATATCAGGTGTGATTTTTGAGCATTTGGCTGAAAAATATGAGAATTTCATATCTCGAATTAATGAAATTCTAAATTCTAAATACACTTTAGCGGACATTTTGATTAATATAAAACATTATGATAAATCGGCTCCAAACCTTTCACCTGCAGCACTTTTGTATGCATCAGATGTTTTTGCGGATTTTATGTTTGAAAATTCACAACAAAAGAACAACGGGCAAAATTTAAACAATAAACGTGTCGGCAGAAACGAGCCTTGTCCTTGCGGCAGCGGTAAAAAATATAAGAAATGCTGTATGCCAAAGGAATAAAAATTTTTATAAGTTTTTTTATAATTCTGAAGTAATCTTTTTTATTACTTTTGAAACATTTGCAATTAATGCAGCATATACTTTTTGGGTTAAAAAGGTATACTGATAATGTTATTTATAATATATTTTACAGTTAGGGCAACTATTTTGTAAAAAAGGTATATTACTTCCGCAAATAGGGCAGGTTATTCCCGATGGTTCTTTTTCTTTGGTTTTTTCTGTTTTATAGGTTTGCGAATTTGAAAAATTTGTGGATATTATCATTTTCAGGATTTTTAGTTTTTTTATAAGATTTATTATTGTTGTCAAAAAACAGAAAATGATTGGAAGAATAAAATAATATTTTGTAAAACTTGAGACTTCTAACATCTCATAATCTAAAATTATAATGTAATAAATCAATATCGGATATAATAACAAACATATTACTTCTTTTAAAATTATAAATATGTATTTTACTGAAGATACAATAGCAGGGTCATATTCTTTTATTTTTAATATTAATTCTGAAAGATTTTCAACTGCTAAGATACGAATTTTGAGGGAATTTTTTAATGTCAGTATTAAGCATTCATTAGCAGTTGTTTTTATATTTTTTATTTCTGTATATTTAATGTCTATTGCTATATTCTTTTTTAAGATAACTAATGATGTTTTTGTTAAATATAATTTGTTGTTTTTATAATCATTAAATGCACGAACAAGTCTAAATATTTGAATAAAGATAATTACAGGAAAAACAAAATATAATAAATTGCTTATAGAATTTGAAACAATATTTACTATAAACATTACAAAAAGAATGAAAAGAAGAATTAAAAAAATAATAGAACAGAATATACAATTTATATTCCTTTTTGAATTTTTTGCATAATATAATATTTTTTCATTATTTTCATAACTTCTATTATAATTAGTCATAATTTTTCGGATTTTTACTCATTTGCTTGAAGAAGTTGTAAAACGTGATTATCGCCTTGAAAACTCGGAAACAGCTTTTCGCCTTTTGCTAAAATATATTTCACAAGTTCGACAATTTGTTCGTTGTCGTTATTACGGTGGTCTTTCAGCCATTTGTTATCAACGGATAGAATGAGCATTCCTATTTTGGAGTCTAAACAGGTTTCAATCCATTTGTCGGCTTCTTCTTTGTTATCGTTTATATTTGGGCAAATTATGTATTTGCTTCTGACATTATAATGTTCTTTTTTGACAGCTGCGTATCTTTTCATATTTTCAACAACTTTATCATAAGCATTTATGCCTTTTATTTTGTAAAATGTTTCTGCAGAACCGCTGTCTATTGAGTTGTTTACGTTGATTTTGCCCATTGCAACACCTTTTTCAATAACGGGTGAATATTTGATTGCAGAAGTCGGTATGCTTATGTTGTCAAAATTGTGGTCTAACAAATAATGGATTAAATCTTCAAATTCTTCAAGAATAGTGGGTTCGCCTCCGCCAAAGCCGATTTGACCTCCGGGGATTAAAATACCTCTTTCAACCATATCTTTTACAATCGGAAGTACGTTGTAACTTTGCAGTGAATTGTATTTTTCTTTGTCCTCGTTTGTATAACAATAAATGCAATTACAGTTGCATTTTGTAAAATGGTCAAAAATGATACTCTTTATGTGGTTTCCGCTTTCCCAATTATCTTTGCGAAGATATACACAATCGGTGCATTCCTTTATCGTTTGCCCTGATTTTTGGATATTTCTGTATGAATTTTTAAGCTGCCAAAATTTTACCCAGTTGATTTGCTTTCCGTCAAAATCTCTTTTGAGCATTATATTTCCACCGCCAGGGCAGCTTACATAACAACACATCATTATGTTTGAGCCGTAAACCCCGACGTCAAAGTCCATTCCGTTTTCAATCCAATCGCAGCTTACATATTCGGGCATTATTCTTCGTCCTCGTGATAGTTGCAGTTTAAAAGTTTGCAGGATTTATTGCAAACGGCAATCTTTTTTCGCATTTCTTCTGCTTCTTCGCTGTTCCAAATGTTTTCGGGCAGCATTGTTCTTAAATTTCCAATCGGTTCAAACGAAAAACAAATTCTTACGTTACCGTATGGGTCAATTAAAAAATTATAATCCCCTGTTCTGCAACTTGCTTCACTACATTTTGCAGCTTTTTCGGGATAAATTTCCGTAAACGGTGTTTGAATATTACAATCAATTTCGCTTGGATTGATTTTGTCTGAAATGTCGTTAAAATCAGTGTATTCAGAGAAAGTTCTCATTTCTGTTTTGGCTTCGTAACATTCATTGCGGCTCGTTTCATCAGGCGAATTCAAAATACTTTCTTTAAACGCATTAAGTTGATTTTCCGTGTTGTAAATTAAATATCCTTTTTCTTTCAAATTAACGAGCTTATCAATGGCCGCCATTATTTCATTTCTCATTTCCGAATACATTTTGTTGTATTCGGAGCGGATATCATAAGCCGTAAAAAATGAATCACCGCCGTCTAAAAGCTGATAATTAATTCCTATTTGATTTGTGTGTGCAAATTCCGCTAACGGAACAAGCTCTGTCATATTTGACGGCATAATAACAGTTGAGAGTAAAATCGTCTTGTTTGCATTCCGTTTTCTGTTTAAATATGCTAAATTTTGGATAACATCGCTTGTGATTTTAAATGCATTGTTTAAGCCTCTCGAAAAATTGTGTATTTCGGGATTTTTTACTCCGTTTAAAGATATTGTAATATCTGAAAAACCGCTGTTTATTAATTTTTCGCATTTGTTTTTCAAAGCAAGTCCGTTTGTGATAACTTTCGGAATTAGTCCTATTTGAGCCGCATAGTCAGCGAGTTCAAAAATATCTTCTCTTAAAAACGGCTCACCGCCAGAGAAAATGAAGTCAAAATTTCCAAGCCAGTTGTGCAAAGAATTGAAAACGAACTTCCAATCGTTTGTTGAAAGTTCGTTTTGTTTACATTCTTTAGGTGTTTGCCAGCCGCTGCAAGTTCTGCAATGAGATTGACATCTGTCGGTTAATCCGAATGCAAAATATCTCGGCTTTTTTACCACCATTTTTACCTCGATTAGTAATCAAGATTTACTTGTGAGAATAATACAACCTTGTTTTTGCCTCTCTTTTTAGCATTGTACAAAGCGTGTTCTGCATATCTGATTAACGTATTTGCATCTTCATCAACGTTTTCGAGGAATGGGAATGATGAAATACCGCCTGAAATTGTAATCGGGTGTCTTTCTTCTTCACCTGCAGGAATAAATTCCATTTTTTCAATTTCACGTCTGAATCTTTCTGCCAAAATAAATGCATTTTCTTCGGTTGTGTTCGGTAAAACTACGATAAATTCTTCATCACCGTATCTTGTTAAAATATCTTCTTTTCTGATAAAACCGGAGAGAAGTTCCGCAATCTTTTTAAGAAGAACGTCGCCCCAATCGTATCCGTACATATCGTTTACAACCTTGAAGAAGTCGATATCGAAAAGCAGACAAGATAATTTTGTGCCGTATCTTCTTGCTCTTGAAATTTCAGCTTCAAGCTGTTCCTGCAAGTATCTTCTGTTGTGAAGACCTGTTAATTCATCAGTTGTTGTAACTCGTGCGATTTTTTCACGAAGTTCCTTAATTCTCGTAAAGTTTCTTAATCTGATTTTCAATTCTTGTTCGTTTAACGGTTTGAAAATATAATCGTAAACGTCACCTCTGAGCTTTAAATCGTCATACATTTTTTCCGAATAAATAAGTGTCGGAACGGGAAGTTTGACCACCATTGATATTTCACGTAATTTTTCTTCCGGAATATCAAGAATAGCAACCGACGGGTTGTATTTTTCCGCTTCTTTAAATTCGTTAATGCTTTTAACTCTTACATCGTAATCGTCACTGTCTTTCAATGTGAATTGAATTTCTGATGACGGTCTGTCGCTGAAAATAATGACATTTCTCATTAGCTTTATCCTTTGTTACATTTTACAAACATTTTTTTACAATTCTATTTTACCAAAAATATTGAAATATTCAAATGTTTTTAGGATTATAAATTTATTTTTTCATACATTTGTATTATGACAAAATGTAAAGTTTTGGTGTACTATACAATTTGTTGTATAATTATGTTGTCGGGGGATTAAAAATTGTTGCAGAATAGGTTGTATTACGATCAGATGCGTGAAAATTTAAGTCAAAAAACAGATTTTAACATTACTTATCCGAAAACATACAAGCCGGTATTAAAACCTGTTAAAAGAAAAGTTAAAAAACAAAATCAGTACAGTCTTATAACGGCACTGTTCGTTGTATTTATGACAGTGTTTGTTGCATTTTTGGTTTTGCCGTTTGCGGCTAAACATTTTTTTGCTCCGATATTTACAGATGCTTCACAAAAGCCGTTTAGAGTTAATTATGAGCAAATTTATTCTCCCACGTCGAAGTATCTTCACAATAATTTGTTCCTCGGTGTTCTTTCATTGAGAGGTGCAGAAACTGAAAATCCTCTTATGCAGCCGTTGAACTTGACGTCAGAAATGACTAACCTTGAAAACAGCCTGCAGGCTTTAGCAAATGAATATAAATCAATTCACCCGTCAGTTTTTGTTTGGGATTATGAAACTGGAAAATATGCAGCATTAAATTCACAAGAACAATTCCCCGCTGCAAGTATTATCAAAATTCCTGTTCTTTTGCAGTTGTTCCGCTCTATTGAAGCAGGTCAGCTGACAATAGATGATAAAATGACTTTGACGGATTATTACAGAGCAGAAGGTTCAGGAGATATTCAATTCCAAAGAACAGGTAATCAATATTCAATGGATTATCTTGCTCGCAAAATGATTGAAATTTCCGATAATTCTTCAACAAACATGTTGATGTCATCAATGGGCGGCATGAATGATGTTAACAGAGCTATTAAATCTTGGGGCTTGAAAAATACGGAAGTTAATAATTGGCTTCCCGATATGAAAGGTACTAACGTAACAACCACCGAAGATTTGGCAAGAATGCTTTATAACATTGATAACAGCGACTTCTTATCACCTGTTTCAAAAGACAAAATATTTGATTATATGGGTCACGTTAAGAATAACAGATTGATTCATGCAGGTCTTAATCCGAATGCTAAATTCTTCCACAAAACAGGCGATATCGGACATACAATGGGTGATGCGGGAATTGTTGTTACGCCTGACGGTCATAAATATATCGTAAGCATTATGGCTAAAAGGCCTTATAACAGCCCTGCAGGAAAAGATTTTACGGTAAGAGCATCAGAAATTATTTATAACGCTTTATCAACAAGAAATCTTTCATAAATCGATATTAAAAATAGTAAAAAGCTCGCTTATAAAGCGGGCTTTTTTATTAGTTCAAAAATTAAAAATCAGTTATTTTCTTCTTCTTGTTCTATTTTTTCACCTGAACTTGCGAAAAATCCCGATGCTGCGGATTCGTATGTTTCGTCCATTGTGCTTAAAAGCGAATAATTTGAAGGAACATTTTGTAAATTTGGAAATTCTTCTTTGTCATTCATTCTTCTTGTCAAAGTTCTGACCATGTATTTTCTGTAATAGTATTTAGACAAAAGACTCATAAAATATCTCCATTTAGCTTAATTTTACTTTAAAATCGAGATAATGTAAAGCAGGGTAAAAATTCAAAAACTGTTACAGTTTTTAACATGAACTTTAATAAAATTTTTAAAATTCGGGAGTTTCAAGTATAATCAAAAACGGAGTGGTGCAATTGAAAAATTCTAAACTAACATTAATGATATTTGTCGCATTGATAGCCGGAATTCTTGTCGGCTGGATTAGTCCTGCAATCGGTGTTAAGTTGCAGCCTCTTGCGACGGTATTTTTGAATATGATTAAAATGATTATCGCACCTTTGCTCTTTTCTGTTCTTGTTACGGGAATTGCAGGGCACGGTAATATTAAATCCCTTGGTCGATTGGGACTAAAAACGATTATTTATTTTGAAATAGTTACAACGCTTGCTTTGTTTATAGGGTTGTTCTCGGGACATTTCTTCAAACCGGGGGTCGGATTTAATGTAACGGCAGGTTCTGATATGTTAAATGTCGTTTCGGGAATGGCTAAAACCGATATGGGCGGCAGCACTTGGGATATTTTGGCAAATATTTTTGTTCATGCATTCCCGACAAGTATTGTTGAAGCCATGGCAACGGGAGATTTGCTTCAAATTGCCGTGTTTGCAATATTTTTCGCTATTGCGGTTTGTGCAATCGGACAAAAGGCAAAACCTGTGCTTGATGTATTGCAGTCTATGGCGGATATAATGTTCAAGTTTACAGAATTTGTTATGTTTTTTGCCCCGTTAGGTGTATTTGGTGCAATAGCTCATACTATTTCGGTAAACGGTCTTGGTATTATGTTGAGTTATGCAAAAATTATTTTTGCACTTTATTCATCGTTAATAATCTTTGTAATTTCAGTTCTTATTGTTGTTTGTAAAATTTGTAATGTATCATTTACAGGTTTGTTAAATGCTTTGAGAGAACCTGCACTTCTTGCTTTTACAACGGCAACTTCAGAAGCAGCATTGCCCAAAGCAATGAAAATTATGGAAGATTTCGGTGTTCCGAAAAATATTGTCGGATTTGTTATGCCGACGGGATACACCTTCAATATGGACGGCAGCACTTTGTATCTTTCATTGGCGGTGCTTTTTGCAACACAAATTTGCGGAATAGATTTACCATTGGCTCAACAATTAACAATCATGTTGGTATTGATGGTTACAAGTAAAGGTATGGCAGGTATTCCGAGAGTTACATTGGTTGTTTTGGCAGGTGTTTTAACGAGTTTCAATTATCCGTTAATCGGCGTTGCTATTTTGCTCGGTATTGACCAAATTCTTGATATGGGAAGAACAACAGTAAACTTAATCGGTAACTGTGTTGCAACCGTTGCTATTGCTTGTTGGGAAAATGAATTTGACCATAAAAAAATGCACGCTTATGTGAATTCTCATCATAAAAAAGTTCGTTTTATGGGCTTTTTCAGATATAAATATTTAATGAAAAAACGTGCCGAAAAAACCAGACAGTCGGTAGGTTAGTCAGAGAATAAAATTTTTCAAAATTGATGTTATTTTTCCAAAAGAGGTAAAAATGACATCAATTGTTTTTTTTGATATTAAAGATTATGAGTTAGAATACTTTAAAAATTCTCAAATTTTACAACAAAATGAGGCTTTGTTTTTTGAAGAACCCGTTTTATCCGTGAAAAAAATTCCCGAAAAATCGCTTGATGCGAAAGTAATATCCGTGTTTACGCCTTCAAGGTTGACAGCTGAAGTTCTTGCCGAATTTAAAAATTTAGCTTTGATAATCACTCGCTCGGTCGGATATAGTCATATCGACGTTGATTATTGCAAAAATAACGGTATAAAAATTGTCACCACAACACATTATGGTGATTGTACCGTTGCGGAATTTGCGTTTGGACTGTTGCTCGATTTGGTCAGAAAAATTTCGATTGCTGCAAGTGATGTTCGAAATGCAGATGTTAAAAAATATTATACGGGCGTCGAATTGTTTGGAAAAACCATCGGAATTGTCGGCACAGGGGCTATCGGCAGACAATCTGTTCGCATTGCAAAGGGCTTCGGTATGAATATTTTGGCGGTTGATATTTTCCCCGATAAAACACTCGAAAAAGATTTTGATGTTAAATATACAAATATCGTGGATTTGTGTCGTAATGCTGATTTTATTTTGCTGCATTCGCCTTTGACAAAAGATAATTATCATCTTTTCGATAAAGATAAATTTGATATGATGAAAAAATCTGCTGTCATAGTGAATACGGCTCGTGGCGAGTTGATTGATACGAAAGCACTTTATGAGGCTTTGATTAACGACAAAATTGCAGGTGCGGCACTTGACGTTATTGAGTGTGAAGAATATTTTTCGTTTGAAAGTAATTTGCTGTGCGATGAAACAGGGTCTTGTGCCGATTGCGTCAAAAAAACTCTTTTAAACCATGTAATCGTTAATTTGAAAAACGTAATTATAACACCGCATATCGCCTACGACACATCAGATGCTACAAATAGAATTTTGCAAAAAACGGTTTTGAATTTGGAAAAATTTTTGCAAAACCAACCCATGCCCGACGAATTGAGTTTGCATAAATAGTGAAATTGTTTTATTATTGTAATGTTGATACAAAAGAGAGAAAGATTTGCATGCCTGCTCCAACACTTGCAATAGTGATACCTTGTTATAATGAAGAAGCTGTTATAACTTCGACGATTTCAAGACTGACAGAGGTTTTGAATGAGTTACGGGAACAAGGTGTTGTAAGTGACAAGAGCTTTTTATTTCTTGTTGATGACGGCAGTGCTGACAAGACTTTTGAGTTGATTAACGAGGCTCACAAAAATAACCCCGAAAAAGTCAAGGCGATTTCTTTCACTCGTAATTTTGGTAATCAAATGGCAATTTTGGCGGGCATGCTTGAGCTGAAAAATTTTGATTACGATTGCTGTATCACTATTGATGCTGATTTGCAGCAAGATGAAACTAAAATAAAAGATTTTGTTGAAAAATTCAATGAAGGCAATGAAATAGTCTATGGTGTGAAAATTCAACGTAATGACACATCTTTGTTCAAAAAAATATGTGCCGAAAGTTTTTATAAACTTATGAACGTTTTGGGTGCAAAAACTTGTCCAAACCATTCGGAGTACAGGCTCGTCAGCAAAAAATCCGTTAATGTTTTGAGTGAATATTCGGAGCATAATATCTTTTTGCGTGGAGTTTTTCAACAAATGGGTGAAAAATCCGATGTGATTTATTATGATGTAAAAAAACGTATGGCAGGTGTTTCGAAATTTTCGCTGTTTGATTTGATTTCGCTTGCACTGCAAGGTATTACGTCTTTCAGCATTGTTCCTTTAAGACTTGTAACCTTTTTCGGTGTTTTTATTTCTTTTTGTTCTTTTATAATCGGATTTAGTGCAATTTTAGAAAAGATTTTTAATTTAAGTTTAATAATGGTTCCGGGCTGGGCGACTATTGTTGCGACAATTTCTTTTGTAGGTGGTATTCAAATACTTTGTATCGGTATTATAGGCGAATATTTGGGGCAAATTTTTATGGAGGTAAAAGCTCGTCCGAGATATATCGTCGGCAGAACGCTTGATTAAAATCTTCAAGTGAAAATAAAAAACGAGATTGAAAATCCAATCTCGTCATTGTTCTTTAAAACAAAAAACTCCACGTTGTTATAACTTTTTCGTATTTGTCGAATTATTTTTTTACAATTCGTTCAAATACCGAGGGTTTTTCTGTCCATACGAACGTTTGATTTACAATTTCATTAAAAGGGTTTGACATGAATTTATTGTTTGCTGTAAATTCATCAAACTTGTTTACACCTTTTTTGATTTCTTTGAATAATTCAAACATACATTTCCCTCTCATTATCTTACACAATTATTATCTCACACTTTACCTGTTTTGTAACATATTTTTATATAAAGTTTCATTAATATTTAGGCTTATTTTTGCTATAATCGTTTAAACTATTGTTATCATTAGAAAAAGGCGAATTATAATAATGTTAAAAATTTTAATAGTCGATGACAGCAGTGGCTGGCGTTTGTATCATAAAGATACACTCGAAAATATCTTTGAAAATACGGAAATATTAACAGATACAGCTGTTTCTGCCCGTGACGGGTATGATAAAGTTTTATTTTCCGCAAATGAACCTTACGACTTAATTGTTACCGATTTGCAGATGGAAAGTGACTTTTCACCTATGATTGCAGGCGAATGGCTTGTTCGTCAGATACAAAACTTTACACAGTATAAAAATACAAAGATTTTAATTGTTTCGGGCATGTATAACATTGAAATGACGGCAGATTTGCTGGGTGTCGATTTTATTTCAAAAAGAATGCTTGTTTCGGGCAGCGAAATGCCTTTCAAATTCAAACTTGAAGAAATGGGTATAATCAAAGAATAGCTGACTTTCGGGCAAAAATATATCACTTTGTATTAGTTCAAGTTGTTACATTAATTTTTTTGTTTATTGTGCTAAAATGTTAATGTTAAAAAATTAAAGGTATAAAAATGAATAAATTTATAAAATCAGTTGTTCTTTTATTGTTAGTATTTTTTACCGCAAGTGACTTTTCGATTGCAGCTGCTGTTAAATCAGCACCTCAAAAAGCACCTGCTGCAAAAGCTCAGGCTGATAAAACAGAGTATCAAACTTTAAGAACGCCGACTATTTTGGTCGTTAATCCTTATCCGTATTTGAACAAAAATGTTCAATTTCCTGCAAAATTTAATAAATTCTCGACACTCGGACTTGATTACACACCTGCAATGAGAAAATCTCAAGAGTATATCGGTGTTTTGATAGATAGAGATGACGTTGGCAATAACGTTATTCCTTTGTCTGAATTAAAAATGTTTATGCATAGAAAGGCTGCCGAAAAAATAACGGATTTGAATGCAGGTGACAGCATAATGATTAAAGGAAAAATCTTTTCAACCGCTTTGGGCGATCCGTGGCTTGATATTCATGAATTAAGAATATTGTCTAAAAAAACTGATAACAATAAAAAATAGAGAGTAAATATGTCTGAATTAAAAAAATATTTGACTATTCACGGTCACTTTTATCAACCGCCGAGAGAAAATCCTTGGCTTGAAGAAATTGAACTTCAAGAAAGTGCTTTGCCTTACCACGATTGGAATGCAAGAGTTTGTGCCGAATGCTATTCGCCAAATTCTATTTCTAAAATTGTGGGTGACGGCAATAAAATTCTTGATATTGTTAATAATTATGCACACATGAGCTTTAATATGGGGCCGACTTTGTTATCGTGGATGGAAAAATATGAACCTGACACATACAAAAGAATTATTGATGCGGACATAAAAAGTGTTGAAGAATTTTCAGGACATGGAAATGCACTTGCTCAAGTTTATAACCATATCATAATGCCTTTGGCAAACGAGAAAGACAAATATACTCAGGTTTTATGGGGTGTAGAAGATTTTAAAAGACGATACGGAAGAATGCCTGAGGGAATTTGGCTTGCTGAAACGGCTTGTGATGATGAAACATTGGGAGTTCTTGCTGATTGCGGTATTAAATTTACCGTTTTGTCGCCCTATCAAGCCGAAAAAGTTATTAAAAACGGTGAAATGATTGATGTTTCAGACGGAACTATTGATTCTACTCAAGCATACAGATATAACATCAAGTGCAGAGAAAATAAGTATATTGATTTGTTTTTCTATAATGCTCAAATTTCTCAAGCAGTTGCGTTTGAAGAACTTTTGAAAGACGGCGGTCGTTTTGTTGAAAAAATTAAAACGGGAATTTCAAAAGAAGAAGATTTTCCGAGATTGGTAAATATTGCAACAGATGGTGAAAGTTACGGTCATCATACGAAATTCGGCGATATGGCACTTGCCTATGTTTTGAGAATAAAATCTTATGATGAAGGTTTTACTCTTACAAATTATGGTGAATATCTTGAAAAATTTCCGCCAAAAAATGAAGTTATCATCAAGCCCGTTTCGTCTTGGAGCTGCTGTCACGGAGTCGGCAGATGGAAAGAAGATTGCGGCTGTTCGACAGGCGGAATGCAGGGTTGGAATCAAAAATGGAGAAAACCCTTGCGTGAGGCACTTGATAATTTAAGAGATAAGTTGTCAAAAATCACGGAATCTGTCGGAAAAAATCTATTTAAAGATGTATGGGCTGCTCGAAATGATTATATCAATGTTATTTTGAACAGAAATGAAGAAACTGTTCATTTGTTTTTGGAGAAAAATGCAAAAGAAAATCTTTCCGAACAAGATAAAATAAATGCCGTCAAACTTATGGAAATTCAACGTCAAGCGATGTTGATGTACACAAGCTGCGGTTGGTTTTTCAATGAATTATCAGGCATTGAAACAGTTCAAATTTTAAAATATGCGGCAAGAGCAATTCAACTTGCGGGTAATTTTTCTGATGAAGATTTGGAAAGTGACTTTTTAGATATTTTACAAGATGCAAAAAGTAATATCCCCGGTTACGGTAACGGCCGAGATATTTGGAATAATTTTGTAAAACCGTGTGTTATGAATTTCCGTCAAATTGCGAGCCTTTGGGCTATAACATCTTTGTATGAAAATTATGACAAAATCACGGATTTATATTGCTATTCTATTAAAAAATTTAATACTAAAAAAGTTTCTAAAGGTAATTCTAATCTGATAACGGGGCATATCGAAATTAAATCGAAAGTTACTTTTGAAACGGCAGATATAATGTTTGCGTTGCTCCAATATTCAGGCGGGGATTTTCACTGTGCAATCAGAGGTTTCCATAGTGCTGAAAAATATATGCAGATTGTGAAAAACCTCAATAATGCATTCCTCTCATATCCGCCGACGGAAACAATCAGGCTGCTTGATGAATACTTCGGTCGTGAATACTTTACGTTGAAAGATATTTTGATTGAACAAAGACGTAAGATTTTGAAGTCGCTTCTTAAAAAGAAAATCGATAAATTCCAATCTGTTTACAGAGAAGTTTATAACGACGGAAAGGGTTCTGTTTTACATTTCAAAAATTTGGGCTTGGAAGTGCCTGCTGAATATAAAATTGCGGCTAAATACACCTTGTCCTCTGATTTTAATGAGATTTTCAAACAGGGAAACTGCTTGCAGGACGAAAATGCACTTCAAAATGCTGCTGATATCATAAACGAAGCAAAATCTGTTCAGGTTGAGCTTGATAAAATTGAAACAGCAGAGTTTTTCTCAAAGGAAATCGAGAAACGTATTCAGACTTTCACGCAGCAATTTACGGAAGAGTCTTTAAGCTCTGCACTTGAAATCTTTAAGATAAAGGACAGCCTTGAGCTTAATCCAAATGTTACAAAGGCTCAAAATGCTTATTTTACTGAAATATACACTAAATTTTCTTTGATTATCCAAAAAGTTTTAATCAATAAAAACATTGCGGACAAAAAAGAGTTTATGATTAATATTTTGAAATTAGGCGAAAAATTGAATATCAATACTGATTTCTACAAAAATGCTATTGTAAAAGCCGCAGGCGGAGTTACCGTTTAACCTTTTATTTTGAAATATTTCGTTTTTCTATCTTTTATAGTAAAATATAATCGTTAAGATAATAAGGTATGAAAAATGGAAATTATAAATCAATTATTAATTCACATCGGAACCTGGATTGAGGCTACAATTACAGCGATGGGTCCTTGGGGGATTGCGTTGCTTATGGCAATAGAATCTTGTAATATTCCTCTGCCGAGTGAAGCTATTTTGCCTTTTGCAGGTTATTTGGTCAGCAAAGGTGTATTTTCAATCCATACGGCAGCATTCTTCGGTGCAGTCGGCTGTGTAATCGGCTCTGTTCCTTCGTATTTGCTTGGAAGTATCGGCGGTCGTCCGTTTATTGAAAAATACGGTAAATGGTTTTTAATCAGTAAAAAAGACTTGGAAACAGCAGATAAATGGCAGAAAAAATGGGGTGATTGGGCATTTTTTATTTGCAGAATGTTGCCTGTTGTAAGAACATTTATTTCTTTGCCGGCAGGAATTTTAAAAGCTAATTTTCCGAAATTTGTTGCATTTACTTTTGTCGGTTCTTTGGTATGGAGTTATTTCCTCGTTTGGGTCGGTGTTAAGTTTGGTATGCACAGGGAGGCATTCAAGCATATTTGGCATAAATTTGATGTAGCAATTGTTGTTGCTTGTGTAGTATTATTTGTATTATACTTGCATCATCACTTCAAAAATTTGAAAGAATCATAAAGGAGAAAATATGAAAGTTAAAGTAGTTGCAAAAACCGGTGATAATCTTAATGCTACGGCTGCTGAAGCTGTAAAAGAAGTTAAACAAAGAGCAGGAAAAGCAGGACAATTCTTGAATTGGATTAAAGTTTTACCTGAAAACCAATTAAAGAATTTGGATAATTTGTTTGATATGGCTAAAAAAGCTAAAGAAGGCGGATTTGAAGAATTAGCAATCCTCGGTATCGGCGGTTCAAGACATACTACCGAATCAATGATGACTTTGCTCGGAATTAAAAATGTTCATTTCTTTTCATCTGTTGACCCTGTAAGTTTCAACAGATTTATCGAACCGTTAAATCTTGCGAAAACAAAGTTTATGGTGGTTTCTAAATCAGGCGGAACAATGGAAACTACAACTGCTTACAATAAAGTTGATGAAATTCTTCGTCATACGTTCAAAACTGATAATGTAGCAGACAGATTTGTTGCAATGACCGACGTTTCACCTGAAAAAAGTAAACTCAGAAAAATCGTTGACGAAGGCAAAATTTCGCTTTCAGGATATGTTCACGATGATGTTGGCGGACGTTTTTCAATCTTTGATGATGCAACTATTTTTGCTCTCGCATTTGCAGGTGTTGCCAAAGAAGATGTTAAAAAGATGTTAGAAGCTTCATTAGCAGCTCAAAATGCTTTCTTGAGTGAAAATGTTGCTGATAACCTTGCTTTGCAACTTGCAGCATTTAACGTAAATGCATACAAAGACGGTAAAAGAAAACACTTTGTTGAATATTTTTCAGATGCATTTATGGGCACAACTCTTTGGGAAAAACAACTTAAAAATGAAAGTTTGAAAGCAAGAATTTCAACAGATACTAACGTTGGACCGGGCTATCTTCACTACAATGCGGAAGCTGATTTGGACGAGGATAACAAAGATTCTTTCTTCACTTTCGTAAATTACGAAAATGAGGACAAGGTTACAAACGCAATTCTTGAAGGTGTCATTGCTGCATACTCTGCTCAACACCCTGTTTCAAGAATTATCCTTGACGATTTGACTTTGGAAAGCATTGCTCAATTTGTTGAATTAAAACACTTTGAAACAATCTACACAGGTAATATTTTAAGACGTGAACTCGGCTTGTTGACTTCTATGGAAACTGCTATGCCGGAAGTTCTTCAACCTAACGTTGAAAAATATAAGTCTGAAGTTAGAAAAGCCATGGCTAAATAGTTTCTTCAAAATATCTGAAAAGACGGGCATGAATGTGTCCGTCTTTTTTATGTGAAAAATTTATTACTGTTTTTTGAAGATGAATATTTGATGATTTTTGTTGCCAAAAAATTCTATTTGTCTGTAATTTTCAGAAATATATTGTGTTATTTTGTTGTTTTCCGTAAAAAGATACGGTTGTGAAAAATCAGATAAGCTAAAACCTTTTGCAATAATAATATAGTCGTTGTTCGAATTTTGCAAAATCTCAAGTGATTTTGCTTCTCCGAGTCCTTCATAATAAAGCCTGTCGAGCATGTGTAATTTCAAATCACATTTTCTGTCAGTTATGAAATTAATAATTTGACCTTCAGGCAGGAATAAAATTTTATCAGATTTTTGAGTATTTTGGTTAATAAAATCAATGGTTTTATTTAAAATTTCGGTTTGCTCTTTCGGAATATAAATAGTGCCTTTATTCGCCAAAAGCCTTGAATTACAGCTGATAGAAGTAAGCAAATTCATAATTACAAAAAATGTCAAATAAATACATGTTATGAATTTGAAGATTTTGTTTTGTTCCGTTAAAAGATTTTTTGCCGTGGTAAATTTTTCAATGAGAATATACAGAGCAATTATCATTAAAGGTAATGCATAAACGCCGTGCAAATTCATTCTCATAAGGAAAAAACACCGTATGCTCAATGCAAATGCCGTTACAACTATCAAAAGTTCTGTGGGATTATTTTTTATATCTTTAAATTTTATTATAAATAAAACTAATGTTGCAAAAGGCAATAAAATACTGTGGTTAAAGGGTTTCATTGTTGTAAACATCAAATAAATTATTAAACAAAACATAATTGGAAATATAAATTTTTTGTTTGTTTTTCTGAAAATTACGAAAGTTATCCCAACTAAAATTAATACGGTTATAAGTCCGAATATTCCTTTTTGATAAAGCGGAATGTTTGTTAAATTGAAAATTGCTCCTATATCACCATAAAAGCTTCGCATCGATTGTGTATTTGAAAATCGGGTGAAAAAGTTCAAATATTCAATGTAATCCGATATTTTTGCTCCTTGTATCAACGGAAGTAAAAAGGTGATTACAGGCATCAAAATCGCATAAAAATAAGATAAAATCTTGCTTTTTAAATTAATACTTTTGTTTAAGGCAATATAACCGACAAATATTAATAAAATCGGTAAAAATTCAAGTTTGAATGCAAATGCAAGTCCTGCAAATAATCCGCTAATATATGCAAATTTAGCATTTGAATTTTTTAAAAATTTTACAAGAAAATACGTTGCAAGAATACTTGAAGTTATTCCATAAACCATTGAATACGAATATGGAAATAAATATTTGAATATTGAACAACCGCTGATACAGCCAAAAACCACTAATAGTGTTATCCAAAAAGACAAAGACTTTTCCATAAATTCTTTTGCTAAAAGGTAATATGTTACGGCAAAAATTATGCTGCATATTGTTGCTGCAATTAGCAGTGATTTTATTGTTGAGCCGAAAATGAGCATAAAAACGGCATTTATATAGTAAGCCAAAGGTGAATATAATAAGAAAATATCTTTAAATGGCACATTACCTTCTAAAATCCCTTGTGCCAAAATGAATTCTCTGCCTCTGTCGGATAAAATTTGAAAAGATGTTGTTCCGAATAAGGCTGCACAGAGAATAACAGACCCCGTGATTATAAGAATTTCTATAATATTATATTTTTTTATTGTTTCAATAATTTTTTCCATAATTATATCCATTTGTAGTTGTGATAAAAGCGGAAATTTTGTTTATAAACAAAATTTCCGCCTTGCATTGTTTTGAATTATTAATTCAATTTTCCTTTGATTTCATCTTTTATTTTCAAAAGAATTTCATCAAGATTTTCTGCATCTTTGCCGCCGCCTTGTGCAAAGTTTGCTTTTCCGCCGCCTCTGCCACCTGTTGCTTCTGCAATTTCTTTAACGATATTTCCTGCATTTATTCCTGCTTTGACAAAGTTGTCGGAAACTTTTACACATATTGATATTTGATTGTTATTTTGTATAGATGTGAATACAATGATTGAATTTCCGAGTTTTGAACTTAATTTTTCAATCGCAGGTTTCATGAACATTGTCGGAAGTGCGTCAATCTTACTTACAAAGAGTTTTCCGTCTTTTATTTCATCTGCTTTGCTAATAAATGACTGAATTTTTGAAAGTGCTGCTTCTTCTTTCAATTTGTTTACTTCTGTTTGTAAAGCTTTATTTTCATCAGAAATCTTTTCTATTTTTTCAACAATTTCAGTATGCGGAATTTTGAACATATGAGCAAGTTTGTCAACTTCATCTGCTTTTTCCGTTAAATATTTAACGGCTGCATCTCCGCAAACTGCTTCAATACGTCTTGTTCCTGCTGCAATTGCTGATTCTGATACGATTTTTGTAAGTCTGATTTCTCCTGTTGAACCAACGTGTGTACCACCGCAAAGTTCCTTTGAAACATCTCCGATTGATACCATTCTAACCTTATCTTCGTATTTTTCACCGAAAAGTGCCGTTGCACCTGCATTTATTGCTTCTTGAACGTCCATAACTTTCGTTACTTGTTTTTGATTTTCGCCAATCCATTTATTCATAAGGTTTTCAACTTTTGTGATTTCTTCGTGAGTCATTGCTCTTGAAAATGAAAAGTCGAAACGTGTTCTGTTTTCTTCAACTTGAGAACCTGCTTGTTTTACTTCATCGCCTAAAACCTTGACAAGTGCTGCTTGCAAAAGGTGAGCATTTGAGTGGTGAATTGTTATGTTTTGACGACGTTCTTTGTCGATTTTTGCATTGACCGTATCGCCGATTATAGCTTCACCGTTGATGATTTTAACTCTGTGAACAGATAAATGATTTACTTTGAAAGTGTTCATAACAACAGCTTTAAGGTTTTCACTTTCAATAACCCCCGTATCTCCGACTTGTCCGCCGCATTCTGCGTAAAATGGAGTTTTATCGAGAATTATATCTGTAAATCCACCTTCAACATCAACAGTTTCAACAATTTTCGCATCGCTGCATTCTTTTTCTTCATAGCCTGTGAAGTTTGTTGAGCCGAATTTGTTTTCGATGTTTACGTAAACCAAATCGTCAGTTAAGCTGATTTTTTGTGTTGCTGCTTTTGCACGTTCTTTTTGTTCTTTCATTGCTGCATTAAAGCCTTCTGTATCAACGTGAATGCCTTTTTCTGCCGCAATTTCGACTGTTAATTCAAGCGGAAATCCAAATGTGTCATAAAGTTTGAATGCATCTTCTCCGTTGATTTCTTCGCCTTTTGACATCAAATCCTCAAGAAGTTTATATCCTCTATCTAATGTTACTTTGAAGCGTTCTTCTTCTTTTTTGATAGTTGATTTGATTTTTTCTGCATTTTTTTCTAAATCGGGATAAGCACCTTTGTAATTTTCGATGACAGTATCAACGATTTTGTATAAGAACGGCAATTCTGTTCCGAGGATTTTTCCGTGTCTTAATGCACGACGTAAAATCATTCTGAGAACATAGCTTCTGCCTTCATTTCCGGGGATAACACCATCATTTATCATAAATGTTACGCATCTTGCGTGGTCTGTGATAATTCTGATAGAAACGTCTGTTTTTTCGTTATCTTTGTATTTTGCACCCGTTATTTCGCAAGCTTTATTAACAATAGGCATTAACAAGTCTGTATCAAATGTAGAACGCTTGCCTTGAACAACCATTGCAATTCTTTCAAGCCCCATGCCCGTATCGACGTTTTTCTTTTCGAGCGGAGATTGGTTGCCTTCTTCATCTTGGAAAAGTTCGGTAAATACGAGGTTCCAAATTTCGACCCATCTGTCGCATTCGCAGGTTGCAATACCGCAATCGTCTGAGCATTTGAGGTCTTCGCCCAAATCGTAGTGAATTTCCGAACAAGGGCCGCAAGAACCTGTTGCCCCCGGAGGTCCCCAGAAATTGTCTTTTTTACCTTTTCGGATAACTCTTTCAGGTGCTACACCTACATCTTCCGTCCAAATTTTGAAAGATTCGTCATCGTTTTCATAAATTGTTATCCAAAGTCGAGCAGGGTCTAAATGCAAGTAATTAGTTACGAAATCCCAGCTCCAAGGAATAATTTCTTTTTTGTAATAATCGCCGAATGCGAAGTTTCCGAGCATTTCAAAAAACGTATGGTGGCGAGGCGTTCTGCCGACATTTTCGATATCGGAATCTTTTCCGCCCGCTCTTGCACATTTTTGACAACTTGTTGCTCTCGGCGGGTTAAACGGAGGTTTTTCTAATCCTAAATAGTAGGGTACGAATTGGAGCATACCTGCTGTCGTTAATAAAACCGTCGGATTGTTCGGAATTAATGATGAACTTTCAACGACGGTGTGTTGATGTTTGTCTTTGAAAAAGTTTATAAAAGCTTCTCTTATTTGATTTCCTGTTAATACTTCCATATCGGATTCCTCTTTTATATTTTTATATAACAATTATACGACAAACACTGATTTCAAAACTTTTTTATCTTGGCATGCCCGAAAATTTTTATTATTTTTAATCAAAACCGTTACAGCAGTTAGATTTAAAAATTTTAAAAAAAGTAGTGGAAATTAATTTTTTTGTTGATATAATAGATTTGCAAGTTGTGAATTTTATTTAAAAAATAAAATTCAATGCACAATCGGGACGTAGCGCAGCTTGGTAGCGCACTACCTTGGGGTGGTAGGGGTCGCAGGTTCAAATCCTGTCGTTCCGATTTTTTTATTGCAAAAAAATCGTTCTCCGGGTTGAACCTACGGTTTACCCAAAAGGGCATATCGATTTGTACGGCTCATACTTCGCCTACAACTCGCTACAAATCCTGTCGTTCCGATTTTTTTTATCCAATATTTTTGCGGGTTTCGGGGAATGATAAAGTATTGCTTTTCCCTTGATGTCTGTTTTTGCTTTCATTTTGCTCATATTTTTGTTAAAAAAACACGTCATTGCGAGGAGCGGAGCGACCAGTGAGTAGAGTGCGGAACGGTCAAGGCGGTGAGCCTTGCCGTGCAGACACGTTTATTGCGAACTGGTCAAGACAGCGTAGGGTGGAGTCGAGCAGAGCGAGCGAACCCGAAGTAGCAAAAAACATAGCGAATGAAAGCAGTTGCGAAATGAGCGACTGTTTTTTTGTGAAGCAAATCCAAGACAACGACAGCCTCGTGGCAATCCATAAAAACACGTCATTGCGAGAGGCTTCACCTCGTGATGACGACTTCCTTTTCCGATGTCATTGCGAGAAAATCTTTGATTTTCGTGGCAATCCATAAGAGAAAATAATGCATACAAAAAACTATATTTGCAAAATACAAACTACCGCAACATTTCTTTGACCGCAAAGAAACACAAAGAAACTCTCTCGCTGATTTCCGCTCGTTATTTGTTTGTAATTTCTCGTTTGCTAAAATTTCAAAACTCGGACTTTGTCCTCAAACATTGAAATTTTTTAACGCAAACTTCGAAAACAACAAATACTCTCTCCAATATGCTCGATTTGTTTTTTTATAAATTTTTTGCAAAACCACTGGATCACCACGTCGTTTCACTCCTCGTGATGACGGACTTTCTTTCCGATGTCATTGCGAGAGGCTTTGACTCGTGGCAATCCATAAAAAACTTTCAAAATAAAAACAGATTAACTAAACTGAAAGGCAACTTGTTGCCCGTGGCAATCCAGAGAAAACATATTTTTTTAATTTTTAAACTACTCTTATAATATTTGGTAAACCACTGGATCACCACGTCGTTTCACTCCTCGTGATTACGACTTTTTTGATGTCATTGCGAAAAAATCGTGCAAATGCTCTTAAATAAAAGCAGATTAACCAAACTGAAAGGCAACTTGTTGCCCGTGGCAATTCATTCAGAATACGTTAAAATTAAAGTCGATTAGCTAAACTGAAAGGCAGCTTGCTGTCTGTTTCAATTAACATTTATTGTCGGTTACGGAAACTGGACATTTTTGCACAAAATTAAAATTTTGCTAAAATTTGCCAAACTCAACCTACGGACTTTAAAACGTGATTTTAGATTTATTAAAAATTATATAACCTATGTATATTCCGCTTTGAACTCTTTATATAATTTTATTTTATATAGCAGTACGGTTAAGAATATAATAATAATCGGAATTAGAAAAACATATGCATTTTCTTTATATAAAAATACATACCCTCCGAGTATTAAAAGAATAACATGACATACATCTGTCAAAACAGTTTTAATATTTCCATAAAATAAAAATTTTGCATAAAGTTTTATATTAAAAAAATCCAAAATATTGTAGTTTTGTGAGTATATAATTAAACTTGAGGTTAAGAATGGAATATAACATATCAGAAATATTAATAGAAACAAATAAATCTTAAAATCAGAAATAACATTTTGTTGTAGTAATATAAATCTCAAAATAAAAATCATTATTCCTATATAAATTATTTGGAAGAAAATAAATGTACCTGCTTTTTCACAGAGTATAAAGTAGTTGTTATTTAAGTGATTTTTTTCTCCTCTCAACATATAATTTGAAATTGACAACAACCCTACGAAAATATACAAAACAGACAATAAATTAATATATATTTTTTTGTAATATATTGAAAATATTATTAGAAAACTTATAAAAGATAATTCTAAAATTATATGCTTGGGGTTAATATTATTATTCTTGCTCTTTCCCTGTTTTGCAGGAAAATCATGCCCGTTTTCCTGGAAGTTATCAGTCATTACTACTCCTGTTTTTCACAAAATGTATGTTTTCTATTGTTCTATTATACAAAATGATTTTTCTGCTGTCTATTAGTTTTATATTTTACATTGATAAATGCAGGCGAAAGTAAGTAAAATAATAAAAGAAATGTAAATTTGTAATCGGTAAAGTTCAAAAAGGAGCATTTGTTCTTCTCGACAAATTTTATAAAAAATATTTTTCTTATTTTTATAAAATTTATTCGTCACTATTTGTAACTTCTTATATTATTTCACATGTTTTATTAATTTTATTTTTTAAGTATGGATTATAGCCACCAATTAACAATATTTTATTATTTTTCAATAATATTGCAGAATGACCTGCTTTACTTTTATAGTTTGTTTTGATTGTTGTAAATTTATATTTTTCCATATCAAAAACATCAACACCATTTATTTTACCTTCAAGTACACATCCTCCTATCAGATATACACAATTATCTCTTTTTACAAATACAATATTATACATTGGTAATATATATTCGTTTATATTTACCACTGATTTAGTTTTAATATCATATATTATCGGACTAAGTTTTGAACCGGAAGCTAAAAAAATTAAAATTTTATCTTTATTAAAAGAAATAGCATTAGAAAACCAATAAGAGTGAGCTTTTTCTGATTTTATATCTTCGAAATAAAACTTTTTTAATTTATCGTTATAGTTTATTAAGAAATCCTTTTGGCTCAATGCATAACTTCTTGCAAATAAATTATATTCTTCTGATAAAGAAACTATATTTACTTTATAATCTAAAGGCACCAACAAATTAGTAATTTTTTCGAAAGAATTTGTTTTTACATTGAAAATTTCATTATGGATACAATCATTATTTTTTAAACTTCCACCTAATAATAAAAAGTTTCCATTTGGTAATTTTGCAATATTTCCAAATTTGTGAATATAATTAGAATCCTTAAAAGCAGAAAAAGAATTATCTTCGGGAGTAAATATCTCACAACTTTTTCCTGTTTTATCACCTCCGATTATCAGAACTTTCCCATTTGGAAGTAATATTGAAGAATGTCTTGCACGTTCAGTATTCATGGGGTTTATGGGCGAAAATTCATTATTTTTCGGATTATATATTTCAGCAGAATTTGTCATTTTTTCATATTCATCAACAAACCCTCCTGTAACAAGAACTCTGCCATCATTTAAAAGAACTGATGAATGAAAATATCGAGGAGTGACTAATTTAGGTTTGTCAGATTCATTATTTGAAAAAAATAAGAATGTAAAAAATAAAATAGCTGACATTAATACTGTAAAACAACCGCAGATTATTGAGTTTAAGCCCCAAAAAGATTTCTTTTGAGGAGAAATATTTTCGTGTTTTTCTAAATGAAAAACATGCCCGTTTTTCTGGGAGTTATCAGCCATTACTACTCCTGTTTTCCACAAAATGTATATTTTCCATTGTTTTATTATACAAAATGATTTTTCTATTGTCTATTAATTGTTGTAATAGATTTATTAAATCGCAGCATTTTGTGAGCATTTTGTGAGCATCTAAAAGATTTCAACAAAAAATTATCGGTAAAATGATTATACAGTCACTAAAAAAGAGCCTTTCGGCTCTTAAAAAATGGTACCCCCAAGCGAATTCGAATCGCTGCCGCCTCCGTGAAAGGGAGGTGTCCTAGGCCACTAGACGATGGGGGCTTAAGACTTTTTACTTATGTATTTAATATATGATAAGCATAATTTATTGTCAACAATTTATTTTAATATTTTCCAAAATTTTTAAAAAATTTGTAAAATTTGTCTTGTGAGTCTAATTATAATTTGTTATAATATATAAAAATAAGGAGTTATTTTGAAGGCAGATATTATTAAAATCGGAAGATGTCTTTACGATAAAGACTTGACTTCTGCTACTTCGGGCAATATCAGCATCAAGCACGGGAACAAAATGTTTATAACAGGAACTGGTACTGCTCTCGGTTTTTTGGCTGAAAAAGACATTGTCGAAACGGATTTAAACGGAGATGAACTTTATTCGAGTCAAAAGGCATCGTCAGAAAAACATTTGCACCTTGCAATTTACAAACTTCGTCCTGACCTAAAAGCAATTATTCATTGTCATTCGCCTTTTGCAACCGCATTTGCAGCTTGCAGAAAAGAATTATCCGCTCCGATTGTTGCTGAAAATATTCTCTATTTCGGTAAAATTCCTGTTGCGGACTATGGCATGCCGTCATCTGATGAACTTATGGAAAAAACTTCAAAGTTTTTCGTTGATTATGACACGGTTCTTATGGCTAATCACGGGATTATAGCTGCTGCGGAAGATATTTTCTCGGCTTTTTGCAAAATCGAAACAGCTGAAACTTATGCAAAAACATACGTTTATTCAAAAATTATCGGTGAACAGGCTTTCTTAAATGACAAAGAAGTTTCAGACTTAATGCAGCTTCGAGAAAAAATTCACGCAAAAAAACACTAAAATTTTGACTTAATCATATTTATTATTAAAAGAAAAATATGATTATTTCAGAGTTTTTAAAATCTTTAAGAGGCTGTCGTCACGACAAAGTTGCAGTAAATTCAAACGGAATGTATTGTCCCGACTGCGGTAAATATATTGTTGTCAAATGGTATCTTGTCAGATGTTCCTGCTGCGGCGTAAAACGTGTCGCATACATTGATTTCCATGACAACGTACGCCCTGTTGATAAATTTTGCCCAAATTGCGGCAGCACTCATACTGTCGTTGAGGTTTTGAATAAAATTAATTTTGTCGATATAAATTTTGCCGTTCATAAAAAAGAAATTGTTGAACCGATTTACAAAGAATCAACAACTCAAATATGGACGGAAAACGAATCCGAAGAACAGCTTCTTATCGGGGCAAAGGCCGTTTAATCAAATTTTAATCTTTTGCCGTCATAATTGCTGTACCAAAATGCATAATTTGACAAAAGCATTATCATATGGTTATCTACGCCGTATTCAATGCGGAAAATTCTATCCCAATAAACCAAAAACAAATATGACCAAAATCCGTTATCCAAAACTCTGTTCATCAAGAAAAACGACTTTGTCCAAATGCCTTTTTTGTCGCTGATTTTGGCAAGTTCGTAATTATACATTTCCGTATAATCTTTTTTGATTTTTTCAAAAAATGTTTTTTTGTATTTGAAATCAATTTTCTTCCACCACCAAAACATTGAACGCACTTTATAGTTGATAAAATGATATTTCATTTCACCCCAAGTGCCTTGTTTGACAAGGTTTTCTTTAATGCAGGCAAAAATCTTTAAATAATCATAAAAAGTTTCGTCGCAGCGTGCTGTAACAGCCTGTTTTCGATTTACTCTGTAATAAACAAGACTTTCATCAAGCACGGTAATTTTTTCTGCTTTCATTATTGCATCATAGGAGAAAACATTATCCTCAAAGAACATGCCGCCGGGGAATTTCACATCTTTATCAATCAAAAAAGATTTTTTATAAATTTTATCCCACGGTACATTACTTTGCGAAAACAGTTCATCTTTTATATCACGCCAAGTAAAGCCCTGATGTAAATATTGTTCAGGCAGTCTGTGAAAGTTTGCATATCCGTGTTTATCGTTAATTTTACCTGTTTTATCATCAAAAGTCATCCAACGGCAAATTGTCATATCGGCTTTATCTTGAACAATTTTGTCATACATTTTTTCAACAAAATCAGGTGCCGCCTTATCATCACCGTCAAGAAACATTATATAATCGCCTTTGGCATGCTCAACTCCGATATTTCGAGCAATACCCTGTTTAAGGTTTTCATCAAGTTCTATAATTGAAATACGGCTGTCTTTTGCAATAAAATCCTTTACGACCTTAACTGTGTTGTCTGTGGATTTATTATCAACAACAATTATCTCAAAGTCCGAAGCAGTTTGATTTAAAAGACTTCCTATGCTGTCATTTAAAAACTTTTCGCAATTATAAGTCGGTATGATTACGGAAACTTTCATTTTTAACCCTTTGCTATCCAAATTCATTATACAATTTTATCTGTATTTTTAAAAGCGAAATTCTTCTTTAAACAGCTAAAAATGATTGGATTTTTTTTCCTATTTCAGCCTCGCTCAAACCTTTATAGTTAATATGGGAAGACGTAATCGGCTGTTTGTAATCATATTTGTTAATCGAGCGTGAGTCAACAATTACAGACGGCGGCAAAATAGACCATTTGTACAAAGCCGTTGACATTCTGCGATAAAATTTATCAAGCCATTCTTGTTTTTGTTCTTTAGAAACAGGATTTTTTTCTTCATACAAAAACTTTGACTCCAACATGTCGTAATAGTCTTCTTTTCGATTTTCAATCCGCCAAATTATTTCGTCCAAAAATTCATAAGGCATAAGTGCATCTTCAGCAATCAAAGGCTTTCCTGTTTTCGGGTCAATAGCAAGCTCAGCCCCGGGCTTTTTGTCTATGACAGCTTGTGGAATGGCATTTTTAACCTCTCTATTGTTATTCATCCATCTTGCAAGTGCGAATAATTTTGTTTTGCAAACATCTGCAACAGGTGCAAATCCGCCCGACATATCGCCGTTTATTGTTGCATAACCCATATAAAGTTCTGATTTATCCGAAGTTGCTATCGGCAGGCATTTTGCAAACTCGTTGCTTATTCCCCACAAAAACATTGCTCTTGAGCGTGCTTGAATATTGTCTTGAGTAAACGATTGTTTATATCTGCAATTCCATTTCGATTCAACTTTTTCAAATAACGGCGAAAAAGCCGCATTTGTCGTTTGTACCATATCTTTAATCGGTGCTTCGGCAAAATTAATTCCTAAATTTTCAGCCAAAATCTCTGCATCATTTTTACTTTCAAAACTTGTAAGTTTTGATGGCATGCTTATTCCGAAAACATTTTGACTGCCCAATGCATCAGCGAGCAAAACCGCACAGATTGTGGAATCCAATCCGCCGGACAATCCCAAAACCGCTCTTTCAAAGCCTGTTTTTTGGAAATAATCTTTTATACCTTGAATAATTGTTTTATAAGTTCGCTCCAAATCAGGCTCATATTCAAGAGTGTAAGTTTTTGTTTCCGTCAAAGCTTTTTCAAGCCCTTTTGTCAACGAATAGACCTTTCCGAGTTTTTTGAAAGGATTTACTATCAAAATTTGCTCTTTAAAAGATTTTGCCCTTGCTAAAAGTTTTCCATTCTCGTCAAAAACTCTGCTTGCACCCTCGAAAGAGTTGTTATCAATAGCTCCGACCTGATTTACATAGACAAAAGGCGTTTTATATTTTTTCGCAAGGAAAGAAAGCATATTATGTTTTAATTGTTCTTTTTTTGCTCTTGTAGGAGATGCCGAACAATTTATAAACACATCGGGCTTTTCCTTGGAAAGTTCATCAATAGGGTCTTTTGCATACATAATTTCGTTGTCAAAAAATTCTTTGTTATTCCAGCAATCCTCGCATACTGAAATACCGCAGCGTTTTTCTCCAACAAAAATTGTTTTATTACATTTTTCTATTTTCTGCTTATCAAAAACGCCTAAAGTTTCGGCAGGTTGAAATCCGACGACGGGAGATGGTTCAATGTATCTGTAATCGTTAAATTCCGAATAGTCGGGAAGTAATGATTTTCTTATTATCCCGCTGATTTTGCCGTCTTGTAAAATGGCAACGGAATTATAATATTTTTTTCCCGTTGTTAAATCACTTAATCTCGGTTCGATAAAGCCGACAAATGCGGTTGTTTTCGTGGTGAATTTAGCAATTTTTTTAAGCCATTTAACATTCTCCCGAACAATAACGGGGTGTCTGTCAATGGTATCTTCAATAGGATATCCCATTAAAATTAATTCAGGAAAAATTATGGACTCAAGTCCGATTTTTTGAGCATAATCAATACATCTGACAATTTTTTTTGCATTATATTCAATATCGCCCGCAATCGGATTGATTTGAGCCAACCCCATTGATCCGTCTTTGTATGGCAATAACAAATTTTTGATTTGTTCACATAAACTGTCATCAGCAGCTTTATTCCCGTCAAAAAGCTCTGCCAACTTGAATAACGCATTAGTACCATTATAAGAATTTATGATTTTGTTTATTTTTTCCTGAATATTAACCATTTTTCACCCGTAAAATTACAATGCGGCTTCACCACGCTCACCTGTTCTGATTTTTATAACGTCATAAACAGGGAGAATGAAAATCTTACCGTCGCCGATTTTCCCGGTACGAGCAGTTTCTTCAATGATTTTTACCGCTTCTTCAACTTTATCGTCAGAAATAACAATCTCAATTTTAACTTTCGGAATGAATGCAACATTGTATTCAACATCACGATAAAATTCGGTATGCCCTTTTTGCGAGCCAAAACCCTCTGCATTCGTAACAGTCATGCCCGTAATTCCGATATTTATCAACTCATTTTTAATATCTTCAAGTTTATATGGTTTTATAACAGCTTCTATTTTTTTCATTTTTCAACCTTTCAATTAAGAATTAAAATCTGTAACAGTTTTCACTGTGTTGAGTAATATCAAGACCTTGCATTTCTTCTTCTTCACTTAAACGCAAAGTTGAGAATTTGTCCACAATTTTTAACAAAATGTATGTGCCGATAAAAGAGAATGCAACAGCTGCAATCGTGCTTATAACTTGAACTTTCAACAAATGTGTGCAGCCGAAAATTAAACCGTTTGCTCCGTCGGGATTAATTAATGTTGATGCGAAAACACCTGTTAAAATTGAGCCTAAAACTCCTCCTGAACCGTGAATACCGACTGCGTCCAAAGAATCATCATATCCTAATTTTGATTTTAAACTTACGCAGTAATAACAGAATGCACCCGATAAAAACCCTATCGCTAAAGCACCGCTTACGGAAACAAATCCTGCCGCAGGAGTTATTCCGACTAAACCTGCAAGAACACCAGACATAGCACCTAACATTGTCGGTTTGCCTCTTTGTGCCCATTCAACCAATAACCACGACATCATGCCCGCAGCTGCCGCAACTTGAGTTACAGCTAAAGCCGATATAGCAAGAGAATTTGCTTCTAATGCACTGCCGCCGTTAAATCCGAACCAACCAAACCATAACAAAGTTGTACCGATGAAGGTTAATGTTAAGTTGTGAGGGGGCATAATTTCTTTTTTGTAGCCGTGTCTTTTGCCCAAAATCAAGCACGCAGCGAGTGCAGCTGCACCGGAGCCGATATGAACGACTAATCCGCCTGCAAAATCAAGTCCGCCAAGATTTCTAATCCAGCCGCCTTCTCCCCAAACCCAGTGAGCAAGCGGACAGTAAATTAAAAGCACCCATAATGCCAAAAATATCATAAAACTTTTAAATCTGAATCTGCCTGCAAAACTACCTGTTATCAAGGCCGGTGTTAATGCCGCAAACATCATTTGAAATAACATAAACAAATAATGAGGAACATTAGTTGCATAAGATTCTGACGGTGTTAAACCGACATTTCTTAATAAAGCCCAATCAAATCCGCCTATCAAATGAAATTTATCAGGTCCGAATGCCAATGAATATCCGACAAGAACCCAAATTACCGTTATCAAGCCCAAAGATATGAAACTTTGCATCAATGTGCCTAATACGTTTTTCTTTCTGACCATGCCGCCATAAAATAACGCAAGCCCAGGAGTCATAATCATAACAAGCAAAGTCGATAAAAACATAAATGCCGTATCGGCTTTGTTTATTGCTGAATTGTCTATAATAAAATCAAATTTTGTTTCAAATATCGAATATGCCAACCCTAAAATTGTCAAAATCGATAAAATTCCGAACGATATAAAATATCGCTTTTTTCTCAAAAATGCATCTTTTAGAACAAAAATTGCACTTTTTTGTGAATTTTTTTCATCTTTTTCTACTTTTTCAACTGTTTTTGTACTCATTTTTCCACCTTTTTGCATAATTTTGAACAAAACAAGCAAAATGTAAAATGCCCGTTAAGCCCTTTATCATTGCTTTTTACGGGTTTTATTTTAGCATACCGATTGAGTTTGTCAATTTGCTCAAAAACAATAAATTGTACAAAAGACACTTTATTTTTAAGGCTTTTCGGAAATTATTAAGATTAGATAAAGAATAACGTAAAAAAGTCAGAAAACACTATTTACAAGCCTTTCAAAGAATATTAAAGACAGTTTACAAAAATTAATTATTTAGATTTGATTTCTCAAGAGCAGAAAGGATATCTTTTCTTGTAATTACACCTTTCAGTCTGTTGAATTTGTCCGTCACGAAAAGGGCTTTTGCATTATTAAAATGTAATCTGAAATAAGCAATATAGAGGTTTTCGTCTTGAAAAATCGTAACGGGATTAGGGTTCATGACCTTTTGAATTTCAATATTTGCCGAATTGCCTTGAAACATCAAATCTTCAATATTTTCTTTTGAAATATAACCGCAAAGACTTCCTGTACGGTTGATTACAGGAATTTCCGTATGGTTAGAGCTTTCTATTAATTTTTTTGCTGTTTCAAGAGTATCGAAAATATTAACGCTGTCAATTTCAGACGATATAACATTTTTGACCTTATTTTCGGACAAAATTTTAGCATCACCGTTTTTTGTCGAGCTGTTTACAATAAGCATTGAGTAAATCGGCTTATGTCCGAGTTTTTCTGCCGTTAAATCAGCAATAGCACAGCAGAGCATTATCGGAAGAATAAATCCGTAACAGCCTGTCATTTCAAAAACCATTACAGCAGCTGTAACAGGAGTTCTTGCAACCCCTGATAAAAATGCTCCCATTCCAAGTACGGCAAGCAAAACGGGATTGACGTTTATTCCTGCAAAATTCAAAATACAGCTTGTCATATAGCCGAGAAAAGCTCCTAACATCAAGGTTGGTAAAAATATTCCGCCTGCTGCACCTGAGCCGAAACAAAACGGCGTTATGAAAAACTTTAATACAAAAATTAATGACAAAAGACATAATGAAAATTTTCCTGCCAAAAGCATATCTACGGAAATATTTCCCGAACCTAAAATATAAGGCACAAAAAGTCCGATAATACCGACTGCAAAGCCTGCTATTGCAGGTTTTACAAAGTCGGGAATTGATTGAAATTTGTCAAAAAGCCTGTTGTTGAAAAATATGACTTTTGAAAACAATACGCCAATACTTCCTGCAATAATACCAAACACAATAAACACAATATAATTGATAAACGTTAAGTCGGCTGTTATTTGAGGAATTATAAAGCATGGCGAATTTCCGAGAATATTCCTCGAAAGGCAGTCAGCACAAACTGTTGCAATTAAAACAGGAAACAATAAAGATGATGAAAAGTTATTTATCAATTCTTCAAGAACAAAGACTGTACCGGCAATAGGTGCGTTAAAAGTTGCAGCGATTGCCGAGCCTGCACCTGCAGCGATTAATTTATCTTTGTCCGTGCCTTTCATTTTGAATATTTTGCCGATTAAAGCACCTGCACCTGCTCCAAGCTGAACGCTCGGACCTTCACGACCCAAAGACAAACCTGTTCCTATTCCTGCAATACCTGCAAAAAATTTGACGAAAATACTTCTGACTCTTGTCAAACTTCCCATTCGATTTAATGTCATTTTGACATAGGGAATACCGCTGCCTTTAGCTTCGGGAGCGAATTTGCATACTAAAAATCCCGAAATTAATCCGCCCAAAGTCGTTATCAAAGGAAAAATCAGCATTTTGTATGAAAAATCGAAATTTCCGACAAAATTCTGCACTACAAGGAATAATTTTGATATTCCTAATCTGAATAAAACAACCAAAAGACCCGCAGTCAGCCCCGTTAGAACAGCTTGAACAATTATTTTGTTTCGTGCAATTTCATATATAAAATGTTTTGTTTCTTTATAAAGTTTTTTATTCAGCATAAATATATTATAGAGCAAATTTTTTTTAGTTTTTGAAAAATTTTTATATTGTTTTTTGAAAATCTGCTGAATAATTTATGTTATAATTTAGCTAAATCAGTAATGAAAGGGCAAAAAATGGATAAAGAAAATACTTTATACCTTGATTTAAAGGACGGCAGAGTAACAATAGAAATGTTTCCCGAAAAAGCTCCTAACCACGTTGCAAGAATTAAAGAACTTGTTAGAAGCGGTTTTTATGACGGATTACTTTTTCATAGAGTTATAGAAGATTTTATGGCTCAAACAGGTGATCCTAACGGCAACGGCACAGGCGGCAGCGGTGTTAAACTTAAAGCTGAATTTAACGATATGCCTCACAAAAGAGGAACTGTTTCAATGGCAAGAGCACAACATCCCGATAGCGGCGACAGCCAGTTCTTTATTTGCTTTAAAGACTGTTCATGGCTTGACGGTCAATATACGGTTTGGGGTCAGGTTACAGACGGAATGGATTTCGTCGATAATATCAAAAAAGGCAGCCCCATTTATAACGGTGAAGTTGATGAGCCTGATTGTATCGTAAAATTGACGGTTGCTGCTGACGAAGAATAAATATTTTATTTTTAAATCAAAAAGCAGGTTTTTTATGACCTGCTTTTTTGTAGTTTATTTTAATTTGAAAATCAAATTTTATGCTATTTCTTTAATCCAGCCTTCAGGAGCTTCAAGTCTGCCCATTTGAATACCTGTTAAAGTATCATAGAGTTTCTTTGTTATTTCGCCCAAACCGTCAGCGCCTTCGGGGAATACAACTTCTTCACCGTGATTTACAACTTTTGCAACAGGTGAAAGAACGGCAGCAGTACCACATAATGCACATTCTTTGAAGTCTTTAATTTCTGTGTAAGGAATAACTCTTTCTTCAACTTCAAGTCCGAGATAATGTTGTGCAACATACATCAATGAACGTCTTGTGATTGAAGGAAGAATTGTTGTCGATTTCGGAGTAACGACTTTGTTGTCCTTTGTTACGAAAATAATATTTGCACCGCCTGTTTCTTCAACATTTGTTCTTGTTGCTGAATCAAGGTACATATTTTCGCTGTAACCTTCATTATGAGCATCAACAATGGCATGCAAACTCATAGCATAGTTCAAACCTGCTTTTACGTGACCTGTTCCGAGCGGAGCAGCTCTGTCAAAGTCAGGAACTCTGATTGTAATACCTTTTGCACCGCCTTTGAAGTAAGCTCCGACAGGAGTTACAAATACTCTGAATTGGTATTCATCAGCAGGTTTTACACCGATAACGGCATTGCTTCCGAACATATATGGTCTGATGTAAAGTGTAGCACCCGTGCCGTATGGCGGAACGTAATCAACGTTTGCTTTAACTGTTTCAACAACAGCTTCGATAAATTTTTCTTTCGGGAAAACAGGCATTTCAAGTCTTTCACAAGATTGAGCCATTCTCTCTGCATTCAAATCGGGACGGAAACAAACAACTCTGCCGTCAACAGTCGTATATGCCTTTAAACCCTCAAAACAAGTTTGAGCATATTGAAGAACACCTGCACATTCGCTCATTGTAACAGTTGCATCTTCCGTAAGCATGCCCGCATCCCATTTCCCGTCTTTAAAATTTGAAACAAAACGGTAATCGGTTTTAATATAGCCGAAGCCAATTTTTTCCCAATCAATATCTTTTTTCATACAATCTCCTGTTCGTAAAATTTTTTCTAAGAAAATTATACAACGATTTTAATATTTTTGCTTAAAAATATTAATTTAAACAAATAAAATTAGTTTTTGAAGCAGATTTCAATAATTTTACACAAATTATCCAAATCCTCATCAGAGGCTTTTTCTGTAAATTTATTAATTTTATACAAAAGATTTTTGCGATTTTTATCACGAGGAAAATCAAACAAAGTCGATAAATCTATATCCAAAACTTCACAAATTTTTTCAATAAGAATTGCTTTAGGAAAGCTTCTGCCCGTTTCGATGTGACTCAAATGTTTTTCGTCTATTCCGAGCATTTCAGCGAGTTCAAACTGGGTATAATTTTTTTGATTTCTTAGCTTTTTGAGGTTTGCACCGAATATTTTTTTTAAATCCATTTGCCCTCCATATTATAAGGGTAAAGTCGGTTTATATATTTTTATACCGTATTTAATACAGAAATAATGGTTAATAGTATGTTTTTAATATTTACAATATGTTTTTAATGTGGTATTTTGAGATAAAAGTATGTATTGAAAAAATATTTTGCTCGAAAAAGGGAATAAGATGTCAAATATTATAGGAAATTTTATTAATAGAAATTATGAAATAATATTTTTCACGACTTGCAAGCTGATATTTATAGTTTTTCTTATAAATATTTGCGGAAGGATTTTTGAAAATGAAGTATATTTTCAATATTTTGGTGCAAGTGTAATTGCGAGTGTTTTGATACTGACCTTGCAAGATATTGTAAATATTATATTTATAACTAAATACAAAATTAACAATATAAATAATCACTTGTTGATATTTTTGATATCAACGATTATTTTATGCAGCTTAGCGTTCATGTCATCGCTGAAAACACTATTAGTGTTATTCGTTTTATTGTGTTTATTGATAGGAGTTATTTTTTTTGATTTTGAAAAAATAGAAAAATAGGTATCGTGGTATGAAGTGGGAATTGAGCAGTAAAAATCATAACTTAAAAATATATTTAAGCGGTTTGTTGGGAGTTTTGGTTGTATTTTCGGTTGTATTAGGATTTTATTGTAATTCTGCAACACAATTAAATGACGGGTGGCTGGAAATTTACTCTAATTCTTTATTAAACGGCGGACATCTGTATAAAGATATAAACTTTCCGCTGTTACCTTTTCCTGTATTTTTATTTACTTTTATATCAAAAATATTTGGTGAAAGTTTAATAGTCGGGCATATTGTCGGAGCTATTCTTAAATTAATAATTTTGGGATTATTTTATTCCATATTGTTTAAATTTTTTGGCGGACGAAATGCGTTTTTAGGAACCTTGGTTACAGGAGCAGTACTTATTTCAATAATTTATGACTGCTGTTTGTTTTCTTATAATGATTTAATGTATGCCTTTGGACTTGGAGTAACCTTAATTTTATTAAATCTAACTTCAAATTTATCGGAAAACAAATCTACTCATTTTTATTCTTTAGCATTAGGTTTATTGTTGGGATTGATGTTGATTTCCAAACAAACTCATGGCATTGTGATTTCAGCTGCAAGTATCGTTTTACAAATAATGGCTGTTTTAAAATATAAGAATTTAAAAGAAGCCGTTAAAAGTACATTAATCACAATATGTCCGATAATTTTAATTATTTCAGGTCTTGTATTTTATCTGTTTCAAACGAATTCTTTAAACGATTTCTACGTTAATGTCATTGGCGGTGTTTCATCAAAAGGTGATGTCGGCAGTTTGATTTTTCATCATTTTAAAGTTCTTGCGGACAGCTCAATAATATGGGTCGTTTATATAGGTGTATGTATTTTCATAGCTGCAATTTCCGCAACAAAAAATATTAATCAAATATTTAAATTTCATCGTAATCATTACGACAATATTTTTACAATTTTAACCGGTTTTGTAATAACAATATTAACAATATTCATTGCTTATTATTGTGTGAAAAATATCGGGTCGGATATTTTTAATTTTAAATTTTTAATGAGTACTGATAAAGTATTCAAACAAGTTTGCTCTATTGGTTTTGTTTTTACCGATATTTTCGTTTTTTATTTGTTTTTTGATTATGTTTTTTCAAAAGAATATTCAAATGCAAAATTTCAATATTTTATATTATCAGCAATGATTTTTTCATTGAATTATTCGTCTATGTTGTCACAATCAATGACTAATTTAACATTTTTTTCTATCGGTTTTTTGACAGCTTGGCTGTTACAGCAAGAAACACCTTTATATAAAATAAAAAATGCAATAATTTATATAATTGCTTCGGTATTACTTTTTATGAGTGTTTGCTCAAAAATTATATGTCCTGCATATTGGCATAATTGGACGGCAAGCAATTTAACAGAAGCAAAAAAAGATATTCCCAATGTTACTTTTTTAAAAGGTATGAAATTACCTGCAAAAGAAGCTGACTTTTTTAGTGAAATTAAGGCAATAAGCGACAAATATACTGCAAAAGATGACAAAATATATTGCTTTATAAACAACCAATTATTTTACAGACTTTTAGACAGAAAACCATTCACAAAGAATGTCAATTTGTATTTTGATTTATGTTCCGATGAAAAAGCAATTGCCGATATGGAAGAATTGATAAACAATCCTCCAAAGTTAATAATATGGCTGAAAATGCCGTACAGTATTATAGATTTGCATGAAAGACTGTTCCGTAATTCAAATTTTTCAGGACAACGTCATATTAATTCGGCGTTAGAAGATATGGTTAGAAATAAAAAATTTAAAACTGTAAAACTTTATAGAAATGAATTTGATAATTTTTTTAATAAATATGAAAAGTTCGTTGCTAATCCCAATGATAAGAAAAAACTAACAACTTTAAACAAGGAAATAAAAAAAGAAATGAAATTTTTGAAGAAAAAACATTCTTATAAAGAGGAGTTTATTCGTCAACAAAAGATAAAAGATTTAATTTTGCAGAAAAATGAAATAGCCATGAGATACAAGCAAGAGCTTGATATAGAAAATTACAGGTATTTTCTGCCAAATGATTATGAATTATATGTTTTAGTCAGAAGTGATATCTATAAGAAAGAAAATCACAACTTAAAAAATCTTAAAGAATAAAATTGGGAAAAATCAATATTGACAAGAAAATGACAAAAGACTTTACAAACAGCCGAAAAGTGTATAAAATATAGAAACGATAAGATAATAATGGAAGATTTTAATTATGAATGAAGTTATTGCAAAACGATTATGGATACTTTTTATTATTGTGATTTTAGGATTTTTCGTAGCACATTTCCTTAATGCGAAGCCCTATGATGAAAAATATGCTCCAAAAATTGAAGCTGCAAGAAGCTTATTAACAGACGATTATTCAAAAGCAGTATTTGATAATTTGATACAATTTAATACAGATAAAACTCCAATGGACGAATCACTCATTGACAAATTCCCCGAAAACTATTGTCCTGAAGTTCCTCTTAAAGAGGGTGATACAATGATTAACGGCGGTATCTCAAAAGATTTGACCTTGACCTTCCAAGTTGCTGAAACAGTTGGTCCTAACGGTAGAATTATCGGTTTTGATCCTAACGTAAAAATCATTCACCAAATTAACAAAGAAATCGAAGAAAGCGGTTTCAAGAATATCAAAACTTATGCAGTTGGTCTTTGGGATAAAAAATGTTACAAAGATTTGTACATCAGAGATGATATTGATGCATCATTAGTTACAAGAAGAAGTGATAGTACATACATTCCTGCAACATTGGTTCCGCTTGATAAATTTATCGTTCAAGAAAATATCAACAAAATTGATTTTATCACATTGGACGTTGAAGGTGCTGAAATGGAAGCTTTAAAAGGTTCGGCAACTATTTTGTTCACGCAAAAACCGAATTTAGCCATATCAATCCACCACAAAACGACAGATGCATTTGAAATCATTAATTACTTAAACAGCTTAAACTGCGGTTACAAATTCCGGATTGGTTATCACGGTCCTTATTCAAAAACAGATGTTAACGTAATCTTGTATGCAACTGCTAAATAATTAAAATTTAAACATAAAATAAAAAAGCCTGACTGAAAAGTTAGGCTTTTTTATTGTTTATTCGGAAAAATACTTTTTATCTTTCATTTCGTCAGGCATAAATTGTTGTTTTACATCGGGGTTATCGTGTGTGTAAACATAACCGTTTCCGAACCCGTATTTTTCCGCATCTTTGTAGTGTGCATCTCGAAGGTGCATCGGAGGCGGATAGTTTTTTCCGTGCATAATGTCTGAAATAGCCGCATCTATTGCACATATAGCTCTGTTTGATTTCGGTGCACAAGCCACATATTCGACTGCTTGAGCGAGCGGTATTCGAGCTTCGGGCATGCCGAGGAGTTCTGCTGCACGATGAGCATTCATAGCAACGTTCAGTGCATTGGGGTCAGCATTTCCGACGTCCTCCGCAGCACAAACAATCAATCTTCTTGCTATAAATCTCGGATCTTCACCTGCTGTAATCATTTTTGCAAGCCAATATATAGCGGCGTTTTTGTCCGAGCCTCGTAAACTTTTTTGAAAAGCCGAAGCCATGTCATAATGGTCATTTTGAGAGTATTTTATTAATGATGTTTGAGCAAGTTCCGATAATCTTTGTGTGGTCAAAATTCTGACACCGTCCTTGATTTCGGAAGCAAAAAACAAATCTTCAAGTAAATTTAATGCTGCTCTTGCATCTCCTCGTGCAAAATTAACGATAAAATCAGGGATTTCACGTTGAATTTTTGCATCGGAATAATTTTCCTTAAGATAATGCAAGCCTTTTGCAACAATGCTTTGAATATTTTCATCATCAAGAGCTGATAAACGCATTACACGAACTCTTGAAAGTAACGCAGGGATAACTTGAAATGACGGATTTTCCGTTGTTGAACCCATCAAATAGAATGTACCGTTTTCCACATGCGGTAAAAGTGCATCTTGTTGAGTTTTTGAATATCTATGAATTTCATCAAGAAAAAGAATTGTTTTTTTGCCGTACAAAAGGTTTTCTTTTGCCTTTTCGACCGTTTCTTTAATATCTTTAACACCTGATGTAACAGCACTCAATTCAATAAAATTTGCATTTACCTTGTCTGCCAAAAGCCTTGCAAGAGTGGTTTTTCCACACCCCGGAGGACCCCAGAAAAGAACAGAGAACAAACGTCCCGAATTCAGTAAGCCGAATAAGGCTGAATTCTTTGACATAACGTCACTTTGACCGAGGTATTCGTCTAAAGTTTTAGGGCGTAATATTTCGGCAAGCGGAATTTGTTTATTAATATCCTTTAAGTTGTCAAATAAATCCATTGTTACAAAATACCTCTTTCTTCAATAATATTATATTATATATATAAAAATTCGGGGGCAAATTCGGCAAAATATGAAAAATAAAATAATTTCGATTTTAATAATATTGTTTGCGGCTATAACTTTTTTGTTCATTCCGCAGCAAAAAAAATCCGAAAATGAGCTTGTTTTCTGGACATTGCAGCTTGGAACTTTTGATAAATACATAAACAATGTTATATCCGATTTTGAAAAACAAAATCCCGACATAAAAATAAAATGGGTTGATGTGCCGTATTCAGAGGGTGAAAAAAGGACTCTTGCGGCATTGTTGTCGGATAATCCGCCTGATTTGATTAATTTAACACCTGATTTTTCGGCAATGGCGGCACGCAAAAACACTCTTTTTGAAATTCCGAAAGATGTTATGAATATTTTTCCTCAAGACACCCTTCAAGCGGTTTCTTACAACGGGAAAATTTTTGCAATTCCGTTTTATTTAACCTCGGCTGTAACTTATGCAAATTCCGATTTGATGAAAAAGTCTGATATAAAAGCTGTTCCGTCAACTTATCAAGAAATGTATTCGTTGGCTGAAAAAATCAAAACCAAAACAAATTGCTATGTTGATATGCCGACTGTAAGCGAGAATGATACGTTTTGGAAAATTCTTAATAAAAATGAAATTGATGTTATGACAGAAATATCTTCCGAAAAATCAAAACAAATTTTTGAGGAATATAAAAATCTTTATCAAAATAATTTAATTCCCAAAGAATCTATCACTCAAAGCCACAGAGAAGCGCTCGAAAAATATATGTCGGGGCAGATTGTGTTTCTTCAGGCAGGGGCTAATTTCTTAAATATTATCAAGGAAAATGCCCCGTTAATTTACGATAAAACTGTTGTTGCTGCTCAAATGGCAGGTTCAAGCGGTAAATACGATTTTTCGCTTATGAATCTGATAATTCCGAAAAAATCTAAAAACAAAGATGCCGCATTAAAATTCGCATTGTTTTTGACTAACAAAGAAAATCAGCTTGAATTTGCAAAATTAACCTCTGTTTTGCCTGCAAACAAAGAGGCTCTGCAAGATGAATACTTTAATTCCGAACTGTCAAAAGAGGATTTGGCAAGAAAAACAAGTGCTAAACAAATAAATAATTTGTCATCAGGCATAAAAAATTACAGACAGAAAAAAAATATTATTACCCTCTTAAATACTTCTGTCGTGCGGATTATGACGAATACGGCAAATATCGATGATGAATTAATTGAGCTTTCTAAAAAAATTGATAAGTTTAATGAATAACTTTTATAAAAAACTTTTTTGAAGTAAAATAATTACATGAAGATATTTGAGTTTTCGATATTAGATAAATATGTTTTGAAGCAAATAACCGAAATTTTTGTTTTCGGTGTATTGATTTTTACGTCAATTATTTTTGCATCAGATACATTTATCACACTGATTAAGCAAATTTCAACATACGGAATGCCTGTAAAAATTGCATTTATGCTGATTTTGCTTAACTTGCCGACCGTTATGGTTATGACAATTCCGATTAGTGTTTTGTTTGCAACTGTTATGACCGTCAATAGAATGTGTCTTGCATCTGAAATTACCGTTTTGCGGGCATGCGGGGTAAGTATCGGAAGAATTGCAAAACCTATTTTTATGTTTGCGGTTTTGGCAACATTGGTGACGTTTTTCATAAATGAAACTGTTGTTCCTATGACAACTCAACAATCAAGATACCTTGCTATGTGGTCTGTTACTCAAAGACATATTCCAAAAGGTAAAAAGAATTTTACACTTAAAGAACTCCAAAACGGAATTCAATTAAAGAGAATGTTTTACGTTCAAAATTGTGAAGATGAACAGTTTCACGATGTTTCTATATTAGATGTTTCTGACCCGTCAACAATACAAATTTTGCAAGCAAAAACAGGAAGTTCCGTTGATAAAGGCTGGTTGTTTAAAGATGCCTCAGTTTATTCAATTTCTCCAAAAGGTAAAACCTTAAGCACTTCTTGGTTTGAAGAAACTGTTGTTGATTTCGGTTCGGAGATAAATCATGCTCTGTTTTCGGGTGATAAAGGGCAGACGAATAACTTCTTTGCTTTATCAAAACTTCTTGTAAATGATAAATCAGAAACAAATCCGAAAAATAAACTTTCGGATAAAGACAGACTTTTAAGTACGATAAGCCTTTGGGATAAGACTGCATTTCCTTTGACATCGGTAGTTTTGGTGCTTTTGGGTGTTCCTCTTGCAATTACGCCGCCGAGAGTAAGATATAATCGTGGATTTTTATTCAGCATTTTGATTATATTTTTCTATTATTTGATACGTGCTTTTTCCATTTCGTTTGGGCAATCGGGTGTTTTAGTGCCTATTTTGGCGGCATGGCTTCCAAATATTATTATTGCAGGAATTGGATTGTATTTGTATTATCAAAGAGCTTACAAAATTTAAGGTTAAAAATTTTTTAAACAAAAAAGCAAATTCTCAAAAGGAATTTGCTTTTTTATTATTTCAAAAAAATTTAAACTTTCCATTTTTCTTTTAATTTACTAATTGTACCGTCAACTTTCATTTGCGAAATAACAGCATCAATATTAGATTTCAAATCATTGGCTTCAGGAGTGTTTTGCATTGCAATGCCGTACGGTTCAACAGATAACTTGAAAGGCAAAATTTTATAGCCTTTATTATCCATAAGAAAACCGTGCAGTAATGTATTATCTGATATAATTGCATCTCCTTTGCCGCTTTTAAACGCCTGAAAGGCTTCCATGCGAGTTTTATAGCCTATTAAAATTGCTGTTGGAGCATATTTTTTAGGTGTTTTTTCTGATGTAGAATTCAATTTTACGATAACTTTTTTGTTATTCAAGTCTTTTATTTTTTCGATTTTACTGTTATTGGGAACAAGTATTGCTTGATTTGACGTAAAATACGGTTCAGAAAAATTAACGAGGATTTGTCTTTGTGGTGTAATTGTAGTTGCTGCAATAAGAAAATCAACTTTTCCCGTTGCAACTGCTAAAATCGAATCATAACTGTTGATTTCGACAAATTCAACCGCTTTTTCGCTGCCAAGAAGCTCTTTCGCAATTCTTTTGGCTATATCAATGTCAAATCCGTCAGGTTGACCTGATGCATTTCTAAAACCAAAAGGTTTTGCATCTAAAGTTACACCAACGATGAATTTTCCACGAGTTTGAGCTGTTTTTAAAATATCTTGAGATTGTTCTGTTTTGGGTTCTAACGAACAGCCTGAAACAACAAACATTAATAATAAAACTAATATTGCAAAAAATTTCTTCATATTATCACCTCAACAAGATTGTATTATAAAAAATTTGATAAATAAACCAAATATATAATATGACTTTCAAAATAAAAACTGTATAATATAATTATGAAAAAGATTTTTGCCCTGATAATTACAGTTATACTCACGACAGCCGCAGGTTATGAAGGTGCTTTGCCTAACCTTGAGGATAGTTTGGGCTACAAAATTAAGTCTAAAAAAGTTAAGTATTCTCCTGTGATTACAACGGAAAAGGACATCAAACTCGAACCTGTTCCAAGGGAAAATAAAGAGTACGTTGATATCATCATCAAAAAAAGCCGTACAGCTGAATACATAAAAGATATTCAACCTGTAATAGATTTACTTGAAAAATTTAAAACATACGTTGAAGATGACAAAAATGTCCAAATGTTCAACGCTATTGCAAGTAATTATATCGACCATGCAAATTATATTCAAAGAAAATATGCAAACCGCCCTGAAAGACACTATACGTCTTATCGTGCAATAGTTATGCTTGCGGAAAATGCCCGCAGCTCCGCTATGCTGCGTTCGGAAGGTGTAATTTATACCAAATATCTTCCCTATTCAAATGAAGGTCAAAGATACGACAAAACAAGTATAAAATCTGACGGAGAAGCTTTGGTCAAAAAAATTTATGAAACACTGTATGTCTTGAAGAACCTCGACTAATCCTATTCGGGTAATGTGTTTTGCCAAAAATCATTTTATCCTCTAAATAGGAAAAGAGGAATGATTATGACGAACAAATTTTGTGCGGCAATGTTTATTGTTGCAATGCTTTCGATAAATTCTGCAAATGCTGATTTAGCACCTTATGAAATAAGAAATTTAAATCGTGCAGAAGCAATGGTTTTAGGGCAAAATAATTATAATGCTCCTTTAGAAACTCGACTCGCTATGACGGAACAACAACTTTTCGGTAGCATTCAATCAGGCTCGTTAAATGACCGAATAAGTATGATTAATCAGGTATTAAACAATTCTCAAAAACAACAAATTCAAAATTACAGAATGAAAAATCGTCTTATGAATGCCGTCAGAAACCTTACAACAGGCTATATGACAGGATTTACTCCTCCTGTGTATAATAATTATTCAAACTACTCAAATTATCCTAATTATCCAAGCAATAGATATTATAATACCTATACAAGTCAAATCCCGCAGCCGATTTACGACCACGGGAATAGAAATTTCATTACTCAAACTCGAGTTATAATTGATGATTAGTCAAATACATAAGGAAGTAATGATGCTTCTCTTGCTCTTTTAACTGCTCTTGCAAGCAATCTTTGGTGCTTAGCACAATTACCCGTAATTCTTCTCGGAAGGATTTTTCCTGCTTCCGTTAAGTATTTTCTGAGTTTTTGAGCATCTTTGTAATCGATTACTTCAATTTTATCTGCACAAAAACTGCAGCTTTTTCTTTTCTTTTTGTCTTGTTGTTCTCTTGCCATTTTAAATATTCCTTTACTTTCTATCCGTTAAAAGGGGATTTCTTCTTCGCCAATTAAATCATCCGAGAAATCTTCTTCGGCGAATTTTGCTATCTTCTTCGGTTTATCCGATGATGCGGACTCACCTGCTTTTTCAAACGACGATAACATAAGTTCCATTACTCGCTTTTCATTACCGTCTTCATCTTTCACAGCTCCGATTTGAAGTCTGCCCTCTACAACAACTTTGTCAGATTTTGAGAGAACTCTTTCTGTTTCTTCTGCTGCTTTTCCCATGGAAATTACTCTAACTAACAAATTATCGTTGTCTTGTACTTGCAAAACAAACGTTGTAATTGCTACGTTATTTTGAGTAAATCTTTTTTCGGGTGCTCGGAATACCGTACCGGAAAATACTGCTCTGCAAACCGTCATTTCCGCCTACGCTTTTACTTTTGAAAGTTCCATAAACATCATTCTGAGAATGTTGTCATTTAATTTCAATTGTCTGTTGAATTCTGTTACTGATTTTTCATCTAATTCAACTTTTAAAACTGCCATGTATGCATCTCTGAATCCTTTGATGTCATAAGCGAGTTTTTTGCGACCCATAAGGTCTGTGTCTGTTACTTTTCCTTTTAAACCATCTACTGCATCAGAAATTTTTGATACAACTGTTTGTACTTCTTCTGAATCAATGTTCGGTTTAATCATCAATAATAATTCGTATGTTTTCAATTTCTTTCTCCTTGAAAATTAGTAATTCTCGGAAAAATACTATCATGAACATATTTTGATTTCAAATAGATTTTATAAAAGTTCACAAATTTATGACAATCTGTTTATCAAATATTTTACGGCACCTCTGTTTTCGGCAAATACTTCGCCTGCAAATGCCGAAACTTTTTCGAGTTCGGTTATATCCGAGAACCATATATCAAGTGTTTTGAAAAACTCATCGGTATCTTTTGCAACTACTGCTGCACCTTTTTCTGTCAAAATTTTATAAATATCTTTGAAATTGGCAATATTCGGCCCTGAAACAACAGGCTTATTCCAAATGTTTGCCTCTAACGGATTATGCCCGCCGGGACCAAAGAAACTTCCGCCGATATATGCAGCTGTACAGAATGAGAAGAATTTTGAAAGTTCTCCCATTGTATCGCCCAAAATTACGTCAACTTCATCAAAATTGGCATTTTCACTTACTCTGCCACAACTAAACCCGTATTTTTTAATCAAATCATATACTGCATCAAATCGTTGAGGGTGACGGGGAGCTATAAGCATTTTTATTTCCGAATGATGTTCTTTCAATTTTTTATAAGCATCTAATGCTATTTCATCTTCTCCGGCATGTGTGCTTGCGGCAATAAAAACAGGATAATGAACCTTAAATCTTGCTCTTAATGCACATTGTTCTTCGTAATTTAAACTTCTTGAAATGTCGAATTTTAAATTGCCCATAAATTCAACTTTATCTTCAGGTGCACCGATATCCTTGATACGCTGTGCATCTGTCTTTGTCTGCATAAGAATTTTTTCGTAAAGTTCAAGAACAGGTTTGAAAATAAATGAAAATCTCATATATCCGTCATAAGAATGCGGTGAAATTCTTCCATTAGCTATGTAAACCTTTATTCCTCGTTTTTTAGCCTCATACACAAATGCAGGCCAAATTTCAGTTTCCGCAATCACGATTTTATTCGGTTGATATTTATTAAAAAATGCATTTACAGCAAAAAATGAATCAAACGGAAAGTAAGTAATGTCATCGGCAATACCTTTAAACAATTTCAAAGCTATTTCATGCCCTGTTTTTGTTGTATTTGTGATAATTACCTTTGTGTCGGGAAATTTTTGTTTATATGCCTTTACCGTATCTGAAACAGCATTGGTTTCGCCGACAGAAACGGCATGAAATACTGTTGTGTTCTGACCTTTGAATTTTGAATTGTATAAACCGCACTTCGTCAAAAATCCTGCTCTGAACTTTGGGGTCAATATCAACGCAATTAATATTATCGGTGATAAAATAATCGCTGCTGCTATAAACAATATTTCATAAAAAATAAACATTATTTTTACCTACTTATTTCTTCCGCAGCAATTTTTGTACTTCTTTCCGCTTCCGCAAGGACAAAAATCGTCTGCATCTATTACATCTTCAATCTCGACAGGGTTTTCAATCATACTTTCAGAACTTTCTGTCAAAACTTCATTTTCTGCCGGATTTACAATTTGTATGCCGAATTTTGAACGGAAAATGTGTCTTACCGTATCGCTTTGAATTTCATACATCATTTTGTTAAACAAGTCATAAGCTTCTTTTTTGTATTCAATCAAAGGATCTTTTTGACCGTATGCTCTTAATCCGATACCGTCACGAAGCATATCAATATTGTGTAAGTGGTCAATCCATTTCGCATCAATTACTCGCAACAAAATATCTCGTTCCATTGAACGCATTACGTTGTCGCCTTCAAACGGTACTTGCGGGATAAAATCACTTTCATATTTAGAAATAATATCATTATAGAAATTTACAATTTGTAGTTCATGCTTTTTGTATGCATCAACAAGTTTATCTCTGAATTTGTCGTAAACATTTTCAAATCTCAAGCCCATTACATCTTGAACTGAAACTTCTTCTGTAAGTTGAGGAGCTAAAGAAATTAATTCTCTGATAAGCGTTTTTACATCTTCTTTATCATAATCTGACGGATCCATGCCCGGAGCGATATAGCTTTTAAGAAGTCTGTCGAGTTCGCACTCTATCATATAAATAATGTCGTCGTAAAGGTTTTCGCCTTTTAGAACACGATTTCTTTGAGCATAGAATTTTTCTCTTTGAAGGTTCATAACATCGTCATATTCAAGGACGTGTTTTCTTATATCAAAGTGATAAGTTTCGACTTTCTTTTGAGAAGATTGAATTTGTCTTGTAATAAGAGGTGATTCGATTGCCATATCATCATCAGCATTAATCATGTTCATGATTTTGATGACCTGTTCACCGCCGAAAATTCTCATCAAATTATCTTCAAGAGAAAGGAAAAATCTTGTTGAACCGGGGTCGCCTTGACGAGCAGCACGACCTCTGAGCTGGTTATCGATACGTCTTGATTCGTGGCGTTCTGTTCCGATAACGTGCAAGCCGCCAAGCTCTACAACCTTTTTATGTTCTTCATCTGTAATTTTCTTTGCTCTTTCTAAAGCTTCATTTTTTATTTCTTCATATTTGGGATTATCAGGAGTGATGTTTTTATTTTTCAATTCCTCATAAGCCATATATTCGGGGTTACCGCCTAAAAGAATATCTGTACCACGACCTGCCATATTGGTTGCGATTGTAACAGCCCCCAATCTGCCTGCCTGTGCGATAATAAAGGCTTCTTTTTCGTGATGTTTTGCATTCAAAATGTTATGTTTGATGCCTTTTTTCTTAAGTAAATTAGAAATATATTCTGATTTTTCGATACTGATTGTTCCGACAAGTACAGGTCTGCCGATTTTATTCATTTCTATAATTTCATCGCAAACAGCCTGATATTTTCTGACTTCCGTCTTATAAATAACGTCGGGAAGATTAATTCTTATATCTGTTTTATTGGTCGGAATAACCGTTACCGGCAAATTATAAATTTTTCCGAATTCAGCTTCTTCTGTCAAAGCTGTACCTGTCATGCCCGACAATTTCGGATACAATCTGAATAAATTTTGGAAAGTTATAGATGCCAAAGTTTGTGTTTCATCTTGGATTTTAAGATTTTCCTTAGCTTCAACCGCTTGATGAAGTCCGTCTGACCAACGGCGGCCGTCCATCAAACGTCCCGTAAATTCATCGACAATCATAACTTCGCCGTTTTTGATAACGTAATCGATATCGATTTTATACAATTCTTTTGCTTTCAAAGCTTGAAGTAAATGGTGAGCATATTGAGTTGAAACATCAAATAAATCTTTTACTCCTAAAAGCTCTTGAGCTCTGTCGATACCGTCTTCGGTCAAAATGATGTTTTTGTTCTTTTCATCAATTTCATAATCTTTAACTGCCTCAAGTTGAGGAGCAATTTTTGCCATTGTTCTGTATAATTCTGCCGATTTATCAAGTCTGCCGCTGATAATCAAAGGTGTTCTTGCTTCATCAATCAAAATACTGTCAACTTCGTCGATAATCGCATAATTGAAAGGACGTTGAACTTGCTGTTCAGCACTTCCTGCCATATTATCTCTAAGAAAATCGAAACCGAATTCGTTATTGGTTCCATAAGTAATATCACAGGCATAAGCTTGTTTTTTTACTTCAAAATCATCATACATGCTTCTGTCTGCAAGAACGACTCCGACTGTTAAACCTAAAAACTTATAAATTTTGCCCATCCAGTCGCTGTCACGTTTTGCAAGGTAGTCGTTAACCGTAACGATGTGAACACCTTTGCCCGTAAGTGCATTCAAGTATGCAGGAAGGGTTGCAACCAAAGTTTTACCTTCACCTGTTCTCATTTCTGCAATATGACCTTCGTGCAAAAACATTCCGCCGATAAGCTGAACATCAAAATGTCGCATGTTCAAAACTCTTTTACCTGCTTCTCTTACAACCGCAAATGCGTATGGCAGAATTTTATCTAATGCTTGCTTTTCTAATTTTTTATCTTCTTCTGGGTCGGAAGATGTATGTCTTTCGGCAAGCTGTGCCTTGAATTCATGTGTCTTTGCCCGAAGTTCATCGTCTGTAAGTTTTGACATCTGTTCTTCAAGTGAATTTATGAAATCCACTGTCGGCATAAACTTTTTTATTTTCTTTTCGTTAGGATCACCTAATAACTTTAATAATAAACCAATCATGTATTGTACCTCTTATAGAAACAGTTTATCATAAATATGAATAAAGTTATGATTCTGTTAAGATAATAACAAAAGGAATATTTTATATAAGGAGTTTTTATGTTTGATTTTTACGATAAATATTATGTATTAGCCGAAATTTTCAGAGCAATAGTGACTTCTCTCTGGTTCAGTTTTTGTGTAAGAGTGATTTTTTTGCTGATATTTTTGAAAGCTGCCCATTTAATTATTTCAAAAGTTCATGAAAGAGTTGACCGAAAAGCAACTTCAACCGAGGCAAAAAGACAAATTACAACAATTTTTGAATTTATAAAAAATTTCGTATTCTTTGCAATAACGACAATGTTTATTTTAGCTTTTTTAGGCAAAATAGGAATTGATATTAAACCTTTTCTTGCAACAGCCGGAGTTGCAGGTTTAGCAGTCGGTTTTGCATCTAAAAGATTTATTGAAGATTTAATTCAAGGTTTAATTATTATCACCTCAGGTCAAATCAGAATCGGTGACTATGTTGAAATTGCAGGAAAAACAGGTACTGTCGAAAAAATTGACATGAAAATGGTTACTCTCCGTGCAACAAACGGGAATGTTCATTTTATCAGAAACGGCTTAATCGAAATTATTACAAACTATACACGAGATTATTCGATTGCTCTTTTCGATATCGGTGTCGGTTATGATGAAAATCCCGAAAAGGTTATGAATGTTTTGAAAGATATTTTCTACAACGAACTTAGAAAAAACGAAGAAATGAACAAAAAAATCTTATCAGACATTGTTGTTCAAGGTTTAACAGAATTCGGCGATTCAAGTATAACAATCAGATGTATAATAAAAACGCTTCCTAAAGAACAATGGGCTGTTCAAAGAGAATTTAATAAACTTGTCTTGAACAGGTTTAAAAAAGAAAATATCGAAATTCCTTATCCTTACAGAACTATTGTTTACAAGACTGATGAAAAATAATTGTATGTTTCTCTGATTTTTGAGGAGGTTTATTTTGCAATTTTTAAAAAACAAAAAGAAACTTATATTTATAGCTTTTTCAAATATTCTATTGATAATTTTCATTTTAGTTACTGCTGACTATTGTTTATACAAGCAATTTTGTAAAAATGATTCTTTATCAAGTTTCAGAAAATATTACCCTGTTCCGTCATATTTACAATATTATAATTCAGCTCAAGGCAAAGATTTTTCTGAAATAACTCAAAATGATTTTAATTTTTATTTTAGACCTGCATATACAAATCCTCAAAATAAGAAAGCGATAGTTTTTTTTGGTTGTTCTTTTGCTTACGGTGATGGTTTAAAAGATGAACAAACCTTTCATTATAAGATTTTTAATCAAACAAGCGGGTATAATACATATAATTTTGCTGTCTGCGGTTCAGGTGTTCAATATATGTTTTATAGCTTGAACAATTTGAAGGTTTTAGACTATGTTCTTAAACCTGTTGAATATGTCATTTATACTTATATTCCTGAACAAAATTATAGGGTTAGAAAATATTATAATGATATTATTACTCAAAAAAATATCGGTTTAACCGCCGCCAAAAAAAATGGTAAAGTTGTTATTGAACATCGAATATTTCCAAAATTTTTTTATAAAACTTTTGTCTTTAAAAAGTTTTTTGAAATCAAATTATATTATCTTTTTAAGGACAAGGCTCTTTTTAGAAAACAAAATAATGAATTGAATTATTTGTTATTTCGAGAAAGTAAAAAGATTATTAATTCTTATTATCCGAATGCTAAAACAGTTGTTTTAGTCTATCATAACGATACTGATGAATTTTATGATAAAGAATTGTTTGAAAAACTTGAACAAGACGGATTTATAATATTGGATACAATAAAACTTACTGGAAAAACTTTTACTCAAACAGAACGAATTGATGATGGTTTTCACCCAAATGAAAATGCTTGGAATATTTTAACTCCCAAAATAATTACTGCTTTGAATTTGCAGAAAAAATAACATTTAATATTTCGTTCTGTATTTGTTATAGATTGAAAAATCAAGTTCTCGAAGTTCTTTTTCGGAAAAGACATATCCTGTTTTTTCTTTGACGATTTTTTTCATTTTGTTATCGCAAGTCATATCATTTTCCATTTCTTCACAAACTTTTATAAATTTGTAGTCTTGGTTTCTACTTTTTGGAGCGTAATTGTAAATATAATAACTTACTATATGATAATCCGGAGGTATAAATTCTTCGTAGTTTGAATAGCCCAGTTTTGTATATCTCGTATCTTCTATAAATAATCTTTCGAAAATGTATAATTTTCTTTTAATGGCTTTAAAATACCCCTGCTCTGTTGAAAAATCAGTTTTTAATTCGCTTGATAAAATTATGTATATAACCGTTAGAATAACAGCTTGTATTTTAAATATTTTTCGCTCTGAAAAAGCAATAACATATCCTGCATACGAAAAAATCAGATAATACAAAATGATTTTATAAGACATAATCATTGCTGTGTAATTTAATATAGATAAATTTGTAGCTGCAAAATGATTTAAATTAAAAGGAAATGCAAATACGAAAAATAATATATCAGCGATAAATATTGAAAAATTGAAAATAAAAAATCGTTTATTTCTCTCCTGATTTTTGACAAATACGAAGGAACAAACAACTAAAGTAATAAGTACCACAAATAAAAGATGATTATAAGAAAAGAGTATTGTTACAAAATCGTGGCGGTAAATTTCGCTGTTTTTCATTAAATCCGTTATGCTTCGTGTTCTATCTTCCGCAAACGAAAAATAGCCATTTGAAAACGTATTTGCAACCATTGAAAAACAAATTATTGAAAAATATGAGAATAGCTCTCCGATTTTGACTTTGTTTTTTATTAGTAATTGATGCAAAAGACTTCCAATTATAGATGATGCTATAATTATAAACCTGTAAAATTCGCTGCATACAGAAACGGCAATAATCAAAATTGATAAATATAATGCGGCTTTTGAACTTTTGAACAGCTTTTTGCGGATTAAATCACCGATTATAAATAATGAAAAGATATAAGCCCACAAAGGAAAGTTAAAAACAAGTAAGCAGCAAAATATGCAAAAATATAAGATTATACCTTTATTGTATTTAGGCAGTATTTGTTTTTTCACGTATGAATATTCTGCTTTTTGGAACAATAATATCGCAAATATCGGCGATAAATAATATGAATACATAAAACCAGCTTGTGCAAAAAACCACATACATACTGTTTCATAGTTTGCTTTTATAAAGAAAAACAACAAACAAGGCAATAGCAGATAAAAATATCGTCTGTGCTTAAAATATTTTGCAAAATTCATTGCTAATGTTGAAACAAACAACATGAATATTATTAGATATATATAGAAATAATATGATTTTGCAAATTCCATCGGATGCACCTTTAACATTGAAGGTATATAGTTCCCAAATAAAACATGCAGTACTGATAAAATATAATAGTTATGAGGATTTGATGAGAAAAGATAAGCTGTTTTTTTCAAAAATGTTTCAGGGTATGGATGAAATACCTCGCTTAATGTATCAGAAAATAAAAAAGGTATTTCAGATAGCGGCGATAATATTTTGTAGTAAAAAATAATTATTAATGTCAGTAAGAATAAATGGATTAATTTTGTAAAAACTTTTTTCATGACGACAATAATAAATAATTCCTAACGTAACCATTTTAAATCAAAAATAAAAAGATTGATTGTTTATTTTTGAGCAAAAGCGGTTATAAGAAAATTACAGCTGTGATTATTTGCTAAAAGCAGATTTCTGTCTTTTAAATCTTCAACGCCAAGTCCCTGTAAAAAAGCAGTTGCCGCTAATACATTTCCGACTTGTATAACTTTAATGTTTTTAAATCCTGCTTCGTGCAATTTACGTCTTAATGAATATTCCGTAAAATGCCAGCTTTCCTCGTATAAATCAGGTTCATTTGATTGGAAACTTATGCCCGGAACGGTAATCAAAAGAACGCCGTCCTTTTTAAGTGCATTGTATGAGTTTTTTAAAACAGCACTTGTGTCATAAGGATACATAAGCATTTGAGTCATTATAAAACAGTCAAATTGGTCTTTTTTCAATGTTTGCGAATTTTGCAAATCTCCTACAATAGTTGCTTTTCTGTTCTTTGAGCTTATGTCTAAAATATCGGAGCTTTTTATATTGCTGCCAAATTTATAGGTATAATATGCATCTCCTAATTCAAGAATATTTCCGTGTATATATTCTTTGTTTTGTTTTAAAAAATCTTCTATGTAAAATCTGTCGATAGGTGATTTATCGCCGTATTTTTCTCTGTATTGATTTACAGAAGAAATTTTTATGCCTCGAACTTTAAGAAGATTTGTTTTTTGTCCGACTACATAAAAATATATATTTAGTATGAGAAAAAATATATTGATGATTGTTAAATATTTGAAAAAGTATTTTTTTCATAACATAACTCCACTAACTATTCATTATTTATTCGGCTTTAATCTTTCAAGAACATTTTGAAGATAAGGCATTGCAGGAATAGCACCTTTTTTTTCTACACAAAGGCTTGCGACTGCATTCCCGAATTTTACGAAGTCTGCCAGTTCTTTTTCTGAATATTCATCAATTTTCTTATTAGAATTAACAATTTTGTATAGAAATCCGCCCCAAAAAGAATCGCCTGCTCCAGTTGTATCAACAACTTTGCAAGGAAATGTCGGTATGAATTGCCCGCCGTTTTTGTTTAAGACATAGGCTCCGTCAGCTCCAAGAGTAACTACCGCTATTTTTACGCCTTTTTCCGATAAAGATTTTGCAGCTTGCTCTACATCAGAAAAACCTGTTAAAAGCTCTGTTTCTTCGTCGGAAATTTTCATAATATCAACGTGAGGAACAAGACTTTTCATTTGCTTTTTTGCAATTTCTTCATTTTTCCATAAACTTGCACGGTAATTGGGGTCGTAAGAAATTATACAGCCGTTTTCTTTTGCAAAATCGACGGCATAGATTGTTGCAGAGCGTGCAGGTTCGTCTGTCAGCGATAATGAGCCTATATGAAAAATTTTTGATTGCTGTATCAAATCCGTATCAATTTCTGTTTTGGTGATTTTTGTATCAGCACCCGGTTTTCGTGCGAAAGAAAATGACCTTTCTCCGTCTTCTGAAAGGCTTACGAATGCAAGTGTTGTAAAATATTCATCATCAGTAATCAAACCGTTTGTGTTTATATTTTCTTTTTCAAGGATTGTTCTTAAAAATTTTCCGTGCATATCGTCGCCGATTTTGCCTAAGAATGCAGTTTTTCCGCCAAGTCTTTGAATTGCAACAAGAACGTTTGCAGGTGCTCCGCCTGCGTTTTGTGCAAACAACCTTTGACCGTCATCATTATATCCTTGAAATGTAAAATCAATCAGGATTTCTCCTAATGCCGTAACATCAATTTTTTTGTTAATATCCATAACAACTCCGCATACAGTTTTCTTATATATATTATCATTAAATTTTTTTCTGTTGCAACTTTGTTTGTATCAGTTGTTTCATTTCTATATACATTATTTATATTAAATATTTTTTTAGTCGGAAATAATGTAACCGAATATTACGAAAAAAATCATATATAAGAATTAAAAATAAAAAAACTAACGGAAGATAAAAAATTTTTTTCGGAAGAAAAAAGCGAGAAAATTTTTAATTATTTTCTGATAATTGTTTTTATTTCAAAACAGACATGAATAAGAGATGGTGGGAAACATGGGAAAGCATGAATTGACATGGTTTTGGGGATATTAAGAAATGT
>CAKVIE010000002.1 GCA_934754505.1 uncultured Candidatus Melainabacteria bacterium
CAAAAAACAATTCACCGGATTGTTTTTTTCGGCAGAGTGCACTCTGCTCACTGGTCGCTCCGCTCCTCGTGATGACGCATTTCTTTCCGATGTCATTGCGAGGGAAACGTAGTTTTCCGTGGCAATCCATAAAAAACTTTCAAAATAAAAACAGATTAGCTAAACTGAAAAGCAACTTGTTGCCTCGTGGCAGTCCTGAAGAACGAACGAAGTGATTTGTAGCGAGTTGTAGGCGAAAATAAACTTCTCTAAAACCTTTCCTTATTTTCAAAACTAAAATGAGCCGTACAAATCGACATGCCCTTTTGGGTAAACCGCAGGTTCAACTCGGAGAACGATTTTTTTGCAAAAAAAAAATCGGAATGACAGTGATTTGTAGCGAGTTGTAGGCGAAATAAACTTCTCTAAACCTTTCCTGATTTTCAAAACTAAAATGAGCCGTACAAATCGATATGCCCTTTTGGGTAAACCGTAGGTTCAACCTGGAGAACGATTTTTTGCAAAAAAAAATCGGAATGACAGGATTTGAACCTGCGACCCCTGCGACCCGAACACAGTGCGCTACCAAACTGCGCTACATTCCGATTTTTTATTAAATTTATACATCTATCTTAACTCAAATATTATAAAAATCAATCGGGTTTTAAAATTTTATAAAAAATTTTTAATCAACAAATAATTTAATATCTTTTTGACAAAAAAAGATTAATCATTAAATACAAAATATGATTGAGAGTATTAAAAAAATATTTCACATAACAAACCCCTGTACTAACACGGGCATGAGCATTGAAGAAAAAATTGAAACAATGTACAATTCCCTCGCCGCTGATGAAATTACTTTAAAAGTCGGCAGCGATTTAACAAAATTTTCACAAAACATCGTTTCACAAATTGGCATTATCCGTGAGAACACGTTTGAAACTTCCGGTTTTATTATCCCGAAAGTCAGATTATTATCGGCGGAAAATTTTCAAGAAAACGAATACGAAATCGCAATAAACAACGAGGTTTTGTACAGCGGATTTACGCTGCTTAACGAAGATGATGCCGTTTTTGACATTATCAACAACTTCAAAGATACATGCCACGAAAAATTAGACAAACTTTTCACAAACTCTGTAACCGAAAAATATATCGATATTGTTCAAAAAAACAATAGCCGCCTCGTTTGGAATTTATCAAACGTCATGCCTCTTTGGGGTATAAAATATATTTTGATAAACATTTTGCAAAAAGGTAAATCAATAAAAAACATCAATTTATTATTCGAAAAAATGTGTGAATATTCAACGAAAAGCAAAAAAACACCTACCCCTTACGACATCGCCGAAAAGGTCTTTAACGAATGCTGCAAATAAAAATCCCGAATTTTTACAATAAAAAATCAAGCCGATTCAGCTTGATTAATAAACTCTACTCTCTCAGAAATGATGCGTTAAATCGAAAATAATTAATTCAACGCAACTAATTTTGTTTTAATTCCCATATCGGAATTGAATGATTTAGCATTTGCAATGCCAATAGCACGTCTTTTTTTCGCACCTTTAAGAAGAAATTCAACACTTGATGAAATATTATTATTAGATTTTTTAATCATTTTAATCATCTGCAAAATCCCTTACTCAGTTTACTTAATATTTATCGACCAAAAAACAAAAAAACTTTAATCAGATTTAAACACTTGTTACATTTGTTTACAATAAAAATTAAAAGAATAAATACAAGAATAATTCTAAAGATTATACTTTTGCTGATTTTAGAAAAACAATATTTATCCGAAAAACCGTTTATAAAAACAGTTATTTTCGAGATGTTGAAAAATTAAAAAAAAGGTACAAAAGAGTGTTATTCGTTGATTTTCAAGAAATATAGAGCAGTAAAAAAAGAGATTTTCAAAAAAAAATTTAAAAATTTTTTGATTAAAGGTATTTACATATTTTTTTCAGCGAATTATAATAAACGTACAGAGTTATTCCTCGGTAGCTCAATGGCAGAGCATTCGGCTGTTAACCGAAGGGTTGTAGGTTCGAGTCCCACCCGAGGAGCCATTAAAAAAAGGTCAGCATGTCTGACCTTTTTTGTTGCGTATCTTACAAAATCTTCATCATTGCTTTTACAAACTGATCTTGTCTGTCAGCTTTATTAAAAAAAGGGAAACCGATTATTTTATAATTGTTATCGTCAACAAGAGTTTTAACTGGTATTCCAGATTCCTCAATTTGCAATAAGAATTCTTCTTTCCATACGTCAGGTTTTATATATATACTACCTTTAGGCTCAATGAATATCTGGTACTGGTCTGTAATGTTACCTTCTTTTTTTGTCATAATAAGAACATAGTCAGGTTCAAAGCGTTCCCCACCATTGAAAGAGAACAATTTTAATTGTCTTTCATTTCTTATTAAATAAACCTTATCACATTTGTTCTTTAAATCTTGTACGTGGTCTTTAAAGTATGCAACGAATTCTTTTTCTTCACTTGTTCCATAGTTATCCGTAAAAACGAACCAATCTTCATTAGAAAGATTTACTTTTAAATGCTCTGATATTGCACCACTTGATTGTGATACCCCTTGACCATCTCCATGAGGGTCAGTATAACTTACAGTCTTGTCTCTGAATACTTCGCATAGTTTTCTTGGTTTAAATTCTTTTGTACCTTCATAGGTTTCTTCAATATCAGAGATTTTGTTTGATATTTTACCTAATGTATATTTCAATGCTAAATACAATTGCTCATTGGTGATTTCAATATTACTAATTCTTATACTTACCTTAATATTACCCAAGTATTTTGAATCGGTTACAAACTGCTTAATTGAAGTTAAATTAGGATAATACTGTTTAAGGGTATTAAATTTGAATATGTTATATTGTCTTAAAGCCTTATGCACGATAGGATAAGAAATGCTTGAAATAACGAATTCTTTTAATATTCCTCTTTCACATGTGCTTGTATCGTCTTCTGAATTTTCCAATAATGATATTGTGCTTGAAGCACCTGCTGACAGGTCATAATTATAGATAGTATTACGAACAGAAGGCAAAAGTTCCGTTATTGTATTTCTTGATTTAACTACTCTTTCATTTTCAAAAACCAACCCTTGTTTGTATAAATTATCATTTTTGAATTCTTCTTTAAGAATATAAGAACATTCTTTAATATTATCTGGTATTAAACCGATACCTCTCATTGCAGTGGTAAGTTCTGATATGTAGGTAGAATTATTCATACAATGATAATAAAGCGTTTCACATACTCGCAGTTCATTATTTATATCGTCATCAAATTTGCGTAAAAACCTTTCTGTTTTATCTGTAGTTGTAAAAGGGCAATATCTTGCACCACGGCCAATTAATTGGGCTTCTTGAATAGTTTGTTTTCCTGGACCTCCATGTCTTTCAGCACTTCGGGTTTCATAAAGCCTTACTATATCAAACAAATTAAGAACATCCCAACCTTCATTTAATTGGTCAACAGCAAAGATACAACGAATAAGATTGTTTCTGTCTTCTAATGAATTAATCTGTAATTGATAATTTCCCTTATCTTCTTTACTGTTGACTGAAACACATTTCTCATTTGAGAAATCTTCTCTGATTTCAGCAATAAGTTCCTCTGTTGTTAAATGTTTGTCAAAGTATTCAAACATTTTAACAAGTAACGGATGACTATTCTGTGTTCTGATTCTTACCAAATCTGCTTCTGATAAATTATCAATAAGAGGGCGAAAATATTTTGCATAAAACTCTTTACTACCTATCTTTATTTCCCCTTTTTTAGTTTTTGCTGTTTCAATATTGTCGCTTTTGAATAGTATTACTGGTTTAATAGTCTTCTTATTATCTTGAAATAACTTTAATCTATACTGACTTAATAAGATTGCTTGTAATACTCTATCACTTAAAGGTACGTGAGATTGAAAAGTCTTAACTTCCTTAGAATAACGGTCTTCTCTAAACTTCTTAAGCGGATAGTCTACTATTATTTTCTTTTCGTACTCATTTTTTATGTAAGGATTCTTTAAGTCGCAAGTTGCAGTAAATTCGAGTAATACATTATCTCTATCTGAATTAAATATTCTATTAACTGTTGTTTCCCAATTGTTCTTATTTTCTTTTTCAGCCTTAGACAATCCTTTTTTTGTTTCGATATTTAAATGGTGGGCTTCGTCCGCAATTAGTACAATTTTATTTTCTGCAAAGTCATCATCAGTCAAACCATTCTCTTTAAACTGGATAAGACTCATGTGTAATCCTTGAATCGTAGTAAAACAAATGTTAATGTCTTCTTTATTACAGCCTTGAAAGTTATCTACTGTACGTATTTTAACAATTTCACCGTCAATGTTGATTTCATCGTTAAACAAGTATTTACTTGAAGTCCGGTTAATAAAATTATCTTTGGTCTTTTGAACAATGTTATCAGTATTAACAAAGAATAGGAAATTTCTATACCCCTTCTTATATAAATATAGAATTAAACCTGCCATTATAAGAGTCTTACCACTACCAGTTGCCATGTGGAATAGGACTTGTGATGGTTTACGATATAACCGTTCATTTTCAAAGTATGTTATAAAGTTTCTAAATGCTAATTCTTGATAAGGACGAATAGTATATTTCTGCGTAAGATTCTTTGTTACATACTTTGGTAATTCCTTGTACACTTCTGGTGCAAACTCTTTAATTGCATTTATGTCGTCAAATAAGAATGTTCCCATATCTATACACCCTCACCGTAGAAACTTCTTGCAAATGCCTTTTCTTCTTCTGTTACAGCAAGTTCTTCATCTTCCATATCACAGTAATTAACATATAGTAAATTCTTGTCTAATACTTGAATTAAGAATTTTTGTTTGTCTTCTGTTGATAGTTCTTTAAAGTCTTGTTCTGATTCCTTGAGCTTATTTATATCTGCCTTATAACTAATAAACTCTGAATCTGTAATTTCCTTATACAATTCATTCAACTTATTATCATCTGCAACTTGTATTTCGTTTATATACTTGTGGTTAAGTTCTTTTAGTTCACAATAAACGAAACTTCCACCACCCTGCCAGTTAATATCTTTATTTTTAGATATCCCAGTTTTATCACCATTAACAACATTTTTTAAACGAACATAACTATCATTTTCTCCATAGTTTAATTGTTCAATCCCAATAAATTGTCTTTGCATTTTATGTGCAACTGCAGCCGTAGTTCCACAGCCTAAATGATAATCTAATACAATATCATTCGGTTTTGTTGTCATGTTAATGATTTCTTTTAATAATTTTTCTGGTTTTTTACCATTTTTTAGTTTAACCCCACCTTCTTTTGCTATTCCAGCCCATGATATATGTTGCCAAAAATTAGTTAAAAGCTCTGTTATAGTTCTTTTTCCATTCAATTCTTGTATTTTGTTAGAATAAAATGCTAAAGGTCCACCATTATAAAAATATGTTTTTTTACCCGTTTGTCCTGTATATACATATATTTCAGAGCGATTCTCTTTGGATAAATTTTGTAGTGTTTTCATTTCTTCAGTTGGATTATGTAAATCTCTTATGCTTACGATATTTTCAGCATTTTGGTATGCAAAATCAGATATCATAGCTTCCATAACATTTTTGTAAAAACCTTTAAATAAATCTTTAGCTTGTGCCTCATCTTTAAAACCATTTGATTTTAGTACTTGTTCTTTTATAGGTATAAATTGCCAATGGGAAGTGTCTTCTGGATTTTTTTCATCTCTACTTAAAAATAAATTGTAATTTTTATTATAGACAGCTTCGGTATAAGAAAGTTTAAAGTCAAAATCATTTTTTTCTTTTGTGTAAAATAAAATGTATTCAGAAACATCTATTGGACCTGGGTTTACTGCTTTAAAACCAGAAGGGGCAGATGTTTTAACTGTTATAATCTGAGCTTTATTATTTATTCCAAAAACTTCATCCAAAAGTATATTCAGATAACCTAATTCGTGGTGGTCACATTGAACAAATATACAGCCATCTTTTCTTAGTAATTTTTTTGCATAGACCAGCCTGTTTTTCATAAATGTTAACCATGTTGAATGATTAAAATTATCATTATATTTAAAACTATCTCCACCTGTATTGTAAGGAGGGTCAATATATATGCACTTAACTCTACCTTCATATCTTTTCAATATTGAAGATAATGCAAGTAAGTTATTACCTTTGATTAACAAGTTATCATTGTCTTTAAATTCTGTTATTGGTTCTTCACCATCTTTAGTATATCTCTTCACGTTAGTAAATACTTTAGGTGCAAGAAGCCTGTCAACATCATCAGATGCAAGCAATTCATTATAGAATATCTCCCCTCTCTTTTGGTCTTCTTTTGTTTGACCACCTTCTAACACGCAATCTTTATAAGGGAATGACAGAACTACATCATTCTTAGAAGAAATGAATTGTTCTTTGCTATCAATAAGTCCAATGGTATTCTTAAATCTTGTATATGAATCTTGAAGAAAAGCCTTGTTATTTATAGCCCAACCAAATGCGGTCTTATCAAATACTAATGTTCCATCAATATCAGTAAAAAACTTTTCTTTCATTCTATCATTAGATAATAGCAACTTAATCAAGTCTTTATCCATCTTCATAGCACATTCATAGACTTTATTTCTTAATAAGTCTTTACCATTATCGGCATAAAATCTCTGTTCTGGATCTTGCTTCAATAAGTCCAATAATTCAAAATAAAATCCTTTTCTCTCTTCTGACATAATTTGTCCTTTATAAAAATTGTAAAATTCAGTTTTTTTCAAGTTGTAAAATTATTAATAGTATATCTCTTCATTATTTTTTACTATACAAACTTAACATCGTTAACGTTTGGATAGAATAAAGCACAAAAAAAATCCTACAAAATAACGACATCTTTTCGACAGATATACAAAAGATTTTTGGAAATATTTTATATGTATTAGTTTCATATTTCACACTCATTAAATTCAAAAAAATGTTAAAATAGAATCTACTACAAATGTAAATGCCATAAATTTTAATAACGGGCATGGATTATACAAAAATTTTAAATTATATAAAAAACATGCCCGATAATTTTTCTTTAACCGGAAACAACCAATATTTTGATTTTGCCTAACCGGAATTTATTCTCAGGCGGACAAAAGAAAGCTTTTTTGAAATTGAAAAAATCCAATATGAACAAGCTCTCAACGACTACCAAAAGACTTATCTTGAGGGCATAAAAGAGATGAATACGGGGCTTGTGGAATATAATACAGCTCAAAAAAATTATCAGGAAGCCATAAAGAAAATAAATACAGAGAAAAAAATATATAATTTAGCAAAAGATAAAACAAAAATCGGTGCTACTTCAAAATTGGACGAGCTTTTAGCAAAAGAAATATACTTGCTTGCAGAAAAAGAAATTATTTCAAGCAAAATAGACACAATAATTTCAACAATCGGGCTATATAAAGCAGGCGGTGGAGTTGATTTGTACAAAATAAACGAAAATCTTTAAAACTCGAGCAGATTTAAAATTTTCAAAGAATGCCCAAAAGTTTTTGTTTGGGCTTTTTTATGTTTAAATTTCTCTAAAATTGTAGAGAATATGATATTTTCGTCGCAGGGGGGTTATTTTTTATTATTCAACAGGTAGCGGACAAATTCATTAACATCTTTTTGTTTATCATTGAGTAAAGTTTTTAACTCGCCTTTATCCAAAAATTTTCCACCGCAGGAATAACATTCATCAATAATTACGGGAACACCTGCATAAACTTTGTTTTTAACCATTTTGAAATGACAAACGGGGCATTTTCTAACAGAATCAACAACAGAAATATGATCCATTGTAATAAAGTCCTGCAAAATTAAAGCCAAATCTAAATGTTCGGAAGATAATTTTTCTAATTCCTGATTATCAAACCATATACCGCCGCAGCCTTGGGAGCAAATATCTACGTAAAATTTGCCGCCAATGCATATTTTTTTCATTAAAGTGCCGCAAGCAGGACATTTTATATCTTGTTTTGTATCAACCATAATATTTTCCTTTTTACTTTATTATACTTGTTTTTACAAAACAGTTAAATAATTAATGTATTTTAAAATTTCCAACAAAACATAATAAAAATGCCTATCAAACGATAAGCATTTTCAACAAAAATCAATCTCTTAGTCTATCAATTTTCCAAACTGTCAAATTTCTAAAATCAGACAATTTTTCTATCACAGGCACACGCTCTTGTTGTCAAAGCCGCATATACCGCACTTATTCCGACAAGCGAATAAACTATTCTCGACAATATGGTCATATCGCCAAGCAAAAAGGCTACCAAATCAAAATTGAAAATTCCGACCAAGCCCCAGTTTACCGCTCCTATCAAAACAAGTGTATATGCTATGTTTCTAAGTGTTTCCATTGAAATCCCCCTCTCTTTATTTTTTGTTTTCTGAAAATTATGTTTTCACCAAACGCAATTCTTATACTAATTTTAACGGTTTATCTCCCCGTTTCATTCCCCGTTATAATTATCTTTTCACTCTCTGCATTCCTCTTTCGGCTATTTTTAAGAAGAATTTTTTATTGTTTTTCATATAATTGCTTGACGATTGTTGTTGGGGTATAATAATTCTCAAAAAGTGAGGTCAAAATGTTAAAATTATATAATACACTTTCAAATTCTCTTGATGAATTTAAGCCGATAGATGGAAATAAAGTCACAATGTACGTTTGCGGTCCGACGGTTTACGATTATCCGCACCTCGGTCACGCAAGATGCTACATCACTTGGGATATGCTTTACAGATATTTGAAATTTTCAGGTTTTGACGTTAAATATTGCCGTAACGTTACCGACGTCGATGACAAAATTTTAGCAAAAGCTCATAACGAAAATAAAACGGCTCAAGAGATTTCAGATAAATATTATAAAATTTTTGCAGATGCAATGAAAGACCTCAATAATTTACAGCCCGATTTTGAACCTCGTGCAACAAAAACTATCGGTGAAATGATTGCTCTCATAAAAATTCTCATCTCAAAAGGCTATGCTTATGAAGCCGACGGAGATGTATATTTTAGAGTAAAAAACTTTAAAGACTACGGAAAACTCAGCAAGCAGCCGATTGATGACCTCGAAGCAGGTGCAAGAGTCGAAAAATCAAGCAAAAAAGAAGATGCTCTCGATTTTGCCCTCTGGAAAAAAGATGAACAAGACGGCTACAAATCACCTTGGGGAATTGGCCGCCCCGGTTGGCACATCGAATGCTCCGCAATGTCTAAAAAATATCTTGGTGAACAAATCGATATTCACGCAGGAGGTGCTGATTTAATTTTCCCTCACCACGAAAATGAAATCGCTCAATCAGAATGTGCAAGCGGTAAAACTTTCGTAAACTACTGGCTTCACAACGGTTTTGTTACAATAAACAAAGAAAAAATGTCAAAGTCTTTGAAAAATTTTGTCACGATAAATGCACTTTTAGAACACTATGATGCAGATACCATAAGATTTTTCATTTTAACAAACCATTACAGAATGCCCGTCGAATTTAATGACGAAGCCTTAAACAGTGCAAAAGCAGGTTTCAAACGTCTGCAAACTGCTCTTAATGAAGTTTCATCATTTGCAGGTACGGAAAAAATTCAAGCAGACGAACAATCAGAAGATGTTGAAAAATTTAAAGCCGCAATGGATAACGACCTCAACACCTCTGTTGCACTTTCCATACTCTTTGATTTAGCAACTAAAGCAAATTCTGCAAAAGCACAAGGTGACAAGGATTTGGCAGGAAAATACGTCGGAAATTTAAAAATGCTTATGCAAGTTTTAGGTTTCACATGCAAAAAATCTCAAATTTCCGAAGAAGAATTAAACAAAAGAATTTCAACAATTTCAGATGAACTTGATTTTATTGAAAACAAAGACCTCAGCGGCTATGCACTTCTCGACAAAGTTATAGAAATAAGAGCAAATGCAAGAGCCGAAAAAAATTGGGATTTAGCCGATAAAATCAGAAACACTTTCGATAAAATCGGAATAATCTTTAAAGACGGAAAAGAAAAAACCGTTTGGACTGAAAAAGATAATTAATTGAAATGTATATTCCCCAACAGGAGTGTTCAAATTTTCAAAAATCACGATAAAATTAATTATAATGAACAGAAAGTATTATGATGAAATTTAATAAAACATTAGCAATAACGGCAATTTTATTAGCAACGGCAACAACCGTACCTGCATTTGCGGAAACCTACGACGACGTTGCTCCGAGTTATTACTACACTCAAGGGCAAAATTTTTATACAACGGGGCAATATGCAAGTGCAATTACCTCTTTTCGTAAGGCTTTGCGAGAAAATCCCAACGACAATTCCTCAAAAGTCGGTTTGATTAACTCATATATTTCTCGTGCGGAATTTTACAATAACACGCAGAAAAATCCGCAAAAAGCACTTGCAGACTTGAAATCAGCCGCTTTTTATTTCGTATGTTTTAACGGGAAATCATCATCTGCAAACGCAGCCTACACTTCTGCGATGGCGAATTTGAATACCCTTGAACACGCATTAAATGCGGATATTACAGCCCCCGGATTTATGAAAACAGCAAAGGCTTTAAGATTAAAAGGTGAATTTGCAGCCGCAGGCTACGACTATTACAGAGCAATGGAATCTCCTGCAAATGCAAAAGCAGCAAATGTCGGTCTTGGGGACGTTTTGAAAATTTTAGGTCAGCCGAAAGCTGCTACAATGTATTTTGAAAAAGCGGTAAAAGCTGCCCCTAATGATGCTGAAGTAAGGCTCAAAGCCGCTCGTGCTTACGAAGATTGCGGAGAATACACTCTTGCTTCCGAAAACTACAATGTTGCACTCGAAAATCTCGAAAGTTCTAACGAAAAAGAAGAAATTTTAAATTCACTTGAAAAAATTTGCCGTCAGCGTGTTGAAAAAAATCCTGCCGACGGTGAAGCTCACTGCAATTTAGGTGTTATTTACCAAAAAAGAGGCAACACGGAAGGAGCTTTAGCAGAATATCAAACTGCCGAAAAGTTAAATCCGTCGCTTTTGATAACCAAAATCAATGCTGCAATTTTGTACTACGATAAAAAGAAATACAAAGAATCAATAGATTTTTGTAACAAAGCACTTCTCGGCGACCCGAAAAATGTTCAGGCTCGTTTACAAAAAGCAAAATGTTTCCAAGCAATGTCTTTGTGGGAAAATTCGGCAGAAGAATATAAAAATGTTTTGAAATACGACGAAAACAATGCCGAAGCTCAATTCGGGCTTGCAGAAATTTATTCAAGAAACATGCCCGCAGAAGATGCATTATCAACCTTAAAGGCACAAGGCATAACGTTATCTCCTGAATTTTATGCCCAAACAGCTTATGCTGCACATAAAAACAAGGATATTGAAAAAGCAATTAAATACTATAAACTTGCTATTGATGCAAACCAAAACGATAAATCCTTGTATTTAAACCTTTCACAAATTTACAGCGGAAGAAACGAAATGAAGCAGGCAATCGCTTACGCAGAACTTGCTAAACAAAAATTCCCGACAGACAAACAAGTTTTAGACTTCACCAAAGAATTACAACAAAGATATACAGGTTCGTTGTTTGAAGAAGCCGCAGATTTAAGAGAAAAAGGTGAATACAAAGCAGCACTTGAAAAATACAATAAAATTTCACCGCAAGGCTATGATTCATTTGTCGGAACGGCAGCTGTTTATCAGCTTATGAAAGATTATCCGAAAGCAGTTGAATTTTACAAAAAAGCATTGGAAATCAAACCTGCCGACGAAACCGTTTTACTCACAATTTCGGGTATTTATATTGAACAAGACGATTTTGACAAAGCTCAAGAATATATAAATAAAATCAAAAATTCAACAAACCCGAAAGTTAAAGAATTTAAGGATTACATCACCCAACAAATTCAAAGTCGTGATTTAAACCTCGCAATTCAAAAATACGAGTCAAAAGATTACGCCTCGGCTCAAGCAATTTTGACAAATTTAATCAACAGAAAATCAGTCGATTATATGCCGTATTACTATCGAGCAATGGTTTTTGATGCACTCGGAAAATACAAAGAAGCTATTGCGGACTATGAAACAGTTATCGCAAAAGATTCTTCAATCGCCCTTGTTTACTACTCTTTAGGGGTTGATTACGATGCACTCAAAAACTTTCCGAGAGCAATTCAAAACTACAAGAAATTTTTGGAATTAACAAAAGAAAATAATGCTTACACAGAATATGCACGCACAAGAATTAAACAATAAAAACTCAATAAAAATAGGTAATTTAGCCATAAATTCAAAAGTTATTTCTGCTCCTATGGCAGGAATAACGGATTTAGTTTTGAGAAAATTGATTAGAGAATACTCAAGAGATTGCCTTTTGACAACGGAGATGATTAGCTCGGAAGCTCTGACACAAAAGGCTGAAGTCTTAATCACAGCAACAAATCCCGAAGAAGCCCCTGTTGCTTTTCAAATTTCAGGACACAAAGTCGATTTAATGGCAAAATCAGCAAAAATTCTTGAGCCGAAAGCATCTATCCTTGACATAAATATGGGCTGCCCCGTAAACAAAGTCATGAAAGCAACAGACGGTTGTGCTTTGATGAAATCACCTGATGTTGCGGCAGAAATCGTTAGAACAATAAAAGAGCAGCTGAATATTCCCGTAACGTGCAAATTCCGTTTGGGGATAAACCAAAATTGTATAAATTTTATTGAATTTGCCGTAAAAATGCAAGATGCAGGAGCCTCCGCCGTTTGTGTTCACGCAAGAACAAGAGTCCAAATGTATTCGGGTAATGCCGACTGGAAAGCTGTTTCAAAGCTAAAAGGTGAAATTGATATCCCGTACTTTATAAACGGAGATATCGTGTCCGTTGAAACCGCAGAACAGGCAATGGTAGAATCGCAAGCCGACGGAGTTGCAATCGGTCGTGGAATTTTGGGCAATCCTTGGCTTCCCGCTGATATTGATAATTATTTTAAAACGGGAATTCTTCCCAAAGAAAGAACTCTTGCAGAGCGAATTTCCGTTCTCAAAAAACATCTCGACAACGAAATAGCCTTTCGTGGAGAGTTAAACGGAATAAAATTTTTCAGAAAATTCTACCCTTATTACATAAAAGGCATTCGTGGTGCATCAGAATTTCGTGGCAAACTCGTAACGGAAGAAAATTACGAAACTATTATCAATTTATTGGATAAAATTCAAAATGCCGAATAAAAGCTATTTTGTCTATCTTCTTTTAATCGAAAACGGTTCATACTATTGCGGTTACACCGATGATACAGAAAAAAGATTTCAAAAACATTTATCAGGTAAGGGTGCAAAATATACTCGTGCAAATAAACCCGTTAAAATTGCTTGGCAAAAAGAATTTGACTCAAAATCAATTGCAATGAAAATCGAAAAAAAGATTAAAAAACTTTCTCACGAACAAAAAATTTTGCTCGTCGAAAATAAATTTCCTCAATCGTTTTTTGAATTAACCGCCGAATAAGCCTTTGAAAAATTTTGAAATTCCACTGCCGATTTTCTTAAAGAAATCACCGACATTTTCAAAGAAGCCTTTTTCTTTTTCTTCTGTTTTAGCAGGTTGAGCAGGCTCTTGAGGAGTTTCAGGCTCTGTCGGTTTTACTTCTTCTTGAGCCGGATTTAATTCTGTCATACTGATTTGCATAATGTTATCGCCGATTTTATCAATCGGATATGCAATTTGTTTGCCTGCATTCCAAGGATTTTCGACGTAAACATATTTGTCATCAGAACCAACTAAGCTATAACCGTGACCTGTTATAATATCTTTATCAACAGATTTATCTTCACCGAGGAAACTTATTGTTGCTGCCATACTTGATTTATCGGAATCTATATATTTAGCTAACATATCTTTCTTCTTTTCTTGTGTATCATCAGATCTGCCATATTCTGAATTTATACCTGTTAAATAATAAATTGCTTCATCAGCTTGACCGCCTGTCAACGGGTCAGTTTCAGTAGCTAACGGTCCAACCGTTATGTTTAAATCACGACTATTTGCATGTGCTGTTCCATTTGCTATTTTTTCTCGTCTGAAATCACCTATTGCCATTTCAAGAATATTCATATCCGCATCACCTTTTGAATATTCCTTTTTAGGGTCAGAATATTCTTTTGCGGCAATTTCTTCTGCGGTATATGTATAAGTTCTGTTTACTCCTTTCAAGTTTACTGTTACCGAACCGTCATCATTTTGATGAATTGAATCTTTTATAATCTTTTGACCATCTTCCGATGTTCTCAATGCATTAACACCGCAAAGAACCCAGCAATCCCCAAGAGTTGTACTTTGCTTCGTATCGCCGATTACACCGTCCGATTCGTATTTTAATTGAAGGTCTTGTGATATTTTATTTCCGTTAGCATCAAACTGCGTCGTCATATCCTTGCCGACTGTTTGAATTCTTTCGGTTTTTGAGCCATCATCGTTATAAACGTAGTCTGTGGTTGAATCAAATCTTTTGCTGTCTTCTTTATCGTAAATAATTCTTGTCGGTCTGTGTTCCGAATCCATAAAGGTTTTTGTCTGCGATTGGTCTTGAGTATTGTATTCCGTACCTAATCTACCGTCGCCGAATTTCTTTTCATAATATTCAGAGTAAACTTTTCCTTTATCATCAGCCTTTAATTCTGTGTATGTACCGTCTTGATAAGAAATTTTTGTAGTATTTCCATCTTCTTCAACTGCTGCATCTACTGCTGCCATTGCGTTTTTGTAAAAATCATCTAAATCTTTTTTTGTAAAATCAGTATCTAAATTTTTACTTCCTTGTGCTGTACTTGTACCCGACAAATCCAAAAGTTCTTGACGAGTTACTTTTCCATCAGAATTAGCATCTAAAACACTAAAGATATTTTCTGCACCGTAAGTTTGCATATTTTTTATAATATCTTCTGTGGCTTCTGTCGGATTAGCATAATATTCATTGACTTTATTCATAACATCTTCTTTGTTTCCAAGGAAAATGCTACCGTCAAGTTTGTAACTTGCTCCTCTTTTTGAGTTTTCAACGCCATCTTTTAATAAGTCTGCCTTTGCCTTAACATCAGCATCACCCTTTAGCGTAAACCACTCTTTTGAATATTTTCTGATACCGTCCATTTTATACTAAACCTTATCAAGCTCGCACGGTAATACCGTGTTATTATAGTTATCTGCATAAAACACAAAAACTTTAATATTTTTCTGCTTTTTACAGGTTTTGTTAAAAAAAGTTTACAAAATTTTTACACTGTTGCCTTTGACAAATCAGCCTGACTCAAACGTTTTATATTTGTTAAAAACTTATCTCTCGGATATTTGATAACCTTGCTTGAATCCCATGGATTAACAACATAAACATTTTCCTTGTCGGCACTTACAACGCTATATGCATGGTTTGTTAAAATTTTGCCGCCTGTAACGTCTTTTTCTTCTTCAAGGAAACTAACTTGAGTTGCATATTCTTTATCAGGATGTGCAGCAATATTTTTTATAGCTTTTTTGATATTTTTTTCATCTGTGTAGAAATTAGATTTCACACCCGTCAAGAAATAAATAGCTTCATCAAGCTGTCCGCCCTCTAAAGGATTGTTTTTAGTCGCATTTGCACCTATCGTTTTTGTTAAATCTCTATCATTACGAGCATAATCACCTGATGCAAGAAGCTCTTTACGATACTCCCCGATAGCCATTTCCAACAAATTCATATCTTTGTCACCTTTAGCATAGTTCATGTCTGATGCATCATACTCCGCTAAATAAACTTCTCCTGCCGAAAACGTATATTCTTTTCCCAAACCTTTTAACTCGACAGTTACCGAACCGTCCTTATTTTGAGTAATAGAATCTTTTATTATTCTTGCACCTGTTTCCGTTTCTCTCATTGAATTAACACCCGAAAGAAGCCAGCAATCTCCTATTTCTTTTTGCTTCGTATCATCAATTACACCGTCAATCGAATAATTGACGTTAGTTTTTTCATAAACAAGCTTTCCTTTTTTATTATATTTTTCAACAGTTTCCTTGCCGACTGTTTTGGTTACATCTTTATAAGAACCGTCTTTATTATAAGTTCTGTTCATAACAGAATCATTTGCAATACCTTCTGCATCGACGGTTTGTTTGTATATTTTGTGTTTTTTATTATAGTAAGTCGTCGTCAACGTATTATCATTGTAATTAAACAAAGAAGTTTGTTTCCTTCCGTCAACTTTCTTTTCATCAAGTTTTGTTTCCAAAACTCCGTTTTCATCAGCTTTTAATGTAGTTTTTGTTCCATCGGCATATTTAATTCTGATTTCATCATCGCCTTTTTCCGTTACTGCTGCTCGAACAGAGGCTAATGCATTATCATATAACATCTCTATGTCATCTGTCGAAAATTTCATCTGCATGCGTTCGGGCGAATCAGGTTCACTCAACGAAGCAACAGCTTTAACCTCGTCAGGCATGATTACTCCGTCATTATTTGCATCTAATATATTAAAAATATTATCCGCACCATAGGTTTTTACCGCTTCGTACGTTTGTTTTGCAGCCTCGTTTTTAACACCTGTTCTTTCATAAATACTTATTTTTTGATTAAAAGCTTCTCTTGTTCCGACAAAAACAGATGCATCTAATGCAATATCCTTTCCGGAATTTGCTTTTATTCCTTGGGCAAGTTTTTTCACATCGGTTTTATCCTCTTTTGTCGCCTTAAGAGTAAACCATTCTTTTGAGTATTTTTTTATTCCGTCCATTAAATATAAAAACCTTGCTCAAATACACACGACAACGTGTTATTATATTTGTCTGCAAAAAACCCGAAAACTTTAATATTTTTCGGGTTTTCAAAATATTGTTACGAAATTTTTACAAAGTTACATTATAACATCATCAATAATATCTGCATTAACATCTTTAGCACCATATTGTCCTAAATCTGTAATGCTTAAACGTTTTACATTGTTAAGAAAATCAGCTTTCGGATAAGTTATAACCTGATCAGCATGCCAAGGATTTACCAGATAAACGTTATCGTCATCTACACTGACAAGACTGTAAGCATGCTTTGTTACGATTTTTCCGCTTGTAACAGACGGATCAGCTTCTAAGAAGTTTACGGTTGTTGCATATTTAATTTCCGTATCATTTTTCATTGTGTTCAAAGCATCTTCAATACTTGCTTTATCTTTGCAAAAATTAGGTTTTACCCCTGTAAGATAGTAAATTGCTTCGTCTAATTGACCGCCTTTCAACGGGTCCTCAACAGTGGCATTACCGCCTGCGGTTTTATCCAAATTTCTGCTGTTTGCCTTATAATCGCCTGATGCTATCAATTCTTCTCTATATTTTCCGATTGCCATTTCAATCAAATTCATATCGGTATCACCGCTTGAATATTCTTTACTCGGCGTTTGATATTGATTTAAAGCTATTTCTTCCGGAGAGAATGTATATTCTTGTCCAAGCCCGTTCAACAATACGGTTACAGAACCGTCATCATTTTGAACAATAGAATCATTCAAAATTTTTGCACCGATTTCCGTTTCACGAAGTGAATTAACACCCGCTAAAACCCAACAATCGCCGATGCTCTCTTGTTCCGTATCTCCGATTATTCCGTCTGAATCGTACTTAACGGTTTCTGTTTTGGTTGTCCATCTTCCGCCCGCATTGTAATCGGTGGTTGTTGTCATACCTATTGTATCAACAACTTCTCTATAACTTCCATCGTCGTTATATGTACGAGTTTTTGTCTTATCATCAACAGTTCCGGGGGCATCATAAGTTTCTTTATACATTCTGTCTTTTGAGTCGTAATAGGTTTTGGTTAAAGATTTTTCGGTATAATCATATAAACTTGTTTGTTTTTTGCCGTCAACTGTTTTTTCTACGAGCTTTGATTCTAATTTTCCGTCTTCATCAGCTTGTAATGTTGATTTTGTTCCATCTGCATAGCTGATGTTGATTGAATTGTTTTCTTCATCTTCCACAAATGCAGCATTGACAGAGGCAAGTGCATTTTCATAAAACAATTCTAAATCTCGTTCAGAGAAATTTTTATTAACACCGTTTGTGAGTTCCGACGTGTTAATTGCCGCAATATTCGACATCTCTTTTGAAGAAACGGTGCCATCTCCGTTTTCGTCCAAAACTTCAAAAATATTTTCAGCACCATATCTGTTTATTACATTAAAAGTATCGTATAATTCCGATGTTTCGGGATTTTTAACTTTTGCAAAATCATCAATTCTTTTTTGAAAATCTTCTTTTGAACCGAGAAATATACTCTTTTCAAGCACCTTATTTTCACCGGTGCTTGATTTTACGCCGTCAGCTAACTTCTTCGCCGTAAGTTTTTCTTCCGACGTTCCGTTTAGCGTAAACCATTCTTTTGAGTATTTTCTTATACCGTCCAAATGTAGATTACCTTTACACAACCTTTTCTCATGTTTATAATCGGTATAAATCTCCAAAACTTTAATTTTGTTTAGCTTTTAATCAAATCCGTTACAAATGTTAACAAAATCGTGACATTTATCCCGTAAAAAAGTTTTTTCGTGAAAAATCGAACGTAATTTTGAATGCAAAATTTTTCAATAAAAAAGCCTCTTTTTGGCAAAAGAGGCTTTTTAGTTTTATAGATTTATATATTATTCTTCATCTTGAGCGTCTGAAGATTCATTATCTGTGAAAGATTCAACGTCTTCTTCATCAACGCCGTATTCTTCCTGATTAATATCTTCGTCATCGATATCATCTTCATAAACTTCGTCATCTTGTGCAGGTTCTTCATAAGGAACTTCTTGTGCGACAGGACGAGTTCTTTCCATTGTTTCCGCTTGTGAAACGCTCTTGATATCAATCTTCCAGCCTGTTAATTTATGAGCAAGTCTGACATTTTGACCGCCTCTGCCGATTGCCAAGCTCAACTGATCATCAGGAACGATAACCAATGCTTCTTTTGAATATTCATCATCAGCGAGAATATCAACTGATACAACTCTCGCAGGTGACAAAGTATTTACAATGTATTCAACAGGGTCATCAGAATATCTTACGATATCAATTTTTTCATTTCTGAGTTCGCCGATAATTGTTTGAATACGGCTGCCTCTGGGTCCTATACATGCTCCAACGCAATCTACATCGGGGTCATTGCTTGCAACCGCAATCTTTGTTCTGAAGCCTGCTTCTCTTGCGATTGATTTAATTTCAACAATTCCGTCTTCAATTTCGGGAACTTCAAGTTCAAATAATTCTCTAACGATTTCGGCATGTGCGTGAGAAACAATAACTTGTAATTGACGAGGTGTGTCTTTTACGTTCAAAACAAATACTCTGATTCTGTTTCCGGGTTTGTAATATTCTCCGGGGATTTGTTCTTTAACAGGCATTACAGCTTCTGCTTTACCTATTGCAACGATTACGTTTCTGTTTTCTATTCTTTGAATAATACCCGTTGTAAGAGTACCTTTTTTATCCAAAAATTCGTCTAAAACGAGTTTTCTTTCAGCTTCTCTTATTCTTTGTGTAATAACTTGTTTTGCGGATTGTGCTGCAATTCTTCCGAAATCGTCGGGGGTAACTTCGATTTTAACTTCGTCTTCAAGTTCTACATCTTCATCAATTTCTTTTGCATCTTCAAGAGAAATTTCCGTATCGGGGTCAACAACTTCACTGACTACACATTTCGTTCTGAATACACCGATTTCGCCTGTTTGTTCATCTAAAATTGCTTCAACATTATTTGCTTCTTTTGCTTTAATGTGTTTTTTATAAGCCGTAACCATAGCATCACACAATGATGCAATAATAACGTCTTTTCCAATGCCTTTTTCCTGTTCAAGCTGCTCGCAAGCTTCAAATAATGCCGTTCCGATTTTAATCATTCTGTATTCTCCTATAAATCAGGCGAGTATAATCTCGCATTTAATATATTATTTAACGGTATCGTTACTTCTGTTTTGTTTCCGTACAAAAACACCGTAACACCTTTGTTTTCTTCAAAATCAACGATTTTTGCCACAAATTGCTTTTCGTATGTGTCGTCTATTCCGTTTTTGAGCTTTAAAAGAATATCTCGTCCTTTAAAAATCAAATACTCCTTAGGTGCTTTTAATTTTCTTTCCAACCCCGGAGAACTTATCTCCAAATTGAATTTGAAAGGAATTAATTCATCTAAAAAGTCACCTAAACTTCTCGACATATTTTCACAGTCGTCAAGCGTAATTTGGCGTTCTTGCGAATATATGAATATTCTCAAAAACCATCTGTGATTTTCTTTTGAAAAATCAATCTCGACAGGGACTACTCCAAATCTCATAGCTGTATTTTCAACGAGCGGAATTAATTTTTCCATCAATTCATGCTTATTGAAATGCTCATATTCATTTTGTTTTTCGCTATGAATTTTCTTTTCGTTCTTCATTCCCTTGCACTCACTTGATTTCTCAATAAATAAAAAATGAAACGGCTGCCCGTTTCATTTCTGATACCCTAATTTTATCATGCTCATTAAAAAAAGTAAAACATATTTAACAAAAGAGTAACATTATTTTAAAATCGGAGCCGTTATATAAGGTTCCATTCTTTCTAAAAGTTCATTCAATCGGGTTTTATCATGCAAATAATAATACCCCAGCAAAACCTCAAACTCCGTCGCTTTTCTGTGTAAATTCCGATTTATCTTTCTCAGCGAAGATGTCTTAATATTTCCGCCTCTTTTTATCAAAGCAAGTTCATCTTCCGTCAATACCGGCATAAGAACTTCTTCAAGCATTTTCGTCTGAAATTCCGCATTCACAAACGACACCGTTATCTCATGAAGCCTTTTTAAATTCTCTGTCATAAAAACAGTCTTTTCCCTTATAAAAAGCTCCCAAAATGCATCGCCTATATGTGCATAATTTTTAATATTTAGTTCTATCATATCTAAAATTATACTATAATAAAATTAATTACGGGCATGGAATTATGAGAATTTTATTAGTCACAGATTTATATCCGCTTGAAAACAGCAGCGAACCGCAAACAATAAAAGAATTTGCGAAAAATTGGACGGCATTAGGTCATCAAGTCGATGTTATTCGCCCGAATTTTCTATTCAATACGGTAATTAGAAAAAGGAAAATTTTTCCGGAAAAAACATACTTTGAAGACGGAATTACAATTTACAACGTAAATTGCCTGACTCCGTTCTTCTTCAACATCACAAAAAAACTGCCCGAAGATTTTAAAGTTTACAACTACAATATGGTCATAAGCCACATGCCGTCAGGTGCATTATTTGCCTTTAAACTCGTCGAAAAATGCCCTGCAATACCTTTTGCAATATCTGTTCACAGCTCGGATATAACGGTTTTATCAAACCCGATTTACGGCATATATTTCAAAAAACGTTTACTGAAAGCCTACAAACGTGCCGATTGCATTTCCGCAAGAAGCGTCGTTCTTTCTAACAAAATAAAAGAACTTTCCCCTTTTGCCGAAAACAAAACGTTCATAGCCCCATCGGGCGTAAAACAAGAAATAATTGAACCGCAGGAATTTTTTGACGAAAAAGCCTCAAGAAAATCTTCACCATTTGTCATTACAACGGTTGCGAAATTAATTAAAAGAAAAAATATTGATATAATTATAAAAGCCGTTGCGAGAACAAATATAAAAGATATCGTCTTAAAAATAATCGGTGACGGAGAACAAGCGAATTATCTTAAAAAACTTGTTGAGATTTACAATCTTCAGGATAAAGTCGTATTTGAAGGGCATTTGCCCAATGATGAAGTGCTTTTACAGCTTCGTGACTCTGATTTATTCACACTTGTAAGCGACCACGAAACGTTTGGCATGGCTTACCTCGAAGCTGCCGCAAGAGCAAACATCATAATCGCCACCAAAAATGACGGTATCGACGGAATTATCAAAAACGGAATTAACGGTTTCACCTGCAATCCTGAAGTTGTTGAATTAACGAATTTAATAAAAAAAGTTTACAACCTTTCAGCAGAAGAAAAATCAAAAATTTTGACAAACTCAAGAAATTATTTAATCGAAAATGACGATATCAGTGTCAGCAAAAACTATCTCGAAAAAATAACTTCCTTTATATAATTTTTCTAAATATGTTATCTTCAAAAAATTTTTGATAAAAAAAGAACGACATTTCTGCCGTTCTTTTTATTGTTTCGTTTGTCCGAAAACAAATTATTTTGAAGCACCTGCTTTTTCGATGATTTCTTTTTCAACGTTTGCAGGAACTTGTTCGTAGCATTTGAATTCCATTGAGAATGTACCACGACCTTGAGTGTTTGAACGCAAATCTGTTGCATAACCGAACATATTTGCAAGCGGAACTGTTGCTCTGATGATAACGTTTCCTGTGTTACCTTGAGGTTCTTGACCTTCAACACGACCACGACGTCTTGAAATATCACCGATGATTGTACCTGTGAATTCATCAGGAATTTCAATTTCAACTTTCATCATAGGTTCAAGGATACAAGGTCTTGCTTTACGGCAACCTTCTTTGATAGCCATTGAACCGGCAATCTTAAATGCCATTTCTGATGAATCGACTTCGTGATATGATCCGTCATAAAGTTCAACTTTAACATCGATAACAGGATATCCTGCCAAAATACCGCCTTCGAGAGCTTCTTCCATACCTTTTCTTGCAGGTTCAATGTATTCTTTCGGAATAGCACCACCAACGATTTTGTTTTCAAATACAAATCCGGCATTTTCTTCAGCAGGTGAAATTCTGATTTTAACGTGACCGTATTGACCTTTACCACCTGATTGACGAGCAAATTTAGAATCTTGATCTGCATTGCCGAGGATTGTTTCTCTGTATGCAACTTGCGGCTTACCTACGTTTGCATCAACTTTGAATTCTCTGAGCAAACGGTCAACGATAATATCAAGGTGAAGCTCGCCCATACCTGAAATGATTGTTTGACCTGTTTCCGTATCTGATTTAACTCTGAAGGAAGGATCTTCTTCTGCGAGTTTTTGAAGAGCGATACCCATTTTATCTTGGTCAGCTTTTGTTTTAGGTTCGATAGCAACCGAGATAACCGGTTCGGGGAATTCCATTTTTTCAAGAATGATAGGTGATTTTTCGTCACAAAGAGTATCACCCGTTGTTGTATCTTTCAAACCAACTGCTGCACAAATGTCGCCTGCAAATACTTCCTGAATTTCGTTTCTTTGATCAGCATACATTTGAACAAGTCTTGAAATACGTTCTTTTTTACCGTTTGTTGCGTTGAGAACGTATGAACCTGAAGTTAATTTACCCGAGTAAACACGTAAGAATGTCAAACGTCCTACGAACGGGTCTGTCATAACTTTGAATGCCAAAGCTGCAAAAGGTTCTTCATCTGATGAATGTCTTTCAACTTTTGTTCCGTCTTCAAGTTCACCTTCGATAGCTTTTACATCAATCGGTGAAGGCATATAGTCGATTACAGCATCTAACATCAATTGAACACCTTTGTTCTTGAATGCTGTACCACAAGTTACAGGAACGATTTGGTTTGTGCAAACTGCTTTTCTCAAAGCTGCTTTAAGTTCTTCAACTGTCGGTTCTTCTCCTTCTAAGAACTTCATCATCAAATCATCATCTGTTTCAGAAATCTTTTCTACCATTTGAGCCCTGTATTCTTTTGCTTTTTCGAGCATATCCGCAGGGATTTCTTCGTCTTTAATATCTGTTCCCAAGTCATTTGTATAAATTTCAGCTCTCATCTTCATCAAGTCGATAAGTCCTGTGAATTTATCTTCTGCTCCGATAGGAAGTTGGATAGGAACTGCATTTCCGCCTAAACGAGTTCTGATTTGGTCAACAACTCTGTAGAAGTCTGCACCTGTTCTGTCCATTTTGTTTACGAATACCATACGGGGAACTTCGTAACGGTTTGCTTGACGCCATACTGTTTCTGATTGTGATTGAACACCGCCAACTGCACAGAATACAGCTACTACACCGTCCAATACACGAAGTGAACGTTCAACTTCTACAGTGAAGTCAACGTGACCCGGGGTGTCGATGATATTAACTTGGTATCCTTTCCATTCAGCTGTTACTGCTGCTGATTGGATTGTGATACCACGTTCTCTTTCTTGATCCATAAAGTCGGTTACTGCTGCACCATCGTGTACTTCGCCGATTTTGTGAGTTTTTCCTGTGTAAAATAAGATACGTTCGGTAGTGGTTGTTTTACCTGCATCGATGTGTGCTGCAATACCGAAGTTTCTGATTTTTTCTAACGGAATTTGTCTTGGCATTTTTTTATTCCTTTTATTTCTACTAATAATATATTCTTTGCGTTTACCGCTATGAAAATTTTCACATAAAAATAAAAAAAAACCAAATATTTTCTTTAATCTTGTTACATTTCCTCGTAATTCATCTTTTTTCAAAATTAATTTATATTACCGTTTGATAAATTTTTGCATTTTCCTCTCATCAGGAGTATCATTCTGTTATGAAATTAAACAGGCAATCATACTTAAATACAAGACGAGATGCGTGGGTTGAAATAAACCTTGACGCTATCGAAAAAAATATTCTCGAGCTTAAAAAATATGCTCACGAGGGTGCTAAAATTCTTGCCGTCGTTAAAGCTGATGCTTACGGGCATGGAAGTGTTATGATAACGCCGACACTTTTGGCATCGGGTGTTTATATGCTCGGAGTCGCCTCTATTGATGAAGCGATGCAACTTCGTGAAAATAAAATTACCGCTCCGATTTTAGTGCTTGGTGCTGCCCCCGTTTGGGCTTTCGACTGGGCTGCCGAAAACGATATCTCGCTTTCTCTTTTCCTGCCTGAACACATTGAAGCCTGCAAAATCACTTACGAAAAAACAGGTATTAAACCAAAAGTTCACGTAAAACTCGATACGGGCATGAACCGAATCGGCGTTTCTCACGAGAATGCCGTCAAACTTATAAAAGAAGTACAAAAATCAGAATTTATTGATTTAAAAGGTATTTTTACCCACTTTGCCTGTGCGGAAGATTTAGAAAAAACAAAAGAACAAATTGCAATTTGGGACGATGTTCTTTCAAAAGTTGATACGACAGGGCTTTTGCTCCACTGTGCAAACACTGCCGCATTAATCACATTCCCGCAAATCAACTACAATATGGCAAGAGCAGGCATTGGAATTTACGGACTTCAACCCGATTTAATTCCGAATTTTGACAATCCGCCCAAATTAATCCCCGCAATGTCTTTGAGAGGCAGAATTGTCAATATCCACAATGCTCATGCAAATTCAGGCGTAAGTTATTCTCACAGATATGTAACAACAAAAGAAACTACTATTGCAACTGTTCCAATCGGTTATGCAGACGGAGTTTCAAGAGGTTTGTCAAACAAAATTTACGGCATACTTCACGGTAAAAAAGTTCCGCAAATCGGCAATATCACAATGGATCAGATGATGTTTGACATAACAGGCATTGAAGCCGACGAAGGCGATGTGATAACTTTGCTCGGTCAAGACGGTGATGAAAATATTTCAATAAATGAATGGGCTGACATTTTAAACACAATAAATTACGAACTCATTTGTCGTCTAAAAGTTCGCCTTTCAAGGGTTTACACAAGATAATATATTAAATTTTCTTGATAAATTTGTCTATAAATTCGCCAAAGAGATTTTTTCGTTTAAATCTGCCGTCAAAATTTTTTTTTCAATTTTGAAATAAAAAAGTAAGATTTTTTAACAGCATAAAATTTTATATTGGCTTTAATTTTCTACTAATTGTTTGTATGCATTTTACAACATTTGTTTATTCTGTATTTTTAAAATTGAAAATATAAAAATTCTGAAATTTTATTTAATGATAAAATTGATGTTATAAGTAATATTATTGTTGCCAAAAGGATTGTTTTTGTCGGTTTGAGTTTTGTAACAATCTCGTTTGAATTTTTGGCAAAAAATATTAATATTATGCAAGCTGTAAGTAAAATTATGCTTATTTTTTCGGTGTTGTTTTCGAAAGCAAATCTCATTTTGTCAATTTCAAATGTTGACAATCCGTTAATACCAATCATTCCTTTTAATATCTCAAGGGCTTTGCTTACGGAATTTGCTCTAAAAAAGACCCAAGTGAAGTTTATAAAAACAAATGTGAAAAATATAGAAAAATAACGATTGATTTTTATATCTAAACTTTTCCAAAATCTGTGAATACAAATTGCAATTCCGTGTAAAATACCCCATATTATAAATGTCCAATTTGCACCGTGCCAAATTCCACCGATTAAAAAAGTTAGAAATAAATTCCGATAAGTTTTAAACTCACCAGCTCTGTTGCCTCCTAATGGAATATAGATATAATTTCTTAAAAATCTTGATAATGTTATATGCCATCTTCTCCAAAAATCTTGGATACTGTCAGCTTTATATGGAGAATTGAAATTTATGGGCAGGTAAATGTTAAATAAGTATCCGATACCCAAAGCCATATCGCAATATCCTGAAAAATCAAAGTATAACTGAAAAGAATATGCTAAACTTGCAATCCAGCCTTCAAGACAAGTTACAACCTCTGCACTGTCAAAAACTGTTTGAACAAACGGTGACAAATTATCTGCTATCATAACCTTTTTGAACAAACCAACTGCTAAAAGGGTTATTCCTAAAAATATGTTTTTATGGTTAATGAATTTTTTTCTTAAATCCGAAAATTGAGGCATCATTTCTTTGTGGTGAAGAATAGGTCCTGCAAGCAAATGCGGAAAATAGGTTACAAATAATGCGTAATTTAAAAAATCATATTCTTTAACTTCTTTTTTGTAAGCATCAACAAGATAAGCAATTTGGGTAAAAGTAAAAAAACTTATTCCTAATGGTAAGGCTATTTTTAAAGTATCAAATCCGGTGTGCAAAATGTAGTTTATGTTATTTATTAAAAAATCAAAGTATTTAAAATATCCGAGAAGCATAACATTGCAGAAAATTCCAAAAAGTAATAATAATTTTCGGTTAATTTTCGTTTTTTCGTGTGTAAGTGTGTACCCGACTGAATAATTGAAAAGCATTGAACATAAAATTAAAGGTAAATAGTCGATTTTCCAATATGAATAAAAAAATAAAGATGCAAAAACAAGCCAGCCAATAGCTATCTTTATTAATTTTAGTTTATTTAACAGAAAATAAATGAAAAATGTAACGGGTAAAAATATAAATAAAAATTCTATTGAGTTAAAAAGCATAATCATTTTCTCCGTTGATTTCTTGAATAAATAAGTTGTTCATTTCCTCAATATTATTTTTTGTTATTTTCCTTGCTAAAACGGGCTTATCTGTCAAAATGTCCGAAATAATTATTTTGCTTAAATTATGTGTTGCGTGAGAACCGTCAAAGAAATAAATCATATCGGGGTTTATCTTCTCTTTCGTATATTTATTGGGGTAGTTAAAATCGTATATATCAAAATCTTGAACAATCAGAGAACGAATATAGTTGTATTTTCCTGTTAAATTATATTTATACAACATTTTTTGTAATGTAATATGCGTCGGCATGATGAATATTTTTACATTTATATTATCTTTTTGAAGTTGTTTTAAATATTTTATAAATGTATCAAATTGGTTTTTATCAAAGTTGTATAATTCGTATTTTAAATCATATTCATATACTGTTTTTTGAAATTCTTGTTTGATATTTTTATTCAAAAAGATACATTTTACTCCTGATGAGTAATAAGTTCGTTTTTTTTGATGAAAAACATTTTTAAATATAGTCCAAAAACTTGTTCCTGTTGCTTTTATAGAAAATAATGCACTGTTTATTTCTGATATTTCAAGTTTTTTATTATTGGTTATAGCAGCTCTATTGTCATCAAAATTTTTCAATACTTGAAAAAATTCAAAATCAAAACCGATATATATATTTTCTATTTCAGGGTGTATTTTTCTGGCGAGTTCTATTATTTGAATAATTTCAGCAGGAGTGACAGCACCTACTGCGAGATTTTCTGCTTCTTTTCCAGTTAATGATTTATAATCGTTTTTATCTATACATAAATCAACTCTTGATGAACCGATAAAAATTGTGTTTATTTTTCTTTTGTCGATTTTAAATCCGATTGGTTTCGTTAATCTTTCTTGAATTTTTGCATCAGCTTTCAGAAAAGTTTCCGGTAATAATCTTTGTTTGAAAATATTAAAAGGATTAACTATATAATTTATAAAAGAGATTATTAATATAATTAAAACAACATCAACGATGGTTTTAATGTTAAATTGCTTGTATTTATATAATTTTACCTGTTTAAAAGAGGTATAAGAGTATATTATTTTTAACAGAATGTCTTTTAAAAATTCAATATAAAAATATAAATTTTTATTGTAAAATTTATAAATGTATTTGAAATAACCGTCTTGTATATAATTATATTTATTTTTTACATCAAAGTAATAGAAGTTTATTTGCTTTATTAATAATTCTTTTTTAAATTTTTCGTACGTCTTTTTTGTTAAAGTTAAGTATTTTTCTTTTGCCAAAATGTCTAAAATTGTAAGCAAATTTTCACCAAAAACTTTTGCAAAATTATAATTACCATAATTATCGGTTTTTTGAATAACAAAAATCGTTTTGGAATAGATGGTTATTTTTTTGTATTTAGCAAGTAAACGAATTAAAATGTCAACTTGTGCAAAATTTTTATTGCAAAATCTGTCAGGTTCATCAATTTCATAAAAAATTTCTCTCAGACAACAAAATGTGTTTATCCAAGTAATCAAAATCGGTTTTGTTGAAAAAAAATCTTCCATATTTTGACAATTATAAATACCTTCATTTTTTTCGTTTTCAAAATAAATAATTTTTTCCGCTTTTTCACTTTTTAAAAAAGAGATTAATTTTTCTAATTCTCCGTTTGCAAAATAATTTTTATCATTTTGAAGTTTAATATATTTACCATCAGCCAGTTTTAAAACTTCTATAAAGTTTCTGTCTTGGATATTTATTTGTTGTTTTACGTATTTAATTTTTGTCGGGTATTTTTTTAAATATTTTTGACAAACTTCCTCGGTGTTATCAGGAGAATTATTGTTACTTATAACAATTTCGACATCGTTTGTTTCTTGAAAAACACTTTCATTTGTAAGATTGAAAAGAGTTTCATCTAATATTTTTGCTCTGTTGTAAGTTGGTATGCAAATAGATAAAATAGGCATGTTATTTCAAATCCTTTTCTAAATAATTTTCATATAAAAAATCGCCGCTGCATTTAAATTTCAATGCTCGATAGTAATTATCTTTTATGGCTTCTATTCTTTCTAAATAAAATTTTTCATCACAATTTTTTAAAATTTTATCAATATTGTCTAAATCTTTTGTGCTGATTTTTATAATTCCGTTCGGGTTAAAAAATTGGTCAATTTTCGTTGCTCCAAGATAAATCGGAATTGTCATATTTGCAAAGCAATTTAGGATTTTTTCCGTAAACCAATAAGATTCTATTTGGTTTTCAATAGCGAATGAGTATCTGTAATTTGTTAAAGTTTTATCAATAGAAACAAGCGGACCGCCGTCAAAAGTTCCAAAAGTATCTGCGAGATGTTCTCTTTTGCATTTTTTCGCAAGTTCAATTCTGAACAAATGTAAATCGCATAATTGTTTATCCGCTGAAACGATTGAGGTGTTTTTGTTTTTTAATTCAAGCCAGTTTGCAGGAAGATTACCGTTTTCGTCTTGCATAATGTGCCAAATATTTGCACATAAAGGTGCTAATCTTGCATTTTCAAACTTTTCTAAAAATCTTTCCGTGTGAGTAAAAATCAAATCAAAATCTTTTTCAAGTCCTTTGTTATTGTCGAAAATACGATATGTTTCGGGCATGATGCTTTCTGGTTCAATAAACATTCCGTATTTTTTATCGGGTTTTCCTATCTGCTCCAACATAGCACTATGTGTATAAAAATGAACATTTAATCCGAAATTAAATTTGTCAAAAATGTAGTATTTTGAACTGAAAGGTTTTGTCCAACTTGTCAGTACGTAATCACGAACAAAAAATGTCCTCATCTTTTGTCCGTCTTTGTTATAAATATTCTGCTCATCATTGTTTTGCTTTGCCGATTTTGGGTAAATCGGATAATAAACTTTTCCATAATATTTATGTTTGAAATAAGGAGCCGTTGTTTCTCCTTTTTTTAATATAAGGTATTTTTCTCGAAATTTTCTTCGTTTGATTTTGGGAAGAAATGCTACAATTATTCTTATAAATGTATTATAAATGCTGTTATATATTTGCAAAGTCCTTCTCCTCTTCTATTTGTATCCAATTTGCAGGAATTGTGTCCCATTCGCCGTGTTGATTATCTAAATGCCATTTTTGGGGGGCAATAACGATTTTGTCAGGATTATTGTTAAGCCAAGCACCCCACCAGGAAAAAGTTGAATTTGCAATAATGTTGTGTTTGCAGTTTTTCATTAATTCAAGGTCTAAATAACCATTATTTGCACTGTTTATGTTTACAATTTTGTATGAACTTTTGATGTTTAAATTGTTTTTTACCCAATCTGTATCATCTGAGAAAATAAAGAAATACGGATTTTTAACTTTTGTTGAAATAAGATTGATTGCTTTTTCGTAATAGTTCACCCCGCATAAAAAATGGACATTTGAATGCTTTACATAATCACCACGTCTGATATGTATAGAAATTGAATTCGGTTGTTCTTTTATTTCTTTTAACATATTAAAATTTTCATAATTTAAAGGGTTTTTAACAGAAAAATCTTTTATAATTTGTTCTCGTTTATCTGCAAAATATTTTTCTGTCTGAAAATAGCCTTCAAAAATGCCTTCTTTATTCAATAATTCAGGCTGAAATACATTGATGAGTTGTTCGTATATAAAATTTTTGTATTTTGGAATGTTAAAAATATTCCTGATAAATTTGGGGTATAAATTCGCTTCTTTCTTTATTCTTACAAGTTTTACATCGGCATTAAAATTATCAAGTTCATAGATTCTTTGTGTAGCATTCTTTTTGGTTTTAACTTCGTCAAACCAAGAAATATCGTATAAAACATCTTTTCCTAAAACTTGCCCAAATGCATATTGAAACATCTGATTTCCAAGTCCGCCCATTAATCTGACTATTTTCACTCTTAAATTATCCTTTTTAATTTAAAATTTAATCCCAAAAATCTTACAATTTTGTATGTTTTGCCGTGTTCTGTTCTGTTTTTTACGCAAAAAATGTTTTCCCAAAAAGAAAAACGATCCTTTCCTATTTGTTGGTAGTATTTTGGAGTTAGAACGGTTTTGCATTTTTCTAAATATAGTTTTGCACTTTCTTTTGGAATTCTTGAAAATCCATAATAAAGCACATCAAATTTATATTTTTCAAAATCTTCTTTTAATTCCGTATATAAATTTTTTTTATTCAAAAAGTCGGTCAAATATTCTATAATATCAAACAAACAAAAGTTCTTATCTGATGCCTGATGAATGGTAGAGCCTGCTCTTATTCTGTAATGGTAAAAAGGAATATCAACATAACAAACTTTGTCTGTACTTAATAAACAAAAAATCGAAAATGCCACATCTTCTGCTATTGAGGCATTTGGTATCCTTAAATTGTTTTTATTTAAAAATTCTCTGGAATAAACTTTGTTCCAAAGTGCTAATGGAATATGAAAAAGTCCGTCTTTAAAATCTTTCCAACTGAAAAATCTGTTTTTTATCAAATCATAGTTGAATTTTTGATAAGCAATTTCCAAAAGACTTATTTCTTTTTCTTTTTTTCGCTTATTTCCATCGTAAAACTGCAAACAATCAAATTGAACAATATCTGTTAAATATGTCTGAAAATTTGTATATAAAATTTCAAGCATATCCAAATCAATCCAATCGTCAGGGTCAACAAAGGCAATATATTCACCTGTTGCTAATTCTATTCCTTTGTTTCTTGCTGCACCTTGTCCTTGATTTTTTTGAGAAAAAATAACAAAACGGTTATCTTTTTGAGCATATTTATTTAAAATTTCAAGAGAATTATCGGTAGAACCGTCGTTTATACAAATTATTTCAATGTCTTTTAAAGATTGATTGACAATGCTTTTAAGACATTCGTCCAGATATTTTTCTACATTATGAACAGGTAATATTACTGAAAATTTTGGCATCATAAACTCCCTGCAAAATGATGCGATTGCAGTCTGTCATCATAATCAGCCCATTCTGATTTTTCCAAAGTTAAAAATATTTTTTCACAAACTTCCTCAACACTAATGTCTGCACAAAAAATATTCTCTTTTATTGTTGTCGAACTCTCTGTTTGACTTGATTTTTCTAATATTTCTAATTCTTTTTTTTCGTTGAATATTATCGTCCAATCTACAAATTGATTGTCAAAAATCGACAAAAGGTTTTGTGGAATTTCTATTGCAAAATAATTTGAATATTTATTTAGGTGCTTTGAAAGGCTTTGAAGAAATAAATTTTCGGATTTGTCATAACACGAAGATTTAATTACAATTGTTTTTTTCTTGCAAAATTTTTTTTGAATAAATAGCGAAAAACACATTAAATAAGACATTAATTTTTTCATTAAACCGACCATTTCTATTCAAGAACTGCAAAAATTTTATCTGCAATAATGTTCATTGCTTTATCACCTGGGTGTCTTGCAACTCCGTTTGCATCAATTTCGTGTTGATTTCCGTCATCATCAAAAACAATTGTGCCTATTCCTGCGTTTAATTTTTCATCTTGAAGTTCACTTAAATCAACAAAAGCAAGATTGTTGTTTTGGCATAATTCTTTTTTTGCGTTTTCAACTTCTTTGTTTTCCCAATATTGTCCGACAACTGCAATTTGTGCATCAGGAGATTGTTTCTTTAAATAATTTATTAAATCTTGAAAATCTACTTTGATTGTAGATTTGTCAAAAACATTTTCACCTAACTGAATTACTATGTAATCATATTTTAAATCCATTGCAGGTTGTAATAATTGCAAGGTTTCTGCCCTGTCATGCGACATTGCTTCCCAATAGAAAAATTGAGCAATTTTTAATCTTAAATTGTATTTTTCACTCAACATTTTTGAAGTTTGATGTACATAATCCTTTTCTTTTTTGGAAGCCGCCATTCCCCAATGCCCCCACCAACTCGAAAATGTTTCATGCCAAGTAATAGAATTACCAATGAATAAAATATTTTTAGTCGGAGCAAGTTTGTTTTGACAATTGATTGTTTCTTCAAATATCGGAATGCTTGTAACAACTTTTGTTTCTATAATTCTTGTCTTTTTAGTTGCCATAATGCATAGAACAATAATTAATGCACAAATTATAATTGTTTGAATTATCAATAATATTTTTATGTTTAAAAACTTTTTCATATTTTCCTGTTCTAAAAATTACTTTATAGGTATTTTTTTTTGTTAAATCTACCTATTTTCGAAAAACATGTTACCCCATGGGTAATATATTTGTCAATACTTACCCAAAATACCATTTAAATATATTCAAAATATTAATATCCTTTTTATTAAGGAGAAAGAAATGGCTAATATAAAAAAATTATTCGGATTAAAAATAAAAGAATTGAGAAAAAAACATTTGTTTACTCAAGCAAACTTGGCAGAATTAGTGAATGTTGATGACAAACATATAAGTTGTATCGAAAGCGGTAAAAATTTTCCTTCTCCCGACTTGATAGAACGATTAGCAGTAGCTTTGAATGTTGAGCCGAAAGACTTTTTTGAATTTTATTACTTGCAAGATGAGGTTGATTTAAAAAAAGATATAATCAAAATGATAGACAATTTGTCGAATGAGGAATTATCTCTTGTTCACAAATTTATCAGAACCTTTATACTGAAATAAAAAAGGTTATTTTCTCTGATATTTACCAAAAAAAGACCTTCATAACTGTCTTGATATGCGATGTGATAACTTTGCTCGGTCATGACGGTGATGAAAATATTTCAATAAATGAATGGGCTGACATTTTAAACACAATAAATTATGAATTCATTTGGCATCTAAAAGTTCGTCTTTCAAGGATTTATACAAGGTATATTTGAGCGAAAATCATGTTTTTGAAATCCGGTCAAATACAAAAAAATTTTGCAATCTTAACACCAAATTACTGACCCAAAGTCAATGACTTCGAGTCAGCATTGTGTTACAAAAGAGTAATATATGTAAATTAAGGTAATTCTATTTTTAAATTACTGCCTGATTGGGTTTTGGTAACAAGAATTTTTTTATCGATTTTTTCTCTAAGTTCTGCAACATGAGAAATTATACCGATTAAGGTCTTATTTCCCGACAAGTCCATCAGTGTCCTCATCGTTTGTTCCAAAGATTCGGGGTCAAGCGAGCCAAAGCCTTCATCTATAAACATCGTATCAATTTGTACGCCGCCTGCCTTTTGCTGAACAATATCCGACAAGCCTAAAGATAGTGCCAATGCGGCTTTAAAAGATTCGCCGCCTGACAAAGTCGAAACTTCTCTCGATTTTGCCGTGTAATAATCGTAAACGTCCAAATCCAACCCTGTTTTGGTATTTCCGCCTTTTTGAAGATTTCTGCGAAGTTCAAATTGCGAAGATGTCATTTCTCTAAATCTTTTGTTTGCTGCTTCGATAATTTCTTCAAAAAATGTTGAAAGTATGTAGTTTTCAAAGGTTATTTTTTGTTTTCCGCCCGTCAAATTTCCGTTTGCAGTACGATTTATGCTATCAAGCATTTCAACATCGGAAGATATATCTTGAAAGTTTTTATCCAATTTTTTAATATCCGATAAAAGCTCGCTGTTATTCGAATGCCTGCTGTAAATTTCTGTTTTTTCGGCAGAAAGTGCCTGCTTTTTCTGTTCTTTTTCTTCTTTTTCGGATTTTAATTTAGCAATATCAACGATTTTTGTGTTTTCTAACTTCGCATCAAGCTGCTCAATTTGTCCTTTTTTATTTTGTAACTCTACTAAACTGTCATTTTTAGCCTTTTCTGCCGCTTCTAAATCATCTTTCATTTTTTTCAATTTATCTTGCGTTGAAGATAAAACTTTTTTAACATCTTCTATCGATTTATATTCAAGTTTTGACTTCTTTTCCTCGATAGTTGCCTCAATAGCGGCTATTTGAGATTCATAATCATTGATTTCTTTTTTTGTTTTCTCGATTTTTTCATCTTCTTCTTTTTTAAATTTATCAAAATCAGCCAATCTCTTTTGCAAATCTTTTTTCTCTTTTTGCTGATTTTTCAATAAGACAAGCTGTTTTTCCAAACTATCTTTATTTTGTGAATTTTCGGAAATTGCGTTTTCAAGTTTTTCTTCAAATCCGATTAAATTCTCGATTTTAAGAGTTTCATTTTTCAAAAGCTGTTTTTCCAAAGACTCTGTGTTCGATTTTAATTTATTGAGTTTTTCAGATTTATCAAGAGAATTTTTTTGAGCAATTTCAGCATCCTTTTTAGATTTTTCGACATCTTCTCTGCTGAGTACATCAGCCGTAAGTTTTGCTTTTTTCGGGTGATGAACAGCACCGCAGACAGGACATTCGTCGCCGTCTTTCAAATCCTTTGCAAGAAATCCCGCCTGATTACAAATAAATGCGTTATATTTTTCATCGGCTGTCTTTTTCAATTTCTCATAAAGATTTGCAGCTTCTTTTAACTCCGCTTCCAAATTTTCTTGATGCTGCTTTTGCTGCATATATTCGCCAAAAGTTTTCATCAAGGTTTCTAAAGAATCACCTTGGGCAAGAATTTTTTCTTGTTTATTTTCTGTATTTACAAGCTCAACATCAACATTTTCAATTTCTTTGAGTCTTTTTTCAGAATTGATTTTTTGTTCTTCTTTTTCTGCTAAATCATCTTCACATTTTTTTAAATTTTGTTGTGATTTACTTAAAGCAGATTTTTGATTATCTCTGTCGGCTGTTTTTTTCGCAAGTTCGGCATATTCGGGAATTGATAATTCAAGTTTAGAAATTTGAGCAGCGAGAGCTTCTCTATCCTTTTCCTGATTTTTTAATGTCTGAAGTTTTTGTTCATTCTCAAGAGATTTTTCTTCAAGATTTGGCAGCTCTGTTTTCAAAATTCCAAGAGTTTTTCTATCGTTTTCAATCAGTTCATACTCACGGATTTCTTCTGCTGATTTTTGAATTTCCTTTTCAAATTTTTCAAGTTGTTTTTCATAAATTTTCAAATTTTCATTATCAGATTTGACGTTTTCTTCAAGCATTTCAAGAAGTTTAACCAAATCATAAATATTATTTTCAGCTTTTAATTCTGCTAATTCTTCGTTATTGGAACAATTAATTTTCTTGATATTTTCCTGCAAACGGGTTTCGATTGTTTTCTTTTCCGAGCAAGCGTTTGCAAATTCATTTTTAATTTTGTCCTGAAAAGCATTATAATAATAAGTATTGAAGATATTTCTGAAAATTTCCTCTTTATCTTTTGTCGGAGCATTTAAAAATTTTTGGAATTCGCCTTGTGCAATCATAACAATTTGAGCAAATTGCTTTTTATTAATTCCTAAAATATTTTCGATTTCAGATGTCACTTCATCAGGTCGAGAAAGGGTTTCCTTGTTCGGTTTTATCAATTCCGCTTTCTCCGATTCAGTAACTTCACGCCCGTTACGGTTAATTCTTTTATAAGCACATTCCCGTCTTACAAAATATTTATCCCCGTGACTCAAAAATTCAAATTCAACATAAGATTTGTTATTTTCATCTGCAAAATCACTTCTCAAAGATTGAGCATTTCTCGCAGAACCGCTTGCAGCACCAAACAATGCATAGCTCAAAGCATCAAAAATCGTGGTTTTGCCTGCTCCTGTATCACCTGTTATCAAATATATTCCGTTTTCACCAAATTTTGTAAAATCAATTTCGGTTTTGTTCACATACGGTCCAAACGCATTTATAGTCAATTTAATCGGTTTCATTACTCTTTTTCCCCCATTGATGCAAATATTTCTTCAACTTTTTCCAACTGTTTTTCCGTCATTTCCTGATTATTTTGCATTTTATAAAAATGTTTAAACAACTCAAGCGGAGATTGATTTTCGACAGCTTTTGATTTTTCTATAATTTTATTTTCCCGAGTGTAAGCATTGTCATAAACAATTTCCATAATATTTGAAAAAATGTTTTCCAATTTGTGCTTAATATCAATTATGAAATTTTCATCTTTCAAAATAATTTTGACATAATCATCAGTCGGAGCAGATTTTTTCAAGTCCTCATAATATCCGACTATCTCCTTCATATCCCTCAAAGGACAAAAATCTATAAATTCCATATCAAGCTGTTTGCCGTTTATATCAAGCAAAACCATTGATTTTTTATCATTTTGCTCAGAAAAAGAATACTTCAAGGGCGAACCCGAATATCTGACGGTTTGTCTGCCCATAGCCTGCGGTTTATGAATATGTCCGAGTGCAACATAATCAAAATCGTTAAAGTTCGAAACGTCAATATTATCCAGCGTTCCCAGAGAAACAGATTCCGAATCGCTCTTTTCGGGTGCTTTTCCGTTACAAGTCACAAATTGATGTGCCACCAAAATATTGGTTTTGTTTTTATCTATCGTAATGTTTTTAAGCACTGATTGCATCATTTCTTCATAACTGCCGTTTGCAAAATCAGGGTAATATGCCCTTACATCAATCGGTCTGATAAAAGGAAGAAGCCAAATGTTTACATTCTCCGAAACTGCAATAGGCTCAAGTGTTCCTGAATATTTTTTGGCAAAATAAATGTTTTCTTTCGCCATAATGTTCGAACCGAATGCAACTCTGTAAACATTATCGTGGTTTCCGCTGACTGCGAAACAAGAAATTTTTAAATCATGAAGTTTTGATATAAAATCATCGAAACAATTCAATGCCTCGGAAGACGGATTTGTTGAGTCATAAATGTCACCTGCAATTAAAATTGCATCAACCTTTCTGCCTTTTGCAGTTTGTAATATCTGATTTAAAATGTTTTGAATGTCCTCTGACATCGAAAAACCTTTTACCTTTTTGCCGATATGTAAATCACCAATATGAAGTAATTTCATTCTTCTTCCTTCCTGTTTTTCACTTGTTATTTTTATTATAAATCATATATGTGTCATTTTTGGACATGTTTTTTTAAATGTTTAGGATTTTTTTTGATTGCCACGGGCAACAAGTTGCCTTTCAGTTTAGTTAATCGACTTTAATTTTTAAGTATTCTGAATGGATTGCCACGAAAATCAAAGATTTTCTCGCAATGACATTTTTATTCGACGTAACCTTTTCTGTTGTCATTCCGAATTTATTTCGGAATCTGTTTCTGAGATGCTGAAACAGTCTTGGATTAATCGGGTACTCGTTTTTCTCTGCTTCGCTCTCGGTTTTTACCCTGTTGCTCAGCCGAAAAACTCCTACTTACGGGCTAGGTTCGTTTCACTCACACGGCGCCCTACCGATAATCCGCAGTTCAGCATGACGTAAAATTATTTTTTTCACTTTGCACTACGCAAATCCGCTTCTCGCAATAACATAAAAAAGTCGTCATCACAAAAAAAACAAAGCAAATCAAACTATCGCAATACCCTAATAAACAAAAACTATTTTTTATAATTTTCGATATAAAAATCCATTTTTTTCAAAACATCATCTGTATATCTGTTTGTCATCTTTGAAAACGGAAAAACGTCTGTTTGTAACTGTCTTGAAAAACTTGAAACAGTTTTTTGCAATGCATTTTTTGAAATCTCGTCAATCTTTACTGCCAAACCAAAATACGGCAGCTGATTAAACTTTATCCACTCAGACATCTGCAAATCATTCTTTTGCGGTTCATGCCTTGAATCAATAAAATGTATCAACGAAACAATTTCTTTTCGATTTAACAAATATTCTTCAAGATTTTTCTGCCACTCACGCTGCATTTTATCCGAAACACTCGCATATCCGTACCCGGGTAAATCTGCAATGACAAAAGAATTATTTATCAAAAACAAATTAATTAATCTTGTTTTCCCCGGCTTATTCGAGGTTTTTGCAAGCGAAAAATTATTGCAAATCGCATTGATAAATGACGATTTACCAACATTTGAACGCCCTATCAACGCAAATTCCGGCAAGTTGAACGTCGGACACTCTTTAAGCGAAGGTGCGCTCGTTATAAATTTCGCTGACTTGATTTTCATTGAGCATCTTCTTCTTATACAACACACTCGTCAAAAGACTGTAAACTTTTTTGCTGTTGTAAACATTCATCGTGATGTCACTGTCTGTTACATCTGCAAATACCGCTGATGACATCGATGACACATCTTCCTGATTATCTTGTTCTATGTGTACAACCTTTACCGACTTGTTACCGAACATCTTCTTCGGCAATGACCAAAATGTTTCAAATGTTTTTAATATATTCATAAAAAAATGATACCAAAAAAGGTATCATTTTTAAATACTTTTTCTAAAATCTACTCCATTATAATGATAATTGAGGTACATCTGCTTTAATATTGTTTGATTTTTGCTTTTGAAGTGATTCAAGGTTTGCTTCGATTGCCTGCAATTTCGTTTCCATTTCTTCAATCTGTTGATCGAAATCATCTTCTTTTGCTTGGAGAGTTTTTACTTTCGGATCTTTATACCAAGCTTCCGATGTCTTCATTACTTGATCGAGTTCTGCTGTGATGGCTGCTCTTTGGTCTTGAATCTTCATCAACTGAGCATTCATTTTCGTCTTTTGTGAAAGCATTGAATGTATGTTATATTGAAAATTTGAAATACCCATTTTGAACTCTCTTTCATTACGTTACATGTATATAAAGTATTTAAACCATGTAAAATTGCAGTTTTCGACCGTTTTTATATCAAAATTGTAACAAATCTTTACTATTTTATCAACAACCGTTCTATAAAAAAAACGGGGTCAAAGCCCGTTTTTTATTTTTTGGGATTGATTGTAAATCTTTATTGTTTTGCTCTAATTGTGCTAATTCTTGTTTTAGCATATTGAGTATATTTATTGTCATCGGTTTCCATATTTACAAATTGTTGATATGCTGCCAATGATTTATTGAAATCCTTCAACTTATCAAATGCAAGTCCGATTGAATAATATGAAAGTGCATAATCCGGATTATACTTGATTGCAAGCTCAAATGCCTTTGTTGCATCTTCGTATTTTTGAGTTGCATAATCTATGTGACCCAAGTAATAATATGATTGGAAATCATTTTGGTTTGTTTGCAGAGATTTTGTCAAAATTTTTCTTGCTTCCGCATAATTGCCCTGATTCATAAACTTAACGGCTTGATTTGTTGCAACATTTGAATCCTGCTGCGTCATATAAGCATTCAAACGAAGTGCATTTTGGTTTGACGGGTCAATTTCCAACGCCTTTTTAACATAATCTTTTGCCATTGCTATTTCATTTTTTGTGAAATACAAATAACCGATTGAATACAAAATTTGTGTATTATTTGGCGAAATTGCATCTGCCTTATTGTAATATTCGATTGCCTCGTCAGTCTTGCCCAAATCGTTGTAACAAGCAGCTATTGCCGTTAATGAACGCAAAGTTGCAGGCTGAACTTTTTGCAAAACGTCTATCGCTTCTTGGAATTGCTTTTGTGTTGCATATTCACTTGCCTTGATATAAGCATCAGTATTATCTTTTTCGCCTTTCAAACTTGCTTTTTCTTGGATTTTTGATTTCTCAACCGTGCCTTTGAATTTTTCATTTGACTGCTTTGACTGCTTCATATCGGGACGGACATCTTTTACGGGTGTACCGTCAGGATTTGCGAGCTGAACTGATTTTTTTCCGTTTTTATATGTAACGATTAATTGATTATGACCGTTTCCGCTTCTGTAAGATTTTTGCGGAGCTTTTTGCTGAGACTGTGTCGTTTGTTGAATTTGTTGAGTTTGTTGTATTTGAGCAGGTTTAACATTTTGAGCTTGTTGTACTGCATTCGTTTGTCCGCCCGAAACATAGTCTTTATCACTCTTTAAGCTATAAGCATTTTGAGTATTTTGAGTTGTTTTTTCAAACGCATTTGCAACAGATTCTGCACTATCGGCAGTTGATTTTTTGAATTGAACTTGATTTTCAGCAGGAATGCTTTGTTGAGCATTGCTATATCCTGCATTTGATGAATTTAACTGACTGCTGAATGTTGATGATGCTTCTTGTAAAGAACGTCTTGCATCAACTTCCGTATTAATATTTACGATTTTAACAACTTTTCTGCCGTTTACATAAGAAACCATAAGTCGTTTTTGGCTCGGAGCTGCCGCTTTTTGAGCCTTTTGTGTCTGCATAACAGCAGGTTGTTCTGCTGATTGAGAAGTTTGTGCAACTGCATTTTGCGGTTCTTGTGCTGTATTTTGCTGTGACGAAGTAACTAATGTATAAGGGTTATTAACATTTTGCTTGCTTTCAACAGGTGCTGAATTTACAGCCTTTCTGTTATAATTAGCCTTTCCTGCCGCAGCTTTTGAAACTGCTTTTTGTGACGGTGTTTGTGCAGGTTCAGCTTGTGAGCCGAATGCTACAACCTTTTCGCCTGATGCTGATGCCATTGGTTTAACAGCTGTCATCGGGTCATAGAAAGGTTTATTTTCACCTGAATATTTTGCCGTCTTTGTATAATCGGTCAATTCATTAAGTGCAATAACCGTATCATTATTATCAGGGTCAAATGCCGTTGCAACACGATATTCTCTAATTGCATCGTTATATTGACCAGCTTGGGTGTAAGCCTTTGCAAGTGCAATTCTGTAATCAATGTTTCTCGGATATTGAGATTTTAAGGTTCTCAATATTCTGATTGCTTTTTCATACTCATTGTTTGTAAGAACGTATTGTGCATATTCGTAATGGTATTGAGGGTTTGTTTTTTCGATTTCGATTGCTTTTCTTAAATTTGCTATCGCCGCATCAATCGAGCCGAAATTCTTTTCCCACAAATAAAATCTGAAATAAAATCTTGAGCTGTTCGGATAAAAGACTGTTGTTTCTTTTGCCCAATAATTTAATCTGTCAATAAACGCATTATATTCTTTGTCATTAGCCTCTTTGAGCATGCCGATTAATTCATCAAACAACGCATCGGAACGTTCATAATCAAGTTTCTTTTCATAATATTTAATTAACTTAATCTGCTTTTCAAAACGTTGTTCGGGCTTTGAATAATTTTGCTCAATACTCAGCAATTCTAATGTATTATCTCTCGGCAGCTGTCTGATAATAGCACCGTTGTTATGTTCGACTATCTTCGCCTCTGCCGTATTTATATCAAACGGGCTACCAGCCACGATAACCGTTGATGCCAATAAGAGCAATATTTTCTTGTCCATTTGATTATAATTCTCCGAATATTACGTTCATTTTATAATATTATTTTAACCTATTCCCCTAAAAAAACAAAGATGTTAAGCATATTTAACCTAAAAAGTGTAGAAAAAATTTTTTATTGTATAATCTTTCAAAGAAAGAGGTTTTTTATGGAAGAAAAATTATACGAAATTCAATTTCATGAAGTGGATTGTTTAAACAGATTGAAAGAAACCGTTCTTTTGAACTTTTTGCAAGACATTGCGGCTGTTGATGCGGAAACAATAGGTGTCGGATATTCTAAAATCAGAGATAAAAATATCGGTTGGTTTTTGACAAAATATGACATAAAAATCTTTGAACCGATTACAGACTGCCAAAAAATCAAAATAAAATCTTGGTCGGAAGGTGCTATCAGAATCAACTGTTTCAGAGATTTTGACATATATAATTCGGAAAACAAAAAAATCGGTGAAGCCACAAGCTGCTGGCTTCTAAACGATTTGGCAACAGGCAAAATCATTCCGCCCTCAGAGCTTTTTGACGTTTTTGCAACTCCGGATAAATCACAGCTCCGCTCAAACTTCCCCAAAATTCCTCCTATAAAAAATATCGATTATCAAGGCGAACACATTGCCCTTTTCAGCGAACTTGACGTAAACCGCCACGTAAATAACTCTATATATTTAACTTGGGCTAACGATATTCTTCCGCTCGATATCCTTATGTCAACAAGAATTGCCGAGCTTGAAATTCAATATAAAAAACAGGTTAAATGCGGTGAAAAAGTTATCATAACAGCAGAACACGACAAAGAAAATAATATCTTTACCCACGAACTTAAATCCGAAAACGGTGATATTGTCTGTATGTTAAGACAAAAAAGAATCTAATTTCTTATAAAAATCTCTTTCATTTTCTCGAATGAGATTTTTGATTTTCTAATTAACAAAGCGGCGGTGAGAATTCACCGCCGCTTTCTTTTACTCTGTTTTTGTTTCGTCAATCAAAGAACTATGCAACTTCTTCATTAATCTTATTGATTACTTCAGCAAGTTTTGCATAACATTCTTCCATTTGATTTAACAATTCAGCTTTTGCTTTAGTCTTATCAGAATTAGCAGGAAGTTTTAACGCTTCAACAGCAGACATTCTGTTTACCAAAGTTTGTGACAATGTATTTAATTGACCGACATTTTCCATTGTTCCTTTTGATAATGTTTGAATGCCCATTGTGTGAATTTTTCCGAGCAACTGTTTGATTTGAGCTGCTGAAAGATTTTTTGCCAAATCTGAATTTTGTGTTCTTTGCAAGTATGTTTTATATGCACTGTAAACGGCTTTTTCTTCAGCCGGAACAAAATCATATTCCTTATCAAGAGTTTGTATATAGTGTTTTACAGCATCTTTATAAGTTGAGTATGATACCGTGTTATCCGCACTGAATTCTGCAAAGTTTTTATCAAGTGTTGAAATTTGTTTGCAATTCTTGATAATTTCATTGCCCATTTCTTCACAAGCTGCAGGAAGTTCTGCATAATTATTTGCATTTGCAACTACATCTACCGCTTTTTCAGCAAGTGCCGTTTGAGTGAAGAATACTTGAACAGCCGTGCTGCCGTTTGCAGGGTTTGCAAGTTGATCGATTACAAATTCAATACCTTCATCAGAATCTAATGTAAGAATTCTGCCGTCAGCTGTTTGAATAGGATATTCTGCCAACTTAGCTCTCATTGAGCCTTCAAATGCTTCGTCAGCATTATCCATCATTGTGTATTCGATATCTGCATTACTTGCCATTTCGTGACCTGCAACCATATATTCTCTCAATGTTGCAATCGTTGCTTCATCAGGATTTTTTGATTGAACTTCTTTTACGAAAGTCTTAAGCAATTCTTTCGGATGAGCTGTGATATGCTGTTCTGACAAGAATTCCGTTGCCTTATCCAAAGCTTGTGCTTCGTTTGCTGATGAGTTTTTAGCTGCCTTAATGTAATTGTTCATTACACCCAAAGCCATTGATTGTTCATTCGGAACAACATTCGCTTTGACGTAAGCTCTGACTTTTGCATTCAACTGAGCTGCAGCTTCTGCTTTATTTTCAGATGTCTTTATAGCTTCAACATCAGCTCTGAATCCTGCAAGAGTACCTGCAACATTTTCTTGAATTTCTTCTTTTGACATAATACGAGCTTCCGGGAATGCTGCTGTTACGCCGTATTTTGCAGCCATGCCCGCTGAATTTTTATCAACGAAAGCTGTATTATCAAGAGGAGCCATATCCATCAACATACTTCTGTAAACCCAATCAAGTGAATCATCAGAAGGACCTTCAACTACTAACTTTTGAACTCTCAAGTTATGGTCAAATCTGCTTATTGCTGTATCTTTTTGAGCATTTATTTCTTTTACAACATCAAGTGTTGAAACATCTTTAATACCCAAATCAGCAGGTGTTGCATCTGCCATAAATTCTTTGAATTCAGCTGTTGTCATATTTTGAAGTTTTTGCATTCCTGCGAGCAAATCTGCGTCCGTTGACGTATTGAATTTTTTATCAACATATTTTGTTACAACTTTGCCTAAATCTTCGCCAAATACTTTATTAATATCGTCATTTGTTTTAATCGTCATATTATCAATTTGATTTGAGAAGATTTCAGAAATGCTTTTTGTCAAACTCTTTGCAATTTTTTTATTAGAAATTGCTGCTGAAAGTTTTTCTGCTGTGTTATCAAGCATAGCCTTCTTCAATGATGATAAAGAACCATCTAATTTTTCAGGAGCAACTTCAAACAAACCTTTGAAAATTTCTTGAAGATTTTCAGGCGGCTGAACACCTGCAAAAGCATTTTCAAATGCTGCAATTATTTCACTTTGAGAACCTGCTGCAACCTGTTTAACAGATTGTGCTGATTTGCCGAATTTTGTTGCGATAGCATCTTTTTCTATTTCAGGAAGCTGACTTCTCAACTCAGAAATTCTTTCTCCGTCAACAACAGAAACTAATGCCTGCTCTGTTTCTTTATCAGGAACAGACATTCTCAACGCTGTTTTTTCAAGCAGCATCTTCAACTGACTGTCTTTCAAAGAATCAACCTGTTCTTGAGTTGTTAAGTTACCAATAACCTTTTTGTATCGTTCATTGGCTATTGAGTATGCTTTTTCACGGTTTTCCACATCTTTAATATTAACGGGAGCACCGCTTCTCAATTGTTGTTCAAATTCTTGAATTTTTTGTTCGGAAGTACCGAGATCCATAATAGAATCTAAAACTTTTTTGATAGATTCTTCTGTTTTTTCGTTTTCACCGGCAATTCTTGTTGCACGCCACATGTCATATTTTTCACCAGATTTCAACTGTCCGGGGATGAATTTTTGTTCTTCAACCATTACACCGTTGAACAAGTGTTTATTATAAACATAACCGTTTGGTCCGCCGTAACCGTTTCCATAATTTGTACGAGTTACGCCTGTTTCATCTGTGAAAGTACCTTCGTCTTCCGCTCTGCCCCAAGTGTTATCGTGATATAAAACGTCTTTCATAACAACTTGTTTCGTTTTCGGGTCAATAACTTCAACAGGTGAAACTTCAACTACATATTGTGCGTGGCCTGAATATTCGGTATGGCTTACGTGAGTTGATGATGTACCTGAACCGTTACCTTCTTTGATATGAGCAACAACTTTATCAATATCTGATTCGTTGTGGTACTTTTTACCCATAATCATTTCTAAAAGTCTGATACTTTGGTCATCTGCCAAGCCGCTTTCGCCCTCTTTTGATACCCAAAGATTACCCATCAATCTTCCACGTTCTGCCGCAACTTCTTGTAATTGAGGAGCAAGTGCTTTGCTTACAGCTTTTCCGTTGAATTTAGCATAAGCCTTCATCTGCGGTAATTGAGCTTCGATTCCTGCGTACATTTCTTTTTCTTCTTGTGTAAACAAGTATGCTGAATCAGGAACTTTCGGCTTTTTAACGCTCGGGTCAACAATTCTGTTGTCGTCTGCTGATTTCATTTCTGCAACTCTATCGAATTTTGCTTCCATATCATCAAGAGTTTTTTCAGATAAAACTTTCTTCGTTGCTTCTAATACATTCAAAACAACTTCTTGTCTTGTCGGAAGATTTAATTGTCTTTCAATTTGAGCTTGTTCTCTTGCAACTGAATTGATTTCCTTGCCTAAATCAGCTAAAGCCTTATCAGGATTGTTTCCTAACAATTCTGTAAGTTGTTCTTTTGACATATCAGCCGTCATTTCGTCAAATGTCTTGAACATATCTCCGACCATTTCGGCTTGTGTGCCGTAACCAAGCAAGTTTACAGCTTCTGCAATTTGTTTGTTAGACGGATTGTCAACAAGTGATGCTTTTGCAGTTTCGATTTTCTTGAGTGCAAGCTGCGCATCAGGTCTGATGTGTGCATTTTCTGCAAATGTTTGTAATGCTTGCTTATCACCTGATTGAATTTTTGTTTCAAAATCGTTCAAGAAACCTGTTACAACTGTTTCTCTATTGCCCATACCCATTTTTTCCAAAACGATATCAAGTCTTGCAGGCAATTCGTTTTCTGCTTTCATAACAGCATTTTCAACAGCAACTTTAACTGATGTTGCGTTTGCATCAACGTTGAAGTTTTCTGCCGCTCTGTCAACTACTGCTTTTGAATTCAAATTGTTCAAAATTTTGTTTGCACCGTCGTTCAACATACCTTCTCTAACAGGTATATTTAAAGCTTTTTCATATGCCGACAATCTTTCGGGAACTTGCAATTCAGCTTCTACCGAACGTCTGTGATGTGCTGCTGCCAAGAACAAATTCTTGTTATATGCAAAAATTGCTTTCGGAGCTTTGTGAGCTGTCAATTTGTCAAGAGCTGCATTTGCATCGTTTGAAATATTTCTCAAACCCGCAATCTTTTCAATATTTGCATCAATTGTTTCCATTTTTGCATTCGGCAATTCTTTTTGGATAAGTGCTGCCAATTTCTTTTGTGATACGCTTGCAGGTTCACCTTTGACAAGTTTTAATGCCTTATCTTCCTGCGTATCTGCTTTCAAAATTTGTCTTGTTAATTGAGTTGCTTTTGTATCATCAATTTCAGGCGAAATTGTTTGCAATGTCTTTCTGATTTCCGCATCTGCTTTTGTTGCTCTTTCTTGGTATTCAGCTTTGAAATCACCGACTTCTCTTTGAACTTTAGCAATCGTTTCATTTCTTTTCATTGCTTTTGAAACGGCTTCGCTTTCTTTGTTCAAATGTCTTAACCATTTTTGAGGAGCTTTTCCTTCGCCTTCTAAATCGTTGTTCCAATGAGCATCTCTGAAAATCTCAAAGTTATCTGCATCAAATGCTTGATAATAGCCTTCTTCAGTTCTGCCATCACCTACATAGTTTGCAGCATTCATCCATTGGTGAGTGCCTGTGTCAACAATTCTGTAACCTTTTTTCATACCGTCTTTGAAATCTACGGGAACTTTTGTGATTTCTACCATTTTGCCCGTTCCGAGCTGAGTTCTGTCGTAAACTTTCATTGTCGGTTTATTGTCAAGTTCTGCCATCATAATTTCCATAGCTCGAACTTTATCTTCGTATGTGGTTGTTTTTCTTGCGATTGAAATTGCAGCACACATACCTGTTTGCTTTTGGCTGACATCTTTAATCGTATAAACGTCTTCGTCCGGTCTTTTGATAATAAGGTCGTTCAACATTTCCGAAAATGCTTGTACCTTATGGTCTTTTAATTGAGGATTGATTTCATAATCATCACTCAAAAAATGCTTCATATAACCTAAACATTTTTCTTTATCATCGTTGTTAATTTCCGATGAACCGATAAAATAGTCTAAATTTTGTCTGATTCTTGCTGCTTCAAAAGTTTTATCGGGATCATCCAAAACATTTGTCATTTCTTTTGATGCTAAAATATCACTTCTTAATTGAAGCATATTTTTTTCTTGTTCCGTCATAGGTTTTTCTTCACCGAAAACCTTTTGGAAACGAGCTTCCAAAGCCGCTTTATCTTCACCGTCTGTCGAGTCAATCGCAGCTCTTACTGTCGATTGCAAAATTCCGTCCCAGTCAGTGTTTTCCTTTTCTCCATTTGTTCCGCCGAGTGCTTTTGCAAATTCCGAATTGTTTTTAATACCGTATTTCATCGTTTCCACGGTACCCATTAACATTTCGATATCTTCTTTATCACCTGTTTTTCCTACGTTATCAATGGCTGATAATATTAGTTGCTTTTTGTTTTCCAATATAGGCATATTATTTTCTGAAAGAGATTTAATGTTTTTTAAGTCTTCTCTTCTGCCTTTAAATGACGGATTACTAAATGTTGAGCTGAAATTCATACTTGTGTCATTCCTTTTTGTTTTATTCTTATTCTTCTGTGTTACCTGTATATTTTACCACAGTTTAAAGCATTTTCTTTAAATAAGTATAAAACCTTAATATCATTTGGGTTTTAACCTGTTTTGAAACATGTTCAAATGCTTAATCTGTCAGTATTTTAAAGCATATTATAAAAATTTTTTGCTACATGCCCGAAAAAAATTTTTAATATTTTTACAAACGTTAACAGAAAGTGTAAAAAATACACACATCATTTTGTTACTCTGCGTAAGAAATTTTACCCATAACGACTTTTTTCGAGGCACCTGTACAGCAAGGCAGATTATTTGTTCTTTTCAAAAACGTATTCAAGCCCAAAACAGCGAAAGCAAGGCATTCTTTGAATTTACTTTGTATTCCGTAATCTTCGTGGGTTTTGACGGGAATATCGCCAAAATATTTTTGCAAAGCCTGCATTAAAACGGGATTAAACGCACCGCCGCCGCCGATTATGACTTCCTCGACCGAGGTTTTCGGGAAAACGAAATTGCAATACGAGTCAAAAATCGTTTTTGCCGTAAGTTCAACTGATGTTCTGATGATAGAGCATGGATTTTTTTCTTCAAACAAAGAAATCATTTTCTCGGCATATTCGTCGTTAAAATACTCACGACCCGTTGATTTTGGCGGTTTTTGAGAATAGTAATCATCTTGCAGTAAAATTTTTAAAACTTTTTCATCAACAGTGCCTTGTTTTGCGAAATTCCCGTCTTTATCATAGGGTTTGTCAAAAAATTTCAAAGAAAAATAGTCCGACAACATATTTCCGACACCGTTATCAAAAGCAAACGTATCACAATTTTTTGAAATCACCGTAACATTTGAAATTCCGCCGATATTTTGAACACAAACATTTTTTGATTTGCCGAACAAAATCTCATCGGCATAAGGAACAAGCGGAGCACCTTGACCGCCTGCCGCCATATCTTTCGGGCGAAAATCACCTATCGTCAAAATTCCCGTTTTTTCGGCAATTAGAGAAATATCTCCGATTTGCAAAGTGCTTGTGATATCATAATCCCCGATTTTACAAGGCTTTGGTGCATGCCATATCGTTTGCCCGTGAGAAGAAATAAAATCAATGTCTTGTGCCGAAAGTTCATATTTTTCAAGAAGTTTATTAACGCATTTTGCAAAATGTTCACCGACGGCAAAATTCAAAACGCAAACGTCGGAAACACTTGCCTTATCCGTTGCGGCACGCAAAAGTGCCTCTCTTAAATCAGCAGGATACTCTAACGTATAAAAACCTTTTATCTCAAAATCGTACTCATCAGAAAGTTTTACGAGGCAGGCATCGACACCGTCCATAGACGTTCCCGACATCATTGAAATAATTGTATAAAACTTCTTGCTCATATTTGAATTATAGTATATTATTAATTGATAAAGCAATTTTATTATGTATGTAACTTTATTTTAAGAAAGAGGTTCTAAATGAAAATCGGAACGAAATTTTTATCGGCAGGTTTACTTATATCAGCTATAATGATAATGGGACTTGCAAGCGATGCAGCATGCAAAAGCAACTGTAAATGTAAGGATAACGTGAAAAAAGCAGAATCGAACATTCAAAAAACATTCGAACGTCCTTGGGGAACATACACCGTAATTGACGAAGGCAACGGCTACCTTGTCAAAACCATTACCGTTAATCCCGAACAAAAATTAAGCGTTCAAAGACACAATCACCGAGGCGAACACTGGATTGTTCTCGAAGGTAAAGCAAAAGTTGTTAAAGGCGACAAGGAATTAACCCTCAACACAGGTGATACAATCGATATTGCCGTTCACGAAATTCACTCTTTACAAAATCCGTTCAAAACAAAACTCAAAGTTTTGGAAGTTCAAAAAGGTGATTTAATAGACGAAAATGATATCGAAAGATTATCGGACATTTACGGCAGAAAATAATTCGTAACCGATTTTTAAGATTTTTAAAATAAAAATAGTTCTTCGGAGCTATTTTTATTTTTTTATAAAAAAAAAGAAGCCCCAAATCGAGGCCTCTTTTTAAATATTCTTTTCAAGCAAAACTTATGCTTTTTCGAGATATTTTTCAATTTCCCAAGCAGAAACGTTTGTTCTGAATTGATCCCATTCACGTTTTTTCGTTTCCAAAAATTCGTGGTAAATATGTTCACCAAGTGCAGAATTTGTAACAGGGCTTTTTTCAAAAAGTTCGATAGCTTCTGCCAAACTTCCCGGGAGTGAATAGATTTTTTGTTTTTTACGTTCCTTATCTGTAAGAGCGTAGATGTTACTATCAACATCGGTAGGCGGTTCAATTTTATTTTCAATACCGTCAAGGCAAGCTTCCAAAATTGCAGCAAATGCAAGATACGGGTTGCAAGCCGGATCAGGTGAACGAAGTTCAACTCTTGTTGCACTGCCTCTCTTTGCAGGAACTCTTAACAAAGCACTTCTGTTTGCTAACGACCAAGCAAGATAAACAGGAGCTTCATAGCCCGGAACCAAACGTTTGTAGCTGTTTACTGTCGGGTTAAGAATTGCCGTAATTGCTTGAACGTTTTTCAACATACCGCCGATTGAATAAAGAGCTTCTTGTGAAAGTTTGTACGGTGCATTTTCATCATAGAAAGCATTTTTGCCGTCTTTGAAAAGTGATACGTTGCAATGCATACCCGAACCGTTAATTCCGAAAGCAGGTTTCGGCATAAATGTTGCAAACAAACCGTATTTATTAGCAACTGCCTTAACTGTTGATTTGAATGTAACAACATTATCAGCCGTTGTCAAAATATCAGCATATTTGAAATCAACTTCGTGTTGGCTCGGTGCAACTTCGTGGTGAGAAGCTTCAATATCAAAGCCCATTTCTTGAAGTGTTCCGACGATATCACCTCTGACATCTTCGCCCAAATCTTCAGGTCCGATATCATAGTAACCTGCGTGGTCGTGAATGTTTACGGCTTTTGTTCCGTCCGCATTTTTTGCAAAGAGGAAAAATTCCGCTTCAGGTCCCATATTCATTGTGTAGCCCATATCAGCAGCTCTTTTCATAACTCTTTTCAAGTTACATCTCGGGCAGCCTTCAAACGGAGTGCCGTCTGCATTGTGAATGTCACAAATCAATCTTGCAACTTTAGCACCTTCTCTTGTTCTCCAAGGAAGAATTGTGAAAGTATTTTTATCAGGGTAAAAATACATATCTGATGTTTCAATGCTTCTGAAACCTTTGATTGATGAACCGTCAAGCATCATTTGGTTTTCAAGAGCTTTGTCAACGTGTTCCGACGGAATTGCCATATTCTTAACTTGACCGTTCAAGTCAACGAATTGCAATCTGATAAATTTAATGTCGTTTTCTTTAATTAAACGCTTAATGTCATCGTCTGTGTAATTCTTCGAATCCAGACGTTGGTACTCAAAATTTTTTTCCATACAAATTAATTCCTTATACTTTTTACCGCAAATATAATATAACCTTTTTTCAAAAACTTCAAGCATTTAGTGTGAACTTTACAATTATTTCTAAAATTTTAGCTATTTTTAATATACGGAAAGGCTTATCATTATTATCACTTAATCCGGTTATTAAGATTATATAAAGTTCAATTAATTTAATAAAAAAAAGCAATTTTAGATAAAAATAAAATCTACAATTTACAAGTTTTAATTAACAGGTACAATAAAAAGAAGATAAGGAAGATTATAATGTTCAGATTTTTAACAGCGGGAGAATCCCACGGAATATCATTAAATATAATAATAGACGGCATTCCTGCGGGATTTGAAATAGATAACGATTTTGTAAACAAAGAACTTGCAAAAAGGCAGGTCGGCTATGGCAGAGGCGGAAGAATGAAAATCGAAACCGATAAAGCCGTTTTCAAAAACGGTATCAGGTTTGGAAAAACGACAGGTGCACCGATTTCAATAGAAATAGTCAACAAAGACTTTGAAAATTGGAAAATCCCAATGTCATCAGCTCCCGTAGAACAAAATGAAGAAAATCTTGCCTTGATAAAATCAAAAGAAATCACAAACGTCCGCCCGGGGCATGCTGATTTTGCAGGTGCGGTGAAATACGACCAAGACGACGTAAGAAATATTTTAGAACGTTCAAGTGCAAGAGAAACTGCAGCAAGAGTCGCCGTAGGTGCAGTTGCAAAATGTATTTTAAAACAATTCGGAATTAGCGGTTTTTCTCACGTTCTACAAATAGGAACTGCAAAAATTCCCGAAAATACAATTCCAAACGAAGAAATTATCGAAAACAACGACCTTCGTGTTTCCGACCTCGATACTTATGAAAAAATGAAAAAAGAAATCGACACCGCAAAAGAAAACGGTGATACGCTCGGCGGAAAAGTAGAAATTATTTACAAAAATCTCCCAATCGGCTTGGGTTCACATGTTCAATGGGACAGAAAACTTGACGGATTAATAGCACAAGCGGTTATGAGCATTCAAGCCGTAAAAGCCGTTGAAATAGGTATGGGTGTTGATGTTGCAAAAACTTCGGGCAAACACACGCACGATGAAATGTTTTTTGAAAACGGAAAAGTCATAAGAAAAACAAACAACGCAGGCGGTCTTGAAGGCGGCATTACAAACGGCGAAAACCTTGTCGTAAAAGCATCTATGAAAGCTATTCCGACAATGAAAACACCTTTAAATTCGGTTAATATCAAGACAAAAGAGGCTATTGAAGCACATTTTGAGCGTTCGGACACCTGTGCGGTATCAGCCTGCGGCATTGTTGCAGAAGCAATGATTGCAACTGTTTTAGTTAATGCTTTCTTGGAAAAATTCGGCTCGGATAACCTTGAGCAAATCAAGAGAAACTATAATTCATATCAAGAAATGTTGAGGGAAAGATTTGAGTAAAAACATTGTTTTAACGGGACTTTCGGGAAGCGGAAAAACTACAATCGGGAAATTATTACAAAAATATTTTCCTGATTTTGAGTTGGTTGATACAGATGAAATCATTGTTCAAAATGAAAATCGTTCAATAAACGATATTTTTGCAACCGATGGAGAAAAATTTTTCAGAAATCTTGAAACCCAAACGGCAAAGGATTTTTCAGAAAAAAGCAATTTTATAATTTCAACAGGCGGCGGAATCGTTTTAAGAGAAAAAAATCTTGAATATCTTAAAAAAAACGGGATAATTTTTTATCTGAAAACAACTCCCGAAACACTTTCTAAAAGACTTGAGGGCCAAACCGACCGTCCGCTTTTGAACAATTCCGACATGCTTGAAAAATTAAAATCAATGTTGAAAAAAAGAAGTGAATTTTACGAAAAAGCTGATATAATAATTGAAACGGACAAAATGTCAGCACAAGACACGGCAAAAGAAATTACGAGGATTTACAATGAGAGAAATTAATGTTGATATAAATGCAAAGCCCGAAACTGACTATCCGATTTTAATCGGGGAAAATTTGCTTGAACAAGCCGAAGAATTTCTCGAAAAATACTGTCCTGCGACAAAATATTTAATTATCACCAACAAAAAAATTGATAAACTTTGGGGTAAAAGTTTAAAGATTAAAAATGCCGAAAAGTTTATCATTCCTGACGGAGAGAAGTATAAAAATTTTGAAACTCTGATTTCAATTTTAGACAAAGCCTCAGAATTAAAAATGGACAGAAAAGCCGCATTCATTGCATTAGGCGGCGGCGTCATCGGTGATATAACAGGGTTTGCGGCATCTATATACCGACGTGGAATAGATTTTGTTCAAATTCCGACGACATTACTTGCTCAAGTTGATTCTTCAGTAGGCGGAAAAACCGCTGTCAACAATGCTTACGGAAAAAATTTGATAGGAACTTTTTACCAACCGAAACTTGTTTTGGCTGATACAAAAACATTAACAACACTTGATGAACGACAATTAAAGACAGGATTTGCAGAAGTTGTAAAATATGCATTTATAGAAAAGACCTGCGATTGCGGCGATTTTAAATTCCTTGATTTTTTGAGTGATAATATTTTGGAAATAAAAAATCTTAATTTAAAATTCATTGACGAAATGGTCGAAATTTGCTGTAAATTAAAGGCAGGCGTGGTTCACAAAGACGAAAAAGAAAACGGATTAAGAGCAATTTTAAACCTTGGACACACCTACGGACACGCACTTGAAAAATGTTCGGAATACGGAATTTTCACCCACGGAGAAGCCGTTGCGGTGGGCTTGCAGGTATGTTTTGATTTGAGTTTGGCTCTCGGATACATTGATGATGAGTATTATGATAAAGCAACCGAATTAATTAATTTATTTGAATTCAACTTGCCCGAACACCCGTACTATACCCCCGAAAAACTTATTGAAGCAATGAAATTTGATAAAAAAGTTCAAAACGGAAAAGTCCGCTTTGTTTTACCGACAGGCAGAGGCGAAGTCAAGATTTTTGACGATGTTGACAGAGAAGTTTTAAAAAAAATATTGGAATAAAATACAAGAAAATCAGTAATTTGAAGTATCAAACTTTTTCAAATAACGGGTATAATTTCAAAACAGACAATAGGCGAAGGAGAAAACATGAAAATTTTAATTTCAAATGACGACGGTATTCATGCAGACGGAATTGCAGCATTATCAAAGGCTTTATGCAAAGACCACGAAGTTTATATTGTTGCTCCCGACCGAGAAAGAAGTGCAGCAGGACATTCATTAACCTTGCATACTCCTTTGCGTGTCGATGAAATAGAGCCGAGATACGGTTCAAAAAGAACTTGGACAACAAGCGGAACCCCCGGAGATTGCGTTAAAATCGCAATTAATGCAATTTTAGCCCCTGAAGAAATGCCTGATATCGTTATAACAGGTATCAACCACGGACCGAATTTGGGAACGGATATTTTGTATTCGGGAACGGTAAGCTGTGCTATGGAAGGTGCTGTTATGGGCTATCCGAGCTTGGCTGTTTCTTTATGCAGTATGAATTATGGCTCAACGTCTTTCGATTATACGGCAGAATTTGTTGCAAAATTTTTACCGAAAATAAAAGAAATAAACTTCCCGAAACGAACAATCTTGAACATTAACGTTCCCGGTGTAAGAGAAGAAGACATTAACGGAGTTGCAATAACAACTCTCGGAACAAGAATGTTCACAGACGAATACGAAAAAAGAATTGACCCTCGAGGCAAGGCTTATTACTGGATGGCAGGCGAACTCATTAAAGAAGCAAAAAATGACAAAACCGACATCAACGCAGTTCGTTGGAACAAAATTTCTATTACCCCGATAACATTTGATATGACTCACAAGAGCATCATTCCGTCACTCGAAAACGCTTTCTGCAAAGACGGAAAATGTGATTGGTTATAATCAGACAAAATTTTTGACAAAAAACAAGCGGTGAAGATTTTTTCACCGCTTATTTATTTTTTATAAATTTAATTTTTTAACAAGAGCAGGGGTAAGTTCGTCCCAAAATAATTCGTTCGGATGTCGTTTATCTTCGGCATAAAATTTATCAACATTTCTGAATTTATGACCAACTAAATCTTCTGCATCAATATAAATAATTCCCATTTTTTCAAGCTCGGAAACTACCGATTTAGGAAGTTTTTTTTCTTCATATTCTTTATCTTTATAATGGACTTCAGGAACATCAACCAAAACAAATTTAGAATTCGGATATAGTTTATGCGTTGTATTTACAGACTCTTGCATTATTTTCAAAAACAAAGGAAGATTGTTTTTACATTCTTTTTCTATCTCCATTTGTTCTTTAGTAACCAAATATTTTTTAATCAAAAAAGAAGAATATAAAAGCTGTAAAAATTCTTTTCTTTCAACTAATTTTCCGTTTTTTAAACGATAATTCAAATCAACATAATTCTGCCAAAAGCCGATTGAAGAAATAAACATTCTTTTTATATGATCGTTTAAAAAAGTATAAATAACATATTCCGCATCAGGAATTTCCTTTTTGAAATTTTTGTCCGAAAGCTGTCTGTAAACCCATTGAGGACCAGTAGAACCAATACCTCTGTTATAAGTCGTTCTGTTTGTTAATTTATTTAATTTATATGCAAAAGTTTGATTTTCAGCAAGGAACGCACCGTCAGTAAAAGAACAGCCGATTGTAACAATCGGCCGGGCTTTTGTTCCTTTGTAAACACGTGGTAATGTATATGCAACTTTTTTTTCATAATTATAGAATACGGTTTTTCCATATTTAACCTGTTTTTGGGCATAATTTTTGCCAATAATCGAATTACCTTCTTGAATTTGATTTTGCACATATTTGTTACACTCTGCCAAACACTTTTTATATGCATATAAGTCGAGATTTACCAACAAAAAAATAAGCACTAAAATATTTACTAAAACAAGTTTGAGTTTTCTGTTCAAAATAACACCCTCTAAATCTTATTTATTTTTATATCATAAGAAAAAAAATACCATCAAAATATTAACAATCCATAACATTTCTTTGCAAAAAAAATTATTTTACTTTACTATTTAGAATATTTTCAATAGTATAATATTAATAAAACGGTAAAAGAATGGTTAGAAAAAGCCCTGCCGTAAAAAAGGGCGAAAACAGAACGATTTTATATCTGGAGGTTCAATAAAAATGTACGATGAATACTCAATGCAAAACGGAATAAACCCTGCAAGAATTAAAGTTATCGGTGTCGGCGGTGGCGGCGGAAACGCAGTAAACCGAATGATACAAAGCGGAATGCAAGGTGTCGATTTTTGGGTAATGAATACTGATTTACAAGTTTTAAGATTATCAAAAACAGCAGATGATCACAGAATACAATTAGGAGAAAAAATTACAAACGGTTTAGGTGCAGGCGGAAATCCGGCAGTAGGTGAAAAAGCAGCACAAGAAAGCCAAGAGCATATTACGGAAGCCGTAAGCGGTGCTGATATGGTATTCATCACAGCAGGTATGGGCGGCGGAAGCGGCACAGGTGCCTCACCGATTGTTGCAAAAATTGCAAAAGACAGCGGTGCTTTGACAATCGCAGTCGTTACAAAACCGTTCCCGTTCGAAGGCAGAAAGAAAATGAACAATGCCAACGAAGGTTTGAAAAAACTTAAAGAAGAAGTTGACGCAATTATCGTTGTTCCTAATGAAAGACTTCTTGAAGTTGCAGGAAATAAAGCAACTTTGATGGATGCATTTGCACTTGCAGATGAAGTTTTAAGACGTGGTGTTCAAGGTATTTCAGATATCGTAGCACTCCCGGGTGTTGTAAACGTTGACTTTGCCGACGTTAAAGCAATAATGGAAAATTCAGGTACAGCATTAATGGGTATCGGTATCCAAAGCGGCGAAGGCAGAGCAGTTCAAGCGGCAAATGCAGCAATCAGCTCACCGCTTATCGAATCTTCACTCAAGGGTGCAACCGGTGTTATCGTAAACGTAACAGGCGGCAACGATATGACATTGAGCGAAATCAATGCTGCATCACAAGTTATTCAAAAAGAAATTTCAGAAGATGCAGACTTCACATTTGGTGCTGTTATCAATGATGATATGATGAATTCAAGCGAAATCCAAGTTACGGTTATTGCAACAGGTTTTGATTTGAAGCCGAATGTATCTGAAAAAGAAAAAAATTCAGCAAAAATAACTGACTTAAACAGCTTACTTTCAGGTAAAACAATATCAACATCAATACCGTCAGCAAGTGTTCACACACAACAACCGAGCAGCACTCCGAGCCAAACAGTAAAACCGGCTCAACCGACAGCTCAAGAAACGGTAAAAAACACACCTGTTCAAAATACAAATACAAACAAAACGACTTCGGCAAACAAAGGTGAATTCGATATTCTCGACATTCCTGATTTCTTACAAAGACCGAATTCATAGGAACAGAATAAAAAACATTAATAAAAAGCGGTTTTTAAAAGCCGCTTTTTTTTGTTATAATAAAAAAATCAAAAATATGAAAAGGGATTAAAAATGCAAGCAGTAAAAAACTTTCTATCTGAATTAAAAACATTTGCTTTAAGAGGCAATGTAATTGATATGGCAGTCGGTATTATAATAGGGGCAGCTTTTGGCAAAATTGTTGATTCGGTTGTAAAAGATATAATAATGCCGCCATTAGGCTGGATTTTGGGCAAAGTTGATTTTTCAAACTTATATATCACCCTGCCTGATTCAAACGGAGTGATAAATTCATATTCTTCATTAGATGCAGCAAAAGCGGCAGGGGCTGTTACAATCAATTACGGAAATTTCATCAACACCTTGATAAGTTTCGTTATTATTGTTTGTGCAGTATTTATGCTTATAAAAATGATAAACAAATTGCAAGCATTTACGAAAAAAGAAGAAATTGATGCTAAACCCCAAACAAAAACATGCCCGAAATGTTGTTCGGAAATCAACATCAATGCAACGAAATGTCCTTATTGCACAAGCGATATTTAAGGTATTCGGATTAAGAAATTTGAGCTCTTAAAGGGATATCCGAGGTATAAATGGAAATATTGTAGTGTTTAGTAGCGTTTGCGAGTTTGCGAACGCTATAAACTGCAAGCTCTTTGTCGCAAGTCGGAGAAATTGTGATTGAATTAATCATAGAATTTTCTTCGGGATTAGGCATTTCGACTTCAATATGGGGAACGAAAAGCCCGTTTTGAACTTCAAATTCACAATTTTCGGTATGAGTATGAGTTCTGACACCGATAACTATTCTGTATTCATATTCGGGAGAAAAGGCAGTGTGTTTAAAAAAAACGCTATAAATTTTGAAATTATCAATAATATCCCAAAGTGCAATTTGTTTATCCTTGCCGTTTTTCGCCTGAGAATATTTTTCGTTATAAAGCAAAATTGTTTTAGTAAGCATCTCTCGCTGCTTTTCAACATTGTAGCAGACATTTGCACAAGCACAAAATTCAAAGCCTTTTGTTTCTACACAATCTTTTAATTTTTCATAGGAAAAAGCAATATTGTACCCTGTTTTGTCATTCGTTTTAGTATAATTGCTCCAAAGACTCAAACTGTTTTTTTCGGTTGCGAAACAAAGCACATAAAATTCAAGCCTTGCAAAAACCTCACTTTCTTCCTCATAGTAGGTATTACAAGTCATATATTTTGCACGATTGAAAATTTTCAGATAAAAATCGTTATCCAATTTATCTTTCAAATCTTTGAGCAAATCCAAAATGAGCATATAAGTATATCTCATTTCACTCTTGTCATTCAAAAAATAAATGTTTGAAAACCACAAATGATTACTTTTAAGAATACCTTTCAATGCTTTTGGAGAAGTATAATGATACAATTCTTTCGGCTTAAAACTTTTAACAGGTTCTTCATTAAAATAATCGTAATTTGCTTTTTTCATACCTAAACTCAATAAACTATACAAACATTATAGCAGATAAAAGCGAGTTTTTCATTGCTTTTTTCAAAATGAATTGTGATAAAAAATCAGTTATGGTAAAATTAACACTAACAACTTAATAATAAAAGTTTTCTAAGGTTCCGGAAAGCAATTTCGACTGGTCTGAGAGAAAACGCAGACGCAAGTCTGTTTACGGAAGGATAAAAGCCAGGGAGATTTTTTATAAATCTTTCGGCTTTTTTTATTGAAAACAGGAGGCAAAATGCATTGGATACATTTACTTACAGCAGGAATTTTTGAAGTCATCTGGGCAATAGGATTGAAATATTCACACGGTTTCACGGTTTTAGTACCGTCAATCATCACAGCAATTTTTATGATAGCAAGCTATTATTATCTTGCTTTAGCATTGAAATCATTACCTATTGGCACAGCTTATGCAATCTGGACAGGAATAGGCACTGTCGGAACGGTTATTTTAGGAATTTTTTTATTCAAAGAACCGGCAACAGCAACAAGATTAGTATGCATAACTATGATTTTACTTGGAATAATCGGACTTAAAATATTGTAAATTTAAGGCAATTATCAAAAACTTTTTGACTTATAGAAAACAATCAATAAGTGTGTATTTATAAGGGGAAGTTATGAAAAAATATTTGTTAAAACTTGTTTTGACGGCAATTTTCGTCAATTCATCAATTTTGTTAGGCTGTGGTTTTTGCAATCAGCAAGATTATCAATATAAAATGACTTTAGTAAAAGACAGCGGTAATCCTAATTACAAAGTCGAGAATATGAAATCGATTTTAGGCGAAAAAGAATTAGTTAAAATTGTCAAAAAATATGATAAACACCACGAATATTTTATGGCAGATGTTTATGAAAAAGGCGACCAAAAAGGGGTCAAAAAATTAACCTATAAAGCAGGTTTTCACTCACATACAACTGCATCAGACGGAAAAATGACCCCGTTAGAAGCACTTAATCAAGCAGCTGAATACGGAGATAAAGTAAAAGCAAAACACCCGTTTGAAAAATATCCGATAATTCTCGCTTATACCGATCATTACCACACAAACGGTTGCAAAGAAGCTATTGACATTTTGCAAAAAAATCCTAAAAAATATAAAAACGTAAAAGTTTTGTTAGGTATGGAAACAGCCTCAACAACTCATTTACCGTCTGATAACAAAGACGGCTCAAACATTCATATTTTGCTTTGGGCAATAAATCCTTATGCTCCGCAAATGACGGAAATGAACTTTTTACCCGATTATAAAGACACCGTAAAACACGCTCAAGCATTGAGATACGGCATTGTCGGAATTGCTCACCCTTTGAGATATTTTATGAGAAACGAAAGATCTGATGAACAAGTAAAAGTTTTAATAACCGAACTTTTTGACGAATATGCAGCTTTAAAAAACGATAAAATCCAATTTACGGAAGGTTATTATCAACCGTATCGATTTGACGTTTCGGAAGATTTATATTCATTTACTCAAAATGAAGCAAGAAAACACGGAATATATTTAACAGGTTCGCACGATTCGCACGGCAAAAGCATTTTTCGCAATCAATAGGAATAAATAGATTTTTATCTTATAATGTAATAAATGATTGGAGAAATAATGACAAAAAATATATGTGTTTACTGTTCATCAAGTAATTATTTAGACGAAAAATTTTATCAAGTCGGCTTTGAACTCGGCAAACAAATTGCGGAAAATAAATATAATCTTGTTTACGGCGGTTCAACTTGCGGAATAATGGGAAAAGTCGCAGACGGTGTCCTTGCAAACGGAGGTAAAGTTATAGGAATAATTCCGAAAGCCATTATGGAGAAAGGAATTTCAAATCCCGCTGCATCGGAAATTATTGTTTCCGAGGATATGAATGACAGAAAACAAATGATGGAAGAAAAAGCTGACATTTTCATTGCACTTCCGGGAAGTTTCGGCACAATGGACGAAATTTTTCAGGTAATTGTGACAAAACAACTTTCTTACCACAGAAAAGGTATCATTTTCCTTGATGTAGATGATTATTATAAACCGCTGTTTGATATGATGGAAAACTTCTATAAATACGGGTTTGCAAAAGATTTCAACCGAGAACTTTATTTTATAGCACATTCTGTCGAAGAAACTATGAATTATTGTCAAAACTATACAGAAAAAGAATTTGAATTTAAGTATTAAGTTGGGAGTAAAAACAAAAAAAGGGGGGACAAAAATCTCCCCTTTTTTATTGTTTTTATATAATTACGCAAATCCGCTCCTCGTGATGACGTATTCTTTCTGATGTCATTGCGAGGAAATCGTGCGAAAAACTTATAAATAAAAACAGATAAACTAAACTGAAGGCAACTTGTTGCCCGTGGCAATCCGGAAAAACACGTCATTGCGAGAGGCTTTGCCTCGTGGCAATCCAGAAAATATAAACAAAACGAAGTTTTGTCTATGAGTGAAACGAATTCAGCCCCCACGGCAGTGGTCGTGTCTTTTCTTTTTCTTGGGGTACACGTTCTTTTTCTTTTCTCATCGAAAAAGAAAAGAAAAAGAATGGGTACCAAGAAAAGTAAATATCTGTAAAACCACTGAATCACCACGTCGCTCACTATTTTAATCGTTTCACTCCTCGTGATGACGCATTTCTTTTCTACGTCATTGCGAGGAAAACGTAGTTTTCCGTGGCAATCCAGAAAAAACTTTCAAAATTAAATCAGATTAATTAAACTGAAAGGCAGCTTTCTGCCCAATCAAAAAGACCTTGTTATACACAAAGTCCTTTTAATTTTTGTTTTCGCATTATATTTACAAACTACAAACTTGTTGCAATTCTTGAAAGGCAAGCCTCTTTCGCCCTCAACCAGTCACGATAAGAAACTCGAAGAACCGTCAAGCCCGAACGCTCTAAAATTAATTGCTTTTTAATCGGTGAAATGTGTGACGGGCTTTCATCGGGCATGCCGTCACATTCGACAACGACTGATTTTCCGTCTTTATTTTCAACGAGCATATCGCATTTTAAACCTGCCGATTCAAATCCGCCTTTAACTGCATATTCTCGTTTTTCCAAACATTCTGCGAGTTCCCGCTCAAAATCATTATTAAATGTGCTGATGTAGCCGTTTGTTTCAACGAGATTTCTTCTTTCTTCATAAGTTTTAATATATTCAATATAATCTCTCAAAAGTCCTGCAGGCAAAGTGTCGGGATCTTTTGACAAAAAAGAAATACATTGTTTTTTCGCTCTTGTGATTGCAACGTTGAACAAATTCGGTTTTTGCAAGAATGTTAAACTTTGCGGAAAACTGTTATCCGCAATCGCCCACGACATAATGATTATGTCACGTTCATCACCTTGGAAAGTATGAGCCGTTCCAACATCAACCTGATGTCGTTGCAATGTTGCATCAGAAAAGGCTTTCATCAAAGATTTTTTTATTGCCTCAACCTGACTTCTGAAAGGAGAAATAACACCTATTGAAACAGGTTTGTAATTTCTGTCACGATTTGCTTCGTCACGAATAATAATTTCGTGCATTTTTTCAATAATAGCTTCGATTTCGGGGATATTTCTCGTTGCATCTCCATCAACTTTTCCCGACGGCACACGACAAAGCTCCAAAACCTTTCTGCTATCGTCATTTCTCGACATTATACGAAGTCCGCCGCCATAAAATTCTTTATTACTAAAATCAATTATCGGAGGTAAACTTCTGAAATGCTCATCAAGCAAAACAGGCGACATGCAGTAATAGCCTGCCAAATCGTACATTGAATTTGTCCTGAATCTCCACATCAAACGATATTTATCGGGGATATCATATTGGCTCAAAAACGACTGTTCTTTTGCATTTTCAAGGAATGACAAATGCGGAAGCTGTTTGTCATCGCCGACAATAACCGCTTTTTTCGCACGGAACAAAATCGGGATACAGCTTGCAATATCACATTGAGAAGCCTCATCTATAATTGCAACGTCGAAAAGCCCCGGTTTCATAGGCAAAGACCCTGAAACCGCATAAGTAGTGACACATTGGCACGGAAAAGCTTCAAGCAGAGGTCTGAAATCTTCACCCTCAAGCAATCTGTTTTGAAGATTTTTCTTTCGTTCAACAAGAGCCTTTGTGTGAACATACAAACGCTGACGTTTTACTCTGTCACGCAAAAGTCCTCTCAAAGCCTCACGTCTGACGTTTTTCAAAATATTTACGGCAAGTTTTTTCTGTTTCTTTTGGAGAGAATGAATTTCGTCCGTAAGTTCAGTAATATTTCCCGTTTTATAAATATCAGCCTCGATTTTAGCCGCTTTTGCCGCAAGCTCACTGCCTTTCAACTCTTTTCTTATTTGTGCAATATTCTCCCAATCGGGTTCAAATTCAACTAATTTCAATATTTTACGAAGTTTAAAACTTCTTGATGAAAGTTTAAATTTTCCGAAAAAGCTCGGTTTTTCAAGTTCTTTTTCGATTTTATCAAGTAAAAGTTTGACGTTTTCAACATCGGTAACGCTCAATTTTTTTCTTATAAAAACAGGTTTTTCTTCAAGAAGTTCAGCTTGTTCTTTAGAAATTTCAGTCCATTGTTCTTCAAGATTAATAATTTTGTCGCAGCGTTGTTTTCTGTCATTCAATTTGGCAAACAAAGCCCGCATGTCGTCAACCGTTGTGAGCATTGCTTCTTCATAACCTGTATCGAGGTCAATCTTATTTGAAATCAAATTTTGAAGTTTGTTTGATAATTCTTTTTGGTAGTTCATTCTGCCTGCACGAATTGCAAGATACGGTGCACCCAAAGCATTCAATCTGTCTGCAACAACATCGGTTGCCTTATCCATTCTGGAAGCTACCAAAACAGTTTTACCGTTTGCAACCAAATGCGAAACAAGGTTTACAATAGTTTGAGATTTTCCCGTTCCCGGAGGACCTGAAACTGACACAAGAGAGTTTCTCTCAAGATTTTTTAAAACATCTTCCTGTGAATCACTTAACGGAAGCGGTGTTACAGGACAAAATGATGAAATATTTTTATCCGCCTCAATCATTCTTTCGGGTAAAATGCTTTTGCCCGTCATAAATTCTTCGTTTATAACATTCAAAACCGTTTCTCTAAACATACCGCTCGGCATTTCTGACATTTGCATTAATTCGTGCAAAACACCAGCCGTCACGTCGGGTCTTTTGGTCAAAATCAATGCACTTTGATTTGTTACCGCAACTTTTTCGATTTTACTTTTAATTTTTGTTTTGGAAGAATTTTCGTCATCTTCATCGCTGTCATCACTGCTGTTTCCCGACCCCGAAAAAATTCCCGTAGAATCCTCATAGACATCATCTTCGTGGTTTAATTTCACTTCAATATCGGGAACTAAAGATTTCAAGGTTGTTATAAAAATCTGTAAACCTTCTTCTGTCAACGGAAGCGGCGGCACAACGTCCAAAATGCCCTCAAGCATTTGTTCGGTTTCTTCTTCGTCATCGCTTTTTGCCATTAATGCCGTCAAAGCACCTGTATTTACCGACAAAACTTCATCTTGCAAACTGCATTTAATATTCATTCCGTCACGTTCAAGTTTGCACGGCATATACAAAAGAGGAGTCAAATATTCGTTGTATTTACGGCTTTTGCTGTTTTTCCCCGCCAAAAATAAATATCCGTATATTAAATATTTATCTTTTTGACCGTTTTCCGATTGAATCATAAGTTCAACAATATTGCTGTTGCTGCCGTCAAGATACAATGGCGAGCTGAATTCCGAAAACAGCTGCTCCTGCATGGGAAAACTTTTTTTGCTTTTTTTATTGCCTTCACCCGCCAAATGAGAATCTGTCAAGAAAATCCACTTATTATCTTTATCCTGTTTCAAATTTCTAAATGTTGAGCTTTTAACTTCTTCTCTGACACAGTCGTGCAAATAAAGGCTCAATCGTCTTATAAAACTGTTATGAAATGCGGAATTTAATATTTTTGTGGCTTCTTGAAGCATAATAATCCTCTAATGTCTAAAAAATCTTTTTGGGCAAACTATACCCACAATGATTTTAAAACACTTCTGAATGTAGATAAATCAATCGAAAAAATGATTTTCATCAAAATGCCGTAATATCCCGAACGGTTAAATTTTTCTCTAAAATATTTTTTGTTTTCTCTAATAAATTTCCACATAACACTGCGGATTAAAACATTATTTCTTATATAATTTTTTTGAGTTCTTCTCTTTAAATATTTATCGCTGCCTGTAACTTTTAAGGCTTTAGAATAATTTGCACCATGCCGTCTGTAAGCATATAAAGGTGCATCAATTAAGGCACTTGAACCGATTAAGTGTGCAAAGGAAAAAATAAATTTATCTGCTGTAATTTTAATCTCGGACGATTTTTTCAATTTGAAAAGAAACTCGCAGACTGACTTTCTGATTACGGCAGAAGTTGATGGCGACCAATGCCACGTTGCAAAACAGTATTTTTTATTGCTTAAATATTTAACTTCAAAATCTTTTTTTTCAAAATCAGTAGAAAACATATCAGGTGAAAAATGTACATTTTCCTTGAAGTCACAGCCTTTTAAAAACGGACAATCCGAAGATACAAACGAGTGAATAACCCCGTTTTCATCGATTTCAATCTGTCTTGCAGAAGTCATTGCAACGGTTGTCGTCAAATGGGTTTTTATATGAGCTGCTGCAAATTCCTTGAAAAGAACATCATCACCGTCCGTAAGTGTTACAAACTCGCCATCTGCAGCCTTTACCCCCTCAATAAAAGATGAAAGCTGCCCTTTATTAACTTCATTTTTTATCAAAGTAATTTTTATATCGGGATTTTGCGAAATAAATTTTTCAACGATTTCAACGCTGTTATCTGAAGATTTGTCATCAACCACAATAATTTCCCTGTTTTCATAAGACTGCTCTTTTATAGAAGTAAGACATTCTTCAATAAAAATCGCCTTATTAAAACAAGTTACGATAAATGAAATTTTCGGAATTTTAAACTCTATCGTCAAAACAAAATCCTTATATTAAATATGATTATAACAGCTAATTTAAAATCTGAAAATGTTTTTACGAAAATATCTTCTGCTAAAAAATTGTTTTTCACTCAAAAAAAACATGTTTTATGCAAATTTTTCCGCAAAAAAAATAAAAAAACTCTCTTTTTTATCATTTTTTATCATTTTTTATCAAAATTTTAACAAAATGTTGCAAAATGTTAAAAATGCAAAAATAAATTAAAGTTTTTATTTTATTTGTCGATAACAAGTGCAAGAGGTGAGATAATTTAAGGTTTTTAGTGATGAATACGACATTTAATCCTGCATTGTCGCAGGTAGCTGCCAAAAACATTGAATCTGCGGCGGTTAAACCAAAAGAAAACAACCATATTGAGCATAAGCAAATGACAGAGGCTTATTCGAGTAATTACTCAAGTACCGCTCGTTCTATGGCTTTAGCAGGAATAAATATTGCCAAACCAACGGAAAAAACCGATAACGTAAACTACACCGAAGGTATAAATTGCAAGGTCGTTAAAGAAACAACGGCTGATGAAACAAATACTTGGTGGAAAGAAGAAATGGGTTATGATAACCCTCCTTATTTACCGAAAACAAAAGTTCAACATATAGAATTAGAAGAAGATACAAAATTTGTTCGTGTTTATGATGGAGTAAACTCGGGCATGTATGGCGGCTGGGTTATGAAAGCATCCGATGTAGAAGGTTTAACCCCAAAAGAAATACAAGATAAATTTGCATTACCTCAAACACCTTGCAAAATGTGCGATGTAACACTTCAAAAAGGTACTCAAATGCGTGCAGGATTATGTAATCAGCTTGAAGGTTGGGGAAATGGAGGCGGCGTCCAGTTCGATTTAATGGGACAAAGGGTCGGAGATTTTGGTAACGAAAGACCTATTCCGGATATTTAAAAATTTTCAAACCGAGATTTTTATCTCGGTTTGCTTTTATATTCAAAAAAGTTATAATTAGAAAAAAAAGGATAAAACTATGGATATAAAAACAGAAAAGAATATTTTAACCTTAAACAATAAAAAAATTAAATTTGACCATAACATAAGACAAATTGATGCTTATGATGACAATGTAATTATTTTGCTTGAAATACCTAACAACGACAATACACTTGATAACATATACTGCTACGGACAAAACGGTATCATAAAATGGCAGGTTCAATCAATAAAAGAAGCTTTCCCCGAAATGAAAAATGCTTTCCCGTTTGAGCAAATGTCGATTATTGATGATAAAATCAGTGCCTCTGATTTTTACGGCAGAAGATTTTTCATAAACATTGCCGACGGTCAAATTGTCGGAAAAGATATTGTAAAATAAATTGGGAAAAAGAAAACAACAGTAATTATTTTATTTTCGAATAAAAAAAGATGCCGATTTTTCGACATCTTTTTTGTTGTTCAATTTTTGACCTTATGGTTTCAATCTGTCCATAAGTCTTGGGAACGGAATAGTTTCTCTTACGTGAGAAAGTCCGCAAAGCCAAGCAACCGTTCTTTCTATACCCAAACCGAAACCTGCGTGGGGAACAGAACCGTATTTTCTCAAATCCAAATACCAATCGAAGGTTTCAGGATTTAAGTTTTGTTCTTTAATTTTTGCCATTAATTTTTCAATGCTTTCTTCACGCTGACCGCCGCCGATAATTTCACCGTAACCTTCAGGTGCAATCATATCAACGCATGCTGCTTTGTCATTTTCTGCCTGTTTGAAGTAGAATGCCTTGACACTCATCGGATAATGGTGAATCATAACAGGTTTGTCAAATTCTTCCGAAATCAAGGTTTCTTCATCACCGCCGAAGTCTTCACCGTACGGAGTGTCATTTCCTTTTTTGTGAAGAATTTCAATGGCTTCATCATAAGAAATTCTCGGGAAAGGTCTTTTAATATTTTCAAGTTTAGAAATATCTCTTTCAAGAGTTTCAAGTTCGGGACGACAATGTTCAACGACTTGTTGAACGATGTATTCAACAAATTCTTCCGCTAAATCCATATCTTCCCAAATGTCCATAAATGCAACTTCAGGCTCTACCATCCAAAATTCGGTTAAGTGACGGCGAGTTTTGGATTTTTCCGCTCTGAATGTCGGTCCGAAACAATATGCCTTGCCGACAGCAGCACATGCTGCTTCCATATAAAGCTGTCCGCTTTGTGAAAGATATGCCTTTTGGTCAAAATAATCAGTTTCAAACAATGTTGTCGAACCTTCACAAGCATTCGGCGTGAATATCGGTGCATCAACAAGTGTAAATCCGTGATTATCAAAGAAATCTCGTACCGATTTAATAATTCTGTGTCTTATTCTTAAAATAGCCTTTTGCTTCAACGAACGAAGCCACAAATGACGGTGTTCCATAAGAAAATGAGGTCCGTGTTCTTTCGGAGTAATCGGATAATCTTCCGAACCGCAAATTAATTTAACATTTGTTGCATCAATTTCAAACCCGATTTTTGCTCTGTCAGTCTTCTTTACCGTTCCTGTTACTTCAACCGAGGACTCTTGAGTGATTTTATCTGCCAATTCAAAAACTTCAGGTGTAACATTGCCCTTGAATACTACCGCTTGAATTTCCGCAGTTCCGTCACGAAGCTGCAAGAAATGAAGCTTTCCGCTTGAACGCTTGTTATAAAGCCACGCCTTTATCGTAACTTCTTGGTTTTCGTAATTTTTAATGTCTTCTATGAATATTTTTTTCATCACAAACCTCACATTTTCTTCTTGCAATAATTATATCCTAAATATTTTAGAAGAATACAAATTTTTTATCTCTTTTCCATCAAAATTTTCAATGCTTTTTCAAGCAAAAAAAAAGAGACTTTTGCAAGTCCCTCGAAAGCTTTTTATGCTCTCTCGTGTGTAAGTGAAAGGTTTAGTGTGTATGGTAAGTGTGTGTGGAATAAATCAATCATTTATCCTATATATATAAAGTATATACTAATATCAAAATTTCAATTTTTAAAGCTCTTTCAGGTAAAATATTTCGAAAATCTTTCAAATCAGCCTGTACGCTTGAAAAACTTACATTTACAATCAGTTACAAACGGAAACATTTCTTAATACAGTATATACTAATCAATCTGTTTAAACCGATATAAAGATTATATTAAAACATCTTAAAAATATTGTATTTTGCAAAAAAAATTTCTATTATATATATGTAATGAAAATTTTAAAAAGAGAAATAACATTTGAATTTGTAAAAGAAACTATTCAACACATAATATTTTTGGCAATAGGGGCAGCGATTGCGGCATTTGCACTTGAATGTTTTTTAATACCTAACAAAATTGTTGACGGAGGAATTATCGGTATTTCGATGATGTGTGCCTATAAAACGGGATTGCCGTTAGGTTTAATCATCATTGCGTTAAATTTCCCGTTTATTTTAATGGCATTGAAAAGACTCGGTAAAGCCTTTGTTTTCTATACTTTCACGGCAACAATAATGCTTGCGGTTGCAACTACATATATTCCCGAAATTTTACATCACAGAGAATTGCATAACCCGTTTTTGGCTTGTGTTTTCGGTGGTTTAACATTAGGAATAGGTGTCGGAACGATATTAAGAAACCATGGTTCAACAGACGGAACAGAAATGGTTGCGGTTACTTTCGCAAAAAAAACACCGTTTTCGGTCGGCGAAATAATCATGTTTTTTAATCTTTTCATTTTCTTTGCCGCAGGACTTGTTTACGGCAGCTGGGAAAGTGCAATGTATTCGGTTTTGACCTACTACATTACCTATAAAGTTATTGATGTTGTTTTGGAAGGTTTGAACGAATCAAAATCCATTTTCATCATTTCAGACTCTGCTGAAGCCGTCGGAAAAGCCATTATGACAACAATGGATACAAGTGTAACCTACATAGATGCCGAAGGCGGTTATTCGGGCAGGAAAAAGCGTCTGATTTATTGCGTAATATCAAGGCTTGAAATTACTAAAATAAAAATGCTTACAAAAGAAATTGACCCGACAGCTTTTATCGCTATTGAAAATGTTCACGAAGTTGAAGGCACAAGAGTTAAGAAAAAACATTTTTAATCAATCACTTTTATCAAGCAAAAAAATTCTAAACATAAAAAAAAGGACCTTGTTTTCACAAAGTCCTTTTTAAATCTTTTGTTGAATTATTCAACAACGATTGCTGAAACCGGGCAAGCATCTGCTGCTTCTTTAACGCCTGCTTCGTTTGCTGCAACTGCTGCTTCATCAACAACTGCTTTATCACTTACGCTGAATACTGCATCACATACTGATTCGCATGCTCCGCAAGCAATACATCCGTCTTCAATAGTTACTTTCATTGTGTTCTCCTTTTTTTATTTGTGTCGGATAATCTCCGCTCACTAATTATTATATCAAAAATTTTTAATTAAACAACCATTCACGAACTCTATCTGCAATATACGTGAAACCTGTTCTTGTACCTAAATTTTCAGGTTTTATGTTCTTACTCCAGATGAGAAGCGGAATTTGTTCTCTTGTGTGGTCTGTTCCGGGAACTGTCGGGTCACAGCCGTGATCTGCCGTTATTACGAGCAAATCTTCATCAGTCATGCTTTCTTGAATTTTGTCGATATAAGTATCAATTTCTTCAATAGCTTTTGCGTAACCGATAGCATCATTTCTATGTCCGAAAAGCATGTCCGTATCTACAAGGTTTGTAAAGATAAAGTATTTATCGGGATTTTCCGTGCAATCCGCAACTTTGCGTTCTGCTCTCGGAAGTTTTTCCTTAACTGCTTCAAGAGTTAATTCAAGACCTTCTTTGTTTGAACCTGTGTGAATTGCGTGAGTGATACCCGAACCTACGAAAATATCTTCGATTTTACCGATACCGTAAACAAGACCGTTGTTTTCGGCTACTTCGTTACATAAAGTTTTCTTGAACGGAACAACCGAATAGTCACGTCTGTATTTTGAAATTCTTTTCGGTTTGCCGTCAACGAGGCTGTAAGGACGAGCAATAACTCTTGATACGTTTGAAACTTCGTTCAACAATTCTCTTGCAATTCTGCAATATTCATAAAGTGTTTCAAGCGGAACTACATCAATGTTCATAGCAATTTGAAATACGCTGTCTGCCGAAGTGTAAACAATCGGTTTCTTTGTTGCTTCATGTTCTTCGTGTAATTCTTCCAAAATTGCCGTACCTGAAGCAGCTTTGTTACCGAGAACGCCGCCGCAGCCTGTTCTTTTTACAAACTCATCAATAATTTCTTTCGGAAATCCTGATTCTGTATAAACTTTGAAAGGATTATCAAGAACGAGTCCCATCATTTCCCAGTGACCTGTGGTTGTGCATTTTCCTTTTGAAATTTCTCTTAAAATACCGTATTGACCTGTGTAATTGTCGATTTTTTTAACACCTTCAATGTCGATAATGTTGCCAAATCCCATTTTTTCGAGATTAGGAACGTGTAAACCTTTATTAGCTTGTGCAACGTGTGCCAATGTATTGCAAGTCGGCAAATCTTTAAATTCCGCTGCATCGGGCATTGCTCCACAACCCATTGAGTCGATAACGATTACGATTGCTCTTTTCATGTTTTGCTCCTGTTTTTTATGTAACACACAATTTTATTTATATTTAAACACAAAAAAAGTTTTGATTGCCAAAACTTTTTTTATTTCTTAAATTCTTTTAACTTTTTCTAAGTAACCGTTCTTTTACTTCAAAAAAAATAATCTTTTCCTTCCTGACTATTATCGATTCACGTTTACGGGTTGGACCATCACCTCGCTTTTTGTCTTGCCGTTTTTCAAATATTGTTCTTATATACTAATCAATCGGGTAATGTTTTACAAGAACTTTTTTATTAAATTATTTTTACAAATCATCATGTCGTTTATTATTTCTGATTAAATTCAAATTAACAATCTTTAATGAACAAAAGTTAATAAAATTCTGTAACAATAACCTTTTTCAGCCGATAAGCAAGCCCTCAGCCGTTTTACCGAAATTGTTTTTATTTTTTGTTCAACAAAGCTGAATACTATTGGTTTTGTTGAGTATGACTGAAGATTGATTTTTATTTTTTAGATTTTTCAATTCTATATTTCAAGCCGAATTTTACGGCAGAATTAATGATATTTTGGGGTAAAATTTTTGATAAAAGCATTGTCCAAAAAGCGTCTGAACCAACGGTATATGAGAGTTGGGGATTTTTTGCCGCAAAGGCTTTATAAATTGTTTCGGCAACATCTTCGGGGAAAGAGCCTCGATAGTTGTTTGCCTTGGCATTTTCGGATAAAAATTTCATTTCTTCGGCATATTTTTGTTTTATTATGTCGGTTGATTCTTCAAATGCGGGAATATTTTTGTCAACCGATTTATTCCAAAAAGGAGTTCTTATACAACCCGGTTTTATTGAAATGAATTTAACGTTTTCGTTTTTAAATTCGTTTGAAAGGCTGTTAAGCATTATGTCGGCTGCTTTTTTAGAGGCACAATAAGGTGCTAAAAACGGGAAAATTCCGCTTGCGGCCATTGAGCTTACATAAATTATTTTACCGTCATGAACCAAAGGCAGAAACTTTTGGACAACGGCGATTGTTCCGAAAGTATTAACTTCAAATTGTTCTTTAATTCTTTTTATCGGCAAAGACTCCATAGGTCCTGCAACGGCAATACCTGCACAATTTATAACTGCATCGAGTTTAGGAGTTTGTTTCATAACATACCAAAAAGCCTTGTCGATACCGCCTGAATTTGTAACATCAAGGTAAACACCGTGAATATTTTTATTAAGAGCTTCAAGTTTGTATTTGTCTGATTTTTTGCGAATACACGCAAAAACCTTGCAGCCTTTTTCTGCGAATAAAACTGCTGCAGCTTTTCCTATACCCGATGATGCACCTGTTATTAATACCGTCGTTTCCATATTTTCTTTGTAACATAATTAATTATATTTATCAATATTTACAAAAAACGGTTATAATTAAAGAGAATTACAAAGGAGTACAGCTATTTCTTTTCAGACAAAAAAAACGGGACAAAAAGGTGAAGATATTGCCGCTGATTACCTTGAGAAAAAAGGGTATAAAATTTTAGCGAGAAATGTTCATTTTTCTAAAAACTGCGAAATTGATATCATCGCAAAAGACGGTGATACAACGGTTTTTGTTGAAGTTAAAACACGAACGACTCTCGGTTTCGGACACCCGTTTGAAGCTATTAACAGAAAGAAAATGGAAAAAATTTACACAGGCATTTTGACATATTCTCAAGCAAACAAAATCAAAAAGTACAGAATTGACGGCATTGCAGTTATAGGAACAATTTCACCCAAGATAGAACATTTGAAAAATTTAGGTTTCGAATAGATGCTTATTATAATCATAAAAAAAAGAGAGATTAATTTTCGAAAAATAATATCTCTTTTTTAATGTTTGAAATATTAATTTTTTGTTTATTTTTTAAGAATTTTGGAAAAGAGATGTTATAAGTGGAGTATGGAAAAAATGTAAGAAATAATGGAGATAAAGAAATGGCAAAAACAATTGGTATCGACTTAGGAACAACGAACTCGGTAGTTGCCGTTATGGAAGGCGGTAAGCCGACAGTTATAGCAAACTCGGAAGGTTCAAGAACAACCCCGTCAATCGTTGGTTTTTCAAAAACAGGCGAAAAATTGGTTGGTCAACTTGCAAAACGTCAAGCTATTTTGAACCCTGATAAAACAATCGCTTCAATCAAAAGACATATGGGCGAAAATTATAAGAAAAATATCGACGGAAAAGATTACACTCCTCAAGAAATTTCAGCAATGATTTTGAGAAAATTGGCAGATGATGCTTCCGCTTATTTGGGAGAAAAAGTTACATCAGCTGTAATCACAGTTCCGGCATACTTCAACGACGCACAACGTCAAGCAACAAAAGATGCAGGTAAAATTGCAGGTTTGGACGTTCTTCGTATCGTAAACGAACCGACAGCAGCAGCTTTGGCTTACGGTCTTGAAAAAGATAAAACCGAAAAAGTTTTGGTATTCGACTTAGGTGGTGGTACATTCGATGTATCTATCCTCGAAATCGGCGACGGTGTTCACGAAGTTCTTTCAACCTCAGGTGATACACACTTAGGTGGTGATGACTTCGACCAAAAAGTTATCGATTGGTTAGTTGAAGAATTCAAAAAGCAAGAAGGCATTGACCTTAAAGGTGATAAACAAGCAATGCAACGTTTAAAAGAAGCAGCTGAAAAAGCAAAATGCGAATTGTCATCAGTTGTTGAAACAAACATTAACTTGCCGTTCATCACAGCAGATTCAAACGGACCTAAACACTTAGATGTTCAATTAACAAGAGCAAAATTTGAAGATTTAAGCCACGATTTGCTCGAAAGATGTAAAAAACCTGTTGAACAAGCATTAAAAGATGCAGGACTTTCAAAAGGTGATATTAACGAAGTAGTATTGGTCGGTGGTTCAACTCGTATTCCTGCCGTTCAAACATTGGTAAAAGAATACACAGGAAAAGAACCTAACCAATCGGTAAACCCTGATGAAGTAGTTGCGGTTGGTGCAGCAATTCAAGCAGGTGTACTTGCAGGTGAAGTTAAAGACATCGTACTTCTTGATGTAACACCTTTGACACTCGGTATTGAAACATTGGGCGGTGTTTTGACTCCGTTAGTTCCGAGAAATACAACAATCCCTGTTTCAAAATCACAAGTATTCTCAACAGCAGAAAATAATCAAACAGCAGTAGATATTCACGTTTGCCAAGGTGAAAGACCGATGGCTAAAGATAACAAGTCATTAGGTATGTTCAGACTTGACGGTATCGCTCCTGCAATGAGAGGCATTCCGCAAATCGAAGTTACATTCGATATCGATGCTAACGGTATCGTAAATGTTTCTGCAAAAGATAAAGCAACAGGCAAAGAACAAAAAATCACGATTACAAATTCATCTAACCTTGATGAAAAAGATATCGACAGAATGGTTAAAGAAGCTGAAGCAAATGCAGAAGAAGATAAAAAGCATAAAGAAGAAGCTGAAATCAAAAACAATGCAAATAGTATGCTTTCATCAGCAGACAGAATCGTTAAAGATTTTGAAGGCAAAATTGCAGACAGCGATAAGACAAAACTTGAAGAACAAAAGAAAGCTCTTGAAGAAGCTCTTAAAACAAATAAATCAGCTGACGAAATCAAAAAATTGTCAGAAGAATTGCAACAAACAATGTATGCAATTTCATCAGCAGCGTACAGCCAAGTTCAACAAGAAGAACAACAAGCTCAAGGCGGTGCATCGTCTGATAGTACAAACTCATCAGGCAATAATTCAGATGATGATGTTATTGATGCAGAATACACAAAAGAATAATTCAGAAATTCTTAAGGTAAAGAGAAAGCGGTTTGGAATTCTTCCAAACCGCTTTTTTGTCGGATTGGCAAAATATGTCATTGCGAGAAAATCGTTAGATTTTCGTGGCAATCCATAAAAACACGTCATTGCGAGAGGCTTTGCCTCGTGGCAATCAAAAAAATAATAAACAAAACAAAACAAAGTTTTGTCTATGAGTGAAACGAATTCAGCCCCCACGGCAGTGGTCGTGTCTTTTCTTTTTCTTGGGGTACACGTTCTTTTTCTTTTCTCATCGAAAAAGAAAAGAAAAAGAATGGGTACAAAAAAAGACAAATACTTATAATAATAAATAAAACCACTGGATCACCATGTCGCTCCGCCGTCTTGGATTTGCTTCACAAAAAACAGTCGCTCACTTCACTATCGTTTCCGTTCACTTTTATTTTTGCTACTTCGGCGTTCCGCTTCGCTTCAGCCTACGCAAATTCGCTGGGGTACACGTTCTTTTTCCACTCTTGCAAAAACATTCACTGGATGTTTTTGCTGCGGCAGAGTCTCTCGGAAAGAAAAGAAAAAGAATGGGTACAAAAGAAAGTAAATATTTATAAAAATAGATATTTTAGCAATAAAATATTTAAAATTTAATTTATTTTCTGGATTGCCACGGGCAACAAGTTGCCTTTCAGTTCGTAGGTTGGGTTTAAACCCAACAGAAACTAATATTTATAAAATACAAACTACCGCAACATTTCTTTGACCGCAAAGAAACGTTGCACAAAGATACTCTCTCCAATATGCTCGATTTATTTTTTATAAATTTTTCACAATCTTACTAAATCATCACGTTTCACTGTTTTTGATTTGTATTTTTTAAAAGCATGCTCACTTTTATGTCCAAAGCACTTGCAATAATAAATAAATGACTCATTCTCATACCAATAGCTTTCGCCTTCTCAATCCTTGACAAATATTTAATGTTAATACCCGTTTTATTTGAAAGCTCTTTTAGCGAGATGTTTTGTTCTACCCTGTATTTTTTGATATTAAACCCAATTTTTTCAAAAATTTCCAATTTTCTCACCATTCTTTTTATACAATTATACTTGGAATATTACAAGTATAATTCATTGATGTATAGTTGTCAAGATACTATTATAGTTGTAATATGACAAGCTTAAGTTTAAATGAAAAAATAGGAATAAAAATAAGATTATATCGAACCAAAAAGAAGCTTTCGCAAGAAAAATTCGGAGAGTTAGCAGATTTAAGTAAAAACTCTATAAGTTCGATTGAAAGAGGAGAGAGCAGTCCTACCATTGATACATTGGACAGAATTGCAAAGGCTTTGGACATTGAATTAAAAGAACTTGTTGATGTTTCTAAAATAGATTTATAAATTTCTTGTTAACCAATGTAATTTTTGTAGGGAAACCAAATGCGTTATTGTTTTTTGCTACTTCTGGTTCGCTCGCTTTGCTTGACTCCACCCTACGCAAATCCGCTCGTGATGACGTTTTTTTTCCTATATCTTTGCGAGAAAGTTTTTAATCAGTTTAAGCAGATGAATTATTTAATAAAATATTACAATATCAAAAAATTTATCAATACAAAAGGCAAAAAATACTTTATAAATATATAAATAAGGAATAACCATGTCTTTGAATGTTAACGTCGGCGGAAATAAAAAATTAACGGCTGCAAATGCACAATATATCAGACAGGCACAAGCCCAAGCTCAAGTTGCGAAATCACTTCAACAAAACCAAACCATAGCAGCTGAAACTCAAGATGAAGCCGTTACGTTGGCTGCCGATAACAATTCCTCGTCAAGCGGTGTTGGAAATTCTTCACAAACACAGGAAAGTTCAGCAGCTTTAAAGGAACTTCAACAGCAAAAGGCTCAAATCGAAGAAGAAATTACGGCTTTGCAGGCAGAAGCAGATGAAATTCAAGCAAACCTTGATGCTCAAAAAGCACAATTATCAGCATTATACTCAGAGTATCAGGCAGAGCAAAGTCAGCTTTCTAAAATGCAAGCGGAATATGCCGATAATCAAAAGGAATTGGAAAATTTAAACAATGAAATTGCTGAAACTCAAGAAGCCGAACAATCGAGATATGACCGAGAAGTAAGCAATATAACCGATTCCGCACTTGATGATTACAATCCCGAAACTGACGGCGAAGATTTCAATGCATTTTTGAACAAAAGGCTTTCAAATGTAAAAATGGATAGCAGCACTTTAGACAGGCTGAATTCAAGGGCATCGGCACTTGCAGACAGTGCAAATTCACTTGCAGCAGACATTCAAAGCAAAATGAAAACCATAAGCAATTTATCAGAACAAATTTCTACAATGAAAGATACCGTTTCTCAAACTGAAAATTGTTTAAGCCAAAAGAATTGCGAAATAAAATCTAAAAACGAATGTTTATGCTCCGTATCAAATAAAATTTCAAATATGGAAAGGTCAGGAGCAGGCAAAACCGGTACAGAAGTCATCTCAAGCATTGCAGATGCGGAAAAAGACTTTGTAAAAGAACACAACCTCGACTTGACGGAAAAACGTTCTGACGGAAGCTCAAGATACGTTGCAGCACAAGGTCGTGACGGAAATTATCATATTTATGATATGTCAAATAGCGGCAAGAGTCTTGCAAGAATTTACGGTGATAATGCAGGTTACGGCATAATTCCGTACGGAAGCGGCGAATTAATCGGAGTAAAAGATTGCGAAGAAGGTCAAGGAAAAGCTGTTTATTGCTTTACAAATGTCTGTGATAATTTATGCGAAGCAACAGCCTGCTGCAGCGAAAAGACATACGATATGTGCTCACCGTTGTCTTTTGACGCAGATGGTGACGGAATTAACACATCATCAGAAACCATTCAATATGACATAGATGGTGACGGAAAACTCGACACAATCAACAACTCAAAAGAATGGGTTTTAGCCTTTGACAAAGACGGAAACGGCATTGCAGGCGAAGACGGAAGCGAACTTTTCGGGGATAATACCGACCTTGACGGCGACGGGGTAAAAGACGGCTACGCAAACGGTTTTGAGGCATTAAAAGCACTTGCACAAAAGGAAAACCTGATTGACGGAACAAATGACAATCAGCTTGATGCAAAAGACCTTAAATATTTGCAAGAAAAATACGGTTTGGTAATGGCTAACGGCTACGGCGGAGAAACAAAAACCTTTGAAGAATTAGGCATTACGGAAATTAATCTTGCACAAACCGAAGAAACAAAACTTACGAAAAACTTTGACGGCAGAAATAACGACATAATGACTCAAGAAGGTGCAACCTTTAAAGTAAACGGTCAAACAAGAGAGTATGCCGATGTTTGGAATGCAAAACTTGATTCAAATACCCAAAATGATACAGCTAAAAAGCTCAAAATCGCAAATCAAACAACAACCTTTGAAGCAGCATCAAAAGATTTAGATTCGGAACTCGATTTTCTAAATGATGACGGTTATGCAAAACTTCGTGCAAATACGAAATCCGTAGATTACAATACGGCGTTAAGAGAAAACAAACGTATGGCAAATGCCGAAGCAGAAAAAATTATTGAAGATTACAATGAACGTCTTGAAGAACAACGAGAAAAAGAAGAAGCTGAACGTGAAAACGAAAATTCCGACGATGATTTTATAAATTTTCAAAGAAAAAAAATTCGCTAAAAACAACACTTTAAGCTGCAAATATTATTAAAAAAGCCCCTTTAAAATTGTTTGAAGAATTTTATTTTTCAAAATCGAATTATTTTCGGACAGTTTTTAAATATTTTTCCATACAAAATTTATTTCTTTCGTTAAGAACAGCCGTTTTATAATTTTTTTCAGCACATTTTCTGTAAATTTCTTCGGAATACCCGCTTTTTTGCCATTCGAAAAAATAATAATCACCGATTTTTTCTTTCAAAATCAAAAACGAAGGAAACATACAAAAACCGACAAATATAGCCGCAACAAAAAATATCAAAAAATATTTATCATAAATCGAAGCAAAATCAAAAGTTTTTTTCGGAGTCAAATCTTTCAAACATTCAACCGATTTCTCCAATACAGACAAAAATTCAGAAGCCGATTTTCCATACAAGAAAACCGTAAATCTCTTTTGCGGATTTTTTCCAAGCACGGTCAAATAAAATCTGTTTTTCAAAACCCCGTCAATCTCATCAAAATTCAAGGAATAAATTTTAAAAGACACGGGCGGTTTATAAAAAATAGAATTTTTTGTCAAAACAACTTTTGCTTTTGTAAAAAGAATGGTCAAAATTAAATCAAAAACAGCTATTACAAAGAAAAACAACCAAGATTTAAAAAACAAAAATGATGCAAAATTCTTCAGCAAATTCGGAGAATAAAAAGCCACAGATACAATAACCGCAAGCAAAAATCCGATAAACACAATAGAAAACTTAATTTTTCCCGTCAAATCTTTTATGGAAATTTGATGTTTGAAAATTATGTCGGAAAAAGTTTCAAAATTATCGGAATTATTCACTCAAAAGTCTTTCTCGAATTATTTTTTCAGCTGACGCAACAAGCTCCGCACAGGGTCTTTTTTGATAATATTTTTCTGTCCGCATTTCAGGCACGAAACCGTTTCTGTCCTCACCAATAAGCTCACGGCAAATGAAAGAGCCGTTTTTTCGAGCAAATTCATCAGCCAAATTTTGAATTAATTTATAATGTTCTGATTTTTTTTCAACATCATTTTGCAAAGTATAGCCGAATTTCAACCCCGCAATCATAAACATTGCACTGACAGCACCGCAAACTTCTCTCAATCTGCCCATTCCGCCGCCGAATGATGATGACAATTTTAATCCCGTTTCAAAGTCTATTCCGAAATCCTCGCAAAATGCACAAAAGACCGACTGCGAGCAGTTGTAACCGCTTTCAAAAAGTTCTTTTGCAGAAAGATTTTTCTTATCAGAAGATTTTTTCATTTTGACCCTGTTTCTAATTTAAGATTACCATAAAAAAACAGAAACTCCGAAACTTTCGTCATTTCTGTTTTTTAATTAATTTTAACAAATCTGATTATCTGTACATTGCTTCAATCAAATCGCTGTATTTGTCATATACCGCATTCTTTTTGATTTTAGCCGTCATTGTCATAAGTCCGTTATCGGGAGTGAAAGCCTCATCAACGAATGCAATGTTTGCAATTCTTTCGTGTGCTCTGAACGATTTATTTTTTTGCATAATATCTTTTAAGTTGTTCATAACCGCTTTTTTAAGCTCTGCACATTCTTGCGGGTTTGTGATATTCAAATTATTCTTTTTGGCAAATTCATGAACTTCGTCCATATCAGGAACAATCAAGGCTGAAAGTGCATTTTTGTCCTGACCTGCAAGTACAATTTGTTTAACAAAAGGACTTGTCATACAAGATGCTTCGATTGCATCAGGTTCAATGTTTTCACCGTTTGAAAGAACAATGATGTCTTTTGCTCTGCCTGTCAAAACCAAACAGTTATCATCTGTAAACCAGCCGATATCGCCTGTTATGAAAAATCCGTTTGAAAGAAGAACTTTTTTCGTTGCCTCTTTATCGTTGTAATAACCTTTCATAACTTGAGGTCCTCTTGCAAGAACAACGCCTTTTTGACCTTTTTTAACAGGTTTCATGGTATCCATGTCAACAACCATCAATTCAGTTTGAGGAATTGCGTTGCCTGTTGAATACATTTTGTTATCGCCGATTTCTCTTACAGCAAGAACAGGAGCTGTTTCTGTCAAACCATATCCGACGTAAATATCAATTCCGATTGCTTGGAAAAAGTCATCAATATGCTTCGCCATAGCACCGCCGCCTGAGATACCTTTGATAAAATCTCCGCCTAAAACAGCTTTGATTTTTGAATAAATTAATTTATCACCTAATTTATGCAAACCGAATAATGCCGATTTTTCAACGAAATTAACAGTTTTTGCCCAGAATGACGGGTGTTGATTGTAAATATCGGTTCCGTTTAAAACTCTTTTTGCTGCACAATATTTTTGCGAAACATTGATGAAGAAGTTAAATAAAGCTCTTTCTTTATCTGATTTTTTCTTCATTTCTGCTAAAATACCGTCGTAAACAGCTTCAAATAATCTCGGTACAACTATGAAATAATTCGGTTTTTGTTTTTTCAAATCTCTCTTGAAGTTTTTGATATTAGTATACGAAAGATTAATACCCTTTGACATCATATAGTATTCGCAAGTTCTTTCATAAGCATGCCAAATCGGTAAAACAGTCGTAATTTTTGCCGTTTCTTTAATTTGAAGAACAGGGTCAATGTTTATAACCTGACTTACAATGTTTTTGTGAGTCAACATAATGCCTTTCGGACGACCTGTGGTGCCTGAGCTGTAAATCAAGGTTGCAACATCGTTTTCGTCAACTTCAACGGGTGTAAAATTTTTATCTTCGCCGAGTGAAAGGAATTCTTCAAAAGTGTAAACTGCAAGCGGAAGATTTTCTTTTTCGATTTTGTCATTGCCTGTGTAAATTGCAAAACTTGCACCTTTTGAGGCAATAAAATCAACCATGTTTTCCAAAACTTTTTTGCTGTCGGTAATCAAAACATGGCTTTCACTGTGATTATAAATGTATTTTAATTCGTCTGAAGGTGCTGCCGAACCTCTAACAGCATTTAATGCACCGTTTTTCAACAAACCTTGGTCTAAAATCATCCATTTTGCACTGTTTTCACTGAATTGTGCAATGTGGCTGCCTTTGCCGACTCCTAATTTTTGAAAAGCTGATGCCGCTTTTTGAATATCTTCAAAAACTTGTGCATAAGTCGCACTGTATCCGCAATATTCATCGTTTAATGCCTTGTAAGTACCGTATCTCTTTGCACTTGCTTCAAAAATATCAGTTATTAATCTAAATTTCAATTTTTTTTCCTTTATATTCACACTCTTGTTTCATCTTAAAAGAAAATCTTATACAAAATTGCGTTAAAAAATCTTTGTGTTAAGTTTTGTAACAATTTTAAGTGTAAAAAATACATGAAAAGTCAGATTATCATTGAAATAAGATTATTTTCTTTCGGGTTTAAGAATTTGGATATTTTTAGTCGTACTGATTTCAATTCTTGCACTGCGGAGTTTTTCACGAGTTTCTTCATCAAGACCTTTTCCGTTTACAAGTCTGTCGATAAAGCCGCTGTTGAGTTTTACGGCTTTTTCCAAAGCTCCGATTTCTTCAAGAGTATCTTTTATTAAAGAAAAATCGTAATTAAAACCTTGTTTATGGTGGTAAACGAGAGTTTCTCCCGTGGGTGAACTTACAGGCTGTCCGCCTTGTTCAAAGTACAATTTAAAAATAGATTTCAAATCCTGAAGTTCTGCCTGCATAGTTGAAACAGCACCTTGAATACGCAAAAATCTTTCAAAAAGGTATTCAACATTTTCAATTTGTTTCATTTGCCAAGCATATTTTTTCTTATAAAGTTTTTTCAAAGCCGGATAACTTTCCGCAAGTCCCATAGCATCTGCCATAGCTCTGTGACGTTCCGAAAATTCGACATTAAATTTTTTCATCAACGCTTCAAGTCCGCAAGATTCCAAATCGGGGTAAACCTCTTTGAACATTGCCTGTGAGTCAACCATAGGATTTGTAATACCTTTGCCTGTTGTTCTTTTAGCCGCTTCATTAATAAAGCTGTAATCAAAAATAGCGTTATGAGCAACAATCGGATAATCGCCTATAAATTCCAAAATTCCGGGCATTGCTTCGGCTTCTGTCGGTGCATCTTTTACGACATCTTCCGTTATTCCGTGAACTGCAATGCTTGATTTTCTGATATGTTGCTGCGGATTTATCAAAGTTTGATATTCCTGTTTAATTTTACCGTTTTCCAATCTCAAAGCGGCAAATTCTATCATTTTTTCTTTTGTATAATCAAGCCCAGTTGTTTCAACGTCTAAAACTATTTCTATGACCTTTTTTGCAGGCATGTCGTAAAATTCTCCCCTATGTCGTGATATTATCGTAACATAAATAAATTTAATATTAAAAATTTTTCTGATTTATTGAAAAATTTTCGGAAAAAATATCAAAAAATTACAAAAAAAATCATTAAAGTTTATAAGAAAAATGCCGATAATTTTAACATATTGCGGTAAGGAAGCCTTATGAAAAAAGCATTTACATTAGCGGAAGTATTGATAACACTTGTTATAATAGGTGTTATAGCTGCTTTTACAATTCCAACGATTATTAATGCTCAAAATGATAAAGAAACTCTTGCGAGGCTGAAAAAGTCTTATTCGACCTTATCGCAGGTTATGATGACTTCACAGGCATTAAACGGTTCTTTTACCGATTGGGGCATGCGTGATAACGACACGTCCTCTATCGAACAAACCTTCAATTACTACATTCTTCCACATATTAAGAATTTGAAAAAATGTGTCAATACAGCAGGCTGCTGGACTTCTCAAAAAACAAAAGCCTTTGACGGTAATGGCGATGCTTCAACTTCTTACGATACGGGCATGGGTCAAAATAACATAACCTTTATTTTGAATGACGGCACCTTCGTTTCGATGGATATTTACGGTGATGATGTCGATGAGGTTTTTGGAATTACGGAAGACGTTGCATTCCCGACATTAACTTTTGCCGTTGACATAAATGGCGACAAAGCTCCTAATCAGGTTGGGAAAGATGTATTTTTCTTTGTTTTAACCAAACACGGACTTGCACCTGCCGGCAAAGATAATGCTGCCGCAAGGTGTTATGCCGGTGCAACAGGCGGATATTCAGGTTACGACTGTGCCGCAAAGGTTCTTAAAACAGGCTCTGTTCAATATTAATAATTTTTTGATTAAAAAATTTGTCGATTTGATTTTATCCGATAATTTTTTGTTATCCGAAAAATTTATCCGAATAAAAAATTATTGTCGAAATGCAGGTTATATTTTCGAAAACGTGTAATATTTCTTTTTTTAAGGTAAAATAAGATTATTAAGAAAAGAGGATTACATTTTGAAAGAAAAAATCACCAAAAAAGTTATGGATTATCCGTATTTGCAGAAACCTGCAATGATATACGAAAGAGAAAACGGACACAAAATAGTTCTTGCATACAAACCCGGGACATTGGTAAATGTCAGCACTTGGGTTAAAACAGGTTCAATAAACGAAACAGCTGAAAACAATGGTGTTTCACATTTTTTGGAACACTTGATGTTCAAAGGTACAAAAAATCACAAGGCGGGATATTTTGACCGAACTCTCGAATCAAAAGGCGGAATAGTTAATGCCGCAACTTGGAAAGATTATACTTTTTATTATGTAACTTTGCCGAAAGGTCCCGATGATGCATATTTCAAACAGGCAATCGAACTTCATGCGGATATGATGCTAAATCCTGTAATTCCGCCTGAAGAAATCGGCGACACCTTTGACATAAACAATCCGAACATAAAAGTTAAACGTGAAAGACACGTTGTAACGGAAGAAATCAGAATGCGGGAAGACCAATCGTGGACAAGAGTTTACAATATGTGTAACCACAATATGTACACTAATCACCCGTATAAATTTGATGTTATCGGAACGGCAAAATTAATTGCCGAAATGCCGAGAGAAACGGTTATGGATTATTACAAAACCAATTACACCCCAAGCAATATGACAACAATTATTGCAGGTGATTTTGATTTTGATAAAGTTCTTGATTTTGTCGTTGAAAAATTCGATTTTGAAGGAAGAAAAAACGGCGAAAGACGAGTTAATAAAATTGATTTGCCGACAAACGAAACAAAATATGTTGAAGAAAAATCAAATATTACAACGGGATTTTTGACAGTCGGATATCTTTGCCCCGAAGCAAAAGACTTAAAAGGTACGATAATCGGCGATATAATTGCGGTTGTGACAGGAGAAGGTCAAAGTTCAAGATTGTATCAAAATTTGATCGAAAAACAAGATGAACAAATTTTCAACGTTGTATCTGCTGATTTTTACAGCTTTAGAGATGGCGGTAATTTCTTTGTTCAAGCTAATTTCGACCCTGAGAAAAAAGATAAGGCTGTTGAATTGGTAAAAGCTGAAATCGAAAAATTATATACAGACGGAATTTCCGAAAACGAATTGAAAAAAGCTGTTAAAAAGCTAAAAGCAAGATTTGCGGAAACAAGCGAAACAGTTTCTGACATAGCAGAAACAATCGGATATTATATGACGGTTTGTGATGATGCAGAGCCGATAAATTCGTATCTGTCAATACTTGAGGGCATAACTGTTCAAGATGTAAAAGATTATGCAAAGAAATATATTGATTTAAGCCACGCAGTATTTGCACTTCTTTTACCGGAGGAAAAATAATGAAGAAAACACAATTAAGCAACGGAATAACAGTAATTACAAAAGTAAACAAAAACACTCCGAGAACGGCAGTCACGTTTTATTTATGCCTTGAAAATCAAGAAAAAAAAGCTGGAATTTTTGCATTGTTAAACAACTTGTTTTTGCAAGGAACTGAAGCAAGAACGGCAGAAGAAATTGCAAACGAAACGGAAGATAATGCAATCGAGTTGTACAGCGAATTTAAGTCTGATTATGTCAGATTTAAAGGTTTGAGTCTTAATGAAGATTTTGAACATACACTTGAGCTTATGGAAGATATTATGCTCCATTCGACGTTGAAAGATTTTGACAAAGAAGTTATCAAGTTGAAAGGTGAAATCAAGGCTGATTTAGATTCGCCGAAAACGAAGGCTTATGCTGAATATTACAAAGCTCTTTACAAAAATCACCCGTACGGCAACACTATTATCAAAATTCTTGAAGACATTGATAAAATCACAAAAAACGATGTAAAAGCCGCTTATGACGATATTTTAAAAACTTCTAAAAAAATCATCTCTGTGGTTGGGGATTTTGAAGAAGAAAACCTTTTGAAAATTTTGGAAAATCATTTCGGAAAAATGACAAACAACAAGGATTTCAACTGCAAAACACCTTCTGCAAAAATCGAAAAAGACGAGTTAGTCTGCGTAGAAAAAGATGATGCAAAACAGGCTCAAATTCTTGAGGGCTGGTTGTTCCCGACATACACGAATAAAGAATATGCAGCTATCTGCCTTATGAATTCACTTTTGGGCTCAAGCGGATTGTCATCAAGATTGTTCTTGGAACTTCGTGAAAAACAAGGGCTTGCATATACTGTCAGAAGCATTTATGAACCAAAATCAAAAAGTGCATCTTTCACAATTTACATCGGAACTGAACCGAAAAATATTAAAACAGCTATCGACGGCTTCAAAACCGAAATCGAAAAAATTAAAAATATTCCCGTCGGCGATGATGAATTGAACGATGCTAAAAATAACGTCATCGGAAAACGTGGTTTCTACTTTGAAACTAATGCGTTGGAATCTTCGGTTACGGGCATGTATGAGGCACAAAATTTGGGTTGTGATTATGAAGAAAAATTCATAGAAACAATAAAAAATGTTACGGCAAATGACATTCAAGAATGTGCAAAAAAATATTTCTCAACGCCGAAAGTCTTGACAGTTCTTGCTCCTGCAAAATTTATCAATCCTGTTAAAAATGACATACTGTAAAAAAATAAAAAATGGATTATAATAAGAACAGAATTTAGACAAAAACATGAATCAAACTAAAGAACAAAAACAATTAGAAAAGCAAATCAACAAGTTTCAAAAAAAAGGCAATATCCAAAAGGCCATAGAAACTTGTCAATTTGCGTTGGTTCATTACGGAACAAACCCTGATTTACACGTCAAATTGGGTGATTTGTATTTAGAAACGCATTTAGATGTCCGACAGTCGAAACAGTACACGGACGAGGCTATTTCGGAATATCAAAGAGCTTTAGAGTCTTATATTGATTCACCTGAAATTTTCTACAAGTTAGGTATGGCATTCTTTTATAAGAATGATTTGGATAAAGCTATAAACTATTTCGAGCTTGCAATCCAAAATGCACCTGATTTTGTCGATGCAAGATATATGAAAGCCGAATGCTTTATGAGAAAAGGATATTTTCATGAAGCACAGGATTTTGCAAAAGAGGCAATAAAAATCAATCCGTGGAAATCATCACGTTCCCACTATTTAATCAGCTGCCTGCTTAAAGTTTCGGCATTTAAAGATTATAAAATAACTATGAAAAGTTATTGGGAAATGTTTTTGTCGATAATAACTTTGCCGTTTGACAAAAAAGCTCAAAAACAGACCTTGCATAAACTTTCATATTTCAAATTCATGCCCGTACTATTAAAAGGCTTTATCCTTGCACAGTTATACGGTCCGGAAAAAGCGTTAGAAGTTTACAGAAATGCTGTTGAAAAGGCTCCGGGATTTGTGCATTTATATTGCATAATCGGCGATATTTATTCGATTTTAGGCAAATATGAAGAAGCTATATACGAGTATAAACTGGCTATATGGCTTGATAGTTTGAATATTTTTGCATACCGTTCACTTTGCAGAATTTACGAGGAAATCGGAGATTATGACAGTGCTGCGGACATTTACAGAAAGCTTATAGTAATTCAGCCGTATCTTGCAGAATATCACAGTAATTTGGCAAATATTTTGTATTTGAAAGGTGATATACAGGGTGCAATTTCGCATTATCAAAATGCAATTACGATTAATCCGAAAATAACTTGGACAAGTATTGTTGCCCAGACATTGGGATATGTATTCCAAGAAAATGTGAAAAACCTTGATGCGGCAATCGGAGCTTATCAGACTGCGTATATTTTGACTCCGAAAGATATTGATATTTATATCAATTTAGGCAGTGCTTTTTATGAAAAAGGCGAATATAACAATGCTTTGTCGATTTATAGACAGGCGATTGAATTAGAACCTACAAATGCCAAAATTTATTGTAATTTGGGTTATTTGTATTGGGGTAAAGGCGAACTTGATGAAGCAATCAAGACCTATGAAACAGCTATTAAGTATGATCCTGAATATGATATTGCTTATAACAATTTAGGTGTTATTTATTTAGATGATTTAGGCAGAGTACAAAAGGCGATAGAGCTTTTTGAACAAGCTATTCAACACAATCCGAATTATGCACTTGCAAATTATAACCTCGCAAGATCTATTGCAATTACGGGCGATAAAGTTGAAGCAGCAAAACTTTATCAGGTAGCAATGGACATAAACAACATCACACACGAGCTTGACCCGCAGGAAATAAAAGACAAAATTCAGGATTTATTTAACTAATATTTGGCATTTAAGAAAATTTGCCGAAATTAATCAGCTTATCGAGGCGGAAACATGATATTTGAACAAACAGCACGAGTTATGTACGAAAACACCGATTCATACAAGGTTGTATGGCACGGAAGCTATTTGAGATGGTTTGAAGAAGGCAGATTTAATATTTGCAATTCAACAGGAGTTAATCTAATTGAGCTTGAAAATTCAGGGATAACCTTTCCGATAGTCGATATGCACGTCAGATACAAATCTCCTGCCGTTATTTTTGAAGAAATTACTATCGAAACAAAAATCACAGAGGTTAAATCAAGAAGCATAACCTTTGCCCAAGCCGTCAAAAACAAAGAAACAGGCGAGGTTCACGTCACAGCAGAATTTGTTTGCGTAATGGTTGATATGAACGATAAAAAAATGCAAAAGCTCCCTCAAGAGCTTATGACAGCTTTTGAACAGGCTGTTGAGAAATAATTTATATTTTGGTTTAAAGTGCAACAACAGATTTATAAACCAATCAAAAATTGCTGTCAAAAACAGCTTTTTTGGCATGCCAATTTAATTTTTTACAAAACATTTAAAAACAAAAGTTTTGGAAATTAATATTCAAGAACAAAAAATTTAGCAATAAAAAAAGAGGTTTTGGAAAACCTCTTTTTTAAATGGTGCGTCTGATGCGATTCGAACGCATGACCTATCCCTTAAAAGGGGAGTGCTCTACCTGCTGAGCTACAGACGCTTATCTTTAACTCGTTGCTCTATTACAATACCAAGAACATAATTTACAGTCAACACTTTTTTTTAATTTTCTGCTTTTTGTTCTTCTTTTTCTTCCTCTTGAACTATTTCTTCAGGCTTTTGAACAACTTTTATCTTAACAATTCTTGTGCCGTCAAGTTCTTCAACAGTCAATGTAAATTTGTCAAAATCAACGCTGTCATTAATTTCAGCCATTCTGTCCAAGCGTTTTAAAATAATTCCCGCTATTGTTTCAACATCTTCTTCTTCGGGAATTTCTCTATTGAAATAATTTGCAAACTCATCTATTCTCATAATTCCGTTTGCAATATATTCGTTTTCGCCTATTTTCTTGATATTAGCTTCTTCGTCAGTATCAAATTCGTCTTGAACCTCGCCAACGATTTCTTCAATAATATCTTCCAATGTTACAAGCCCTGACGTTCCGCCAAATTCATCAACAATAATCGCCATTTGTATTTTGTTCAACTTGAATTCCTTTACAAGTTTGTCGAGCGAAACTGTTTCGGGGAAAAACTTTACAGGACGCAGCATTTTTTGCAAATTGAACTCTGATTTGTTCGCTGTCATAGCATACAAATCTTTAACGTGCAAAAGCCCTGCAACGTGATCCAAATCTTCCGTATAAACAGGATATCTTGTATATTGAGTGTTTAAAATATCTTTTTCTAATTCCTCAAATGTAATATCCATAGGCAATGCAACCATATCAGGACGAGGAACCATAACTTGTTTTGCATCTTTGTCAGAAAATTTGAAAATATTTTGAAGCATGTCTTTTTCTGTTTCGTTCAAAATACCTTCGTGATAGCTTGCATCAATAATCATACCGATTTCTTCGGTCGAGTGAACCGAGTGGCATGATGCAGCAGGTGATATATGAATTAATTTCAACAAAGTATTTCCAAAACCGTTCAGTAAATAGATGAAAGGATTGAAAATTTTAGCAATTTGTTTCATCGGTTTTGCAATAAACAAAGCTGTTCTTTCAGGGAATTGCAAAGCGATTGATTTCGGCATTAATTCACCGATAACAACGTGCATAAATGTAATTACCGCAAAAGCAATACCTGTCGCAACCGAGTGAACGGCAACAGTTTTTTCAATACCGGGAAGCCAATTCAATACAGGTTCTAATATACCTGCAAGAGCTGCCTCGCCGACCCAGCCTAAACCGATACTTGCGATTGTTATACCTAATTGAACGGCTGCTATGTATTTATCCAAATGCTCAATTTCATGGCATACAATCTCGGCGACTTTATTGCCGTCTTTAGCAAGTTGTGCCATTTTAGTCTGTCTTACGTTAACAAGTGCAAATTCAGATGCAACAAAAAAACCGTTTGCTAACAATAAAAATACTACTACAATTAACTTTGATAACAAATAATCCATTTCACTATTTCTCTATAATAATAATTATACAAGAAAGAACACTTTTAAGCAAGTCGTATGATATTTATGTAAAATTAAGATTTATTTAGAGGAATTATTTGTTTCAAAAAAAGTACAAGCTCAAACAAGAACTTGTACTTTTATTTTTATATATTTTTACTATGATTAAAATTTCGGCTGACCTTTTTCCACATTGCCGTTGCCGTCAACTTTTTCAAGGATTACAAAGCCGTTTGCAGGAAGATTAAACTCTACTCTGCCTCGATTTGCACTGTAAGTGCCGCCGTTTGTATATTCTCCCGTACCGTCAAATGTAGTTGAATTAGAGTTAATAGTTTCTTTCCAATTACCGTTATTCAAAACACTGACAGGGTCGTTAATTCCATAATTTGCAAGCGGTTTATCGCCAAAATTGTACAAGCCGACAACTTCGTTTCCGTTAAGGTCAAAACGTTTGATTACCATAACCTTGTTTTGTTCATCAATCAAAGGTGTCATCGCATCAAGGTATTCCATGCCTTGAACATCTTGAAGTGCAGGATTTCTCTTAACCAAATCACTCATTGCTTGCGACAATTTGAAAATTCCGCCGATGGTGTGGTTTTCAGGGTCGATTTTTGATTCTTTGAAAGATTTTTCAAAGTTATAACCCTTTTCTTTTTCTATATTCGGTTCATCTGTTGCCTGTTCTCTTGTAAATCTGAACGGATTAATTTCTCCGTAAGCATCACCTTGGAACATCATCTTTGACCCCGGAACCATAAATAAAAGTCCGATAGCCTCTTTGTGTTTGTCTTTTGCATGCTCTATTTCATCAGCCATTTGTTCTTTGGAAATACCATTTAAGCCGTTTTTCTGACAAATTGCAGAGAAATTTTTATCCCAATTTTCTTTATCAAACTCATAAGCCTCAAACATTTCCCGAACTGTATCAACACTTCTGATGTGTTTTGCAGCAGGTGATTCACCGGCTCTGTCCGCAAGATGATTTGTTATTTGCAAATCCTTATGAATAATTTTTGTCATCAATCTTGAACCCGAATCGTTTCCGATTTCATCATGGCTCATAAAATATTTTGTTCCGCCGATATCCTTGATATTATTGGCTAAAGTTTGCATTGAGGGATTATATCCCATAACCTCTTTATTAAGCAAAACAGCCTCGACTGCGTGAGAAAATGCAAAGTCCCAATGCTCATTTCCACCGATGTTTTCTAATGAAACATTATTTGCATCTGTCTTGTCGATTGCTTCCAAATGCTTGTCAATATTACCATAGGGCAATTCCTGCTCTGTAAGATTTCTCGTCAAGCCGTCTTGCGTTCTATGGTCTTCCCAATGCAAAACAGTGTGCGGAAAGTGGAAACGGACTTCTTGTGCAACCTGCTTCATTGTGTAGTTTGAACCCATTTCCGGAGTTTGGTCTGCTCTTAAAAAGTCGATATGATAATTATCAACCCAGTTCATTGGCATATTTACAACGTAATCACGAACATTTGAGCTTACGGAACGATTGGAATCTTCAAGGTTAAATTGGCTGCCGCCCCATTTTCCGGGTTTTTCATACGGAGCTAAATCAGACAAATTATTTCCCGATAATTTTTGTCCGTTTGTAATGCCTAACTCTTGAGCATCCGCATCACAAGGTCCGCACTTGAAAATATGACTCGGAACCCAGTCCATACCTACGTTTATATTCTTAGAATGGGCATAATTTATCAAATCTTTTAAAGCGTTATTTCTATGAACTGCATCATCTTTGCCTTCTTCGCAGGCAACACCTCTTGAAACAGCATATTTATCAACACCGTCATAGCCCCAGTTTTCACCATAAGTGCCTTCCATAGGCATAAGTAAAATTCCGTTATAAATTCCGTCTTTTGCAATTCTGTCAATTTCCTGCTTTGCAGCTTCTAATGAGCCTTCTTGCGTAAATGTCGGAATGTTGACCTGTCTTACTATCAAATTTGACGGTTTTTGAAGCGGTTTACCGTCTGCACCTGTTGCTGAAAGTCCTGCTTTTCTGAGCAAATCTTGAGGTTGTCTTGCCAAATCGGAAACTCTTGCCGAATTTTTACCTGCAACCCAATCACCGTCTGTCCATTGATATTGATTGTTATCGTAAATTTGTGACCAGCTGAAAATGTGAGGTTGTGCTTTTGCAACAGGGTCTTTTGTTTTGGAAATTGTATTTCCGTTTGCATCTTCCAAAACATATCTGTACATGCCGTTTGAATACGGCAATTTTGACTCTCCCGTAAATATTCCGTCTTTGCCTTTTTTAAGTTCTACAAATGTTGATTTTCCGTCGTTTGAATTTGCATCAATATGCCAATCGCCTGCCCATTTATCCTTTAAATGCTCGGCTTTGAATTGTTCATCAGTCAAAGCCACTTTATCTTGAGGGTTTCTGACTTCTACCAAAACCTTTGCTGCTTTCGGCGCCCAAACTTTAAAATCGACTGCTTGTGAACCGTCTTGAGAAGTTTCTTTTACCGTTGCACCCCAACTTCTGTGTTCTTCTATTCGTTTGCCGAAAGAAAGTTGTTTTGCAGGTATTACATAAGCACGCATGCTCTTTGCAACATCACTGCTTGCTAAATCTTTTTGTTCGTACTCTTGCTTTGGTTTTTCGGTTTTTTGAGTCGTTTCTGTTTGAATTTGCTTTAATTTCGATATATTTGACGTATTAATTTTCAAAACGGTCACCCCACAAATACAACTAAACTTGATTTTACAACGTTCAAAAATATATTTTTTGACACTAATTTATATTTTTATTACAGAATTGTTACAACAATTATTTGCGTTTGCAAATAAGTTCAATTTCGTTGCCGTCAGGGTCTTTCAAGAAAGCAATCGTGCTTGAAATCGAATCAAGTTTAAAAGGTTCATAAAGCCATTCGTAACCCATTTTTTTCATTTTTTCTTCAGCTTTTTCCATATCATCAACACCGAATGCAAAATGTCCGAAAGCATTGCCGTTTTCATACTTTTCAGGCTTTTCATTGTTGTCGGTCAATTCAATTTGAACATCTCCGCTTTCCTCGTTGCCGAGATAATAAAGTTTGCAATCCTCAAGAGGAAGCTCCTTTACAACCTTTAACCCGATGAAATCACAATAGAATTTGAGTGCTTTTTCTAAATCTTTTACTCTTATCATTGAATGTAAAAATTTCATAACAATTACCTCACAACATAATAATTTCAATTTTATTATATCAAATAAAATGATTTATGTCATAATGTTATTATGAAAAATTTAATTGACAAAGCCTTCAAAACTCACGATTTATCAAAAGATGAGATAACTGAATTAATCAGCAGCAACACGGAAAACGACTATTTGTTTCTTAAAGCTGATGAAACGAGAGCAAAATACGTCGGAAATGATGTTCACATTCGAGGACTGATTGAATTTTCAAATATATGCGGTCAAAACTGTCAATATTGCGGTTTGCAGCGTGATAATAAAAATCTTCAAAGATACGCAATGACGGCCGATGAAATTTATCAAACGGCTAAACAAGCTGTTAAAACGGGTTACAAAACCGTTGTTCTTCAATCAGGTGAAAGTTCTCACTATTCGCCTGAAGAATTTGCAAAAATTATTACAAAAATAAAACTTCTAAATATCGCCATAACTCTTTCGATAGGCGAAAAAGAAGCCGAAGAATACGAACTTTACAGAGAAGCAGGGGCTGACAGATTTTTATTGAGAATAGAAACAACAGATTTTTCTTTGTACGAAAAACTGCACCCTGATATGAGTTTGATTAAAAGAATGGCTTGCCTTAAATACCTTAAAAAACTCGGCTATGAAACAGGAACGGGAAATTTGGTCGGACTTCCAAATCAAACGGATAAAAGTTTGGCAGAAGATATTTTATTTTTCAAAGAGTTAGATGCCGACATGGTAGGATTAGGACCTTTTATACCTAACCCGGAAACGCCTTTAAAAAACGAAGTCGGCGGAACATTTGAAAAAGCCTTAAAAATTATGGCAATAACAAGACTTTTAATGCCCGATATTAATATTCCCGCAACAACTGCAATGGAAACACTTAATCCAAACGGAAGAATTATTGCACTTCAATCTGGGGCAAATGTCGTCATGCCAAATGTTAACGCAACAGAATACCGCACAAAATACAAACTTTACCCCGGAAAAATTTGCCTTGATGAAGGTGCTGAAAAATGTCGTGCCTGCATAGAAGCCAAAATCAAATCAATCGGGCGGACAATCTCTCAAAGCAAAGGATTTAGGCTGCATTAAACTACTTTATATATTCCTCTGCAATTTTTGGGGTGAAAACTTGCCATGCTTTTGCATTTGGATGCCAATCCGCAATATCTTCTTTTATTTTGTAATCTTTATCAAAAAGAAATCCCGTAACATCTTTTGAATATAAAACTTTTATATCTGTTTCTTCTTCAATTTCTTTCCATATCGATGAAGTCATAACTTCATACTCATAGATAATATCTGCGGGATAGTAAATATCAGAAATTTTTTCATCGTAAATAATTATTATTTTCTTTGATTTTGGTGCAAATTTTTCTATCTTTTTAAAGTACGAAATAATAATTTTTTTCATTATACGTTCAGACTCTTTACTGTTCGGATAATCGTTAAAAGCTTTTTGCAACCTGTATGCTGAAAAAATAAATCGAAATATAGGGATTTGAATTAACTTTTTTTCTAAACCCTTTGGCATAAAAATATCATCATAATAATTATAAAAAACTTTTATTGATATATACCTGTTCACATGATCAAACATGTACATATATATGATATAATCAGAATTTCTGACAATATTTTTATAACCGTTATCCTGTAAATACATAAGAAAATTTTGGTAACTAGAAATAATTTCAAAGCCGCACATAGAAAAATTCAAAACCGGTCGTTCCGTAATTTTAGATAAATAATAAGGAAAAGATTCTTCCTTTTTTAACCCATGCCCATAGGCATAAGAACAGCCAAAAACAAGTATAGAATTATTTTTGTACTGCTCACCGTAAGAAATTCTCTTTTCTCCGCAAAATTTATCAAGATTTTCTTTAGAAAAAGGAAGTTTTTTTGCCCTGTACGGTTCAGTATATTCTTTAAAATCAGATGGTATTTCTACATTTTGCTCATTGTTTTGTATTTTTTTAAAAGTTGTTTGTATATTGTAAAAAAAAGATAAAAATTTGTCGTAATTTACACCAAAAACATTTTCAATAAAGTTGTTCATAGCAAATAAGCCAATAAACAATAATAACAAATTTAAAAAAACAACCCAAAATATATTTTTTCTTTTCATCTCATCAAAATTCAACCGCCATATTATAAAAAAAGCAGGCACAAAAACTCATGCCCGCTTTAAAAAATTAATATAACAAATTACACGTTAGCGTAAACGCTTACTTGTTTTCTGTCACGTCTGTGAGGCTCGAATTTCACCACACCGTCGATAGTTGCAAACAATGTGTTGTCAGAACCCATACCAACGTTATTACCCGGATGAATTTTTGTTCCTTTTTGACGAACAATGATGTTTCCGGCTTTTACTAATTCACCACCGAACTTTTTGACACCTAAACGCTTACTTTCGCTGTCACGACCGTTCTTTGATGAACCTACACCTTTCTTATGTGCCATTTTGATTTCTCCTTTTTGTTTTGTACAAGTTCCTATTCTTCAGAAGATTTTGTTCTGATTTTGTTAATCATAACTCTTGTGAAGCCTTGTCTGTGTCCTTGCATTTTACGGTAGCCTTTTTTAGCTCTTTGTTTGTAAACGAGAACTTTTTTAGCTCTGTCGTGTTTTACAACAACACCTTCAACACTTGCATTTTCAACGTACGGTTGACCGACCTTTGACTTTTTACCGTTTACAAGCATTACAACTTCTTTGAAAACTACTTTTGATTCCGGAGCATCTTCGAGAAGTTCGATATCAACATAACGTCCTTCTTCCATTTGATACTGTTTTCCACCGGTTTCTACTATTGCATACATAATGTATCCTTTCGATTGAAGCAGCCGTACCTTTTTAAGGATTTAACGACGGCGTACCTTTCCTACCTACGAATTTTCACATGAAAATCCTCATTTTTAATTTTATCCTCCGCAAAACTCATTGTCAATCATGGAAAATATTAATCTTTGGGTCAGTATTTTTTCCTCATCTCGGTTGATACCCTTTTTCAAAACAAAATCTAAAATGTATATGTCAAATGAACGGAGTATATATTTTGAACAGCGAGAAAACAAATTCAAATTTAGCAGTAATTGATGAATTCAGCGATATGAATTCTCATTTTAAAGCGGAAATCAAAAAAAATCTTTATTCTATTTTGTTAAAAAGATTAAATCCTGATGCCTACAAAAGTTTAGGCATTGCTTACAGAAATTTGAATAAATACGACAAGGCAATTATGGCTCTCGAAAAAGCAAAAAATCTCACTCCGTTTGACTATCAAATTCATAGCGAGCTTGGTATCTGCTACCTTGCAAAAGGAAATTTCTGTAAATCATCAAAAGAACTTATTCAAGCAATAAAATTAAATCCCGATAACACGGATATTCAAATTCAGCTTGCACTTGTTCACGAAGCTATGGGTGAAACAGAGATGGCTTTTGCTATTTACCAAAAAATTATGGAAACAAATCCCGAATGTTTAAAAGCATACGTTCAAAAAGCCGCTTTATATCTTCAAGAAGAAAATTTTGCAGAAGCAAAAAATCTTTTTAGAATAATTATCAAAAACTTTCCCGATTATGCTCGAGCATTTCTCGGCATGGCAATTTGCTGCGACAAACTCGGAAACCACGATAAAGCCAAAAGATTTTATAAAAAATATTTACAATTAAGCCCCGATGCAGCAAACTCGCAAAACGTTCAAGAACGACTTTCGACAATAATGTTTAACCAAAATTCGGATAAAAACTTTCTCAAAATCGTTAATTAATGTTTCAAAATAATAATGGTTAAGCGAAGAATACGCCTTTTTTAGACTTAATTAAATTGGGGTCAAACCTGTATAGTTTCGCAGGACGTTTTGAACCTGATTTTGTATATTCATCTGTTTCAATAAGCATTGTACCTGCCAAAATCTTTTTGCGGAAATTACGCTTATCAAGCTGTTTATCCAAAATTAATTCATAAGTCTTTTGAAGTTCGGTTAATGTAAATTTATCCTGTAAAAGTTTGTATGAAATCGGGAAATATTCAAGTCTTTCACGAGTTCTTCGGATAGAATAATCAATAATTGTTTTGTGGTCAAAAGCCATATCAGGCAAATCATATACGTCATGCCAATTAACGTCTTCCATAGATTCTTTTTCAAAAATATGTTCAACATCTTCCGCTCTTACAAGTGCAAAGTATGCACAAGTGATGACTCTGGCATTCGGATATCTCAAAGGATCACCAAACGTATAAAGCTGTTCAAGATAAATGTCTTCAACATCGGTTTTTTCTTTAAGAATACGCAAAGCCGCATCATCAAGAGTTTCCGATAAACGAATAAACCCACCCGGTATAGCCCATCTGCCTTTGAAAGGTTCTTTATTTCTCTTTGTTAATAGCACCTGTAAAAGATTATCTTTCATTGTAAAGACAACAACGTCTATCGTAAGCTCGTGGGTTTTAATTTCGTTTAACATCACTTCTTCCTAAATGGCCTGATTTAACATGAACAGAGTAAGCATTTCTCTGTGTTCTTTTTCCGCAATAGCGGAATTCTTTTCTTTAAGTTCTTGTTTATATTCTGCCAAATATTTAACGACAGTAGCATCAGGAGCATTTTTGTAATTGTTATAATGCTTCATAACAGTTGCTACATATCTTCTTGTTTCGGCATAGGGCGGAACTCCGCCGTATCTTTTTACGGTACCGGGACCTGCATTATACGCTGCAAGTGCTACCGCATCTGACTTAAACATCTTTTTCATTTGTTTATAATAAGCGATGCCGCCTCTTATATTATCTCTGTAATGGTAAGGATTATAGCCGATTCTTCTTGCAGTTGAAGGCAAAATCTGGAATACTCCGACTGCTCCCATTCTGCTTCTCTTTTCTTGGCAAAATCCTGATTCATGTTTCGCTATACTTAATGCCATTTCAGGCTCTACACCCATTTCAACGGCACATTTTACAATTTGCTGTTTAATTGCATCCATTGATACTTTTTGATTTGCATAACAATTTAATGTTGATAAAATCAAAACGAGTGCTAAGGTTAATATTTTGGTAAATATTCTTTGTCTTATCATTCATTCCTCTCTTAAACTTTTTTGCAAACAATTGTATGTCTGACACTTTTTATAATAATACCTCAAACATGGAAAAAAGCAAACCCCACATGGCTCACGACGATTTTTGAACTCTCAAAACTACCTTTGTCAGCGGTTTTTGAGATTGTAAAAATTTGTTTTTGCTTATCATTTGAATTAGGTATATAATTCTTTTAACGAAAAAAAAGAGGAAATCAAATGGACATTAAAGATTTAAGAAAAGAAAACGAATTAATCGATTTATTCTGCACTTTGGCAGAAATTCCGTCCCCCTCAATGGGAGAAGATGCTGTTTCGACAGAAATTCTCGCAACTTTGATGAGCAGCGGAATAGAAGTTAAAAAAGACAACTATTCAAACGTTATAGCTCGCATTCCCGCAACGGATAAATCAAAGAAACCTATGCTTTTCAGTGCTCACATGGACGTTGTCGGCGACGATTCTCCTATAAATATTATTTTGAACGATAACGGAATTATAGAAACTGATAAAAAAAGAACTTTAGGTGCTGATGATAAAGCAGGTGTTGCTGCTGCAATTATGACAGCTCGCAAAATTGTCGAAGACAAAAACCTTAAACATGGCGGTTTGGAACTCGTATTTACAAGAGATGAAGAATCGGGTATGAGCGGTATTAAACACGTTAATATGGCAGAACTTGAATCTGAATACGCACTCGTTTTGGACTCGGATACTTTCGGAGAAGTTATGATTTCGGGTGCCGGATATACAAATGTTCTTATTGAAGTAAATGCTTTTAAAGGCGGACATTCAGGCAACGACATCGGAGATAAAACTCGTGTTAATGCTGCAAAACTTCTTGCAGATATTGTTTCGGAAATTCCTCAAGGTGTTTATAAACAAGATGAAAACGGTGTTATCACATCAATAAATTTAGGTGTAATTTTAGGCGGCGGCGTTGATTTTCCGCTCCAAAAAATGTCAAAACAAGATTTGAGAAGCGGTGAACACTTTGACTATCTTATGCAAAATGCAGTCACAAATGTAATCAACAAGCGAGGTGCTGCAATTTATTCATTGAGAAGCTCTGATTCTCAAGCAGAAGCCGATTTGATTTCAGATATTCAAAAAATTGTTGATAAATTCAATAAGCAATACGAAGGTTTAGCCGAATTTAAAGTTACGGCAACCGTTAAAACGAAGAAATTTGAAAAAAATACCGACACAACAATCCCCGATATCGCAAAGAAAATCGGTGAAGAAAAACACATTAACGTAAATGTTTCATCATTCCACGCAGGTGCAGAAACTCACATTTACGCAAATGAAAAAAACAAATACGGTAAAATTTTCAAACCTTATTTAATCGGTGTGGCAACAATTAAAAATATGCACTCATCTGACGAACAATTAGACTATAAGTCATTAATCCAAGGTGCAGATTTTATCTACGATATTTTTGTTGAATTTAACAAATAAATATCAAAAAAAATTTCAAAAGCCTGAATTTCCTTTTAAACAGGTCATTTAGGCTTTTTTATTGCAAAAAAATTTAATTATTTTTCTCGAGAACAACCTCAATTACGGCTCCGCAGTGAGGGCAGTTGATTTTTTGTCCGAGATAATCTTGCGGAAATTTTAACTTTGTACCGCAAGAACATTGTTTAAAAATATAATTATTAGCCTGCCAAATTATGTCATCGGCAGCTCTTTTTCGTTGTTTAAGGTCTTCGTTATTATCTTTTTTCGGAGTAACGGAAGATGCTATCATAGCGGTTGCAGCGGCGGCAGATGCGGTTGCAATGATACCGTTTGCCTGATAATCAACATTTTTTTGCGTTGATTTTTTTATGGAAAGCGGCTTGCAGCCGTATAATTCTTCTTTTTTCAAAATCGGTTTGCGTTTGCCTGAAACTTTGCAAAAAGCCTCGTTATACGCATTGAAATCCGCTCCGACCATTTTTGTCAAAACCGCAATTCGTTTTTCTGTCGGCGGATGAGTTGCAAAAAGACTTCCGAACATTGAATATGTGTTTTTGTACTGAATTTCGCTATCCAAAGGGTGAACAATGTACATTGCGGAAGTTATTTTATCCGCATCACGATAAACGTAAACAGATGTCGAAATTTTTGCCAAAGCAGAAGCAAGCCCCTGCGGATATCTTGTAAATTGAACAGCACAGGCATCTGCCAAATATTCTCGTCTTTGTGAAATTGCAAAGTACAAAATTTTTGCACATAACGGTAAAATAATTGCCAAAACCAAACATACCAAAATGATTATCGCCTCGCCTTTGCCTGAAGACTTTGAACTTGAATGTCTTGATGATGAACCGCCTCGGAAAGTTCGTAAACCCATTTCAGACAAAACAACAATCGTTCCGAGCATTACACCTGCAAAAATCATATACATCGTATCTCGATTGACGATATGAGAAATTTCATGAGCCACAACACCTTGCAATTCATCTCGGTCAAGCTGGGTTAAAAGACCTGTTGTTACAGCTATTGCAGAATTTTTCGGACTCATGCCCGTCGCAAAAGCATTCGGCATCGGGGTATCAATAACATAAATTTCGGGAGGTTTAGGCATGCCTGCAGCGATAGAGATTTCTTCGACAACATTTTCGAGGATTTTGTGTGCATGTTTAGGAAGTTTATATGCATGATTAAGTCCAAGAATAGTATTTTTGCCGTTTATAAAAGCACTTATGAGCAAAATAAGCCAAACAAACAGAGCGATAAAAAGCCCGTTGAAAGCGAAATTATAGATTTCGTTGTAGTCCAAAGCATCGCAGGCTTCAATTTGAAGATAAACCGCCGTCATTCCGCCGAAAGCGACCCCCATCAAAAGAAGAACGATGAGCATAAGGAAAATCAAAATATAGCTGTTTCGTTTATTTGCTTGAATTTGCTGCCACATAATTTACCTAAAATTTAACTTGAGGAGCTGCTTTTTCTGCAACATCGATTTCAAAGAACTCACGATTTTCAAAGTTAAAAATATTAGCGATTATATTGCTCGGAAACATTTCTTTTTTGTTGTTGTATTCCAAAACACTGTCGTTGTAGAACTGTCTTGCGAAACTGATTTTATTTTCGGTAGAAGTCAATTCTTCTTGGAGATGTAAGAAATTTTCGTTAGCTTTCAACTCGGGATAATTTTCCGCAACGGCAAACAAAGATTTCAAAGCACCTGATAAAACATTTTCGGCAGCAGCACGATTTTTAACACTGTCCGTAATATTTACGGCTTGTTGACGAGCTTTTATAACCTTTTCAAGTGTTCCCGACTCGTGAGCGGCATAACCTTTAACCGTTTCAACAAGGTTAGGGATTAAGTCGTGACGACGTTTCAGCTGAACATCGATTTGTGACCACGCATTTTTAACCTGATTTTTTAAAGCGACAAGCGAATTATATGTAACGATAACTGCAATAGCCAATGCTATACCTAAAACCAATAAAACATTAATAGCCATAAGACTTATTTCTCCTTATTTCTAACTTTTATATTAAATACTTCACCTAAAAAACGAACTGTTTTTGTAGTCTTTTCTTTTGAATTAGAAAGAGAAACAAACTCGCCTAATTCACCTTTGTCAAACCAAATTCCGTGAAGTTTCGGACATCTGTCAAGCAGAATATCTCCGATAGAAATTTTTTCCATGGTTTTGTTGCAAACAGGGCATTTACGGCTTTTTTCATTGGCTCTGACAGCCTCATAAGTAAAAGGATTAAATTCCTCTTTTTTTACGCCGAGTAAACGCCATTCGTCCGCATCAAACCAAAATCCGTTACATTTCGGACACCAATCTAATTCTATTCCGTTTTTCTCAACGACAACAAGCGGACTGTTGCAGGCAGGACAATTCATTTTTTCCTCTTTCTCTATTTTTATTTTACAGCATTCTCGTGTTTTTATATGATTTTTTTAATTTATTGTTAAAAATTTTAATAATTTAATTTATAATTATGACAAATAAAAAATTGTCATTAAAGATAATGCAGACAGGGAGAAATGATATGATTGACGGATTACAAAACTTTTTTGCAAATGTAAATGCACCAAGCTCAACAACCGCTGCTGCACCAATTCAAAAACCGCAAGTTTATGCAAACCCTTTTGAAAACCCGTTTTTGAGCAAGAATTTAGAACAAATGAACAGAAGAAATGACACTTACGGTAAAAATAATCCGTTTCCGGGTGGTTATTTCGCAGGTTATTACAACAATAAACCGAATATTGTCGGCAGAAAATTATTCGTAGAAGTGTAAGTTTAAAAATTTTCAAAGCAAAAAATGAAAAAGCCCTCAAACTTGCGAGGGCTTTTCTTTTGGTTAAAACCGTATATTATTCTGCGTGTTCTTCGTCGTATTTGTGAGCTTTTACAAAAGCTTCCATTTCATCGACAGAACCGTAAACCGCATGACAACCGCAATCAACGTGAATAACTTCACCCGTAACACCTGTTGATAAGTCTGAAGCCAAGTAAAGACCTGTTTTTCCGATATCTTCAAGTGTAACGTTTCTTTTCATCGGAGCTTTAAGAACTGCAGCTTTGAGCATTTTGTCAAATCCGCCGATACCTTTTGCAGCAAGTGTTTTAACAGGACCTGCGGAAATTGCGTTAACTCTGATATTGTCTTTTCCGAGGTTGTCTGCAAGGTATCTTGTTGAAGCTTCGAGAGTAGCTTTTGCAACACCCATGATGTTGTAATTTGCAACAACTTTTTCCGAACCCAAATATGTTAATGAGAAAATAGAACCGCCATTTTTCATATAAGGTCTTGCACATCTTGAGATTGCAACGAGTGAATAAGCACTAACGCCGAGAGCCAAATCCCAGCCTGCTTTTGAAGTGTTGACAAATTCGCCCGTCAAATCTTCTCTGTTTGCAAAAGCAACGGCATGGATAACGAAATCCAAATCGCCATAAGTTTTTTCATAATTTTCAAAAACTTCTTTTAATTTATCTTCATCGGTAACATCGCATTCCATAATCAATTTAGCATTCATTGATTCGGCAATAGGACGAACTCTTTTTTCCATAGCGGCATTAGCGTATGTAAAAGCAATATCCGCACCTGCTTCAAAAAGTTCTTTTGCGATACCGTAAGCAATACCGCTTGTGTTGCTTACGCCGAATATTATACCTTTTTTACCTTTCATTAAGTCCATAAGTTATCTCCTTATCTAACGTATCAATTTTACCCGAAAAGAAAAATCGGGGCAATTATTTAACGATTTTATCCGCAAAATCAATCAATTCAGTAATTTTATCTTCACTGTCGGATTCAAAGTACACTCTCAAAAGCGGTTCTGTTCCGCTTTTTCTGACCAAAATACTTGTAACATTATCTTCAAGATAAAGTTTTATGCCGTCGGCATGATTTTTACGAACGATTTTATATTTACCGAAAGTATCGATTTCATTAAGTTTTTCAAGTGCAGCTTTAACAAGCTCGTCGTTTTGAAGTTTAATATCATTTCTTTTATTAATAAATTTACAGCCTGTTTCGGCAAAAATATCATTGCGGAGCTGAACGGCTGTTTTTCCGCTGTATGCAATGGCTTCAGCGATTAAAAGATTTGCAAGAATACCGTCTTTTTCGGGAATATGCCCTTTTATGCTCAAGCCGCCCGATTCTTCACCTCCGATAATGATATCGTACTCACGCATAGCTTTGCCGACCCATTTAAAGCCTACGGGAGTTTCAACGACTTCAACACCGTTTTTCTCTGCATAAATATCGAGCATTCTGCTGCCTGCAACGGTTTTAGCTAATTTACCCTCAAAATGTTTAAATTGTTTTAAATGTTTCAAAAGTATTGCAATAACTTCATTTGCAGAAGTAAAAGAGCCGCTTTCGTCAATTAAAGCAAATCTGTCACCGTCGCCGTCGTTGCTAAATCCGATATGACCTGTTTTTTTGCATATTTCTTTCAATTCGCCTAAAAATCTTTCTGCAGGTTCGGGAAGTTTTCCGCCGAAATTAACGTCATAATCAAGATTAAACGCATCGACTGATATATTATGTTTTTTAAGAATTTCAACAAAAATCAGACCCGCTGCACCGTGAAGTGCATCATAATTGATTTTCAAACCGCTTGCGGCAATTTTATCAATATCAATAAGTTTTTCAATATGGTCGATATAATCTTCGTTAAAAGATGTCAGATGAATTTTTCCGCCATCTTTGAAATCAAATGTTTTATCAATGTTTTCAACAATTTCGGAAGTTATCTCATTAGTTGCGGGGCCTGCATAGTCGGGAATAAACTTCATTCCGAGATATTCAGGAGGATTGTGAGAAGCCGTAAACATTACGGCACAAGCGTTTTGAAATTTAGCCGAATATGCAAGAACAGGAGTTGCAACGACTTTTGAACTCAAATAAACTTGAAAACCAACTTTTTCAAAGACTTTTGCCGCCAAATCAGCAAAATAATCAGCCTTGTTTCTCGGGTCAAAACCAATCAAAACCTTTTTATCAAGCCCAAAATTATCCAAAATATATTTAGCCGTAGCGAGTGCGGCTCTTTCAACATTTTTATCGTTGAAATCTTTGTCCGTAACCGCTCTCCAGCCGTCTGTACCGAATTTTATGTCGCTCATTTTTTCCCCTTTTTTAAAAACTTGTTATATGATAAAATAATTTTAACAGATATATGAAGTATGGCAAAATGAATATTTTTGAAGCTGAAAATTTGTATTTTTTAGGTCCTGAAGGCACTTATGCTCAACAGGCAATGAAACATTTTGTAAAAGATTTAAACATAAAAGCAAAAAACATTTTGCCAAAAAACTCAATTACGGCGGTTATTAACGCAGTTGATAAAGAAAAAAATTCAATGGCTGTTTTGCCGATAGAAAATTCTATCGAGGGAATTGTTCGAGAAACAATCGACAATTTGGTAAAAGCAAAAGATAAGAACTTGAAAATCACGGCAGAAACCATTATTCCGATTAACCACTGCCTTATGTCAAACGGAAAATCTTTGAAGTATATAAAATATATAATTTCTCACCCTCAAGCCTTGGGACAGTGTGCAGGTTTTATCGGGGGAAATTTACCCGACATAAACACAATCAAAGCCGCTTCAACAAGCGAAGCCGCAAGAATTGTTTCCGAAAAAAACGAAGAATATGCAGCTATAGGAAGTGAAATTGCCGCAGAAATTTTCAACCTTAATATCCTTGCAAAAAATATCAACGATGTAAAAGATAACAAAACAAGGTTTATTCTGCTCGCAAAACTCAATCGGGAAGCAACAGGCAACGATAAAACAAGTATATTTTTCTCTGTAAAAAACGAACCGGGGTCGCTTTGCAGTATTTTGAATGTTTTCAAGGACTTCGGGATTAACTTAATTTATATTGAATCTCGTCCGTCAAAGAAAAAAATGGGCGAATATAATTTTTGCATAGATTTAGAGGGACATATAACGGATAAAAAAATTTCTGATGCGGTAGCAGCTATGAAACAACACGCAAACGTCGTTTCCGTAACAGGTTCTTACCCTCAATTCCAATCTCATTTTGAATAAATTTGCCTATAAAAATTGTTTTGTAAATATTTGTAACGTTTTCTTCAAATTCGGAATAAAATATTTTTGACTGTAATCTTATAGACGGATAGGAATAGAACAAAGCAGGGAAAGATATGTCATTAACGAATACAAACGAATATTATGTTACAAACAGAGGCTACAAAATCGCAAAGAGAATTTGCCGAGATATAAAGGATAATTTTTCGAGGAAAAGGGCTTTTGCGGCATTAATTTGCATGGATACATTGGCTGATTATTTGTATTCGCAAGGTTATAACATAGATATTTCAAAAAATTTATATAAAATTTTGCCGATAAACGAAGAATTTGAATTTACGGACATTCATTGCAACGGCTACTTTATAGACGTTATCCCTGTTGTAAACGAACGTTTTATGCTTATTCCGAAAAGCCATTTTGAAAAAGGAATTGCACCCGATTTGTATGTTGCGGCAAGCTATTCCCCCATTACTAAAAAAGTTAAATTTGCAGGTTGCATATCAAGCCAAGATATAGATAAATCAAAGCAAAACGAATATTATTATATTGTCAGAACAGATTTATTGTCAGCACCTGATTTAGTTGAAGAAACCATCAGCATGCCAAGGGAAGTTTCTGTGTCGGAAGACAATCACGAAGCTTTTGACGAATTATTTATTTCTTATTTAGACGGAACTATTGAAGACAGCGACAAAAAGCACTTATTAAAGCATTTGATAGAATGCAAAAAATGCCGAGATAAATTTGTTGACTTCTTTGATTATGAAATGATAGCAGTTCATACAAAACAGTACCCCGAGGTGCTTGCAGACCATACTCTCGGAATTGTCGGTGCAACGGAAGCTAATGATGAAAGATATAAGAATTTTGAAGAAATAACACTCGAAATTGACAAAGAGCCTGATGAATATGCCGAAGATGAGGAAGAACAAACAACTTCACACAAAACAATCAAGCCGGCAATAGAAGATCCGCTGCAAATTTTATACGGAAATAAAAACAACGAAATGTTTGATATGATTGCGGATAAACCGATTAAAAAGGTAAGTATCTTAACGGACATTATCAATGATGTTCAGGCAGAAAAGGCTAAAAGCACTTCAAAACAAGACATTTCGCCCAAAACAGGCAGCATAAACCCGGAATATTATGCAGAAGGGCTTTCGGAAGGCATTATTGAGCAAAAGGAAGAAACTCCGCAATTTATAGATTTTGACGACAATCAAGAAAAACAAAACGATAACACACTTTCACTTGAAGAAAGCGGCTCTGATGATTTACTTTTGATTGATGATAACGACACACCTTTGACGTTGGAAGACAACGATTCTAATGCAGTGAACAATTCTGTTTTGGACAAACCAGTTTTCCTTGAAGAACAAGAAAAACAAGAAGAAAATACAACAGATATTTTAACATCTTCGGAAATCGAGGATAGACCTTTGTTTGCAGAAGAAGATGACAATTCTTTTGATATAATTTCAGACCAAGATGAAACAAACGAAATTGAACTTCAAAATGAAGATAAAGACTCGGCAAACGAGGATTTATTACTCGTTGACAATGATGAACAACCGAAAGAAGATGAAATTTCTTTGGCTGCTGATGACGAAAATGCAAAAGCCGATATTCTTCAAGATGATGACATGTTGGTTATCGATGATGAGGACGAAAAAGCCGACATTCTTCAAAAAGATAACGACGACAATATTTCGGTTGTCGAGGATATTTTAACAACTAATGAAAATGCCGTTCGGGAAGTTTCTGACTCTGACACGGCAGAGCTTATCGAAAGCCCCATAAAAGATGAAGATGCATTTGTTCCGACAGAAGAAGAAAACGATATTGATGATTTAGTGCAATTTGACGTTGAAGACGTTGATTTGACTGACGAAAACGACAATGAATACGAAACCGCAGACGACGGAACAAGAAGCAAAGTCCCGAATAACCTCGAAGAAGCAGGTGTTGTTGCTTCAAGCCTTTTGGATTATGAAGATAAAAATAAGGAAGAATTTATCTCGGCAGCAAAAGACAGACTTAATATTCTTCAATCGGAAGATAATGCCGACGACAATATGTTAATCATTGATGATAACGATAATTTATCCGCCGATATCAAATCTGATGACGACATGTTGATTATTGATGATAACAATTCACAAGAACAAGCTCAAAATAGCGATGATATGTGGATTGAAGAGGACGGCTTCGGATACCCGATTGACGAAAAAAACGACATTCTTCAAAAAGATAACAATGATGATATGTTGGTTATTAATGATGAGGACGAAAAAGACGATGTTCTTCAAAAAGATAACAATGATGATATGTTGGTTATTGATGATGAGGACGAAAAAGACGATGTTCTTCAAAAAGATAACGATGATGATATGTTAGTTATTGATGATGAGGACGAAAAAGACGATGTTCTTCAAAAAGATAACAATGATGATATGTTAGTTATTGATGATGAGGACGAAAAAGACGATGTTCTTCAAAAAGATAACAATGATGATATGTTGGTTATCGATGACGAAGACGAAAATTCATCAATGGACATTAAATCCGACAATAATGATGAAACTGTTTTAAAAGATAAGGAAAAAAACATTTCTGAAAAAACAGAAAAAGCTGAACAAAATGACGATTTAACGTTAGATGGAGATTTACTGCCTTCATTGGAAGACGATTTTGATTTCGGAGAACTTGAAGATTTCAGCGAAGATAATTCAAACGACTTAACACTTGAAGAACCGAAAGAAGAGCCAAAGGCTGAACCTCAGGCAGAAGAAAAGGATTATTTTCCCGAAATACAAACGCACAAAGACGAGGAAGACGAAAAAGACGATATCGTTTTAATAGACGATGATTTGAATGAAAAAGTATCGTTAGAAGACGATTTTTCATTTGATGATAATTCGTTCATAAGACCGGCAGGAGCAAGCATGCCCGAGCCTTCGGATAACAATTTTGTCAGACCTGCAAGTGTTCCGATGTCAAATGATGAAAACGAAGACGACGACTTGGTTATAATTGACGACGAAGAAGAAAATAAAGATGTAACAGATTTTGTCAGACCTGCAAGTATGTGGGATTTTCCTGATGATAATAACGAACCGGCAGCGGCACAAACAACACCGCAAAATAACGTTTCAGACATAACATCAAATTCGGATAAACAAGAAGATACGGAAGATGAAAACGACGACTTCAACCCTGCGGATTTTGAATTTAAGGACGATACCGAAAATCCGAGTGAAGAAGAACCTCAAAAAGCCCCGAGTCAGCTTGATATAGTATTAGCAGGAATTAACAAGGAAAAAGAAAAAAATCCGATAGATGAAGAACCGATACAAAACACTTCCGCACCGAGCGAATACAACCCGAACAAGAACATTTTCCGTCAATTCAAAGATGCAATAACAGCAAAAGAAGAAGCAATCGAGGCAGGTAAATTCGATGATTTGGAAGAACCTGAAGAAATCGAAGAACCTCTGATAAATACGACTCAAACGGCAGAAGACGAAGATGACGATTTGAGCTACATTGATGACGAAGATGTTGAAAATCTTCAACCGCAATTCTATTCAAAAGATTTTTCGGACGTTGAAACTTTTGACTCAAAAGAGGAAGAACCAGTTATTGAAACACTCGATGAGCAGGAAAAAACAACCGAAAAAACTTATGATGATAACGAAGATGAAGAAGAAGAAGAATATGAGGAATACGAAGAAGAAATAATTGATGATTCCTCCGAAAACGAAGAAGAAGAAGAAACATTAGATTCTGACGAGCAAGATTCGGAAGAAGATTCAGAAGAAGAAGAAAATACAGATTCATCACAAGATGAAGAAGCAGACAAGAAGAAAAAGAAATTAATCGCAATAATTGCAGCATCAGCAGTGCTTGCAGCGGCAATTATTGCAGGCGGAGGATTAGCAGCTAAAAAATTCATCTTTGACAAAAATCAAAATGCACAAACAACAGAAACAAATGACATTCTTGGCGGAGATACCCAAACAGCGGAAGATGACGGCGAAGCAGGCGGACTTCTTCTCCCCGGAGATGATAACAAACCTCAACCGATAAACGAAGAAACAGGCGGATTATTGATTCCCGATGACAACAGCGAAGGTGCATTAGGAGCAAGCATGCCCGCCCAAACAACATCAACTACGCCGACAGAAACAGCACCGCAGCAACCGGCAGCAACTCCACAAACAAAAGAGCCGAGCGGATTAGAGGCACAAGCACCGCAAAATGTGCCGACAGCATCAACAAGCGGAAATGATTTGTCAGCAAGTAAAATTTCTTGGGGAGTCGGAGCATCACTTGCGGGAAGCCCTGATTTCAAGAGTTATTTACAAACAACAGGAAAAGTCATAAAAGCAAATCTTAATAAAGACTTGAGAGCATTAAAAGTTGCAAAACCCACAGGAACAACAAAATTAATGTTTGTTCTTGATGAAACAGGAAAAATTGAAAGCACGGCAACGATAAAATCATGCGGCTCAAAACAGGTAGATGATTTTGTATTACAAAGTATTACGCAATCAATACAAACTTGTTCGTTCCCGATATTGCCGCAAGACGTGTTAAAGGCTAATGAACAAGCTGTTAAGAGCAGAAATATTAAGTTGTCTTTAACAGTAACATATTAATGTTTTACAAATTTTAATGTTTTATGTTATTATTGCAATGGCAGAACTCAAGAGATTGATGAATGGGATTGCAGATTGAAGAACAACGGAATTTGATAGCGAAGTTTGTCAAATCCAATATAAAATTTCAAGGTAATGAAGACTTATTTGAGGACTTCTGTAATGAGGCGTACCAAAAATCTTACATTATATTTAATTCTGCTGCCTCAATCAGAAAAATCGAAAGTTACGTTCAAAAAGTTGTAAACACATCAATAATCGGTGTTTTAAAAGATTCGGGACGTTTAAAAAGAACAACGACAGGTTTTGTAAAAGTAAAAGAAATTCCGTTTGTTGACGAGCCAATCAAACCGCAGCAGGAAATTCATCTTACTCATTACGAGCAGCCGACACCAAAAGTTCAAGAAGTTCAACAACCGACAGAACAGGTTAAAGAACAACCGAAATCAGTATTACAACAACCGCAGGCAGCTGTAAAACAAGCAGAAATAAACTCGGCTGTTTTACCTGAAATCAAACCGGCAGTGCAAAAAGTTATTGAGCCGATAAAAGAATTTCCGTCATTACCTTCAAAAGAAAAAATAACTTCGGAATATGTTATAGATATTGAAGATCCGAGAGAAAACATAGAAGAAGAAATTATAAAAAAAGATTTGCTTCAAAGAATAGCCGATGCTGTTTGCGTAATTCACAGCGACAATCCGAGCAAATTATATTTACAAATATATGAGGCAAGATATACAAGAGGTTTGAAACAAAAAGATATAGCTTCAACATTAGGAATATCCCAATCAGAAGTCAGCAAAAGGCTCATAGAGCTTTCGGAATTGATAAAAAATAAAATAGTCGGATAGACAGAGTTTATATGGTACGAACAGAATGTCCAAAATGTAAAAGTACAGTAAACGAACAAGATATAAGATGTTCAAACTGTAATATGAGATTAAAGGTAATTTGCCCGACATGCGGAGAGGCAAACGATTTTGGTGCGGAAATCTGTTCTAACTGCGGAGAAATTCTTATCAAATATTGTCCGAATTGTTCTTCTGCAAATTTACCGAATGCAAGCGAATGCAGAAAATGCGGTACCCAATTTACGGAAATTGAAATAGAAGAAACTGACGAAAATATTTCGGGAGAAAATGAACTTACAATTACTGATGAAGTTGAATATTCCGAAAATCAAGATTTCGAGTATGATGAAAATCAAGAGAATTTTGAAGAAACCGATTTTGACGAAGACCAAGAAGAATTCGATGAAAATCAAGGTGATTTTGACGAAAACCAAGAAAATTACGACGAAAACAAATTTGACCAAGAAGGTTTTGAAGAAATTCCTCAAGAAAACATAGAGCAAGCACCTCAAGATACAGAGTTTTCCGAACAAGAAGAAAACAATTTTGAAGAAGAAACACAGGAAACGGGCGAAACGCAGATTGAAATAAATTCTGAAAATGAAGAATATTCGGAAGCACAAGAGGTTTTAAATCAACTTTCTCAGATTATGACACCGAACAATGAAACCATTGTAACGGCAATTTGTGCAGAAGAAGGAATGGGTAAATCAACGATTATAAAAACATTTGTTGATTCTTTTGCAGAAAAAGGCATGGTCCCGATAACAGCGGAATGTTCAGAACTTATAAAGCTTTCGACATTTGGCTGTGTAAGAGATTTCTTGTTGAAATTGTTGACGCTGCCTGATTTTCACCCGGATATAAAATCTTTTTACAGCGTTCAGACAAAGCAATTATTCGTTCAAAACTTTGAAACCTTGAGCGATTCGGAAATTATGGACTTTATGAATTTCTTGTACCCGTCAATGCAGGGCAGCTACGAAGAAATTCTTGTAAATAAAGAAAAGACATATAATCTTTTAGACAAAATTTTCACATCAATTATATCGAAAAACGATGCATTCTTTGTAATAGATAATTTTGATTTGATTGATTCGGCATCGTACGATTACATTAATCATCTTATCGAAAACGGTACAATAAATGCTCAAACGAAGTTAATCATTTCTTATAAAGAAAATAAATCAGCTGAATATTATTTTGCCGACAAACTTCTTAAAAGAACCGAAACAAGAACTTTACATCTGAAAAATTATACGGAAGAACAGACACAAGAATTAATTAAAAACTTCTCAAACACAGACAGCATACCGACAGCGGTTGAATTTGCAATAAATGAAAAGGGCAAAGGCAACATTTTCTTCACGGAACAATTCCTTGCACTTCTTTTTGATGCGGGATATTTGTTCATCAGCTCAAATGTTATGAAATTCAAAGCAAACGAGCCTGTTCCGTTTTTGCCTAAAAACATTGAAGAAATCATTCGTTTGAGAATTGACGGAATTCAAGAAGCTGTATTGAAAGATTCTTTGTTCACAATGTCAATTATGGGCTACAAATTTGACAAGAATGCATTTGCAGCGGTGGTTGACATAACTGACGAGCAAGCAGACGGAATATTACAAAGACTTATCGATTTAATGTATATCCAAAAAGTTTCCGATTATGAATATGCGTTCAAGAATATGACAATGTGGTCGGTAATTTTCGATATAGCCAAAGGCGATGCTAAATTCAAACTTATATGCAAAAAGGTTTATTACATTTTCGGAAAATATGCATTATCAAATCCGACGATAAAAGCCTTGACTGCATCATATCGTGAAGAAACCGAAATTTCCGCACAAGCATGGCTCGAAGTTTCTTCAACAGCTGCATATTTAGGTGATACGGCATTATATACGGATTCATTAGAACAGTATTTACAAGATACGGATTACAGCTCAAAGAAAAATGAGCTTACAGAAATGCAGGCAGAAGTTGCAGAGAGAATCGGTAAACTTTTATATAAAACCGAACCGCAAAAAGCGATTGAGTATTTAACAGCACCTGTTGTTGCGGCAAAAGAAGCAGGAAACAGTGCCAAAATTATTGAATTATGCGGATATTTAATAAAAGCATGCTATGAAACCTGCGATTATTCAGGCGTAACAGAAGCCGTTGATATGATTATTTCTTCGGCGGAAGACGACCTTTCTCCGCTTGATAAAGCATTAATAAAATCGAAGAAACTTCACGCTTTATACAAAACAGGAAATTGCGAAGAAGGTATAAACTTAACGAACAACGAGATTTTAACCCCGTTGGAAGAAGCTCTTTCAAAACAAAACAGCTCTGAATATTTGAGCAGCTTGTTTGGTGCGTGGTTTGATGCATCGGTTAATTTGGTATTACTGTATTCATTGCAAGGCAATTCAAAAGCTTTAGAAGTTGCGGATAATACGGAAGAAATTATAAATCTTAATAACATAGATAATCCTGAATATTCGGTAAAATTAGGTCTGGCAAGAGCATTTGCCCTTGCTGTCATCGGCAGAGTAAATGATTCTTTAGCAACATTGAGAACGGTTGAAAAAATTCAGGAATACCATATTCCGAAATTTATCTCCGAAAGAAACTTAATCTATGCAATAAATCTTGTTTGCATGGACGAAACAAAATTATTAGAGAAAAAATTATTTAACTATGCAAAATATGCAGATGATGCAAATGACCAATTCGGCAAACACATTTTCAAGCTTATTTTGGCATGGTTGACCTTTAAATCGGGAGATTTCAACCAAGCAAATGTTATTTTCAATGACGAATTGACATATTTTGCAAAAGAAAAGACCGTAACGGGAGCATTAATTTCATGGCTCTTTATTGCGAAAAATTCTTTGGCACTTGAAGGTTCAGAATCGGCAGAACATATTGCGATGAAAGCACTTGAAGTTGCACAAAATCCGAAATTCTCACAATATCATATTGCGATTTATTTACAAAAATTGATTGCCGAAATCAATTTGTTAAAAGGTGATAAAAATGCAGCAAAAATGTACCTTGAAAAAGGTATGTTGATTGCAAAGCAATTCGGACTTGAATTTGCACAAGTTCAAATGTACAGAGCTTTTGCAAAGTTCCTTGAACATCTTTTTGAAGATTCGGATACAGATGCGGTTGAAAATGCCAATAAAGCAAATAAAATTTATCAGGCAGCAATTATAGGTGCTGAAAAAATCAAAGTTCCGGGATTAGTTGACAAAATCAAAGATGAACAAAATAATTTACTCGCATTTTGCCAACAAAACGGAATTGCAATCAACTAATCAGCCGTTTATAAAAACATCTTTAGGTCTGTTATAATTTTGAGAATTTGAAATTCGGATTTTCAGAAACTATATTTCCGTTGCCGTTTCCATTGTGAGTAACTTCGATTGTTTGAACATCGACTTTTAAATACAAATGATTTTTGAACAACTGTGAAATAATCTCATACGGCGTGTTTCCAAATTTTGCAATAATATCTTTAGACAAATTATTTGTAGCATCAAAAAGTACCCAGCCATAATCTTTCAGATAGACTTCGCACCATTTGTGACCATTATTATAAGAAAGTGAATAATCCGTAAACGGTAAGTCACAACCTGCAACCGTTCTGGCAGGAATGCCTTTTGCACGGCAAAGAGAAACAAATAAATCCGCAAATTCCTCGCAAACACCTGTTCCCGTTTGCAAAGCTCTGACAGAACCTTTGACTTTATTCGCATCAAACGGATTGTATTGCATGTGATTTACAACAAAATCAAAAACATTTTTAACCGTATCCGCTTCCGATTGAGAATTAGGAATTTGAGCAGCTGCCTGCCTTATAATGTCATTTTCGGGATAAATTCTATCTTCCGAACGCAAATATTTTTCACGTTCATAATCTGATAAAGCTCCGTCAATATTTTTGTTTGTTTTTTCCGCTTCAGCAAGGTTGTATGCCTTGACACTCGCAATTCCGCTTATTGTGAAAGTAAAGTTTTGAGGCGGGTTTTTCATAAAAATATGTGCTGTTGTTTTGTCCCCTGAATGCGTTATTTTAGCAGGTTTAGGAACAATATTTAACTCGTAAATTTTTTGTCTGTTTACAATATCAGACGGAATTTCAAATGATAAATCAACATCTGTCATATTTCCCGAGAATTTAACTTTTCTCGATATAACAAATTTGAATTTTTCATCAGGCTTAAAAATAGTACGTTTTGGCGAGATTTTTGCAATCAAACTTTCATTAACAGCCGCTCTTTCCTTATATTCTGAAGTTACAGGCGGTTTTATTTTCGCAGAATTTGCACTGACAACTGTTTTGTTTTGAGGTTTCAAAAAAAGTAAACACAAGACAGCTGCAACAACAATTACGCTTGCAAAAACAGCCAAAACTTTTATATTCTTTTGCTTTTTGAAATCTTTTTCAAAATTTTCATCAAAAACAAATTCATCGTCTGTCGATTTTGTCGTACCGTTACTCAAGCCGCTTTCGAAGTTTTCATCGAAAACAAATTCATTCTCATTAAAACCATCTGCATTATTCATTGTTTTATTTTATAATTTTTTTTTAATAAAAACAAGTGCCAAAAAAACTCCCAATATTTCTATCGGGAGTTAGTGTTGTAAAAGATTTTTTTACTAAGCGGCTTCTTTTTCTTCTTTTTCTTGTTCCTGCTTTTCAATTTCTTCCGAAACGTTTACGTATTGACCGTTTTCAGCCTTGTTTCTGAGTTCTTGAATAGCTTCTTTGTTAAGGACTTTGAGCTCCATTCTGCCGTTAGATTCGTTTGATAAAGTTTCTTTAATTTTACTTCCGTAAGTGTCATATCTGTTATCGATATTTCCGTTGACGATTTGTTGTTGGAACCATTCGATATGTTTTTGAGCATTTACGGGGTATTCAGGGTGAACTTTAATCCATTTGAGGTAAGACATATTTCCTCTCGGGTGATTACATTCGCCGCATTCTGCCAAATAGTTGTCTGTATCGTTCGGACCGCCTTTTGAGTGCGGGTGAACGTGTTCAATGGTTTGTGTTGATTCTTTCAAAAGTTCGTTGAAAATACCTTGGTTATTTTTGCTCATTACTTTGTTGAAATGTTTACGAGCCATATCTGCATCTTGCGGTAACAACATTGCTGTATTGATGATTTTGTCATAGCTTTCTTCATCAAGCTGACCGCTCTGCTGCAAGTTTACAATTTTATCAGTAAATTTAATTCTGTCGATTTTGCCGTTGGAAACTTTTTCTTTTTCTCTTTCAATCAATGTTGAAACAGCATTTTCTTCACCTAATTGAGTTTTTGCAACTTCATCTGTTTTTGAAAGAACTCCGATGCAATAATCTTGTAATTTCCCGTAGAAATCACCGCCGATTGCAGCAACTGCTCCTCTTGCATCAAGTTTAGGATTTTTTTCAACTTCCGTTGCAATCATGCCTGCAATAGTACCTTGGTTGCTTCTGAAATAATCTCTGTCATTGTTGATTTTATCGGCTAATTTTTCACCTGACAATTTAGCGAAACTTGCAGAAACTTTACCTAATTGTGATTGCAAAATCATTCTTCCGCCGCAGCAACAACAAGGAACATCATTCATCTTCTTTGTTACAAAAGAACCTGTTCCGCAATTAAAGCCAAAAGAAAATGAGTTTCCGCCTAAAAAATATGAACGGAGTGCTTCACCTGCATTAGCCGTTATTTCTTGTGCTTTCGGTTCAATAGCCGCAGGAGCTGCCTTTTTATCAACTGCCTTATCTTGCTTTTGAACAGGATTAAACATTACTGAATTAATCGGACTAATTGCCATTTAAAACACACTTTCTTTTAAACTATAACACACTTATGCTTCTTTAATATCAGTGAAAAAAATTTTTTGCCTTTTTTAGTTAAAAATATGAAGAAACATTAAGCAAGAAAAAGACAAAAAAACAACATCGTTAATTATGTTGTTTTTCGCATTAAAATTTTGTTGAAACAATGGGTTAGTCGGTTGTGAAATCTCTCAGAGCTGTTTCGTCTTCCGAATCTTCTTTCATAGCTGTTTCAAGAAGAATATAAGTCATATAAGCACCGAGAGCAACGGCTTTCGGGTCAAGTTCCGTATTATTTGCAGCTTCAATAATTGCTGAATTAATTTCGGGATTTTCATCTTTTACGTAATGAATCATTCTTTTACGCCAAGCATGAACATCTTGAAAAATTTCCGCAAAAACCAATGATGATTGTTCTTCTGTTATAATCGGTAACACTTGTAACTTATCCTTTTTTGTCAATATTAAGCTGCGAAGCTGATATTAACTCCGCAGCTTATGAAAATATTATTCTTGTTCTTCTGCCGGAGCATCAGTTCTGATTGATGCATTCTTTGCAGCTTTAATGTACTTGCTTTTGTGTTTTTCAACCTGTCTGAGCAATTTGTCTGCGAGTAAATCGATTGAAGCATACATCGATTCAGCTGTTTCTTCCAATTTAATCGAGCCTGTTGTCATTGTGCAGATTACTTCTGCCGTATGGCTTTCGCTGACTGACGGATTTTTAATTACACTCAATACAACTTCAATTCTTTGAATTTGGTCGTAATGGTTTAATACCTTTCCGATTTTTTCTTTTGTGTACGCTTTGATTGCGTCTGTGATTTCAATGTTACGTCCGTTTACGATAATACGCATAAACTTTTTGCCTCCTACATAATAACTTTTAAATTATAAAACATTTTTTTCAATAATGAAAGTACCTTAATACATATTGTTAAGCATTTTTTAAAAATTTAACCTTTAATCAAAATACTTTATTACTATTTCATCTTCGGGAAAACACGGAGTCTGCCGTTATCCGTTCTCCATCTGAACCAGCCGGTCTTATAAACATTTCCGGAATCTACTACCGTAACAAGCATCCAATTACCTCTTATCATTCGAAGTGCCATATATTGCGGATATGTAAATTCATCTACAACCTGCGATTCTTCATTATCTTGGGAATGTAATTTGAACTCGGTTGATGGAACATCTCTCATTAATAACAGACCATTTTTCTTTCCGAACTTATATACAAATTCTTTCCACGTTAAAAAATTATTTTTGTTTGGAAGTTTTACCCAACCGACTTCTTTTCCGTTTTGATTGTAATAAATTTCAAGCCAACCGTTTTCCGGATATTCGGATACTGTTGCATAAAACTCTTTTTTCGAGGGTATATTTACAATATAAGGATTAACAGCTTTTCTGGTATTTTTTACAATAGCAGAATTTTTGTTTGCTGTCGGAAGAGTAAAATGATAGATTTTTTTTGCATTTGCATCAGGTTTTGCAAAAACATAAAAATCACTATCTATTTTAAAAAGCCCTATTCCATAATGATGAATACTTTTGGAAGATGTCGGCACAATGTCCGCAAATGCAGACATTGCCGTCATTGTAAATATCACAAATAATAAAAATATCTTTTTTATCATAGTAACCTTCTTATGCACCGATTGACGGAACAGATGTTCTTGCTTTTATTTCGTTTTCAAGTTTTTCAATAAATTCATCTGCCGCCAAAGTTCCTGCATTACCTTTTGCTCTTACACGAAGTGCAATTTGATTATTTTCGATTTCTTTATCTCCGACAACTGCAACATACGGGATTTTCTTGTCTTGAAGTGCTTCTCTGATTTTGTATTGCATACTTTCGGAACGGTCGTCAAGTCTTGCTCTTATGCCTTTGTCACGAAGCTGTTTGTAAATTTTTTCCGCATAATCGTTGTGTCTTTCCGAAATAGGAACGATACAAACTTGTGTCGGAGCAAGCCATGTCGGGAATGCACCTGCATAGTGTTCAATCAAAATACCGTGGAATCTTTCCATTGAACCAAATATTACTCTGTGGAGCATAACAGGTGTTTTAAGTTGTCCGTCTTTGTCTTGGTATTTAATTTCAAATCTTTCGGGCAAGTTGAAATCGAGCTGAATTGTTGCACATTGCCATGTTCTGCCGATTGCATCTTTTACTTTAAAGTCAATTTTCGGTCCGTAGAATGCACCATCACCTTCGTTAATGTCATATTTCATTCCACGTTTATCCATTGCTTCTTTCAAACCTGCTTCTGCAAGCTCCCAGTTTTCAAGCTTACCTACATAGCTTTCAGGTCTTGTTGAAAGTTCAACTTCAAAACTCATATTAAATATTTTCATCGTATCTGCAACAAAATCAATAATAGCATTGATTTCATCAACTAATTGTTCAGGAGTACAGAAAATGTGTGCATCATCTTGTGTAAAGCCTTGAACACGAGTCAATCCCGATAAAGCACCTGATTTTTCTTTTCTGTAAACTGTTCCGAGTTCTGCCATTCTCAAAGGCAATGAACGGTATGAATGTCTGTTTGCCTGATAAATCAAAATGTGGAACGGGCAGTTCATCGGTTTTACGATATATTGATCATCATCTTCATTTTCTTTTTGGATAAAGAACATATTTTCTCTGTAATGGTCGATGTGTCCCGAAAGTTCCCATAATTTAGACTTTGCAATTTGAGGAGTATTTACGATTACATAACCTCTTTTTCTGTGTTCCGTTCTCCAATAATTTTCGATTTCTTCACGAACAACAGCCAAATTCGGGTGCCAAAGAACCAAACCGCCGCCGATTTCTTCTCTTACAGAGAACAAATCTAATTGTGTGCCGAGCTTTCTGTGGTCACGTTTTTGAGCTTCTTCCATCATTTGAAGATATTCTGCCAAATCTTCCTTATTCCAAAATGCAGTTGCATAAATTCTTTGAAGCATTTTGTTCTTTTCATCGCCTCTCCAATAAGCACCTGCAACCTTTAACAACTTAATCGCATTCCCTTTGATGTATGTTGTATTCGGAACATGAGGACCTGCACAAAGGTCATTGAACAAAACATTTCCGTCTTTATCTTTTGTCAAATATAAAGTCGGATTGTCGTTTCTGTGTTCTTCCAAAAGTTCAGCTTTATAAATTTCGCCTTGTGCCTTAAATTCATCAATTTGCTTTTGCACATCGGGGATTTCATATCTTTCGAAAACCAAATTTTGTTTAACAATATTTTTAATTTCAGCTTCAATTTTGCCCAAATCATCTTCCGTAAAAGCGTGTTCCGTATCAAAATCGTAATAGAAACCGTTATCAACGGCAGGACCTATTGCAAGTTTTGTTCCGGGGAACAATTTTTGTACGGCTTGAGCCATAATATGCGACGCTGAATGTCTTAAAATGTGTAAATTTTCTGTATTCTTTTCCATAATTAATCCCTTTTGGCAATTACATCTTATCTCGTACAGTTATAACACTCAAATAAATTTATTTCAATTTTTTTATGTTGTTTTTACATACAACACCGCAAAAAATAAGCTCTCCGTCACAAAAACATGACAAAAGAGCCTATATAATTATATATATTTAAAATTAATCTTCTTTTTCCCTCAATTTTTCAATAATTGCCTTTGTAAAATCTTCTGCTGACTGCGGGTTTTGAGCTGTTATAAAATTATCGTCCTCTATCACAAAAGATGTGAACGGTTTTCCGCAGGAATATTTTGCTCCGAGTTCCTTCAATCTGCTTTCAAGTAAAAAAGGAACAACCTTTTCCATTTCCGAAAGTTTTTCTTCCTCGTTAGAAAATCCCGTCAAATCAATTCCCTCAACGACAGGGTGATTATCTTTTTTCCTTGCCGAAATCAACGCCGCAACTCCATGACAAATTGATGCAACAACCTTTTTCTCATAAACAAAAAGTCCTATCAATCTGGAAACATCAATATTTCCCGCTAAATCGACCATAGCAGCATGCCCGCCGGGGATTACAACCGCATCGAAATCTTCATAAGCAAGCTCCGAAAGTTTTTCCGTGTCTTTCAAACTTTCCATATTTTTTTTATCCTCATCAGACAAATTTTCAGGAATACTTTTTTCATCAACAGTTACCAAACCTCCGTCGGGAGAGGCAATCGTCGTTTTAAAACCCTCTTTTTTCATCTTATTAAACGGAATTGAAAATTCTTCAAACCAAATTCCCGTCTTATGTTTATCATCAAATTCACTCACATTCGACAAAACAAATAATATATTTTTCTCCATTGAAAATCTCCTTTTTGTTAAATTTTTCCGCAAAATATTTATTGTATTTTCTATCCGAATTCTTACGAAAAAATATCCCCAAAGGAGTAAATATTAAGAATAAAATTTTTCAAAATTTTACTTTCACGACGAAAAAAACGGCAGAAGCCTTTAAACTCCTGCCGTTTCTTAAATTTTATCCTTTCTGTATTAACCGAATGTCTTGAATGATTTTTCTACGTTCTTATCAATTACCTTTTTAACTGAATCTAATTCTGTTTGGATTGCATTGTGTGAAGTTTCAAGTCTTTGTAATTGAAGTTCTAATTGTTTATCTTTGTGTTGGTAGTAATCCATTTTTGTATCGTATTCGTTAGTAATAGAAGCATCATCTGATTTATCAAGTTCATCTGTGATTAAAGCTACGCTTGAGTAGTTAACTTCTTCCCAAACTCTTTTACCGTTGTCATCAAATTTGTTTTCCATCGGTTTTAACAAAGTCCATTCACCTGTTCTGAGTTGGCTTTCGAGGTATTCAGAGTTAAGACATCTGTCATCATAAATGCATGATTTGTTTTCGATTTCATCAGCTTCTTTTAATTTTGCTTCGTAGCTTTTTTCTGCATCTTTCAACATTTCAGGATCTTGATATTCTTCCATTTTTGAACCTGATGCAAATGAAAATCCCATTAAATTCCAGTAGTTGTTGAATTGTGTTGCATTCATGTTAGCAATGTTCTTTTGGAATGTTTCACTGTCAACTATGTCACCGTTTTTGTTCATTACTGTGTCGTGTTGACCTAAAAATTTGTTAAAGTTTGAACCATCGATTTGTGTATATGTTTGGTTGCCTTCTTCATCAACTGTAGGAAATCTGAATGCTTTGCTTTTCTTTGCTTCTGCTAATTCTTCAACAGCTTCTTTTCTTAATGCTGTTGCACTCTTTTCATTCGGACGAACTTCTGTACCGTATCTATCAACTAATTGGTAGCCCAAACCTGCAGGGTATTCTGCTGTAATGTTTGTGTAAGTAAGTCTTTCTTGAGTGATTTGTGTACCGTCACCTGAAGAAACTGTGAAATTCAACATTCTATTGTTTACACCTTCAGTGTACTTCATAGATATATCTTGCATTTTTTTAGCAATTTCTGATCTCGCATTGTTGATTTGTTGAGCTTCATACTCGTTATCGTTTCTGCGAGCTGTTAATTGTAAATATCTTGCTTGTGATGCTGAAAGACCCATCTTACTTACCTTCTTACCTTACATTTATATAATCGGCACGAAAACCATGTAACTTTAATACTTTTAGTCTTTTTGTTACAAAATGTAAAGTTGAATTTTAAACAAACCGTTAATAATTCTTAATTTATTTGCCTGAAAATTTGCTGAAGAATTTTTGGATATTATTCATGTTATCTTTTAAGATTTGATGAATTTCTTCGGTTTTTTGTAAAATTTTATTACGTTTTTCATCGCTGTCAGCATATTCGACAACATTTTTCAAAACGGAAAGTGCTTTTTTATATTCTTCTTTATCGCAAAGGCAGTCGCAATAATCGAATGCAATTTCAACACTGATAGGATTTAATCTCATTGCAACGGAGTAATCTGCGATTGCATCGTTAATTTCGTTAATTTTTTGAGAACATTTTGCCGAACGATATTTTGGATACCATGCCATTACATCGTGTTGCGAAGCTTCTCTATAATATTCTCTCGCATCTTTATATTTCTGATTATCATAAAGAATATCTGCAGCAAAAATATAATATTCGTTGTTTGCTGGTTCTAATGTTATTGCTTGTTTTACAAATTCTACCGCTTGGTCGTACAATTTATTCTCATAATAAATTTTTGCTTTCATAAAATATGCAGACGGAGTGTTCAAATCGTATTTCAAGGTAACTTCAATATTCTCGAGTGCTTCCGAAAAACGTTTTTGTTTAACATAAATTTCGGTTAATTTAATATATGCAAAAATGAAATGTTCATCTTTTTCGATTAATTCACGGCAAAGTCTTTCAGCTTCCGCATATTTTTCACTTTCAATATTATATTGAACGGCTTCGCTTTTGTACTCCATTGATTCGGGATTGTACCGCATTGCCGAATTTATTGTTTCAACAGCTTTTTCAAACCAGCCGAGTTTCGCAAAAATCTGTGCTCTTATGTAAAGTGCATAATCGTTGTCAGGTTCGTTTTTCAAAACTTTTTTAATAATTTGTTCCGCACTGATAACGTCATTTTCATCAGTTGCAATTCTCGCTTTCAAAACTAAAGCATTTGTATTATTCGGATTTATCTGAAGAATACTTTCAATTTTTTCTTTTGCTTTTGCAATTTGTTTTGTCTGATAGTAAACCAAAGCCAAAGTATAGCCGTAGAAAAGGTTGTTAGGGCTTAACTTAACCGCATTGTAAAAATTGCATTCAGCCTCTTTGAAAAATCCGTTTACTGAATAAGCCATTGCTAAAGAGTAGTAATACAAAGGATTACGAGGGTTTAACCTGCATGCCTTGCTATAATTTTTAATTGCATCAGCGACCTTATCTTGAGCAATACAAATTTCTCCCAAAAGATAATATGTTTTGTGACTTGTTCTCGCAATAGGGCTTAACATAATTGTTTTCGCAGCTTCGTCAAATTTTCCTTCTTCATAAAGCAAATTTGCACAGCTGTAAACTATGTCATAATCGTTTTTGTCGTATTTAATTGATTTTTGATACAATTCTCTTGCCTTAACGGGTTCTCCGATTGCAAGATAAGATGCACCTGCATAATAATGAATTTTTGCATTTGTAGAATTTGAAACGACAGGATTATTATAAATTTCTATAACACCTTCAAAATCGCTTTGAAGATAAAGCAAATTCATAAATTCCGCAATGTAAATTGCATTCAAATTAGTTTCGCAAATAGAACGCAAAAGCGGAAGTGCCTTTGTGAAAAGATTTACTTGTTTATAAACCAATGCGAGTTTGAATTTAATATTAATATTGTCGGGATCGGATAAAAGAGCTTGTTCGTAATATCTGATAGCCTTATCCGTATTGCTCAACTCAAAATAGAGTCCTGCAATTTCAGACAAAATCTCAGAGCTTTCGGGGTCAAGTTCTAATGCCTTGTAAAGGTTTTCGATTGCTTGTTTAAAATTCCCTGCAGCCTTGTATTCAAACGCTCTCTTTATATAATCAGTTAAATTCTTTTCGCTCATATCATAATTATAAAGCCAATTAGAATTTTGGTAAAGATATATAAACAAAACTACTATAAATAATGTATAATATATGTTATGGGAAAGAATTTCAAAATAAAATCGGCATATTCAATGTCACCGACACAAGAAAAAGCGGTAGAGGCTTTGACAAGCGGACTTAACAACGGTTTCGACGCTCAAACTCTGCTCGGAATAACAGGTTCGGGAAAAACATTTACAATTGCAAATGTAATTGAGCGAATGCAAAAGCAGACATTAATTATTGCCCATAACAAAACCCTTGCAGGTCAGCTGTATAACGAATTTCGAGAACTTTTTCCCGACAATGCGGTTGAATATTTCATAAGCTACTATGATTATTATCAGCCTGAAGCCTACATTCCAAGCACAGATACCTACATTGAAAAAACAGCTTCCATAAATGACGAAATTGACCGATTACGACACAATACAACACGAAGTTTATATGAAAGAAACGATGTAATTGTCGTTGCATCAGTAAGCTGCATATACGGCTTAGGCTTGCCTGAAGCTTATTTCAAAGGTTCCGTCACAATAAGCAAGGGCGATTGCGTAGATAGAGACAAATTTTTACACTACCTTGCCGATATCAGATACACAAGAAATGATTTGGAGCTCAAAAGAGCTACCTTTAGGGCAAAAGGCGACACTGTCGAGATTATGCCGTCATACGAAAGTAATGTTTTGAGATTTTCCTTTTGGGGAGATGAAATTGAGCAAATATTGAGAATAAATCCTTTGACGGGAGAAATTCTCGAAGCACCCGAAAAAGCGGTAATTTTCCCTGCTGTTCACTATTTATCGGACGATGATGATATCGACACAACTATTTCTATGATAAAACAGGAGCTTCAATCTCAAGTTGCGGAATTTGAAAGCCAAGGCAAGTTAATCGAGGCTCAAAGAATTTCACAAAGAGTTAAATATGATATGGAAATGCTTAAGGAAATGGGCTATTGCAACGGGATTGAAAATTATTCGAGAATAATTGAAAGACGCAAACCGGGAACACCGCCTGCAACACTTTTAGATTATTTTAAAGGTGATTTTTTAACTGTAATTGATGAATCTCACGTAACGATACCGCAGCTTTACGCAATGTATAACGGAGATAAAGCAAGAAAAAATACCCTTGTTGACTATGGTTTCAGATTGCCGTGTGCAAAAGATAACAGACCTTTAAAGGCTGAGGAGTTTTGGAAAAGAGTAAACCAAAAGATTTTTATTTCCGCAACTCCGTCGGAATTTGAAAGAAGAACATCTTCGGCATTAGTTGAGCAAATTATAAGACCGACAGGGCTTTTAGACCCCGAAATATTCGTTCGTCCGATAAAAAATCAAATTGATGATATCATTGCAGAAATTTCTTTAACTAAAGAAAAAGGCGGACGTGTTTTGATAACAACATTAACAAAAAAGACCGCAGAAGCACTTTCCGATTATCTTTTAAAAGCAGGAGTAAACACGAGATATTTGCACAGCGAAATAAAATCCATCGAAAGAATAGAAATTTTAAGAGATTTAAGACTCGGAAAATTCGATGTACTTGTCGGGGTAAATTTACTCCGAGAAGGACTTGATATACCTGAAGTTTCACTTGTCATCATAACCGATGCGGATAAAGACGGATTTTTGCGTTCGGAAACAAGTTTGATACAGACAATAGGCAGAGCAGCGAGAAACGCAGATTCAAAAGTTATTATGTATGCGGATAAAATAACCGACAATATGAAAAGTGCAATTGACGAAACGGCAAGACGTCGAAAAATTCAGCAGGAATACAATAAAGAACATGGAATTATTCCCCAAACGATTATAAAACCTGTTGAAAACAATTTGTTGAATATGCTTGCAAGTTTCAGAAACGTTGAAGATGTTGTTGCAGAATCCATGGCTCAAGAAAATATTGATACAAAAGATTTGCCAAAACTCATTTCAAAATTAGAAAAAGAAATGAAGAAATACGCAGGATTACTCGACTTTGAGCGAGCTGCAGAAATCAGAGATAAACTTGCTGTTTTAAGAAATCTTAAACAAGACTAAATTTTGTTATCATCAATCAAATCCGCATCTTTTACAGAAGCAATTTCAGAATTGTATTCAACGGAACGAGATACAACCATCATTTCGACATAACATTGAGCGAAATATTGGAAAACCAATGACAAAAGTACCGTTGCAAAAACTACCATTGTGCAGAAAAAGACAATATCAAAGCCAAACATCATTTGTGCTAAAAATCCGAGCGGAGTTAAAAGAACTCCCGAAAAAATAAGCAATCCGAAAGTTAATCCGATAGTTTTCAAGGCATAATCGGGGAAAAGTTTGAATACCTGAATAAGATGATAAGCCTTAAACGGGTTGAAATTACTTGCAAACAATGTCATTTGAGCGGCAAAAACACCAAACAAAACGAGTTCAATCATAACAATACCCGTAATCGAAACAGGTAAAGCAAGTCCTTTATTTGCAAAAATAATATTTAAACAATAACCGACATATATCATGACAGTAATGATAGGTCCGACAGCGATAACACTACCCAAGCCTGCGAGAAAAATTTTAAACGGATTGATAAAACTCGGAAGCAGAATATAACGTTCGTTAATATAATTATGAGCAGAATAAACGAGGTATCCGACATAAAAAATCAGTGCCGCAATAGCAGTTAATGACATCGGAGAGATCCAGCCGGTAAATTTTACCATTGAAATTTGATGAAGGGGAAAAGCTAAAATCAAGCCGATAGTAACCAATTTAAAAATAGCATATTTTGACGTAAATACCGTACGAATTGAATCTATTACAGAAGCCATAAACACCTCTTTTTTTTATTAACCCATGGTGTGAATTATATATCTTTTTTAAAATTTTGGCAAATATGAATGATTGTTGAAAGTTGAAAAATACGTTATTATATATAGAAGAAGGAAAATTTTTTGCAGAAAGTATGACGAAAAGAACCTTAACAATAGCAGTTATAATGATATTAATTTTTGCAAATTCCGCATTTAATACAGCGAGTGCGGACGATTTTCAAATGGAGAGAGTAACTTATTCGGAAGATTATGACTCGCAGCCGACTTTAGACGAAGAATTATTTGACGAAGAAAGCGAATATGAAGATTATGTTGTTTATTCCGATGCCCCCGAGGAAGAAGAAGACACAACAGAGATGATAGTTTTAGCCCCCGAAAAAAAAACTTCAAAGATGCCTGTTTTACAAGCAACTGTTGAAAAAAGCTATTCTTTCCGTTCGGTTGAAGCCTTTCACGCCATCTGGGATAATTCGGAGAATTTCAGAACTTTATACAGAACCGTGCCTTCTATGATGGAAACAGCTCCTTCCATAATTCACGCTGCAAACTATAAATTTTCACCTGACGAACAAACCTCTGTATATTGGGGTCATTCTTCTTTGTCATCTTCAAGCGGAGAGTCTTTAGGTTTTATAAGCAAACTTGAAAGCAGCTATGACTCGGGCATGAAAATTGCCACAAAAGCAGGCAGATTAAATATTTCGGCAGGCATTTACAATTCACTTGAAACAAATAATCCGTCAGGCGGAATTGTTATATCTTCTGATGATTTAAAAATAAAACATTTAAAAGGAACATTTAATATCGGTGGCGGATTTTACGCAAACGAGTATGAAAACAATGCTTCAGCCAATTCGGGCGGAATTTTTGCAAGATATACACAAGGAAGATTCAGCCTCGGAGTTCAAGCAGGAAGCACTCAATATTCGGACAGCAGCAGCAAATACGGCACAAGCTTATATATTATGCCGTCTTATAAATTAACAGACACAATATCTTTAAAGAGCAAAATCGCAGGACATTTGGAAGAAAGCTCTATGCAGGAAGAATTCGGAATTACCTATAAACCCTTTAAATACAACCCCAACGATTTTTCCGTAAGTTTAAATACAACCTTTAAAAACGGTCGAAATTCAGAAAACAAACAGACTTTTGAAGTTAAAACGGAATTTAAACTTTAAAAATTAATTTTGCTGCGTATTCAATTTCGGGATTTTTAATCCGAAAACTGTTTCCAAATCGACAGAAGAAAGAATTAAATCAATCAATTCCGACGGCGAAACATCTGTTTTAAAAGGAATTACCCCAACAACGGGAACACCTGTGTATAATTCACAAAGAGCCTGCAAGTTTGTAACATTCAAATCAAGCGTGTGTAAAAATTTATTTATAATAATTCCCCGAACCTCAAGCCCTGCGTGTTTTGCACATTTAACCATCATAACAATGTTATCGAAAACATCATGAGAAGCCTCTGCAACAATAATTACGGGAAGTTGAACAGCACTTGCGAAATCTTTTATCTGCAATTCTGATGAAAGCGGGGTAAAAAGTCCGCCGCAAGATTCAACAATAACAACTTCGGAATTTTTTCGTAGCCTTAAAAAATCTTTCACAAGAACTTCGGGTTTAATTTCTTTTTCTTCATTTTGAGCTGCAAGCATAGGAATTGCATCAGCTTTGAATACATAAGACGTGACCGTTTCAATATTCGGGTCATTTTTTTTAACGAAAGTTACATCGTGAGAGTTCGGAATACCTTTAATTGTGTTGTAAGCACTTGTTTGAACGGGCTTATAGTACCCTGCCGAATAGCCCAAAGACTGCATTGTAGAGGCTAATCCTGCTGATATAAAGGTTTTTCCTGCACCTTGTTTGTCTGAAATAATAAATAAATTCATAACAAAAATATTATACTAAAAATTTTGAGAAAATAATATAAGCATATTATGTATTTTTTATAAAAAATCATTAAAATAGAAATATGAAAAAATATTTTATAACAGCAATGATTTTATTAGCGGGAATTTCAGCAAATGCGGTAACATTTGACAGATATTATCCGACAGAACAAATTCCGCCCAACGGAATTACTTTGAGTGCAGGAAATTTTTTGAGGGTGGTAAATCTTCGTGATATCAACACTTTTGCAAATGATATAGGTGACGAGTGTGAATTTATAAACACGACTGATATGTTTATCGGAGATGTACTTGTAATTCCGAAAAACTCTCATGTTTACGGCGTTATAGAGGACATAAGAGAACCTGTTCAAGGCAATGATGCGGCGATTAAAATAAAAATTGACAAACTCATCACGGCTGACGGGGATAAAACATATTATTTACACGGACATATTTTCGGGCCGAATGATAATTACGTCGGAGGCGGACAAACGAACCCCGCATTTTACAAAACAACACCTCATTATACGGAAGGCTGGGCAATCGGGATACTTCAATTAACACCGCTTAACATTTACGGATACGGGAAACACCAGCAAATAAAGGCCGGCGACGAAGTTTTCGTAATATTGGAACAAGATTTGAAAATATATTAGACATAATATATAATTTCATTTGAGATACTTAATAAAGGGGATTTTCAAATGAATAAAAAAGTCATTTCAACATTAATTTTATTATCTGTGACAGGACTTCAAGGCGTTTGCGGAAGCAATTTCAGCGTATCAACACCGTCACCGCAAGCTTATCAAAGCCCTTATACATCACAACAATATACACAAGTGCCTTATGCACCGCAAAATACAACCTCAAGCCAACCTTTAAAAGGCTATGTTTCGGTAGTTCCTGCAGGAGTAAATATACCTGTCAGAACAACATCTGAAATCAATTCATCAACCGCAACATTAGGACAAGCTGTATCAACGGTTTTGGCAAGTAATTTTTACTATAATAATAAACTTATAGCACCTGCAGGAAGTACAGTTACAGGTAATGTAACATTTGTCAGAAAAGACGGCCACGCAGGCAAAAACGGTCAAATACAAATCAGATTTACACAAATTAATACTCCTTACGGAAATATTATTCCTATCTCAGCAATGATAAAAACAACTGACGGAACAGGAATTTTGAAGGCAGGAACGGCAAAAGATACAACAAAAGAATATGCTAAAGATTTAGCAGTCGGCTCAGGTGCAGGAGCAGTTTTGGGCTTGACAATGGGTGCATTATCAGGCGGCAGCGTAGGTAAAGGTGCTGTTTACGGAACGGCAGTCGGAGCAGGTGCAGGTCTTGTAAAATCCTTATGGGATAAAGGTGAAAACATTTCTATTCCTGTTAATTCGAATATTGAGCTGACAATTGACCAACCGATTACAGTACAGTCGGCAAGATAAATGTTAAGTTAGTTAAGCAATTTGTTCACCCGTATAATATCTGTTAAACTGTTATATGGTTAAGTGAATAGAAATCAGAGTAATTATGTCAATATTAGGAAAATATATTAACGAAGAAGAACAGGAAACAGATAATTATAGAATTCCTGCGGTATTCAGAGAAAATCAAAAGGATATGTCCTTAACGAAATCAATAATGGTTTCGACAGCGATACACCCGCTGGCAGTATTCTTGGTATGGTTGTTCATATTCATAGCAGGATTGCTCGGAATATCTTTTGTAATATTCAACAAACCCGAAGCAAAACCGAAAGACATCGAGTTCGTGCTTGTTGATAAAGAAAACACACCAATAAATAAAAATACGAGATTTCGTGCAGACAGAAATTCAAGAGCAGGCGGCAAGCATGATCCGAAGAAAAAGGTATCAATGCCGAAAGCAGGCGGCGGCGGAACAGCTGTAAAAAAACCTCAAAGACAAGTTCAACCGCAGCAAGCACCGCAATCTGTTCAAAAGAAAGTAACAAAATCTTTAACAAGCGGATTTAAAAAACAAGAAAAACCGTCGGGAGCAGCAAGAGTGCAAGCACCTACACCTGCACCGAGAGCAGGCTTAATGCCGACAGCACCGAAAACTGTTAATAAACCGAAAACAGCATTCACCTTCCCCGTACCGAAAACAAATATACCTAAAATCGGTACACCGGCAGGAACAGGTCCGATTGCATCACCTTCCGGAAAAGGAGTCGGAACATCAAAGTCAGGCAGTGGAACAGCAGCAGGCGGAACAGGCTCGGGAGCAAAATTTGCACCTGTCGGAAGCGGTTCAGGCAGTGGCAAATATAGCCAAAACGGCTCAGGCGGCGGCAGAGGCACAGGAGTCGGCAGAGGAACAGGCTCAGGAGTCGGAGTCGGAAATGTCGGCAACCCCGGTCCCGGAAATCCGAATGGCAGACCCGGAATTGACGCAATCAGAGAACCTGATTTTGGTCCTTATATGCGTGAATTGCAACAAAGAATTAAAAGAAACTGGGAACCTCCGAAAGGTGAAGAAAGCAGACGAGTTGTATTGTTATTCTCAATAGCAAAAGACGGAAGACTTTTGAACGTGAGAGTATCAAAACCGTCAGGTTTGGCATCTGCTGATAATGCGGCAATCGCAGCTGTAAAATTAACAGCACCGTTCAAACCGTTACCTCCCGAATACAGAGAAAACTCGGTAGATATTCAATTTACGTTTGATTACAACGTATTTGGAGCAAGAAAATACTGATAAGAAATAATAGCAACAGAAGATACAAGAAAAGAGGATATAAAACATGGATTTATTATTACATTCAATCGAAATGGACTGGCCGGTACTTTTGCCGATATTGATTTGTTCAATTTTAACATTGGCAGTAGCAATCAACAGATTTGTATTTTTCAGCAAAAATAAGAGAAACGTAGTTTCATTTATTCCGAGATTGCAAAAAGAATTAGCAAAGAACAATCTTGAAGGTGCAAATGACATCAGTCAGCAAATGGGCGGTGTAACAGGTGAAGTTACAGAAGAAGCAGTAAGAATTTTTTCAGAACAAAAGAAAGGTTTTTCACGTTCATTTGATATTGCAACAGCACTTGCAACAAGAAAACTTGAACATCACTTAACAATTCTTGCAACAATCGGCGGTGTATGTCCGTTCTTAGGTTTGTTCGGAACAGTTGTCAGAATTTTATACACATTCCAAGATTTGGCACAAGCAGGCAACCAATCAGCAGCAGTTGCATACGGTATCGGTTCTGCATTGATTGCAACAGCATTTGGTTTGGGCGTAGCTATCGTAGCTGTAATTTTGTATAACTACTTCCAATCAACAGTTGCAAAATATGATGATGATTTCCAACTTATCAAATTGTTATTCCTTTCATTTACTGATTCGGAAGACGAAGCTACTGCAGGATTTCAACAAAACGTAGCACTTTAATTATTAAAAACAATCGGATAGAACAATGGCTATAAAAGTTACAAATTCAAGAAAAAAAGCAGTCTTTTCGGAGATAAACATCACACCTTTAACAGATATCTTTTTGGTATTGTTAATCATAATGATGGTTGTAGCACCGACATTCCAATCAAACGCAGGGGATATAAACATTCCTGAAATTAACAGCGGTTTGACGGTAGAAGAAAAGGCAGCAACTGTATCAATAACAAAAGACGGACTGTATTACTTGAACGGAACACCGATAGAATTAGCGGATTTAACACAATCATTAGTTGATTTAAAGCCGCAGCTTCAAAAGGCGGAAGTTCTTGTAAAAGCTGATACAGCAGCAAAAAGCAGATATATAACGGACGTTATGAGAGCTGCAAAAGATGCTGAATACGAAAAATTGACGGTAGCAGGCGAACCTTTGAGCAGAAAAGAACAAAGGGATTTAGAAAACAACAATCGTAAAAACGTACCGAGCGAAACGGACAACATGCCCGTATCTGAAGAAACAGTACAAATAAACGTAGTAAACGTATCAGACAGTACAAATACGGAAGTTGACAGACCTTATGCCGACAGACCCGCCGTACAAAAGACAAACAGAGCAAACACGGATTGGGAGGAATAATGGCAAGACAAAAGCAACAAGTATTCAGTGAAATAAATATTACTCCGCTAACAGATATCTTTTTGGTATTGTTAATCATAATGATGGTAATCGCACCATTGTTAGACCAACAAGGATTATCCTTGACCGTACCTGACAATGTAGAAGCAAAGGAACAGTTAAAGGAACAAAAGACGGTAAATATTTTCATTGATAATGATGATAAATTTTATTTAAACGACGAAGAAATTGCACCTGAAAAACTTGAAGAAACAATAAAAGAACAAGCAAAAATCAATCCCGAAGGAGTTGTAATTGAAACAAGCGATGACACTACCAACGGAGCAATGGTTAAGGTTATGGATTCAGCGAGAAATGCAGGAGTCACAGCAATTTCAGTCGCAGAAATATAGTTTATTACCAATAAAACAAAATAAAAACAAAAGGCATCGGTGAAATCAATCGATGCCTTTTATATTACAAAAACTTAAAGTATTTTTCTGCAATAAAAAAGTCGGCAAACACCGACTTTTTTTACTGTCTTATAATTTTTTAGCTTAAAGGAATAACGAGTTCCTGACCTGCATATATTGCGTGAGGGCTTGCAAGGTTATTCGCTTTTTGAAGTTTTGCAGTATTTTCAGGAGAAGTTTTTCCATAGAATTTAACCGAAATAGCTTCCAAAGAATCACCTGCTTTTACGGTATATTTATCATTTACAACGGCAGGTTGAATATTTTCGGCAATACCTGTTGCAGCAATTTCTTCTTCCGTTAATTTTACGGGTGCTGCTTGTTTTGCTTCTCCGTTCAAAAACGAACCGTGTGTCTTTTTAACAATTTTTCGCTCTTGAACAGCACTTGTATCTTTTGAAGAAAAAGTTGTAATGCTGAGCATAGCAGTCATCAAAAACATGCTCAAAGCACCTGCAATAAATCCCGTCAAAATATATATTCCGGGGGATTTTTCTTCTCTTTGACTGAACTTAAAATTTTGCCAAAGTATGTCTAACTCATCTTGTTTTGCAGTTTTATCAGCTGCAGAATTTTTCTTTTCAAATGATTCGGCTTCTTCGTTTTGTGCTTTTAATTCAGCTAACAAAGCCATATTTTCGCCTGATAACATTGAACGATTTAATGTCGAATTTTTCATTTCCATCCTCTTAACTATAAACTCATGTTCCCTATAAAATGCCGATATGTCAATACTTGCAAGCAAATTTGACCGATTTTTGCGGCTTATTTTCTCTAAAACCGCTCATATTTTGACATACAAGGTTTACACTTCTTTATAAACTTGACAAAAATGCATTAAAAAAGGCTCGTATCATTAAAAACACAAGCCAAAATCAATTATTACAAGTATTTCAAGAATTATTTTTTAGAAAACATTCTCATAATTTTTTCCAAAAATCCCTCATCTTCGCCTGCAACGTCTGTGTCTGAGAACTTGGATATTTTTTGTTTTATAAGTTCCGTTTCGGCACTAACGGGAGCTTTTGCAAGATATTTTTCATAATATTCTTTTGCTATTTTTTCACGTTTAAGTTTTTCAAAACATTTTCCTGCTTTCAAGAAATTTTCGGGTTTTCTTGCCACTTCGGCAGCTCTTTCGTAATATCTTGAAGCTTCTTGATATTCGCCCATATCAAAGTAAAAATCGCCCGATTTTATTAAAATACGTTCGTTATCAGGTTCAAGTTTCAAAAGTTTTTCATAAAATTCAGCGGCAGTATGTTTTTCGCCCATGTGTTCGCAAATTTTGATGATTTCTTCAATCGTTTGAATATTAGAAGAATCAACGTGATGAGCCTGTAAATATTCGTGCATTGCAACGTCTTCCTGACCTTTTGCAAGATACATCTTTGCTCTGTTTGCATAAGCATCGTGTTTGTTGCCTGTATGTTCACAAACTAAAGACAACATTTGAAAATACAAGGGGTGATTAGGTTCATAATTGCCAAACTCAACGATTGCAGATTTGCACTCGTTCCATTCTTCCATATTAAAATAGTATTCAGCCAAAAGTTTATAATATTCACCGTTGTTTTTATCTTCAACCGCATCAAGCAAACCTTTTGCTTCTGCATTTCTTCCCTGCATAAGTGCAACTTTTATTTTTAATAAATCCGATATTGCATATTCTTGAGCCTTATCGGGTTCACCTGTTTGAATATATAATTTTGCCAAAATATCTTTTAATCTGTTATCATCATTGAATTTTTCAAGAGCCGTTTTCAAAACATTAATCGCTGAAAATTTATCATCTTCTTGCACATATAAATCCGCAATTTTTATATAAATATCAGCGTCGGGCATGTGCGGTGCGATTTTATAATACTCATCAATCGCATTCAAAGGTTTTCCGACATATTCATAAGCCTTTGCCATTAACACGCTTGCTTGAATTTTTTCATCTTTATCGTGCGTATTATCAGTTGCCTTTTTGTAATCAGGAATTGCTTGTGCAACCTGTCCGTTCAAAGTCTTTACTTTCGCTCTTGTCATATAATATTTATAGCGATTTGTTTCGTTGTAAACGTCTTGTAATTCCGTATATGCAACAAGACTTGCCGGAGAAATTTCTATCAATTCTTCCCAATATTTTACGGCATCGTCTTTTTTATCAACCGTTTGTGCTGCTAATGCTATTTTCTCCAAAAATTCTGCATTTTTTTTACCTTCATCATATGCAGCCGTTAAAACTTTATATGCTTCTTCAAACTGCTCATTATCCGTCAAAGCCTGTGCTCTATCAAGTATTGCGTCTATTTTGCCCATTAGTTTTCCTCTATAATTATCATTTTTATTATACTATAAAAAATTTTTGGAATACCCCCGTTGTACGATATTGAAAGAATAATTCAAAAATTATTCATAATTTTATATGATTTAATTTTTCTCCAAGCCAATTACAATACAACTATACTCCTTAGAAATGACAATACACATATCCCTAATTTACAGCCGTGATTTTCACGGCTTTTTATTTTTTATACCCTGTTAAATATTAAATTTTTGCACAACAACAAAGCAGCCTTTAACTGCATTAAACAAAAACTTGAGGACAAAGTTTGAGAACATTAACCCATCGAAATTCCTGCACAAAGATTAATTGATTGACCAGTCATGCCTTTAGCCTCAGGACTTGCAAGATATTTTGCCAAAGCTGCTATTTCCTCAGGCTCAATAAATCTTCTTTGCGGTATTACGTCTTTTAATTCTTCATCTTCAAAAACTTGATTTTCACCGTGGATTAAAGACGTATCAACCCAACCCGGGTGAATTGTATTGACGGTTATTCCATACTCTGCCGTTTCCAATGCAAGTGCCTTTGAAAAACCGATAAAAGATGACTTTGTCATTGAATACAATGTAGCATAACCCTCTCCGATTATTCCCGAAACAGAACCAATGTTTATTATTCTGCCGTACTTTTGTTTCTTCATATCAGGAACAACAAGCCTTGAAAGTTTATATGGTGCAACTAAATTCAAGCTGACAAGATTTTTAATATCTTCATCTGTGGTTTTTTCAATTTCTGCACAAACATAAGCCCCTGCATTATTAATTAAAATATCAATATTACCCAAAACTTTTTTAGCCTCTTGATAAAGGAACAAACAATCTTTTGTAATATCGCAGGCATAAAAACCTTTTATATTAGGATATTTTGCCAACTCCTCAAGCGGTGCTTTCGTTCTTGCATTTACAAAAACTTCAAAACCGCTGTCAGCAAAAGATTTTGCCAAAACAAGCCCTATTCCTTTTGAAGCTCCTGTTATTAAAACTTTATTATGATTTTTCATTTTCGTCACCGTAATACATTGTCGTAACAAGCTGATACATCGATTCTCTGAATTTTTCAATCACTCGTTTTTGATGTTCGGGACTTAACGATTTCAAAAGCTCAAGACAGGAATGAAGATTGTAATTTTTGTCATACCATCTGTTATATCCCGGCGGAACGTTTTTTATCAAAGATTGTATAGCAGAATCAGTGCTCAACTGTTCATCTTCCATCATAGTCTGGATAAAATCTTGAGCAAGCAAAGCAATAGTGTCTTGATCAAGTCGTTCAAGAGCATTCATAAATTCTTTTATAACAGGATCTTTGTCATACCACCTTAAAAAAGCCATTTTTCAAAATCTCCCGACTATCCCGGAGGCCAAAGGAGCGGTCTGCCTGCAATTATGTGTAAATGCAAGTGAAAAACAGTCTGCCCCGCTTCGCTTCCCGTATTTATTACCGTTCTGAAATCTGTAATATTTTCTTGTTTTACAATTTTTCTGACAGCTTCAAACAAATAATTCATCATATCAGCATCTTTAACATCAACAAGCGATGCCGTGTGCTTTTTCGGTATTACCAAAATATGCACCGGAGCTTGCGGATTTAAGTCGTTAAATGCGATGACGTTTTCGTCTTCATAAACAGGCGTCGTCGGAATTTCATGATTTGCTATTTTACAAAAAATACAATCTGCCATAATTTTCACCTAAGGAAATTATATCTCATTTTTATCTAAAGAGCAATGATTTATCAATATAATTACTCGTTTTATTGCAATTATTACGTATTTTATTTCTAACTCAAAAACAAATAAACGGAGCTTTAGAGTTTTAAACTCAAATAATACCAATTATTTCGGTTAATTTTACGACTGTCTTAAAAAGACCTTTTTTCGCAGTTCCATATTTTTAACATTTGTTTCCGAGAAAATTTCCCGATAAACCTTTATATCCTTATTATTTGCCATATCGGGGTTTGCTGCTAAAAAGTCATCAAGAACTTTTTTGCCCTCAACATATCTCATTTGTTTCTGATACATTACAAGAAGATTATTCAATGCGACTAAATTCTTTTTGTCTATTGTTAAAATCTTTTTATAATAAGTTGCAACATTATCATCATCGCTCAAAGCCTGATATGCCTTGACAATTCTAAAACAAATGTCTGTTGTGCATCTTAAATTTTCAGCCTTTTTATAATAATTTACTGCATCTAAATATTTTCCTGCCGACATTGCTTCATCACCCAAGTCAATTAAACTGCTCGGATCGTTTGGTATTCTTTTTGCAATATCTGTTAATTCTTGGTTTTTCGCCTCTTGAACAGCCTCTTTTGCAGGCTGTTTCCCATAACTTTGATAAAGCAGACGTGCTGTATTTTTATCCCTTTGCGACAAATGCGAAATAACCTTCGTAGCGCCTTGAGCCATTACGTCATCGGGATTTGTACTGTGCCCCATTATACCGATTGAATGTCCTATTTCGTGTAACATTACGTGATAAACATATTCTTTCGGAAGCGGTTTACCGTCTTTATCATAAGCATTTATCGTAATCGTATTTCCTGCAAGGGTATCTCCGCTGAATTTATATGCACAGTTTCCGCCTTGATGAACTCCTGATGATGCACTTCCTTGTGCAAAAATAACTATATCAGAAGCATCTTGTTTATTTCCCGAATAGCTGAACATAACTCTCGAACCGATTGCCGATTGCCATTCGGAATACGCATTTATCATTAACGAACGGAAATTTGCATCATTCGGGATATAAACTCTTGTTACACCCAACGGTCTTAAATATTTTTTACCGCCCCGATAAGCGTTTTTCACATAATCAGGTTCTTTTGAAATAGCAAAATCTGCCGATGCGGGTTTGGTTACTTTTGCCGCCTGTTGAGCCTGCTGTTGTTGTTTATTCTTTTCTTCCGCCTGTTTTGCTTCGTATGCCTCGATTTGCTTCAAGCCTATTTTGGCATAAGCACCTGCTTGTGACGATGGAGAATTCGATAAAATTATATTATACTGACGTTTTGCCTCATTATAATTTTTTTCTTTTATAAGAATTTGGCAGTACATATATCTCGAATTCGAGTCGTAGTAATCTTTTTTGAGGGCATTTAAAAACAAAGTTTTAGCAAATTTATAGTCGCCTTTATTATAAGCATTCATGCCCGCATTATAGTCAACACCCGCAAATACAGGATTTGCGAGTGCCGATAAAACTATAAAACTTAAAATATATTTTTCAAAAGAACTTTTCATTCTTTGATTTTAACATTTTTATTTTATTTTTTCAAATTTTTTGATTTTTTTTCTTCAGGTTTTTGGAAGATAAAAACATATTCGTGTCTAAAGATATAAAATCCGCCGAACAAAGCTCTATATCTCCAGAGGTTTGCCGTTTTACCTTTTGCTCTTTCGTTGCCCTGAATATCTTTTACGATAACGGCTTTGAGCTTAAATCCGAGTTTTTCCATTCTTTGCTCACAAGCGAAAGATAAAAGTTTGCACTCTCCGTCTTTGTATTCGTCACCGATAATCAAAGCCGCAAAACGTCCGGGTTCCAACAAGTCATAGCCGTTTTTTGCAACTTTTTCAAACATATCATAAAAATCTTCCGGAGTTGCACAGTTAGACAAGTCTTCTTTTTTATCCGAAAACTTAATGATATCGTCATAAGGCGGGTGCAATACCAAAAATTGAGCATGGTCTTCGCCCATAATTTCAAGACGAGCCTTAACCTTTTCTTTTGCTTCCTCCGAAGTTGAATCGCCTGTGATAAGGTTTACATCAGTTACAAGCTCTTTCGGTGAAAATTTTTCTGCAACGTGCTCAACCTGCTCTTGTTTTAATTCAACACCGATACATCTTCTGCCCATATTTAAGGCTTCTATTGCTGAAGTTCCCGAACCTAAAAACATATCCAACACAATGTCTTTTTTCTTCGTAAAACGTTCAAAAAATTGTTGTGCCAATTGAGGTATGTAATTACCGTGATATTCGTTTGAATGTCTGCCTGTGTTATCTCTTTCGGGGAATAACCAAAGCGTATCGGTTTTGACGTTTGAATAATCTTTCCAATTATTCAAATCAATATCGTTATAAGGTTTGCATTTAGTAATCGGATTTTCTGCGACCTTTAAACTTGCCTTGCGTTTCGGCATTTGGGCAATTTTTAAATTCGCATATTCCTCTTTTACCTTTGCGTTAGACTGTTTTGCCATAATTACTCTCCTACAAGATTTTTCTTATAGACAAAGTATATTATTTTTAGGCAAAAATTTTATCCTATAAATATAGTAATTTATTTGTTGTTCATTTATTTATTGATTATTTTTGTGCTTTAAATCAATCAAAACATCAACAAGCATAGGATCCCACTTCTCATTTGCTTCTTCTTTCATAATAAGCAAAGCTTTTTCTGTGGGCATAGCTTTTCTGTATGTTCTTTCCGTTGTCAAGGCACAATAAGCATCAGCTATTGCAATAATTCTTGAACCCAAAGGAATACTTTGACCGCTCAAGCCTTCCCGACCAGTGCCGTTCCATCTTTCCTTGTGATAGTGAATATACGGAATAACTTCCGCCATAAAGTTTATGCTCATCAATAAATTTACGCCGATGTTCGGGTGATTGTACAATTTTGCCCATTCTTCTTTTGTCAATTCACCTTTTTTGTTGAAAATTTCTATCGGTAAAGTAATTTTTCCGATATTTCTCAAAAGTGCGGCATAATAAACTAAATCTTTTGTCTTTTCATTCAAACCGAGTTCGTTACAAATTTCAACCGACAAAGCCGCAACTGCTCTTGAATAATCAGCTTTAAAGTGGCTTCTTGAATCAACAGCTTTTGCCAAGTTTTCTACAAATGCCTGCTGTTCATCTCCCAAATCACCGATTAAAGCAGTGATTTCGGCTCTTAAATGCTGCAATTCCGATACACTTGCTTCTTCATCATTAATAAGTTTTTCGGCTTCTTCCGCTTCTTTTTGAAAAGCCATTGACGTTGCGAATAAATCCGCCGTTATTTCGCACATAGAAACAAAATTATCGTCTAATTCTTTTTGCTCATAATTTTGAATAACTATCGTTCCAACACAGCCGAAAGAACTTTTCATCGGGACTGACAAACAATATGCAGCTTTATCTTCTTCAAGCTCCTCAATAGGTTTAACATCTTTCAATGTCGAACAATCTTTGATTTCAATAGTTTTTCTTTCTTTATAAGCCTTTACGGCAAGTGATTCATCGCTCAAATTGTAGCCGATGTTCTTTGAATACAAGTCACCGTTAATTTTGACAGATGTTCCGACTAACATTAAATCATAATCGTTATCAGTCGTTCCGCCGACGTTATCCTTTGTAAGGTAAATATGACAAGCATCTACGGCTGCCATTTCTTTTATCGTTTTTGCAATCGAGCTGTAAATTATATAATCTTCTTTGCTGTTAAAGCCCAAAATCGTAAGGGTTTTATCCTTCGAATATATTGAAATAAGCTCTGATAATTGCTTTTTCAAACCTTCTGTTTTATCGGTTTCTTTCTCACTAATCTTTTTCGCTAAATCTTCCGATATCAAAGTTTCTGTTAAAAAATCACCTAAGTTTAATGCAAAAATTTCTTCAAGTGCATCGTCTTCCATAAATTCCGCACTCTGCGAAAATAATGAAACGCTCTCATTCTGTTTGTCTTCACACATTTTTGTATTCCTTGTGCATGTTCTCTCTCATTTATATAATCGGCTGATTTTTTAAAAACTTTTATCCTTTTTACAAAAATTAATACAAATGGAGGAGATATTCCTTTAATAATTATTTTTCTACGTTTGAAAGCCTTATTTTAAACGAAATTCAGACATTATGTAAAGTTATGTTACAAACAGAGGTTTAAAGCCTAAAGTTTTCGTTACGAAGTGTCGATATAAAAAACGTAAGGGTAAGTGGTAAGGAGCAAATGATTAATTTTCCTGCAATAACAGCAATGAACATAGCAGCAGCAAGAACAGTTAATACAAATGTTCAAGCTCAAGCAAACGAAGCTCAACAACAAAAAGCTGTTTTCAAGTTTTCATCATTTGAACAAACCAACTCTATCGCTGCAATGAAAAACCAAGCAGCAATTTCAGACATCAAATTCAACAATAATTTCTACAACAATATCCAATACCTCAATGCAAAAGCTGCAGCAGGTATTCACAAACAAGTTGACGGAAAAATCTTCATCGCTTCTGATGTTTTTCAATCCGTTTCAACTGACAACAAACTCAACACGACAGGGTTGCAAAAAAGATTAAGCGATATCGACAATCTCGCTAAGGACAGAAACGGTTCTCAATCTCTTTTTTACACTAATGCCGATGCTGATAAAAAAGAGCAAAAATCAGAACATAAATTGATTTATGCATAACTAAAGTTTTTTTAATTTCTTACATTTCTTACTTACTAAACAAGATGGCTTCAACCATCTTTTTTTTTATGTTTTTATGTTAAAATTTATTCGGTAGGAAAAATAAGGAAGTTTATATGCAAGAAATTCCGTCATACAAAACAGCTTGTGCCATCGCAGGGGTTTTGGACGATAAATTGGGAAAAGATATTACTATTTTGAACATTTCGCAAGTTTCGGTACTTGCCGATTATTTCGTAATCTGCTCTGCCGACACTCCGACTCAGGTTAAAGCCCTCACGGAATATGTTCGTGACAGAATTAAAAAATTGTTTGAAAGAATTCCTATCGGTGAAGAAAACGATATGAAAAACAGATGGAATTTACTCGATTACGGTGACGTCATTGTTCATGTGCTTCACAAAGAAGAACGTGAAACTTACGCTATCGAAAAATTCTGGAATCATGCCCTCGTTATTAAACAAGAAGAATGGCAGGAAACAGCAAAAGAATTTTCCGAATACAAAGACATCAACCAAGGTTAATTCCGTTTTTAAAAACACAATTTACGACCTGTCTTTCAACAAGACGGGTCTTTTTGTCTTTGAACTTTCGGCTCAAAAACTAATTAGCCTTTTTGTTCTCCATAAGTGTCGGTATCGAAATAAAACCAATATAAAGAATCATACCGAAAATTACCAAATTTAATAATCCAGTGAGTTCCATGGCATTACCTCCACATATTCTCTTTGTATTCTTATAATGCCACTTTTTTATTATTTCTAACTGATTTTTTTTCGTTTCTACCGATTTTTGAAAAATTTTTTCTTTTTTAGTGCCTTTTAAAACTTTATAAGTATAATGTTATTAAAAAGAGGGATTTATGAACAAATTAAATATTCAAAAACTTTTTGCGGACTTATGCTGCTCCAATTGCGGGCATGATTTTGATGAAAACTCTGTTTATATTCTTCGGGAAGAAGAAGGTTTATTCGTCTTGCAAGTCGTTTGTCCGAATTGTCAAAAATCTTTTGGAGTCGCTATTTTGGGAGTTGCATCAATCGCTTTCAAAGAAAAAGATGACGAAAAACTCGCTTTGCAAATTAAAGATTTGCCTGAGCCGATTTCTTCTGACGACGTAATTGATGCTCACAGATTTATCAAAAAACTCGACAAAGATTGGCAAAAATACATTCCCGATAAATTTAAACAGGAGAATTAATTTCTATTTTAAAAGTTTATCCAATAGAACGACAAGTTCCGTTGTTTTTTTATCGGCATTGTCTTTATCGCCGTTTTCAATGGCTTGTTTGATACAGTTTGTGAAATGACCTTTCAAAATTTCACCGTTTACCTTTCGCAAAATCGATTGGCTCGCTAAAATTTGCGTGCTTATATCAATGCAATATCTGTCATCTTCAACCATTTTTATCAAACCGTCGATTTGACCTCTTACGGTCTTTAATAACCTCGTGATTTTTTCCTTATCTGCGTGCATTTTTTCTCCAAGTTAAAAAACTTTCCCCTTTTTAGCAAAGGGGAAAGCCGTTGTTTTTATTTGTTTTTATTTGTTTTTTCTGTTTTTCTTGTGATTTTTATTTTTGATATTTTGTTTTTTGTCTGTACCGCATTTGCAGTTGTCTTTTGCACAATCACACTTTTCACAGCTGCAATCTTCCTTGCAGTTACATTTGTCTTGGCAGCCGCAAGTACAGTCTTTTGTGCAAGTTTTGTCACAATCGCATTTTTTACAGTTGCAATCTTTTTTGCAGTTGCATTTGTCTTGACAGCCGCAAGTACAGTCTTTTGTGCAAGTTTTGTCACAATCACATTTTTTGCAGTTGCAATCTTCCTTGCAGTTGCATTTGTCTTGACAGCCACAAGTACAATCTTTTGTGCAAACTTTTTCGCACTTGCATTTGCAGCCGCAGTCACAACCTGTTTTACAAGCTGCTGTCGCTGTGTTAATCGTGAACAACAATGCCCCTGCTACCAAAAAAAATGTTAGAATTTTCTTCATAATTCTGTCCTTTCTGTTATTAATACTACCCACTGATATATTGTGTTTTGATTTTTATATTTACTTTAACCAATCTTGACACCCCACGGGGGTCTGGAGTAATGATAAAACTTTTTTATGAATTTGTCAAATATTTGTTCGCATAAAAAAACAAACCCGAAAAAATCGAGTTTGTTCTTTTGGGTAAATTTCTATTGTTGATTAGTTCGGGAACCAGCCTACGAACGGAAGGTTTCTGTAAAATCCGATGTAGTCCAAGCCGTATCCGACGAGGAATTTATCGTCGATATCAAAGCCGTAAAAATCAGGTTCTACATCAACTACTCTGTTGCATTTTTTGTTCATCAATGTAACAAATTTCAATTTTTTAATGTTGTAGTCATTGTTGAAAATATCAAGCAATTTTTTTGCCGTATGACCTGTATCACAAATGTCATCAACGATTAAAACGTTTTGGTCATTCAAATTCGGGATTTTTGAATCGATAACGGTTACATCACCTGTTGATTTGAATTCGTTACCATAGCTTGAAACCTTTATAAATTCAAGCTGAATAGGCGTTTTCATCTTTTTGATGAGGTCACAACAGAAAGGCACTGAACCTTTCAAAACGCTGATTACATACAACGGTTCATCTTGCGGGAATTCTTCGTCAATCAAATCTGCAAGTTCTTGAGTTCTTTTTTCGATTTCTTCTTCTGAAAACAAAACCTGTAATTCCCTTATATCCCTATCGGGCATATTAAGAAAATCAATATCTACCATAATTTATATCTCCGTATTTAATTCTATTTTGTGTGTTGCTATGTCCGTGACTCTGAGTTTTTCACTCATTCCGACTCCTATTACCCAAAGAACTTCCGCTCCTTGACATAAAAGAAGTATTTTATCTCTTTGATAAACAGGAATGTTTTTATTAATGAAATATTTTTTCAATTTCATTTTTCCGCTCATTCCTAACGGTTGAATAATATCACCATCACGTCTTGTTCTCAAGACCAACGGATATTCTGTTTTTGACATATCTGCAAAAATAAATCTCGCAGTCTTTTTGGGGTAATATTCAACATGTTTGTCATACTTGGTAATGATAAGGCTTTCACCCTTTTCAAAAGGATAATCGCCGACTCCTGTTATCAAAACTTCTCTGTAAGATTTTTCGCCGTTTTCTTTTTCATTCAATACATAAGTAAATTTATGAGAAGTGAAAAGCGTTAAATCTGCCGTTAAAGACAAGGTTTTCCCAGTCTTTGAAATATTATTGTCTGCTATAAAGTTCAAAACCTCTTGAACTTTCGTAAAACTCGGCTCAATATCATACTTCAAAAGCAAATTATAAACGAAATGTCTTCTTATTGCCGAATTTAATCTCAAGAAATTCTGCGTAAGCCATTTGTCGCCTGTGGAAATTTGACCCTCAATATTGTCCATAAGCTCATTGATAATTTTGTTATTGCCGATTGCAATTTCCGCAAGATTTATAAGAGAATTTTCAACATTCGGATTAATTTCTCTCAATCTCGGCATAATGTTATGTCTTATATTGTTTCTCGCATATCTTGTGTCTTGGTTGCTTGAATCATTATTCGGCATAAATTCGTTTTCAAAACAATATTCTTCAATTTCTTTTCTCGAAAAAGATAACAACGGACGAACAATATTCATATCATTAAATCTGCGGTATTCTCTAATACCTTCAAGCCCGTTCAAGCCCGTGCCTTTTGCAATTCTGTATAAAACCGTTTCCGCATTATCGGTTTTGGTATGTGCTGTCAAAAGCACATTCGCCTTATTATAATCATAAGTTCTTTTGAAAAATTCGTATCTTTGCTCTCTTGCAGCTGCTTCGGTTTGTTTAACGCCGTCATCTATTCTTTCGGCTCTGAATTTTATATCATATTCTGCACAAAATCTCTGTGCATTTGCCTCTTCATCATCCGATTCTTCACCTCGCCAAGCATGGTTTAAATGTGCTGCAACTACGTTTATTCCCGTTTCTTCGGAAATCTTTTTCATAATATGAAGCAGGCACATTGAATCCCAACCGCCCGAAAATCCTACAATCACCGTTGTTTCAGGTGTTAATGCCGTATATTTCAGTAAGATGTTTTTTACAGTATTTATCATTTCATGCTTTTCCGAAAATTTTCAATCGTTCAACTGCTTCTTCTATAATACTTATATTACACCAAAATTCTGAATTTTGCACAAAAGGTGCGGTTAAAATTCGTATATATGAACCATATCCTATTCCCGAAATCTTTGCATTTTCTGATTTGACAAGCTCTTTCGTCCTCTCATTGCACCCGCCTGACAAAATTATATAAATATTTTCTCCTGCCAATTCCTTTGCAAACTTTACAGATTTTAAAGAAGAATTAAGCTCGTTATTCACTCCGCTCATTGCTTTTCCATCTGCTTGAAAAACTAATTTCTGCGGAAAAATTATTCTCTCTGTTTCTCTTATTATTTCTTTAACTTCCGTCAAATCTCGCTTTTCACAAGTCATACAAAGGCCAATCATAATATCGGGAAAAGCATTTTTTATTTTTTTGACTTCTTCAAAAATACTCTTTTTATCAAACCCGTTAACGTGAAGTTCAACCATATCAACTTTGTATTCCGAAAGCTTCTTTAACTCCGTAACAGGATTTTTAAATTCCTTATAATAACTTATTGCCCCGCAATTCCCGTCATGAGTACAAAATCCGCAGCCGATACATTTTTCTTTTAAAACTTTAAAATCTTTTATTGCCTGATGAGGACAAAGCTCCCCGCATTTTCCGCAGCGGACACACTTGTTTTCATCAATTTGAGCCTTTGAGCCGTGAACATCTTCTCCAAACGAAAAACTTACGCAATAAAAATAATCATCTGGATTTTTGCCCTGTGATAAAATTCCCTCTTTTATCGCATCAAATACTTTTTTATCAGGTGTTAAATCAAAAATATCAGCCTTTGCCTCGGAACAAATTGCTCCTAAAGCCTTTATCTGCTCAATGGAAGTGTTTCCCAAACCCATTATGACTTTGGTTAAATCGCCTTTATCTAACCGTTTTTTAAGATTTTCCATTTGCATCTATTTGTTTTTGGATTTTATCCATTGTTGCGAAAATATCCTCAAAACTTGCATCATACAAGTCAAAGTTTACATCATACTTCATGTGGCAGCCGAATTTGCGAAGTTCTTCCGCAACTTGCTCGCTCATTGCTCCGCCATTTTCCAAAAGCTTTTTCGCAATTTCTTTTTGACCGTTCAAAACAGTAATGTCCAACGCTGTCATTCCGTCATTTGTACGGTTGTTTATCTCCGCTCCGCCTGCAAGCAAAATTTCAACCATTTTTATGTCATCGTTAAAAACAGCATAATGAATAGGTGCAAGCCCCTCTTCCGTTAAAACGTCCAAATCAGAGGTTTTATTTATTGTTTTTTGGACTTCGGCATAATTTCCATCATTAACCGCTTTGCAAAATCCATTCAAAACAACATCATCTTCTGAGGTTTCTTCGGTTTCGATTTTCGTTTCGGACTTAACCGTATTGCTCGGTTTTGCAATGTTCTTTTCTTCCGTTTTTTGAAGATTAGCCTTAGTTTCTCCGCCGGCATTGCAAATCAAAGCTACCGTCGCTTCATTATTGGATTCAATCGCTCTGTCAAGTGCCGTATAACCCTCATTATCAGATAAATTTATGTTGATATCGGCTTTTACAAAAAGTTCAACCGCCTCGGTATCCTGCTTTACAATAGCTTCCGAAAGCCCTTCGCTCGTAAATTCATAGCCTCGCATTTTTAAGTCACATTTGTAACTTTCTGTCTGCTCTTGTGCCAAATCAATAACATCTTCCGCAAAAACAGGCATCACCGTTGCCGCTAACAATAATATTGATATTATTCCTCTCTTCAAAATATCGCACTTTCACTTACAAATTTACACCTTTAGTATAGTTTTTTTTCTTCTGATTGTAAATATATATTAAGAAATATGTTGTTTTTTTCATATAAAAAATTGAGAAAATTAAACGAATTTCGAAAAGCCTTAAAAAAACAGCGAAAAAACCCGTAACCAATGACTTTGCATGAAAAATCAGTATAATTAAAAATATATACGAAATATTGCGAAATTGCCTTTTTTCAAAAGATATTCTACAAATATATATAGACAACAATTAAATGTGTAAAATCGGATAATATTATTTGAAAAATAGGTTATTCGGTTAAGGGGATAGAAAATCGGTGAAAGTTCTTTCACAATACAATTCAAATTTTTCAAATTGTATAAATGACTCTTTCTATTGGTTCAAGCGGGTTTTGTTCCAAAAATTTAAAGAAAAAGTCAAGGAATTTCTGCTGACCGATTTAAGCCTGAAACTCATTGGCATAAGTGAGCAAGATAATGTTTTTTTCAGTGGTGAAGAATATTTTGTTACGAGAATAAGAGTGGATAAAGTTAACGAAATCTTTTTTAGGATTTCTGCTCCGCTCATTGATATGATTTTGTCAAATTCTTTAGGCAGAACATCTCAACCGTTTTTGACCGAAAACATTACCGAGTTGGAAGCAAAGATTTTAACCGAATTAAACAACTATATTTACAAAGGTATTGCACCGTTTTTAATCAAAGACAACACCGAGCCGTCACCTTTAGCACATTTGACTTTTGTAACTCAAGCTATGGACGGAGCTTACGGAAAGTTTGTTTTGTCAGTGCCGACGGCACTTCTTCCGGAAGTCCGCCCTATGGTTACTCAACAAAATTTTGACCTTGATTCGTTTCCAAAATACAAAGCCGATGTAAAAATAATCACGGGTGAATCCGAATTAACTTTATACGATATTCAACACCTCGAATCAGGTGATATTGTTGTCTTGGAAAAAAGTAACATTAAAATAATGATTATGGAATTGTTCGGGCAAAAGATGCAATTCAAAATCAATCCCGATACATCACTGATTACGGGAGTAGATGACGACGACGGAGGAAAATCTGTGGATACAAATATGAATAATAATGTTCAAACTTCAATGTGGGATAATATTCCGGTTGAAATTTCGGCAGAGTTTGATAAAGTCACAATCAGCCTTGGGGAATTAAAGCAAATCTCCGAAGGAGTTATTGTCGATATTGCAAACATTTACGAAAACAAAATCACCCTTAAAGTAGAAGACAAACCTATTGCAACGGGTGAATTGATTATTATCAATGATAAATACGCCGTCAGAGTAGATGACGTTCTTTCTGACAAAAAACCGCAGCCTGAAGCACCGCAAGCACCCGCACAACCGCAGGCAGCAGCTCAACCTGCTCCTCAACAAGAAGCTCAACAACCCCAAGAAGCTCAACAGCCTCAACAACAAACTGAAGGCGGAGATGATTTTAATTACGACAACTTCGATATCGAAGACGAAGATATTTAAGGAGAAAATATGCAGCACTATTTTATACAGTTTTTGGCATATACAATGGCAATGGTCGGTTTTCTCGCTATTTGCGTTGTGATTTATAAAAAACTCGGCATAAATTCCTTTTCTCAAAATAATAATGATTTATTCATTGAAAACGGTTTGAGAATAAATGCAAGAAAATATATCTATATTATAAAAGCAGGCAAAGAGCGTTTCCTCGTTGCATCTGATGCAGAGCGGACTACTATGCTTGCTAAACTTGAGGAGAATGAAAATCCTATTCCGCAAAAGGAATTAAAAAATGTCAGCAAAAAAGTCGATATCAGGTCAATTAAAGAAGAAACTGACGATGACATTGCTAAAACACCTTTAATGATGCGAATTTCTAACAAAATGAAAGCGTAAAAAATGAATAGTTTGATACAAAATTTAGATCCTGTTTTACAACTTTTAATAGTAATGAGCTGTTTTTCATTGCTGCCGTTTATATTTACTTGTATGACAAGTTTTATGAGGTATGCAATCGTATTTTCTTTCTTAAAACAAGCAATGGGTACACAATCAATTCCTCCGACGATTGTTTTAATCGGGCTTTCGTTGATTATGACATTCTATTCAATGGGCGGAGTATTTCAAAACATGTGGGACGCAGCTTATGAACCGTATCAAAAATCGGGTTCGCTTGTCGAAGCTGTTGTTGAAGGTTCAAAACCGCTTAAAGAATTTATGATGAAAAATACTCGTGAACAGGATATGGCTTATTTCCTTGAAAAATCAAGGGGAAAAGCTCCCGAATCTCCCGATGATATTACAATTTGGGAAGTTGCACCCGCTTTTATTTTGAGTGAATTAAAAACCGCATTTGAAATCGGGTTTATCATATACATTCCGTTTATCGTTCTCGATATGGTCGTAGCGAACGTTCTTTTGGCTCTCGGTATGTTCATGCTGTCGCCGACAATTATTTCACTGCCGTTTAAACTGCTGATATTTATTGCCGTTGACGGCTGGAGTCTTGTCGTCCACGGACTTGCGGGAAGTTACAATTAAGGAGGCTGTCAATGGAAATCTTACTTGAATTTATGGGTAAAGGAATATTAATGATGCTCTCGATAGCATTACCTTGTGTATTAACTGCCGCTGCTGTCGGTCTTGTTGTCGGTATTTTGCAAGCTGTTACGCAGGTTCAAGAACAAACAATCGCAGCTGCACCTAAAATCACGGCTGTTTTCCTCGTAATTCTTATTATGGGAACAGGTTTTATCAAAATGTTATCGAATTTGTTTCTTGAAGCCGTTCATCTCTCTTGCGATGTTGTGCCGAAAAACGAAAGATACGTACTTGCAGCTGATTATTACAAGTATATAAAGCCATTTTCCGATGAAATGAAAACGGACGAGTTTGACAATGTTCCGAATGCAAGAGATTTGATGAATGCGGCAGGCAATCCGCCGTTTCTTAAAGATTATGATAAGTTAAAATACAATGCGGCATCTAAAATGCCTGTTCCTCATCCGAATTTAATCGAACGTAAAAAAATGAACGAAAGAAGGTAGAAAATGTTAAGAAAAATTTTTCTTACTTCCACTCTTTTAATGTTTTCAACACTTTCGGCACTTGCTGAAGAAATTTATCAGATGAAAATCAATTCGGAATATTTGTTTTTTTCTGACGATAAAATCCAAAGCATAAAAAGCAATAACCCGTCTATCCTTTCGGCACAAAGAGTTGCAACTTTTTCAAGTGACGGAAATCAAATTGTTTTTACTCCGAAAAAAGTCGGTTTTGCTGATGTTCAAATAACCACGACAAAAGGGATTACTACTTATTCAATCGAAATTAAAAAAGATAATGTAAAACACAATGATACTTTTATGGAAATAGATTTTCCTGGGATTGAAGAACCGTGATAGAAGAAATTGTAAACAGCATACCAAAATTTTTTCCTGTTATAAATACGGCTCTCGGTGCGGGGTTTCTCATTTTGATGAGAATACTCGGACTTATGCGTTTTTGTCCGCTTTTAAACAGAAAAGAAATTCCGAGTATGGTAAAAATAGCTTTTGCTATTATGTTTACTGTTATGCTTGTTCCGATTTTAAAACCTGGGTTGCCGCCGTCTGATATTTCCATAATGTATCTTATTTTCATAAACTACACGGCAGGTGCTTTAATCGGATTTATTGCGTATTGTATTCTCGCAACCGTTGAAGCAGGCGGTGATATGATTAACACTCAAATGGGTATGTCATCAGCTATGGTACTTGACCCGACGTCATCGCAGCAAGTTTCGATTATGGGTAAATTCCTCGGTCTTATGGGCTTGATTATTTTCATCAATTTGGGCGGCGTTTATTGGGTTTTGAATGCTTTGATAAGAAGTTTTGAGATTTTTCCCGTTTATGCAACTGCCATTCCGCTTGAAAAAATTATAAACACCGATTACCTCGTAAAAATAACCTCAAACATCTTGTATATCGGTTTGCAATTTGCATCACCGATTTTACTTGCAACGCTCGGGCAGGACATCATTTTAGGTATTATTTCAAAAACAGCACCGCAAATTAACGTTTTCCAATTAAGCTTCCTGTTTAAGCCTGTTATGGGTGCGTTTCTTTTGACAATTTTGCTTCCGATGTTATTTGGTGTTGTAAACGATTATTTCTTATCCTTTGCAAATATTTTCTAAAACGATTTTTTATACCAAAATCCCCAAAAACATTATGATTTATCTTGTAAAAAATCAATCGTTATCTGCTTTTTGGGCTTTTTTTCTTAATTCATCTATCATTGAATTAAACACGCAATATTCTGAAGTTTTTAGTCTTTTATCTTTCAATACCTCTAAAAGTTCTTTGTGCATTGGTTTTTTTTCGGATAGAACGGTATATTTTTCTCCATTTTGTCCCATTTCTGTATGAAGCAAAGGAACATATTCTCGAAAAGAAGCTTTCATATTAAATTTCTTTGCGATATCAACGAAATCCGGCATTTCTCTGAAATTTAACGAACTTACTACAAATACAAGCTGAACATTATCAAAGAATTTTTCGTCTTTCATTTGCTTTATTTCTGCAAGATTGTTCATCACATTTTGAAAACAATTAACGTTAAATATCCTTTTATAAGTTTCTTCTGTTGCTGAATGTATAGATATCCAAAGAGTTTTTATCTTATTTTCTAAATGTAAATCAAAAATATTTTTTCTATTACAAAGAATTCCGTTTGTTGTTATTTCAAATTTAACTTTATTATAAAGCTCATTTATACGTTTTACCAAATATTTTGAATGTTCAGAATAAAATAATTCTCCGCCGCCGTTGAGAAAAATCGTTTCAGCATCTTTCAACAAAGGAAGGAATTTTTCTTCTGCAATTTTATTTAATTTTTCAACTTCCTCGGGATTGTTTCCGTGAAAATCATTTCGGCACATTCCGCATCTTGCATTGCAAATTTCATCGTAATAAAGCCAAATATTTTTCGGGTGTTTGTGATAAACAGGAGAATATTCCCGTAAAATTTCTTCTTCAAAAATATCTTCTCTATATTGGTAACAATAACAACTTTCTTTGTTACACAAAGAATAATCACCGTTTATTATATTTTCACGTAATTTTTGTGCTTTTTCGGAATTCCAGATTTCAACAGCAGAAAAATCTTTCAAATTGCCAATACTGTATTTATTGATATATGTCGGGCAGCAGGTGAAAACATCGTATGCTGCATCTACTTCAAAATTTTCAAAAGGTCTTTTGCAAAATAACATTTTATTGCCCGCTTTCTGAAAGAGCTTTGTCCCTTAATGATTGAATTAACGGATTTAAAAAACAATGTTGTTTATCATTTAATTCTTCGGATTTCAAAACCTCTAATAAATCTTTATGCAAAGGATGTTCAGGTTTTATAATGTTATATTCCTTTCCGTTTCTGCCCATTTCGGTATAATCATAAGCAACATAATCACAAAAAACCGCAACCATATTCAAATCTTGTGCTAATTTAACAAAGTCAGGAATTTCTTTATAATTCATCGACGTTATGACGAAAATCAGCTGTATAAAGGGGATTTCACCATTGTCCTTCATCTCTTTTATTTCTTTAAGGTTGTTTAAAATCGTTTGCAAAGACCCTGTGCGAAAGATTTTTTTGTGAGTTTCTTCAGTTGCGGCATGGATTGATATAGTGAGCTTGTCAATTTTATTCCTCAACCCTAACTTTTCGATATTTTCTTTATTGCATAAAAAACCGTTGCTGACTAAATCATATTTCAATTTCGGATAAAGTTCATTTGCCCTTTTTATCAAATACTGCGTGGGTATTGAATAAAAAACTTCACCTGCACCGTTTAAATAAACCATTTCCGCATCTTTTAAAAGCGGAAGAATTTTTTCCTCTGCAATTTTGTTTAAAAACTCCGTTTTTTCCTCGTAATTATTGTAAAAATCATCACGACACATAGTGCATTTTGCATTGCAAATTACATCATAGTACAGCCAAACGTATTTTGGTTTTTTGGTGCAAATTGCAGAATATTTTTTTAATTCTTCTTCGGAAACATCTTCTAAAGTCGGGTAATTGCAACATCTTTCCGTATTGCATAAAGAAAAATCACCTTTTAAAATATGCTGCCTTAAATTCTGTGCAACTTCAGAATTCCAAATGTTTTCGGGCGAGTCTTGCAAAAGATTTCCGAGGATTTGGTTTTCTTTGAAATAATTCGGACAGCAAGTAAAAACTTCAAAATTGCCGTTCATTTCAAAATTTTCAAAGGGTCTTTTGCAAAAACGCATGATAATTTTTCCTATTTGAAGAAGTCACAAATTCTCTTATTTTCAGTTTTAACAAATTTTTGCCTAAAATTCAACAAAAAGTCAAAAGGTCTTTTTTTCATTGAACTTTCGAGAACAGCTTTTTCAATTAAAATACGATTAAATACAATATTAGCTTCTCTTGATTCGTCTAATCTTGATTTTAAATTTTCTAATTTCACTTTACATAAATTAATTGCCGATTTTGTTCTCTCTGTCATTTCTCTGTTCATTCCACTCACCTTGACTGAATTTCTCGTGTTTGTATTTTAATAATAACAAAAGTCTGAAAAAAAAATTCACCCAAAAAGATTATAATGTGATAATATACTTTAAACAGCTTATCAACAAATAAATGAATACAATGAAAAACATAGTAAAAAAGATTTTAATAATAAGAAGAAGTGCTTTAGGTGATACTATTCACACTTTGCCGCTTGCAAAGGCGTTGCGGAATAAATACCCGCAAGCTCAAATAGATTGGGTTGTGGAAGATAAAGCGGCTCAATTCATTTTGAATAATCCTCTTTTGAATAAAGTTTATGTAATCCGTAAAAAAACTGACGGATTGAAAGAATTTTTTGCTTTGATAAAAGAAATTCGTGCCGAAAAATATGATATCGTAATTGACACCCAGCAGCTTTTGAAAAGTGCCGTTATTATGGGCTTTTCAGGTGGAAAAAGAAGAATAGCACTGTCCGACGGACGAGAATTTTCGGGGCTTTTTGCAAATGAAATAATCAAAACAAACAGAAAACAATTTGACATTCATTATCACGTTGTTAAAAGAAATCTCGAAATAGCTGAATATTTGGGCTGTGATACCGAGAATATTGAATTTGTTTTACCTGAAATCAGTGAAGATACAAAATCTAAGGTCAAAAAACTTCTTAAATATTTGGACCCCGACAAAAAAACTATTGTTATTGCCCCCGAAACTACTTGGGATAACAAACATTGGACAGTGGACAGCTGGCGTGATGTAATAAAAGAGTTTATCGGGAAAGTTAATATAATTTATACGGGAACAGCTAACGACAAGGGTTTAAGTGTTGCAATACTGTCCGAGTTCAGCGAAAAAGATATAATAAATTTGAGGGGATTAACAAATCTTGTTGAATTAGCAGAAGTTTTTAAATATGCAGATGTCGTTGTTTCACCCGATTCGGGGTCGGCACACATTGCATGGGCAACAGGGAAACCGTCTGTAATTGCAATGTTTTTCGCAACTTCCGCAGAAAGAACTGCACCGTTTGGAGAAAAATATTATTCCGTTCAGTCAGAATGCCCTTGTTCTCCTTGTATGAAGAAAAAATGCCTTAATAAAGAAATTAACAAATGTATCAATTTTATAAATTCGCAAAAAATCGTAAAACTTTTGAATAAAGTATTACAATTTGGGCAATAAAGTTGTATAATTTAAAGAGTTATTATGTTGTGAGGGCAATATCATTTTTTCACAGATTAAAGGATTTTTTGATAAACTTCAACAGGTTGACAGCACTATATCTTCGTCACATGCAATGGACGTGTATAAAAGAAACCTTGAATTAGAGCAGGAAATTAAAGAAAAAACCGAAGAACTTAATAAAGCAAATAACACCATGCTCACAATGAGTAATATTTGGGAGATGATGAATTCATCAGAACCTTTAACAAGCGTTTTAGACACTATCGTCAATTCCCTGCAAACTCAAATGGGGTATTTGAATACACTTGTTTTGACCAAAGAATCGGATAAAAACGGTTTGTTTTTTCAGGTAAAAGCCCATGCCGAAAGTAAAGTTTTAGAAAAATCTTTAAAAGATATTGATTTATTAAAAATAAAAGAGTACCGCATCCCGTACAGTGAAAATTTTATACTCGCAAAAGCATTAAAAGAAAAGCAAATACAAAGTTCCGGCGATATTGAAAATGTATTTTACGGTATTTTGGCAGATTTATCACACGATTATGTAAGAAACATAGTGAAAAACACACCGAGCAAATCGGTTATTGTTGTGCCTTTATACCGCAAACAAAATGAGAGCATGACGGAATCAAAAGAATTTGGCTGCATGTTGGTGTTTTCTGACAGAGAAAATATTCGTGATACGGAAATTAACTTTTTGACGTTGTTTGCAAACCAGATTGAACTTGCGATAACGATTGCCGGTTTGTTTGAAGAAGTCCGAAAACAAGCCGTAACGGACCCGTTGACAGGTTTGTACAACAGAAGATATTTTGAAGAAAATATTAATCGGGAAGCAGAAAGAGCTTTAAGATTGGGGCAGCCGTTCTCGTTGATTTCGCTTGACCTTGACCATTTAAAAACAATTAATGATACCTATGGACACCAATACGGAGATATTGCGATTAAAGCAATTTCTGATGTATTAAAATCAAGAGCCCGTTCAATAGACGTTCCTGCAAGAATAGGCGGAGAAGAATTCAACGTATTACTGCCGGGGATTGATTCTTACGGAGCAATGATTGCAGCAGAGAGAATGCGTGCGGCAATCGAGGCAACTCCGCTTGAAAAAATCGGAAATGTTACCGCAAGTATCGGTGTTGCAACGTTTTTGGAACACAGTAAAAATGTTTATGATTTAACCGAGCTTGCCGACCAAGCAATGTATCGTGCAAAAATTAACGGAAGAAACCAAGTCCAGCTTACGCAAAAACAGAAAGAAACAAACTGGCAAAAAATTGCAGTCAATGCGTTTTTGGATATTATTTCAAAGCAAAGAGTTCAAATTCCTGCGGAGCTTGCAGGGGATATAACCGCTCGTTTGAGTTCCGTTTCGGCTTCCGAAAAAGATGCCAAAGAAACAATTTATTCGGTTGTGGATATAATTACACAGTCTTATAATTCGACTTATCAATCAGGATTTACAAAGTCAAAGCTCCTTTTGGCAGTAAAACTTGCGAAAAAAACGGATATGTCAAAAGAAGAAATCGACAAATTGAAAATTGCCGTATTGCTTTATGACATTGGAAATATTATGCTTCCCGAAAATATTTTCAAAAAAGAAGATGCTTTGACAGAAGAAGAAAAAACTTTAATCAAATCTCACCCTGTTATTGCGGCAAGAGATATTTTACGTCCGATAAGCAGTATTCAAGATGTTATTCCGATTATTGAAAAACACCACGAAAATTGGGACGGAACAGGTTACCCCGGAAAATCTTCAGGAAAAGATATTCCGTTGAGTTCACAAATTATTCTTTTGGTTGATGCATATTATGCTTTGACGCAGGACAGACCGTACCGTAAGGCATTTGATATTCAAAAGGCTATTGAAATAATTCATCAAGGTGCAGGCACAAAATGGAGCAAAGACCTCGTTGAGAAATTCATAGAATTGGTCAGCCACGATGAAACAGAGTAACGACCATATTTTAACGGCTTTGTACCAATGGATTACGACTTTTAAAGGCAAGCCGATTTTAAAAGATACATCAAAGGTGTTCAATATAAAATTTGACGGTTATGTAGAAAGTTCGATTACGGAACCGTTATCTTTTACGGTTTTTGAGCTTTCTCCAAAGGGTGAATTATTAATTGATGATGTTTCTAAAATTGTTTCAAGCGAAGCAGCCTTTTTCTTATTCGTAAATCCTAATAACGGCTGGATTTTTGCGATAAAAAACACTTTGGAAAACCAGAAAAAAATTATCCAAAAGCAGCCAATTCAAAATTTCAAAATAAAAATTATTGATTAACTTCGATTTCTTTATCCTTATTATAATAGCTCAAAACGTGCCTGAAGAACATAAATAATTCGGTGTCAAAACCTCTGTCTTTAGACATAACGACCATATCGTTTATAAGATTTATCAATTTTACATCTACTTTGAAATCAAATTTTCTTGCATAATTTGCATCTATGTCTAATCCGAGTTTAGTAACACCTATTGATTGACACATATCGAGAAATCTTGTAAATTCCTCAATCGTATCATTAAAATGAGGAATAACAATGTATTTCACCTGCATTTTGTAATCGCAGATTTGTGCATATTTTCTGATATTTTCAACAACCGTATAAAATTCATCAACTTTTTTGATTTTTTTATAAACCTCAGGCGAGCCCGAATCAATCGAAATTATCAGAAGAACAAAAGAGGTATGAAAATCTAACTTCATTCCTTCTGCAAGCATTTCGGAATATTTTATCCCTGATGTCGGCACCGCAAACATCTTTGCTCTGCCTGTCAAACAATATTCTTTTACAATATCATCAAGTTCATCATACAAAGTCGGTTCGCCGCCGCCTATATGGATTTCTATCTCGTCCTTTAATAAACCTCTTTTATCCAATTCCCGCAGCACGGGCATGACTTTGTACGGTTCTTTGTCAGTATTTGTATGAATTCCGCCGTATGATGTGCAATAAATGCAGTCAGCATTACATTTTTCAAAATGTGTAACATAAATATTTGAATAATAATCTTTATCTTCCCATTCTTTTTCTTTAAGTTGATAACAGTTGTTGCAAGAATGCGGAAGAATACCTTTTTTGGCATTTTCTCTTAACTTTTTTGTTTGAAGAATAAGTTTTTCGACATCAATTTTATCGTCGTCCCCAATTTCTTGGAGAAGTATTTCTTCTTCGATTTTGTTTCTTCTGTCAGCAGGCGAATAACAGCAGGTAAAAATGTATTTGTTCATAAAACACAAACCGTGTTCTAAAAGCTCGCAACTGACATACTTCATAAAACCACCTTATATATTTAATCCATAATAATTTTATCATGAATTATATAAAAAGCCGAATGTTTTGCAATTTCTAAACATTCGGCTTTATAGAGTTTCATAAAATTATTTTTTTGTGCAAACCATATCAGAACCGTGCTGCCGGCAATATGAGCCATCAGAGCCTATTATCAAGTTTCCGACTTTTTTATAAAACTTCCCGTCAGAACCGAAAATTGCATCTCCATCTTGCTTATAAAATTTTCCGTTAGAGCCTAAAATCACATCACCGCTCTGTTTGTAAAAAGTTCCGTTTGATGAAAAAGTTGCATCGCCTTGGGTTGAATAAAAGGTTTTGCTGTTGTTGTAATTTTGAGGGGCATAATACCTGTTATAATTGCGATTGTCATAATGTCTGTGATGTCCGTATTGCGGATAATATGCATAACATGTCGATATTGAAAGTGAAAATGCAAATAAACAAATTAAAAACTTTTTCATATAAAAACCTCTCTTTTTATCTACATTGTATAGAACGAGAGGCTTTATAAAAAGTTCAAATTTTACTTAAAAATCTATTCTGTTTTTTCTGTTTCGTCAGAATTTTCTTCTTCTTTAACTTTTGCGGTTTCTTCGGAAATATTTACTTCCTGACCGTTTTTCTTTGCTTCTTTAAGCTCCAGAATTTTTTCTTTATTCAAAACCGTCAATTTGATATGACCTTGAGATTCGTTTGTCAAAGTTTCTTTTACATCAACCGGATATGTGTCATAAATTTGCGGAAGTTCGCCATTTACAATACGTTCCTCAACGTGTTCGATGTAAGTTTGAGGATTTCTTGTAAATTCGGGGTGAACCTTAATCCAATCCACATAAGGCAAACTGCTTCTCGGGTTATTGCAGCCTGCACATTCGGAGAGGAAGTTCGACGGAGTATTTTCGCCGCCTAAAGATTTCGGCTTTATATGCTCAGCCGTTGCAATCGACGGTTTCAGCAGAAGTTTTGCAAACTCGGTCGGAGCTAAGTTTTGTGCCTCTGACATCACTCTGTTTACTTCCTTGAAATTTAACGGCAAAGTCATCAAAACATCTTCAATTTTATTATATTTTTCATCACCGATAACCGAACGGTAAGCTGATAATTCTTCCGTCAAATCGGGTCTGTAAAAGCTCTTTGCATCTTCAAGTTGGTCAGCTTTTTCAAAAAGAATTTGACCTAATTCGGAATTTTCACCCGACTGCTCGTCGGATAAAATTGCCGCATTCATAAGAACATCTTTGCAATATGAAATGAACTTATTCGGTAAATTTTCATTTGCCTTGCGTGCAGCTTGCGTAATGCTCATTTCCGTGCCTTTTGCACAATCAGCAATGATAAATGCCGCAGCCCTTTGATTACTCCTCAAAATTCCTGCTTCTTCATTGTAAATTCTGTCCGCAAGCTTGTCACCCTTTGCCTTATTAAGCCTGTTGACGTGCTTTTCTATGCTGTTCTCCGTAAGCATTACCTGTCCGCAGCACGGGCATGGAACATTTTCAAGTTTCTTTATTCGGAAATTTGTTGTTGCTCCGCCGAAATTAACGGAATTAAGTCCTTGAAAATAAGTGTATTGTGCTTTTGAATATTTTTCAAACGATTTATCAAAGTTTTTTGATGAAGTTTCAAAATTCGGATTAGTTACAGCCAATTTCTTTTGCGGCTGATTATTTTTTGTTGAAAATTCTAAATTATTTGCACTTATTGAATTAATATTCATAAAACACTTTCCTTACACTTGTTTTTGATAAAACAAAACAAGATTGGAAATTGCCCGTTTCTAAAGAATTCTTAACTATTTGGGAGATATTTCTTCACTTCTTCTTCGCTTTCAAAAGTTACAATACCCGTGACGATTTTTTTCGTGTTGTCGGGACGTTTCACAACAACATCAAAAAGTCCGAATTCACCTGTATTTTGGTCATTTTGATATGATTTTCTAAGTCCTGACATATAAATGAACACAACATCTGAATTTTTGAAATCTTTTGACTTGTCGTTATAAATCAGTTTACCGTCTTGATTTAATCTGACAATTCTTACGCCTGCTGATATCAGCTCATTGCCTGATAAACGATTATCCCTGTTTTTGTCGAGTTGTTTTAATGAAGCAAAAACATTTTCCTTTGTATCATTTATCCCTAAAATATCAGAAGCATTGAAAACCTTGTCATGATTATCTTTTATAAACATATATCTGTTGCCGTCAACCTCTATAAAATACGGGTCAACACTTTTAACGATTGCTCTTGTGGTTGGATTTTTTGTGCGAATGGACGATGAACTATTATTTATTCCTGTATAGCTGACGGTATTTCTTATTCCATAAGTGACTGCATCAGAAAAATTATTAACACTATTCGTGGTATTGATTGCAGAATTTATGTCTGCTGGTGTTGTTGGTGTTGCTTTGAGTGTGAAATTCTGTGCTGAAAATACGGGCATGCCAAACATTGAAACTACTAAAATTGCAAAAAACTTTTTCATTTTTATCTCCTTTTGTTATTTATAACGAGGAGCAAACAAAAAAGTTTAAAAAAAAACGGAGAATATTTCTATTCTCCGAAAGTTAGTCTTTATGGTCTGTTTAATATTAGTACCCTTGTTCTTCTATGGTTTCATTGTATTCTTTAATAACATCTTGAACAGCTTCTTCAATAGTTCTGCCGTTGAGTTCGATTGAGAAAGCAGATGCGTTTTTGTGACCGCCGCCGCCGTGTTTACGAGCAATTTCGCTTACATCTGCGTGCAAACTTCTAACACTGAAACTTGCTTGGTCCTTCCACGGAGAAACCTTAAATCCGACTTCTACGCCTTGGATTTCGGGCATGCCGCCTGCAACTGCTTTGATTGCATCTTTTGCTTCTTGGAAGTAACCTTCTTGTTTTGCAACTTTTTTAGCATCAGCAATTTCTTTATCTTCAATCATAAAGGCAATTTTGCCGTTATCTGAATATTGAATTTTTTGTTGTGCAAGGTTTCTGACGTTCAAAACACATTGAGGAGTGTTTCCGAGAGCATTATTTTGCATTTCTCTGTTATTTACACCGTTTTCAATAAGCAATGCCGCATCGGTAAACGGAAGAACGTTTTGTGAGAATTTTAATCCGCCGGTATCAGTCAAAAGACCTGTATAAACAGCATTGTTGAAGGTTTTTGAAAGTTCTTTCGGGTCAAATCCTAAAGGTTCTGCAAATTGCATCATAAGCTGTGTTGCAGCACCGCAATTTGTATCAATCAAATTCAAATCCGCATATTTGTTGTTTACGGTTTTTCCGTCAACTTCTTCTTCGATGTAAGGGTGGTGGTCAATTTTCAAAGTGTGGTCAGCTCTTTTGAAAATACCTTCATAATAATCTTGTGAAATCATCTTCGGAACAGAGGTATCAACAGAAACCGCCAAATCGTATTTTCCGTGTTCATTTGCTAATTTATCCGCAAATTTAGCATCGCTTTTGCCCTTTAAATCAATGATATTAACACCTTCTAAACCTTCTCTGAGGTATTCATATCTCTTTGGCAAACCGCCGAAAATGAAACAATCAACATCTTTTCCTGTTGCTTGGTGAAGCATTGACGAAGCGGCAATACAAGAACCGATACTGTCACCGTCAGGTGACATGTGACCTGATACCGCAATCTTTTGTATATCGGGGTTTTTGATAACGTCAACCATTTGCTTTATAACTTCGGCATTTTCTTTTGATTCGGGCTTCCAACCGCCAAAAGATACCTGCTTAACCATAGAACGGTTAAATGCTGCCATTTTGTCTAAAGAGCTTTGGTTGTAATTCTCTCTGCCTGCTTGAACATTGGCTTGTTTAGCATCAGATGTTTTCGATAAATCTTTTTTATTGAAAAGAATGCTGTTTGTATTGTTTACATTAATTTCCATGTGAACCCCTTTCGTCAAACACTGCTGTTTTAAGCAGCCTAAACATGTTTTTTTGCTGATTTTTTGGAAAAATTTAACAAAATTGTAACATATTTTTACAAATTGATTTGATTTTATAATTATTTGTTGATATTATTGTGTTGCTTTGCTATCAGTTTTTAGTAAAGACAGATAAAAATTTTTCGGGACGTAGCGCAGTTTGGTAGCGCACCTGCTTTGGGAGCAGGGGGTCGCAGGTTCAAATCCTGTCGTCCCGATTTTTTTTTTGGAAAAAATCGGTCTCCACGTTGAACCTACGGTTTACCCAAAAGGGCATATCGATTTGTACGGCTCATTCTTCGCCTACAACTCGCTACAAATCCCTGTCGTCCCGATTTTTTTTTTGGAAAAAATCGGTCTCCACGTTGAACCTACGGTTTACCCAAAAGGGCATATCGATTTGTACGGCTCATTCTTCGCCTACAACTCGCTACAAATCTCTGTCGTCCCGATTTTTTTTATCCAATATTTTTGCGGGTTTCGGGGAATGATAAAATATTGCTTTTTTCTTGATGTCTGTTTTTGCTTTCATTTTGCTCATATTTTTTGTTAAAAAATACGTCATTGCGAGGAGCGGATTTGCGTAGGGTGGAGTCGAGCAGAGCGAGCGAACCCGAAGTAGCAAAAAACATAGCGAATGAAAGCAGTTGCGAAATGAGCGACTGTTTTTTGTGAAGCAAATCCAAGACAACGACAGCCTCGTGGCAATCCATTCAGAATATTTCAAAATTAAAGCCCAAAACTTATGAATAAAACAGATTAACTAAACTGAAAGGCAACTTGTTGCCCGTGGCAATCCAACAAAAATAATAAACAAAATACAAAAAGGCGAGAACATTTGTTCATCGCCTTTTTTAATCTCAAATGAATTTTTACTTATTGAAAAATTAATCTTCTTTTGCTAATTCATCAGCCAAAGGAGTTTCTATTGTTCCGTTAAGTTTTTTGCTTATTTCACGAAGATTTTTTGCAACATTTTCACAATTTTCGTCCCAAACAAAATATTCATTTACATATTTTTCTGCTTCGTGAACGTCTTGTGAAAGTTGAACTCTGACAGCTTCCGAAAGCATTTTTTGTGCAGCGGGGATAACTTTTTCAACATTAACGTGAATTTTACCGTCTTTGTTTACCTCAATAGCACCTTCTCTAATCATAAATTGAGTTTGCATTACAGAACGAACTCTGTGAGCTTGGCTCAATTCAGGTTTTGCTTTCAAGAAATTATCAGTTGCATAAGTTACGATAATTTGTTCTCTTTGTTCAGGAGTGTACATACCCTCTTTTGTAAGCATATCAAGGAATGACAACGAACCCATATCAGCTTTATGTTCTTCAATAATTGCTTGATATTTACCTAATTTTTCTCTGCCTTGTGTAGGTCCTAAAGAGTGAGTGTTTTCATGCCCGATAGTAAACCAGTGGTCAGCTTCTTCAAGGTAAAGTTTATGTTGTTCGGGGTCTAAAACTGCGTCCAATTTTTGTTGAATTTTTTCGGGAGTAGAGCCTGAACGAATTTGTCTATGGTAAACATTACGTCTGCCGCCGCCGATTGAAAGAGACATTTTATCATCGTTCGGAAGGTTTTCAGCCAAAGTTACACCGCCTCTGTATGCACCGCAATCACCAGCAAGCATTAACAAGTCAACGTCAACCATTGTTTGTTTGCTGTCGCCTTCGGGTTTGATATTTTGTTCATATTGGTCGTTAAACGGCATCATAGCTGCCATTTTCGGCAAGTATTGTTTGATTTTCAACAAATCATCGGTACTTTCTTTATTTACGATACCGACTCTGCAGCCGAGAGAATCCTTTTGGTAAACTTGAATACCTGCATCTTCAAGCATTTTTGCAAGTTTCGGATTTTCTGAAATTTTCGGAGTCATTGTGTCTTCGTAATTTTCTCTTGTAATAGTAAATTCAAGAGGAGTATCCTGCAATGTTGCCCATTTCTTATCAGCGTAAGCATCTGCCATCGGGTCTGCAACTCTCAAAGCATGTGCCTGCAACTTCATATATTCGTTGAAATCTGCATTTGTTGAAGTTTCAGCAGCCTTATCAAGTTCATCTGCCATTGCTTGGAAATCTTCTTTATACATTTCTGTATAATCAATAGCTTCAAGTTTATCGCCGTTTCTGACTACAACCGAACGTTGATTTAAAATTTCTGAAACTTCATCTTTTTCGCCGTCTTCAAGCATTTTAATCAAAATATTTTGGAATTCTTCCGATTTCAAATCTTGCGGGTAAAATCCTTTTCCTTCGGGTTCGGGCATGCCTTTTGCAAGTTCGACCATATTAGATTCGGTATCAATAGCATTCATACCTTTTTGTGCGTTGAAAAGCTTTAATGCCATTTCTGCATCTTTGTCGCCTTGTTCGGTTTTATTTTCAAGAAAACTCTTGAATGCCATATTTTTCTCATTATCCAATTTCAAATGGATATTTTCCAAAATTTTACCTGCTTTAACAAGGTGTTTTAATGCTTCTTTATCCCCAGGTTCAAGGTTTTCATATTCTTTTGCCCCCAGTTTGAGCATAGATGTTGAAACAAGTGCATCTTTATTTGTTCTTCTTTGGAGTTCTTCCGTTGACAAATTGATTGCAAATTCTTCTTTTTCCTTTTTAGGAGCAGTAATTGCAACCCTGTTGATACTTGCTAAAGAATTCAAACCTGCCATAACTTTTTCGGGATTATTTTCTGTTTGAACAGGTGTATTTTCGGCTTGAGCCTTATTTAAAGGCGTATTTTTATTCAAGTCGGGTCTTTTGATATTTATATTATTTTGAATATCCAATTTGAGTTGTCCTTTCGTATATTTATCAGCACGTTTATTCTAATACATTTTTATAAAATTTTTTGCTCTCTTAATAAAAATTTTATATTCCGTATGTATTTCAAAAAGTTGTATTCATTGAAGATTGGTGAATTGTAACAATTTTATGAATGATTTTTCAAAATCAAATCGCAAAGTTCTCTAACAGCCCCTCGACCGCCGTCTTTTGTCGAAATAAATCTTGCCGCTTTTATAACTTCGGGAACGGCATCTTTCGGGCATGAGGGGAGTCCGACTTTTCTCAAAACGCATAAATCGGGCAAATCATCGCCCATATAAGCTATTTCGTCGAATTTCAATTCATAATCGTCAACAACCTCATTCAAAGCATGCTCTTTGTTTTTTTGACCTTGATAAATTCTCGTAAAGCCGAGCATTTCAAAACGTTTTTGAACCATATAAGATTCTTTTGCCGTTATAACAACCGTTTTAATCCCTGCACGATTAAGCATGACAAGACCTTGTCCGTCTTTTGCATTGAAAACTTTGTATTCTTTGCCGTCTTGGTCATAAATCAAGCCGCCGTCGGTCATTACACCGTCAACATCAAATATAGCCATTTTAATGCGTGCTGCGAGTTTATTCAAATTTGCAAGTTTATTTTGTTCATTCAATGCCATTTTATGCAACTCCTGCCTTTAATAAGTTATGAATATGAATTATTCCGATAGGAATTTTGTTTTCATCACAAACTGCAACACTTGTGATAGAATGTTTTTCCATCAAAGCAAGTGCTTTTACCGCAAGTGCTTTTTCTGAAACAGTTTTCGGATTATGAGTCATAACATCTTTTGCAATCAAATTATCAATTTGAATATGCTTCATAATAACACGTCTGATGTCGCCATCTGTAATAACCCCTGTCATTTTACCCGAATTATCGGTCAAAATAATACAGCCTAATTTCTTTTCGGTAATAATTTTTACAACCTCGGTAAATTTCATATCTTCACTTGCCAAAGGCAATTCCTCACCTTTTATCATCAAGTCGCCGACCGTGTATAAAACACCCTTTCCGAGCGAGCCTGACGGGTGGAATAACAGAAAGTCCTCTGCCGAAAATCCTCTTTGCTTCAAAAGACAAATTGCAAGTGCATCTCCCATTGCAAGAGCTGCCGTCGTGCTTGCTGTCGGTGCTTTTCCGAGCGGGCATGCTTCTTTTTCAACCGAAACATCAAAAATTATATCCGCTCTGTTTGCAAGTGTGGAAGTCGTTTTTCCGACAAATGCAATCAACGGTACTTCAAATCTTTTTATAAGCGGCAAAAGGTTAAGCAATTCTGTCGTTTCTCCGCTGTTAGAAAGGGCTATCACCACATCTTGTCTTGTGATTATTCCCGAATCGCCGTGTGTGCTTTCGGCAGGATGAAGAAAATATGCGGGTGTTCCCGTCGAGGACAGGGTTGCGGCAATCTTTCGACCGATATGACCTGATTTTCCCATGCCCGTCACAATAACACGCCCCGAACTTTTAATAATAGTATCGACGGCTGTTTTCATATTATCGTTAATTCTGTCTTTCAATTTCAAAATTGAATCTGCCTCAATATCAAGAACAGATTTTGCCAATTCTTCGAGTGAATTTTGATTTAATTCCAAAGTTTTCATAAAAATACTCCCGAAAACATTTTAGCAAAAATCAGAAATATATGCCATAACAAAAGATTTATTAACAAATTTTTTAACAGCTGTGAACTTTTTCTATGAAATTTTTCACCAAAGGCTGCAAAAAATCAGCTTTCAATGCAGTCATATCAATTACAAAATCACTAATTCCAATATCTTTCAGCTTTTTGTAATTTTTATCAAGGATTTCTATCTCGCTTTCAAAAAGATGTGCACCGCAAAACCCGTCAACAACAAACGGATAAAGCCTTTCCCCGATTTCAACCGCATAAGAATTTTTATGACAAGGTGCTTTACAAGAAATTCTCGAAACCGTTGGAAGTTCATCATTCAACGGACAAATCCCGACACTTCGCACCCTTATGCACCCCGAAACCGTATATTTCTTCTCTATCCCGATATCTGCCGTTTCTTGAATGTATTTTTCGATTGCGGGCATGGATTTTATCGGCGAAAGATCAATTACCGAAAGGTTTTTCATATAAGATTGTTTTTCTTTCTGAAAATCTTCATCAAGCAATAAACCATAACCTGCCTCGATTTTGAAATTTTTCATTTCTTCATCTTGCAACAAAGTTTTCAAATAGTCGAAATTGTTTATAATAATTGAATTTGGCGGATATTTCAGACAAAAATTCTTTGCATCATCATAAACCCTTTGAAAATCCCGTTCGATAAGAGTTTTTGGTGTCGAATAGCAAAATTTCATATTGAATTTTCGGCAAAAATCAAAAACCTCTTTCAAAATTTCAGAAATATTTTTTTGATACAAATCAACCGTTGAAACAACTTCTCCAAACTCAAGCGAATAAAAAGGATTACAGCCGTTTTGAACAATAAAATTTTCAAGCTCTTGAATTTGAGTTAAAGAACTCAATCTGAGTGAAATTTTTATAGGCAAAACATAAAAAAAATCTTTGAAAAAATTTTGCGGTAAAAACACATCTTCAATCTTTGAAAAAGCAAAAGGCTTCACATGCCCGCAAAAAGGTACTTTTTCCCCGTCAAACCCGATAAATTCTTTTGAATAGTGATTGATTTCAATAAATTGACTTTGCATATAAAACCCCGATAGCAAAATAAGATACTTCAGAAAGATTATCGATGCAAATTTTGAAAAAACGAAAGTAAATTTTTGTAATCATTTTTAACAAAGACGGAACAAAAGATTACGAAAAATTTACAAAACCATTGATTAATAAAAAAATTTCACGAAAAATTTTCCCGCAAAAAAGCAGGCAGAAAAAATTCAAAATAGCAAAAAAATGCGAATATTATTGATTTTTAAGAATTTAACATTTTAAAGATAACAAGAGAAAAAAAATTTTTGTATAAAAACAGAAAAAAGATTAATCCATCTTTTGTATTATTTTGTTATGTAAAATATTTTTTTTTATAAAAAAACTAATATATAATATATAATAAAATGGGACAAAGACCTCATTATCAAATTTTTTGGATACATAAAACCAATTAATGAATATAATCTATGAGAATATAAAATGTTAAACACTCCAAACGAATGGCATAACGAAGAAGATACGGAAGAATACTCGGAAGAAGAATTTTCAGACGATTACGAAAACCAAGATTATGAGGAAGATGAAGATTTTTCTGAAGAAGATGAAAATTCGGAAGTAGAAAACGAAGACCAAGAAAGCCAAAACAAAAAGAAAATGATAATAATCGCATCTGCAACAATATTAATAATATTGTTGTTAGTTGGGGGTGCTTTAATTTTAAATTCAAAGAAATCAAAAGATTCGGCAAAAACAACCGATGCAATAGAAAGCGTTGAAGGCGACTTAATCGCAGACCAAAACACCGATGAAGAAATCGAAATAAATACGGAATCGGGCGATGATGTTTCAATAGAAATTGAAGATCCGAATTCTTTAATTCCGACAGAAAAGCCTTTAACAACAGCGACAGAAGCTGAATCTCTTATGAACGACAATTCGGGGCTTGCAATTCCGACAGACGGACTAAAAACCGATGACGGCGGACTTCAAGTCGAGGTTGAAGAATACAGACAGGGAGCTTTAGCTGATAAAAAACCGGGAGCTGTAACGGTATCCATAGGTGATATAGGCAGACAAAACCCATTTATGCCGAAAGACAAAGTCGGCACAGCTGCAGCAGGCAGTATTGCAAAAACCAACGAGGACGGTTTAAACTTTGAAGTTATTGAGCCGCCTCAACTTGCAGACGAAAATCCTGATATAACAAAATTACTTGAAACAAAAGTCAGCGGTATTCTTTACGATCCTAAAAAACCTTCTGCAATAATAAACATAGAGGGTGTTGACCAACTCGTCAAAGTCGGAGATGTTTTAAGCGGATTTGAAATAATAGCAATAACACAAAACAAAGTAGTAATAAGTTCAGACAGCAATGTTTACAGAGCTTCTGTCGGACAGCCGCTCAATGCGGAACTTGTTAAAAACTATGTTGAAATATCAAATTTGGAAACTAAATTCAAAGGTTCTAAAAGATTCAAATAACTATCAAACGGGGAAAAACAATGACAAAGAGATTTAACAAAATAATACCGGCATTACTTGCGGCAATATTATTTGCAGGAAGTATCGGCTGCGAAATTGCGAACGCAAAACCTTGGGCTTTTGAAAATTTACAACCCGAAACGGCTATAATTCAAACCCCGAATATTCCAAACGGTAAAAGCATAATAACTTTATCTTTTAGAGAAACAAATGTTCAACAAATTTTGAGAATGTTTGCCGATAGAGCAGGTTTAAATATTATTTTCGTAGGTGATGTAAACGGAAATCTTACTTTGGACCTTGTTGATACGACATTAGCTGATGCATTAAACCTCGTAACGGAAGCTGCAAAATTAACATATATTATCGACAATCAAACCTTGGTTGTTATGAGTTTGGAAACTGCAAAAACAAGCAATTATACTAAAAAATCAATGCGAATTGTCCCTGTAAAATACAGTGATGCCGCATCAATAGCAGACTTTTTAAATAAAAATGTATTCGGACTCGGAAAACCGGGATTATCGGCAGGTGAAATTGTTGTAACAAACCCTGCAAGAAACGAATTGCTTATTTTCGGAACGGATAACGATTTCAAAATGGCAATGAACATTTTGGCAAAACTTGATACAAAACCGAATTCAACAACTTATAAAATCAATCACGTAACACCAAAAGAAATGGCAAGTTTGATTTGCGATTCGCTTTTCCCTTCAACGGCAGATTCTGGAACAACAAAAATCGCAGGTACTTTAACAGGTGCTGCTGACGGAATTTCTCTCGGTGCGGGACAAATCGCTTGTAAAATATCAAACAAAGTTTCAGCAGGCAATTTATCTTCCTTTAATTCTGCTCCGATTACTGTAATGTATAACTCGGGCATGGGAACTTTGAATATAATCGGCGGCTCTGATGAACAAATTCAGTTAATCAACGAATTTATTCTTCTTCACGATAGAAAGCAGCCGCAGGCTTTATTAGATTTCGCAGTTCTTGAACTTAACGAATCAGGTTCGGTATTGTTCAACAATGAATGGCATTTTACAAACAATACATTCCCTGTTTCATTTGTTGACGGAACATTAAAATTAGGTTCATTAGTATTTTTCGGAAATGATAACGGAAGTACGGCAGGCTTGAACAGAGGCGGTCCGGCTGCACTTTGGGATACAATTACATGGATGGAAAAAACAGGTAAAGGTAAATTATTACAAAAACCGACAATCGTTGTCACAAACGGAAAAGAATCAACAATCGACTTAACGCAAGATTATATTGAAAAAACCGAATCTCAAGTTTCAGAAGGTTCTTTCTCTGAAATACCTATCGTAAAAAGAACATATACAATCGGGAAAGATCAAGGTATGAAAATAACAATCACACCTTTCATTTCTCCAGACGGCTATGTAACAATGAATATTGAAGCAGATTATGCAACTCCTTACAGAACAGAAATCAGTAAAGACGAACTGGGTAATGATTACACGGCAGCAACAATGCTCGAAAGAAGAAACTTAAAACTTAATACAATAAGAGTTAAAAACGGTGAAACACTCGTTTTGGGCGGACTTATCTACGAAAGAGAAGTTCAAAGTGTAAGCAAAATTCCGCTTTTAGGTGATATTCCCGGACTCGGAGTATTCTTTAGAAATACAAACAATGAAAAACAAAAAACAGAACTTGTAATTCTTATAACACCTAAAATCATTGAAGATACAGAAGATGCAATAGATATTTAAAAGAAAGGGGATATTAAATCCCCTTTTTAAATTAAAAATTTACTATTAAAAAAAATGTGATATAATTTAAACAGATATGGCTTTAGAATTTGAAAACATAGAAGAGTTAGAACATTTAATCGATTACGCCAATTTGAGAAAGTTCAAATATGACGAGTTAATCGGATTGGGTTTTGTTCCAATCTCCTTTACCGGCGGAATATATGACATTGTAATTTTGTCAGAAGACAATAAAGACGATATAAAACGCCTGATGGATTCTCGATTGGGAACAGATGTAAAATGTGAATTTCAAGTAATAAAAGACCAAGATTTCAAAAATCTAATCGGAGAAGTTGACGAACACTTTGCAAGCGATAAGCAGATGTCTGAAATTGCCTCAAAGGGTTATGATATGGGGCTTGACGAAGTTTTCACGGGTGAAGGCGGCGGAAAGGTTCAACCGGCAGAAAAGAGTAATTACAAAGTTGTAAACAGAGGTAATTATTCAGTAGCAGTACCAGTTTCGGCGGAAAAGGAAGCAGCAAAGCACCACGTTCCGAAAGACGCACCTAAAAAAAGAATTGGTGAAGTATTAATCGAAATGGGCTTAATTACGGAAGAACAGTTATTCGATGCCCTTGTAACTTCAAAAAAGACAGGTAATCCGATAGGTTCGGTCCTTGTTCAAAAAGAATACATTACTCTTCAAAATTTAAAAGATGTACTTGCTGCACAAAAAGGAATGGAAGCGGTTGCATCAAGTCAATTAAAATTAGATACAAAAGTTTTATCCGTATTGCCCGATGATTTCGTCAAATTAAATATGGTATTACCGATTAATTATGACGGAAAGAATTTGGTTGTCGGAATGGTAAACCCGTCAAACAGGCAGGTTATCAACGATATTGTATATTTAACGGGCTTAAAGCCGAGAGTAATGCTCATAACGCACTATGAATTTTTACAGTGCATAAAGCAGTATTACAGCGAATCAAAAAAAGAAGCAAACCAATACATAAAGAAAATTGAGCAGGAATTAATCCAATATGGCGGAACTCAAGAGTCTTTATGGACACAGGCGGAAAAAGAATTAGAAAAAGACGATTCAGTCGTTGTAAAATTTGTAAATAAAATCATAACAGACGGAATCAAGATGCGAGCCAGCGATATTCACATTGAGCCTCGATTAACGCAATATGTAATCAGATATCGTATCGACGGTGTTTTGAGAGAAGTTTTACAAGTTCCCGAAACGATTGAAGGTTCTGTAATAACACGTTTAAAAGTTATTTCAAAAATGAACATTGCAGAACACCGACGTCCGCAAGACGGTACGTTTTCAATAAGATTTCAGGAAAAGAATTATGACTTCCGTATCAACTCAATTCCTGTCGGAGCAAAGGAAAAGATAGTAATCCGTATTTTGGCAACAGCAGAAGCATTAGGAAGTACGGATACAACAATTAAACTCGTTGGAGCAACCGAAGAAGATATTGCGAGAATAACAAGAATAAAAAGTGCACCGAACGGAATAATTTTGGCATCAGGTCCGACAGGTTCCGGGAAGACGACAACACTATATTCGATAGTCAGAAATTTAAACAGTGAAAAAGTTAATATTATGACAATCGAAGACCCTATCGAAATCAGAATTGAGGGTATTAACCAAACGCAAGTCAATCCGAAAGCGGGTATCACGTTTGCATCTTGTTTAAGAGCAGCTTTAAGACAAGACCCTGATATTATTCTTGTCGGTGAAATTCGTGATATTGAAACAGTAGAAATCGCAATCGCAGCGGCACTTACAGGTCACCTTGTATTAAGTACAATCCACACGAACTCGGCAGCTGCAACCGTTACCAGACTTATTGAAATGGGTGCAAAAGATTACCTTGTTTCTTCCACGTTAACAGGCGTTATTGCTCAACGTCTGGTCAGAAGATTATGCGACAGATGTAAAGTCGAATGTAATCCTACGGAAGAAGAAGCAAGACTCGTTATGCTTAACGAAGAAGACGTAAAACGATTTATGAAGATGAAAATATATAAACCCGGACGATGCGACCAATGTAACAAAGAAGGCTACAAAGGCCGACTTGGTTTGTATGAAGTTATGCAAGTTACAAAAGAAATTAAAAAATTAATTGCAATGGGTGCTCACGATATTCAAATCGAAGAAGCTGCTATATCTACGGGTATGAGAACTTTGCAACAGGCATGTTTACATCACATAATATCAGGTATGACGACAATTGATGAATTTGTCAGAGTTTTGGGACCTGTAAACGAATAGAGGAATAGTCAAAATGTCCGTATATAATTATGTTGCTTTAAATAAAAAAGGTGAAGTCGTAAAGGGCAAAGTCGAAGCTGAAGATTTAAAAACAGCCAGACAAAGTGTAAAAGATTTAGGTTTTATACCAACAAAACTTACTGCAGATTCTTCCGATAAAGCACCTACACAAAACAAAGTTGACCATTCTTTGCAGTCTTTGACTTTAAAAGAAAAAATGGACTTCACATCGACATTCCAGACTTTGAACAGAGCAGGCGTTCCAATTATCGAATCTTTAATTTTTATGGAACAAGATGCAGGCAGCCGAAGAATAAGATTACTTGCAAGAGCAATCAGACAGCAAATTATTGCAGGTGCAACATTTTCGGACACAATAGCAAGATTTCAAAGTATCTTCGGAGCAGTATATGTCGGTTTGATAAAAGCAGGTGAAGAATCCGGGGAAATGGAAAGAACTTTAGCCAGACTTATTGAACTTTTGAAGAAAGAATCTGATACGAGAGGAAAAGTTTTTTCAGCCTTGTCATATCCTGTATTTGTAATCGTTTTAGCACACGTTGTAGTTTTAATCATGTTGGTATTTGTATTTCCTGCATTTAAAGAAATGTTTGATACCGCAGGTGCAAAATTGCCTATTATTACACAAATTTGTATAGATTTAGGCGAGTTTTTAAAAGCGAAATGGTATGTAATCCCGATTATATTAATCACGGTATTTTGGGGTGCAACAAGCTTGTGGAAATGGGAACCGTCGAGAAAGAAAATCGATGAAATTTTGTTATCAATTCCTGTTGTCGGAGATTTGCTTAAATACTCAGCATTTTCAAACTTTTTGTCAGTTTTACAAGTAGCTTATGAAGCAGGTATCCCTGTTGTAAACTGTTTGTATTTGGCAAATATGACCTTTGATAATTCGACAATGAATAATGCCGTAAAAGCCGCAATTAAAAAGGTGCAAGAAGGTATGCATTTATCAATGGCATTAAAAACAACGAATATATTTCCGCAGATGATATTATTTATGGTATCGACAGGTGAACAATCAGGTCGTTTAGGAGATTTGATGGAGCAATCGGTAAAATTTATTGATGAAGAATTGGACAGAATTGTTGATACCTTGACAAAGATGATAGAACCTGTAATGCTTATATTTATCGGTGCAATCGTATGTTTCTTGGCATTAGCATTGTACTTACCGTTATTCCAATCATACCAGTTAAACTAAGAAAGCAGAGGCAAAATGCAATTTTCAAATGAAGAAAAAGATTTCATATCGGGAATATGGTCCGAAAAGATACTTGTAGTTACAAAAGATTACGAGATATCAGGCAACGTATTCATGCCGAGAACAGGAAGAAAGAACAGATTGCTTTCAGATATATTGAATGGCGGAAAAAGATTTGTAGCAATAAAAGACTGCACAATCGTTCATAGAGAGTTTCCAAACAGAAAAATCGAGCACCATGATTTCTTACAATTAAACGTAAATTCAATAATATTATTACGCCCTATAACAGAAGAAGAAAAAAATCATAAATAAATACTTGATTTTGAAATATGTCTATGTTATCAATAGATAGTAACCGAAAGGGAGGCTAGCTCAGGTGGTTAGAGCGCACGCCTGATAAGCGTGAGGTCGATGGTTCGAGTCCATTGCTTCCCACCATAAAAAAGACCGTCAAGGTCTTTTTTTTTATGAGAAAATTTATTAATCAATTACTTAATCAACAACTCTGTAGGTTGAATTTAAACGCAACGAAATTTTGTCTATTATGTCATTGCGAGGAAATCTTTGATTTCCGTGGCAATCCAGAAAATACTCTCAAATAAAAGCAGATTAAGCAAACTGAAAGGCAACTTGTTGCCCGTGGCAATCCGGAAAATTTTTCATTTCTCGGGTTTAAAAACATAAACCTTACACAAATCATCTTTAAGCATTTCTTTGTTGATATTTTTTCCGTCAGAAGAATACAAAACACCGACAAACCGTCCGTATTTTCTGTCTATCCCTGTTATCTCGAGCGAAATATTTTTGTCCGAAACCAATTTTTCAAGCCTTTCTTTTGCAAGCCTGCCTCGTTTGAATATTTCTTCATAAGAAATATCGTCTGTCTTTTGATATTTTATATGTGAATTCATTTTTGTTTCATAACAATCAATTCCCGTCAGGCGAACTGATGCCGTACCCTCTTTTGTTTTTATCAAAATCGTATCACCGTCTAAAACCTTTAATATATGCGGTTTTATAATGTATTTTACATTTTTGCAGTATGCAAAATTTACAAAATACATTACTACTAAAACCAAATAAAATATTTTATTCTTCATAGATTTTTTATATCACGATATTTTGTTTTAAGCAATTTTAGAGAAAGTTTTATTCTCTTTTAATTCATAGAAAACGAAGGGTAAAATATTTATCATGGTATTGCTATGAACAATATAAAAAAGATATTTGCTGAAAATATTAAAAGATTTAGAAAAAATCGGAAATTAACACAAGAACAATTTGCCGAATTAATTGGTGTTCAATGGAAATCCGTTGTTAATTTTGAAACAGGAAGAAATATTGCTAATTCTGAAAATCTTCAAAATATTTGTAATAAATTAAACATTGAACCATACGAATTATTTATTAACACTAATTCTAAAACAGATACAAAAGATAAAATCAATTTGTTATTACAAAGTATGGACAACGAAAAAATAGAAGAAATTTATCGAATTATAGCAGTAATAAAAGATAAAAATCATTTTTGCGAATAAAAATATACATAGCTAAAAATATTCTATGTATAGATAACCTCAAACCAAATTGTCGCATTAAATTCTATATATGCAACACTCTAATTCACAAAAAGCCAAGATTTATATAGAAACGTTAGGAAAAATCATTAAAGAAGAAAGACTTAAACAAAACAAATCTCAACGTTTATTGGCTGATGAATTTGATATTCAAAAATCCATGTTAAGCAGAATTGAAAATGCGGTTAACGAGCCAAAACTTATATCTCTGTTAACTATTTGTGAAGCATTGGATATGAAGTTTTCTGATTTAATTTTGAAAGTTGAAAAGGAAATACCAAAAGATTTTACGTTAATCGAAAAGTAAACCTTAATTTTATTTTTTTATGTCATTGCGAGAGGCTTTGCCTCGTGATGACGACTTCCTTTTCCAATGTCATTGCGAGGAAATCTTTGATTTCCGTGGCAATCCATTCAGAATATTTCAAAATTAAAGCTCAAAACTTATGAATAAAACAAATTATCTAAGCTGAAAGACAACTTGTTGCCCGTGGCAATCCGGAAAAATAATAAACAAAACGAAGTTTTGTCTATGAGTGAAACGAATTCAGCCCCCACGGCAGTGGTCGTGTTTTCTTTTTTCTTGGGGCACACGTTCTTTTTTCTTTTCCTCGAAAGATAAAGAAAAAAGAATGGGTGCGAAAAAGGCAAATATCTAAAGCATCTCGTAAAACCACTGGATCACCACGCTTCGCTGTCTTGGATTTGCTTCACAAAAAACAGTCGCTCATTTCGCAACCATTCGCTATGTTTTTTGCTACTTCGGGTTCGCTCGCTCTGCTCGACTCCACCCTACGCAAATCCGTTCCTCGTGATGACGCATTTCTTTACAAGGTCATTGCGAGTCCGTAGGTTGGGTTTTAACCCAACAGAAACTAATATTTACAAAATACAAACTAACGCAACATTTCTTTGACAAGAAAAAGACTTCGCAAAAAGCAAAGTCTTTTTGTAAATTATTTTACCAATTAACTGATTATTTATTATCAGTCAAGATAAACAAACTGATTAAATCGTTGATTTGAGCCATTTGTCTTTGGTAATCACGAGTATTAGCTTCAAGTTGCATAATTTGATTTTTATATTCCTGCATTTTCAAAGTGCAATCAGTAACGGCACTGTTCAAACCGTCTTGAACTTGTTGAGCTTCTTGAAGAACACTGTTCATAGAAATTCCGAGAGCTTCGATAGTTTGTCTGATGATTTGAGCACCGACTTGCTTTGAAACGCCTGCCGGAAGCTGGTTAATAAGTTTTTTCAAAACAGCAACATTAGTCGGTAATTCTTGTGACAAACTGCTGTATTGGCTTGATGCTTGAATACCCGACATTGTAAATTGCAAAGGTGTTTCGTTCATTTCTTGCATTTGCGGTTGAGCTTGGAAAGCTTGCTGCGTAAATTGCGGTTGTTGAATTGTCGGTTGTACAGGTGTTTGAGCTGCTTGAGTTGACGGTGCTGTTTGAACAGATACTGTTTCTTCTTCAACAACAGGAGTTGTTTCAACAGTTTCAACCGTTTCTTCATTTAAAGTTATATTATTAACATTACTTGAAAAGTCATTATTTGATTGAGCTTGTTTTCTCAAAGCTTCAACTATTTTTTTTCCCATATCTTCGGGTAATTGATTAGATGCCATTTTGATACCCTTTCTTTTTATATCTGTATGAAATTATAAAAAAAATATGATAATTTTTCAAGTAAAACGAATATATCCATGTGAATAATTAATTTTTTGTTAATATCGGAAAGAAAATCGAAAATATATTATATAAAAGTATAGTAAGGTGAAATTACAAGGAGGAAAAAATGAGTATAAGACCTTTAGGCGATAAATTGGTAATAAAAGTTATAGATGATGCAGAACAAACATCAGGCGGAATCTTTATTCCTGACAGTGCAAAAGAAAAACCGCAAAAAGGTGAAGTTGTTGCAGTCGGAGCAGGTAAGACTTTAGACAACGGCGAAAAAGAACCGATGGAAGTTAAAGTCGGCGAAATCGTTTTGTATGCAAAATATGCAGGAACTGACGTAAAAATAGACAACGTAATGTACAAAATTCTTTCCGTAAAAGATGTTTTGGGCATTCTTGAATAATATAAAAAAGATTTTTAACAGGAGAAAAATAAAATGGCTAAGAAAATTATATTTAACGAAGAATCTCGTAAAGCCTTGTTAAAAGGTATCGATGCAGTAGCAGATACAGTTAAAATTACTCTCGGACCCAAAGGCAGAAACGTAATTTTGGAAAAGAAATTCGGTGCACCGCAAATCGTTAATGATGGTGTTACCATTGCAAAAGAAATCGAACTTGAAGACGGCTTGGAAAATGCAGGTGCTCAACTTTTAAAAGAAGTTTCATCAAAGACAAACGATGTAGCAGGTGACGGTACAACGACAGCATCAGTTTTGGCTCAAGCGATTGTAAGAGAAGGTTTGAGAAACCTTACGGCAGGTGCAAACCCAATCGGAATCAAAAGAGGCATGAGCAAGGGTGTTGAAATGGCAGTTGAAGCTATTAAGAAAATGGCAACACCGGTTGATTCAAAAGAAAAATCAGCACAAGTTGCAGCAATTTCAGCAGGTAACGATAAATCAGTAGGTTCTTTGATTGCGGATGCAATGGATAAAGTCGGACACGACGGTGTTATCACGGTTGAAGAATCAAAATCAACAGGTACAAACCTTAAACTCGTTGAAGGTATGCAATTTGATAAAGGTTATATTTCACCTTACTTCATCACAGATGCAGAAAGAATGGAAGCAGTTCTTGAAGATGCATACGTACTTTGCGTAAACAAAAAAATCAATTTGATTTCAGACCTCGTTCCTATATTGGAACAAGTTGCACGTGACGGACGTTCCTTGTTGTTGATTGCAGAAGATGTTGAAGGCGAAGCACTTGCAACACTCGTTGTAAACACAATGAGAAAAGTTTTGAGAGCTGTTGCAGTTAAGGCTCCGGGATTTGGCGACAGAAGAAAAGCAATGCTTGAAGATATCGCAATTTTGACAGGCGGCGAAATGTTCACGGAAGAACTCGGCATTAAACTTGAAAACGTAACAGTTCAAATGCTTGGTCAAGCAAAAAGAGTTACTGTAACAAAAGACAACACAACAATCGTTGTTGGTGACGAAAACAAAGACGCAGTTGCTGAAAGAGTTAAATTGATTAAACGTCAAATCGAAACTTCAGACAGCGAATACGATAAAGAAAAACTTCAAGAAAGACTTGCTAAATTGGCAGGCGGTGTTGCAGTTATCGAAGTTGGTGCAGCATCAGAAGTTGAACTTAAAGAAAAGAAACTCAGAATTGAAGATGCTTTGAACGCAACAAGAGCAGCAAAAGAAGAAGGTATCGTTCC
>CAKVIE010000003.1 GCA_934754505.1 uncultured Candidatus Melainabacteria bacterium
TTGTTTTCATGTCAATAAATAAATTTTGCACAAAAATTTAATTTCATTTGGTAGACTAAAGTCTACCCTACAATTCTATTAATTAACAAAAACATATATTTTTTTGTTTAATGAATAGAGTGGTAATGTTGTAAATAATATATTATTTGAAAAATTATCCATTAAATATTTTGTCTTAATCTTTTTGTTATGTTTGATTTCAAAATAGTAGATTTTATTTCCCTTTTCTATAAAACAAATTTGTTTTTTACCTATTTTTACAATTTTGAAAATTTTGCACTTTTCAAATTCTTTGGGTAGTTCTTCTTGTTTTATTTTCTTTGTGAAAATATCTATTTTTTCCAGTGTTCTATTATTAATAATCCAAATTTCCTGTACATTGTAAGAACCTGTTTGTTTGTCGGGAATTCCATAATAATTAACCCAAAAACAATTTGAATTTTCTTTTATATTGGTTTCTAAAAATAATTTTTCTGTTTTAAAATCAAAAGTTGTATAAATTGCATTTGAATGTTTTTTTGTATTTTTATTATAGCCTCCTATATTCAAAAAATGATACAAACCTTCTGGTTGTATGATTGTTCCTTTTATATTTTCTAATTTGTTTTCTATAATTTTATAATTTCTAAAGTTTTCATATAAAATAATAATTTGATTTTCTCCATTTTCTTTGAAAATAGGAATATAAACTGTATTTTTTTTATTTGAATTGACAAAGGGAGTACCAATATTTGTATATTTTCCACCAATATTAATTTGAGTATTTTTATTAATAATTTTTTGAGTCTTTATATCATATTCTATTTTTTCTAAAACATTATTTTTCCAGTTAAAAATGATTATTTTATTATCAAGCGGAGCTGCATATATAGGGGTTATGTTATCTAATTCTTTTACTGAAGTTGACTTATTTTGTTCCAAATCAAAAAACTCCGATTTTTTTCCTATAAAAAAGAAACCTTTTCTATTTGATACAGTATCAATATATGGAACAACAAACCTATTTTGCTCTTTATAAAGCAATTGGGTAATAATTTTAAAATCAAAGATTTCTTTATTTTCTTGTTTAAAATACATACAGAAAATTACAACTATAAAAATTAATAGAAAGCAAATTACTATATAGCTGTAGTTTTTTAGGTTTGATATTACTTCAATATTTTTATCATTAATGATTTTTTCATTACACCTATTTTTATTTTGTGAGGAATTATTAACCATTAGGGTACTCCTTATTTTCACAAAAAGCCTATTTCCATTATTTTATTATATAAAATGATTTTTCAATTGTCTATGTTGTTATCTTGTTTACAATGCGAGTCCGTAGGTTGGATTTTGACCCAACAGAATTAACAGAATCAATAGGTATAACTATATACATAAATTGAGAATGTTAGATATATAAAACGAGAAAATTTTAATATTATATTTTTTATGAAAAAAATTCTCAAACAAATGTCGGGCATTTCTCGTTGTTCTAAACTTATATGTCCGACAAACAGTTTTTTTACTTACCAAAGGTATTAAAACAATTTTTGTTGAATATTATTTTCTAAAAACGATTTTTGACAGCTTTGTTGGATTTCATCTGTCGGTTTAAGATTTCCTAAAATCATCAAATTATTTGGATTATGTTTTTTGAAATTTTCTTGTGCTATTTGAGGATTTTGATTTGCATAACAATATTTACACCCATTAGGGCAAGTGTCATAATCTCCGATATTTCTATTCTCCATACAACGACACCCCTGTCTGTTACCTGAATGTCGAACTTTTTTAAAAGTAATACCATTTGCCTGACCTAAAATATCAGCAGGTAGGGTAGACTTCAGTCTACCGTTAAATTTTACATTTTTACGAAAAATTCTAGTAAATTTTTTGGCGAAATACCAAAATTGAATTTTAATCATTCAAAATCTAATTTTTTGATATCGTTTTTATCTTCAAAATTACACCAATTTTTATCATAATAACCCATTTTGACAAATTTTTTAAAACTTGAATATTTCCAATCCTTTGCTTTTTTAACATAATCGTGCTTTATCGGATTATAATGAATATAATCTAAATGTTTATAAAAATCATTTTCATTGCGTATTATATGGTCATAATACTTTCTCTGCCATATTCCCTTTTCCCGCCTATTTTTTTGTTCTTCCGTCTGATTTTCATTAAACTGCATTTGTCTTGAAAATTTTGATTTAAATGATTGTATTATTTTTGAAAAATCTTCTGCTTTTTCGCTTTGAATTATTATGTGCATGTGATTTTCCAAAACAACTCCTGCTATAATATGAAAATTATATTGTGTCTGTGTAAAAGATTGCCGTATCTGATCAATATTTTTAATTAATATTGGCTGCCTTTTGTATGTAACTATTGTGATAAACACAAGATTCTTATTTTGAAAATATCTTTTAAAATTCGACATATAAAAATTTTATCATATTTTTTTTGTTTTCATGTCAATAAATAAATTTTGCACAAAAATTTAATTTCATTTGGTAGACTAAAGTCTACCCTACAATTCTGTATCTGTTCTTGAACCTGTGTTGATTATCATTTTATACTTTTATTCCTGATTAAAAAAGGGGCAAGATTGCCCCTTTCAATTTTAGCACAATTCAGCATCGCCAAGTCCAAATTGTTCTAAACTGTTTGATTTTGCTTGAACACAAATATAATCCAAATCAGTTTTTGCCTCCATTGTTCTTATGGCATTCGGAAGAACTTTTACGCAACTGCCTTCTTTCACCACAAGAACTTCTCCATCTAAAGTCATTGTGCCTTCCCCTTTTAGAAAAATATAAAGTTCTTCATTTTGTTTGTGTTTGTGATTGAATGGCAATTTTACTCCGGCAGGCATTGCACTAACCGAAATTTCACAACCAGTTAAGCCCAACAAATCATGCAAAAACGCTTTACCGTTTTCATAATTTTTGCCTACTTCACTAATTTTTCCGATTTCTTCTTTTTTAAAGTTTGTCATAATGTTTTCTCCTTTCGTTAGACATCTAACTATTATTGTAAAATTTTTTATTTTAGTACTTTTATTAAAAGTTTTTCTATTAATTCAGACTCTTCCGGAGATAAATTTTTGTATAACATTTTATTCAATACTTTTGAAATTTTTTCAAATATCACTTTAAAATCTTCACCTTTTTGAGTCAAAACAATATTTGTAAATCGACTATCTTCTTCAGAAACTTCTCTTTTTAAATATCCTAATTTCTCAAGTTTATCAACTAGCACTGTAACCGTTGGTTTTGTTCTATGAATGCTATTTGCAATATCTTTCATCGTCATTTTACCGTTTTTATAAAGACATACAAGAATATCACCGTGACTTGGTACAAGTCCTTCTGCACCATTATTTTTTAATTCTTCAATAATAAAACGGTTACCTTTTTCATGAATTTTTGATACTAAAGATAACATTTTTTTCATATAATTATATTATAGTTAGATATCTAACTTTGTCAAGAGGTTTTTATAATTTTTATATTTTTTTTAGTCCGTAGGTTGGATTTTGACCCAACAGAAAAACTTGTTGCCCGTGGCAATCCATTCAGAATACTTCAAAAAATAAAGTCGATTAACTAAACTGAAAGGCAGCTTGTTGCCCAATTCTCAAATTCACAAAATAATAGACAATTACGAAACCATTTTGTATAATAAAGCAATGAAAAAAATGCATTTTGTAAAAAAGAGGAGTTAATATGGCAGATAATTCCCCGCAAAACGGGAATAGCTTTAATGCGGAAAATCAGGAAAATAATAATGAAAATAAAATTGTTGGATTGAAATTCAACCTACGATTTAATCTACGAGTTTATATGTTTTTGTTTTTTTTCATTAATTTTAACGCAGCTTGTTTGGCTCAAGAAACTTTTGAGTATATCAATTCCGAACAAAAAAATGTAATTTCGTATGATAAAAATTTCGATATATGTTTCTACAAAATCAAATTACCGGTTCAAAAAATTAATAACCCTAATTTTATTCGAATTGAGGATAATAATAGTATTTTATCAAAAGAAGTTGTTTTTCTTATTCAAGATACAAGCATAGATAACGCTTTTTTATATATAATTGATGCAAATACAACCGAAAAAAAACCTGTTGAAATTATAGAAGAACCTTTATTTAATAATAAAGACAGTCTTATTATCTGTAATGAAAACAATAATATTTATGCAATAAATTGTAAGTTACAAAAAATATCAAAATATGATAGATCGTCAAAAACTATAACAACGAAAAATATTAACTTGTTATATAGAGAAAAATATAATCACTGGTTATTTGAGGAGAAGAATAAATTATATTTGATTGGCGGATATGATATAAAATCCTCTTTTTGTAACATTATAGAAGTTATAAATCTAAAAGATTTAAGCAAGGAAAAAACAATAAAACAGCAATCTGATTTAGAAGGCGGAACATTGCTATTTCATTGTAACAATAAACTATGCAGATATTATTTATTGGGTTGCAAAAATAAATTATATAATTCAAATAATATTATAGGGTTATACACTGATAAAAATTTCAGTTCAATTTCTGCATTAGGTAAATTAAAGTTTAATCAGGATGAAGATTATATAGTGCAATCTCATATATGTTCCGAAAATGGACAATTCGAAGATGTCATATTTTCAGTAAACAGAACTTCAAATGAAATAAACAAAATAGATATGAATAGTTTTTCAAAAGAATTAATAGAATTTCCTTCTGAATTAAAAAATAAAAATTTAAGAATATTTTTTCCATACTTTATTTTTGATGACGAAAATAAATTCTATCTAACAATATTTAAATCAGATAAACTCAAAAGATTTGCGGAAATTAAAAAAACTTATAAAAATAGCGAATGCAAAAAGTTATATAAAGAGTGTTTTCGTCTATTAAATCCGACTGAATCAGAATTTATTATTGTTGGACCACCAAGAGAAGGAAATATTTTTGAAATGATACAAATAAAAAGATTAATAAATAGATAAAAGAAAGGATATATATGCCAACAGAAGAATTAACTCAGAATTATCTTAACTATACAGTAAAGAGAAAAATTGATATTCAATATTCTGAACTATACAAAAAATATGAACAAAAAATTAAAGATGGAAATTTTGATACTGGAAATGTTAAAAATGCTTTTGAACATGCATTCGGAGCTGCTTTTATAACTTATGATAGATCAAAAGAAGATGCATATTTTTTGGGGCTTACAAAAGAACATTTAACACAAGATAAAGAAATAAAAGCTCATGAATTTTATGAAGATGGAACTCGCAAAAGATCTCATGAAGAGGCTTTAGAAATTGTTATAAAAGATACAAATAGAGATCTGTGGAATAATAATATTGGTATACAAGAAGCAAATGAAGCACGAAAAAATGGAATGTCTGTAAATGTTCTTGCCGAAAAAATATTCTTAGATATTCTTGATACTAATAAATATATTGTTGATTTAAATGATTCAAGAGAATGGAAAAAAGGTGCTAAAAATGCAAATTTATGGGTTTATGTAAAAAATGAAATGAAATTAACTTGTTTGAAACATCCTAAACTCTATAATAGATATTTTTATGAAAATGAATATTTGAAAAAGCAAGGTATAAAAACAGGTTTTGCTGCCCCGATTATTGAAGAAGCTGAAATTTCGGAAGGTTCAGCCCATGACCCAATAATATTTGATTTAAATAATAATGGAAAACTTGAAACAACAGATATAAACAATGGTGTTTACTTTGACCATGAAAATGACGGATTTGCAGTCCGTAGGTTGGGTTTTAACCCAACAGAATTAACAGAATTAACAGAATTAATAGAATCAATAGGAAATGCTATCAAAAAGGCGGCATAAGGAATAATGAATTATCATCGAGTATTTATAGAAAATTCAAAAATATTCATAACGGTTGTCACAAGCAAAAGAAGACCGATATTGATTGAGAATATTGATATATTGAGAAATTCATTTGAGCAAGCTAAGGAAAAAATCAGATTCAAAACAGATGCAATTGTTATATTACCCGACCATTTACATATGATAATCCAGCCGGAGAGGAATTGTTATTATCCGGAAATTATAAAAAGAATAAAAGTAAATTTTTCAAAGCAGATTGATACGAGTCTAATAGAGGATTACAAAGAAACAAAAAGCAGAAAATCTAAAAACGAAAAGGACATATGGCAGAGGCGATATTGGGAACATACAATAACAGACCAAAATGATTTGCAGAATTGTATAGACTATATACATTATAACCCTGTAAAACACGGATTGGTAAAACAAGCAAAAATGTGAAAATATTCAACATTTGATAAATATTTAAAACGAGGATTTTATGATGAAAATTGGTGTGACTTCAATGACAAAGAGAAAATATATATAAGTGAATAGAAAAACAGTGGCATTTGGAAAGTTTTTTATTTATCCGTTGATAAATATCTTGATGAAGGTATAAGTGTCAGATACTTAGAATTTTCTTGAATACAAAAAGGTGAAGTTTTGGCTTCACCTTTCTGATATTTAAAATTAAATTACTTGTTTCTCCTTTTATACAAATAGTTCAAGGCTTGTAAATATATTTTTTGCTATAAATTTAAGATTTTTTTACAATAAATAAAAGTTAAATATCTGATAATTTTGAAAGGTTTATCATTTAAAGTACAATAGATATGCATAAACGAAATTTTACAAAGTTGTTTTTTTTCGCTAAAATAAGACGGAATATTATAACTCAAGGATATGGTATGGAAAATAATATAAATGAAGAAATGCAGGAAAGGAAGCCGACTTTCAAAGCCTTAATACCTTTTTTGGTTTTTGTAATTTTTTATTTAGGCTTTTCTTTAGCTGTTCATGACTTTACAAAAGTTCCTATGGCTGTTGCATTTATAATTGCATCAGCTGTGGCTTTGACATTAAATCACAAAGAAAAATTAAGCCGCAAAATAGATTTTTTCGCAATGGGAATGGGGCACAAAGATATTATGCTTATGTGTCTGATTTTTATTTTAGCAGGGGCTTTTACCGCAACTGCACAAGCTATCGGAGCGGTTGAGGCGGCTGTTACTATTGCACAACATTTTATTCCTCAGGAATATATGGTGTCAGGATTATTTGTTATATCTTCATTGATTTCATTAGCAATAGGAACATCTTGCGGAACAATAGCAGCTTTAGTGCCGATTGCCGTAAGTTTGTCATCGGCATTAGGTTTGAATGCAGGAGCTGCAATAGGGGCAACTGTTGGCGGAGCTATGTTTGGGGATAATTTGTCTTTAATCTCCGACACCACAATCGCCTCGACAAGAACTCAAAATGTTGAAATGCGTGACAAAATGATTTATAACTTCAAAATCGTTCTTGTTCCTGCACTTTTAACCGTTTTGATATATACGGCAAGTGTCTTTACAAACTTTTCAGGAGAATTTCAGGCTACCTCTCCGACAATTCATTCTTACATAAAAATCATTCCTTATTTATTCCTTTTATTTTTAGGAATTGCAGGCAAAAATGTTATGTTTCTTCTCCTTTCCGGAATAGGCTTAAATTCAATAATAGGAATTTACTATGGAAATTTTGATATAGCAGGGTTATTCGGCTTAATCGGGCAAGGTACGGAAAGTATGGCAAGCATAATTATTGTTGCAATGCTTGCAGGCGGACTTCTTCAAATGGTTCGCTATAACGGTGGAATTACATACATAATAAACTCAACGGCAAACTTTATAAAAAACAAAAAACTTTGCGAATTCGGTATCTGCATTTTAGTAGGACTCACAAATTTATTTACGGCAAATAATACGGTTGCAATAATTACCGCAGGCCCTATCGCTAAAGAATTAAGCAGAAAATATGAACTTGACCCGAAAAGAGTTGCAAGTTTGCTTGATATAACTTCGTGCAGTGTGCAAGGTATTATTCCTTACGGAGCCCAAATCCTTATTGCAACAGGCTTGGCATCATCTTTGTCGATAAGTTCTTTTACGATTATAAAAGGTTCTATCTATCCTTTTTTGGTAGGTTTGACAATGCTTATCTCAATTATATTTTTAAAGCAGAAAGATTTAAAATAATAAAAAATCCGCTTTTATAGCGGATTTTTATTTTTGAATTTTGTTGAAATTTTTATTTTATTTTTTTCTTCTGAAATTTGATAAAATCTTCATCTTGTCCGTTTTCTTCAAATGTCAAGTCAGTAACGGAGTCTTTTGCATCTTCTGCTTTTTGTATTGCTGCTTCTTTCATTTTTGCAAAAGATTTATTTTCTGCAACTGCTGATTGGTAATCAACTTCTTTGGTATAAGCACTTTCTGCTGTTAAAGAATCAGCTTTGCTCAAGAAAGATAATGCTGAATCCAAATCAACATTTTGGACATTTAATGTTTCCGTTCGGACACTGCTTTTTGCCGTTTTTGAAGTATCATTATTTTGAGAAGTTACATACGTCGGAGAATCCAATTTTGCATTCCAAATATCGGCATATTCTCTTGTTTCACCGTTGACTTTAAATGTTGCACCTTCTTGGGTCATAATATTATTATTTCTGCCGTCAAAGTTTTTCGTTAATTTCGTATCATTTGTTTGTGCAAGGTTAATTTCTGTTATGCCTAATTCTTCAAGCGATTTTGCTTCTCCGCCGTAGCCGTTGGTCATAACTAAACCGTATTTTTCTTGTAAATATTTTAAATCATCTTTATCTAACTTGTTATCATTTACACCGTCAATAAGATTTTCTTTTTGAGCAAGTGCTTTTAATGCTTCAAAGCCGTTTGCATAACCGTCTTTAACCCCGTCGCCGTCGAGGTCGGTATTATCGCCGAATAATTCACTTCCGTCTTCACCTGCGATACCGTTTCCGTCTTTGTCAAATGCCAATACCCATTCAGCAGAATTGTTGATTGTGTCGAGTTTTCCGTCACCGTCAATATCGTATCTCATTGTAGATGCGGTAGTGTTGACTCCGTCGCCGTCCACGTCAAACGATAACGGTGAACATGTTGTATAGCATTTTTGCGTACTGCAAGCACTGCCGTCTGTCAAACATTCATTGACTTCCGAGAAAGTATAAACAGCTCTGCCTTGACCTTCTGCGGCATCTTGTATTCCGTTCATATAACCGCTTCCGCTCGGAACAATATCAGCACCTCTCAAACCTGAGCCTGTTGAACCGTATTTTCTTGCCAAACTTGTTGCTGAGCCGCTGCTTGTCATTTCATAGAAATGGAAACTTCCGTCTTGACCTTTTGCTGCAACATATTTCGGGCTTCCGTCAGAAAGTTTTTCCGTTAAATCGATGTTGTTATCCGTTACCAATGCTTTTTCTGCATCGGAAATTTGAGCCAAAACTTCGCCTGCGGTAAGACCTGAACCGTTTAATTTTGAAATTTGGGTTTTAACAGTTTGAAGTTGAGTGTCTTGAGCTTCAATTTCTGTATTTTTTGCATCTAACTTGGTTTTTGTAGCTGATGCGGCTTTTTGCTTAATTGAAATATCATCAGCTAAAGAACGAACTGTTTTTGTTTGAGATTTTATATCAGAAAGCAATGAGTTGACTTCATCAGCAAGGCTTACAGCATCAGAATTTAAAGAATCCAACGCACTGTAATTGCCTATTCCTGCACTGTTTAATTGTTTGTTTAAAAATGCATCAAAATCGTCGCCGTCTTTTTCAGGGTCATAATTGTTGATTGCAGATTGAGTAATATCATTTATTTTGCCATCATAACGTTTTTGTTCTGCTTGTTGTTCGTATGCAATTTCTTCGTTTAAGTCGGCTAATTTATTTTGTTTGTCGTCAAATTCTTCTTCTAATTCCGAAAGTTTATCCGTTTCGGCTTTATACTGTTCGTTTAATTGCTCAATTTCTGCATTTTGTTGATTTAATAAATTTTTAAGTTCATCAGCTTCTTGTGTTAATTGAGTAATAAGGGCTTCTATGGCTTCTTTTTGTTGTGTAAGTTCTTCGGCAGAAGCGGTTGTTGTTTCGCCGGTTGTGTTGGTTGCAGTTGTTGTTGTATTATTCGTGACTGTACCGGCATCATCAAGATTGCCGTCTGTCTGCAAAACAACAGCTTCATCTTGAGTTTCTTGCAGAGCGGTGGCTTTTTGTTCTAATGCTTGTTTAATTTGAGTTGCATTTGTGTTTTTTGCCGCTATTGCATTTAATGTTCCAACTGAGCTTATGTCTAAAGCCATGATTATTCCTCGCAAATATTACATACGTATATACATGTATATTAAAACAAGTTTATAAATCAGTTTGCGTAAATATTGCAATTGTTAAGTAAATATTGTTGTTTTTTTTGAAAAAGTATTTAATAATGATAAGTTTTTTACTCGAAAGTTCCTATTTTGTTCCCGTACTTATCATAATGAGTTGTTCTGCCGTTTGAGTCGGTTCTGAAAGAGCCTGTTTTGTTTCCGTATTTATCGTATTGTGTTGTTACTCCGTTTGAATTTGTTTTGAAACTGCCTGTTTTATTTCCGTATTTGTCGTAAGAATTGTAGCCTGATGAGGTTTTTTGGTAACTGCCTGTTTTTGAGCCATATTTATCATAAGCGTTATAACCGCTTGAAGTTTGTCGGTAAGTGCCTGTTTTAGATGAATATTTATCATATTGAGTTATGGTCGTGCCGTCGCTGCGGAAAGAGCCTGTTTTTGAACCGTATTTGTCATACGAGTTAATTGTCGAACAAATACTGTAATTTGTTGTAATCATTAAGATGAAGATAGAAAATAATAATTTTTTCATAATTAGAAACCCTTTGACGCATTATTTTAAACAAAAAACCGCAAGATACTGCGGTTTAAATGGCGGAGAAGATGGGATTCGAACCCATGATGCAGATTACTCCACATAACACCTTAGCAGGGTGCCGCCTTCAGCCTCTCGGCCACTTCTCCATGTATTTGAATATGTATATTTATAATATTAAAACCGCTTTTATATGTCAACTTATTTATTTCTATTTCTCAATTTTTGCAAATAAAAAGACCGAATTTTTCGGTCTTTCAAACTAATATTCTAACCATTTCCTTTTAACCGTTTATTATTAAGTCGAGTTTTGTCTGTACCGGTTCTGCTTCAAACAAATCTCCGACCGAACAACTCAAAGCCTCACATAATCTGTCCATATTTTCATAAGAGGGCTGCGTTCTTCCGCTTGCCCAAGAATATACGGTTTGTTGAGGAAGATTTAAAACCTTTGCAAGTTTATAAAGACTCCAGCCTTTTAATTCTTTTACGGTTTCTCTAATCTTAATCTTCATTTCGTCCTCTCTGCAAATAGATATATTCAACACTTACATATACCATTATATGTTTGTTACAAAAATTAATATACCATTTGATACAAATATCAGTTCTTTGTAGGAGAGGCTTTTGGCGGTTTAGATTTTTTTAACAGCCGAAAAGTCTTTTTATGAAAGAATTGTCACAATTTTTTAATTTGGTGTCATTTTTTTTTACTCAAATGTTTTAGTGTTTATAAATTACTGTAATTAATGTAGGTATAATTTTAAAAATTTATATATAATAGACTTGTAAGAATTTGATATATAGAAAAAAATCCTTAAATATCAAGTGGGGATGAAAAGATGACAAGAAAAAGTAAAATAATAGCGGCAGCAATAATAATAGGTTTTGGAATGCAGGCATTTGCGGCGAATTTGTGTCCGCAGGCAGTAAGAGTTGCAATTAATAAATATAAAGCACAAGATTACATCGGCTGTATTCAAGATTTGGAAGAATATTCCGAAGATGACCCGTCTAATGCCGTTGCATATTATTATACCGGTATTGCTTATATGAATGTCGGAATGCGTGATAAGTCAATCGAGGCGTTTAATAAAGTTGCAACAATAAACAGTGTGCCGATTTTGTCATCTTATGCAATTCAGGCTACAAATTGTATGAATAACAGTATTGTTCCTTGTAAATATAAAAAATATTCAAAAGCGGAAATCGAAGAACTTGTTCAAGACCCTGCGGCATTTTTTGCAAAGAAAGCTGCTGAGCCTGAAGATGCTGCACCTGTCGCTGATATTGAAGATACTTCGGATATCGACAGATTAATTCAAGGTAAATATCCTGATAACATTCACCCTGATGCAAGAAAAGTTATTCAAGAAACAAAACTTCAACAGGAACAGGATCGTTTGAATGCTGAATTGAATCAGAAATCAAAAAAAATTAATAAAACAAATGAATCGAAACCTCCTAAAAAATCAGATGCTTCGGAAAATAACGGAGCTAAATTAGCGTTTGATAATGTTTCGGACAAAGAAATAGCACAAGCTGTAAGAGTTTTAAGCAAAGCAGGTTATAAATTTGTATCTCCCGAAACATCTTCTGCAAATGTAAAAGTTGCCGCTGATAATTCAGCAAAAGAAGAAGTTAAAAGCGAAGCTGATGTGAATAGAAATTTGTACAAGCAAATGGCAACACAATTTTCTATGAATGATGAGGCTATGCAAATGGCTATGATGTTCGGCGGTAATACAAACAGAAACAATAATTCTTTTAACTCAATGTTACCTTTGTTGTTATTGCAGGAACAGCAAAATAATGCTGACGGTAAACAACAAGGCGGTAGAAAAATCAGTCCTGAAATGTTAAAAACAATGATGATGTCACAAATGATGAACGATTTCAGTTTTGATTTTGACAACGACAAAGATAAGTAATTTCTGTGTATGGTTTAGTGTAAGGCATGAATAGAAAAGACATTTTAAAAGTAGTATATGAACAAAAAGATTACGAACTTGCTGAAAAGTTATGTTTTGCAAAGCAAGATGACGAATCTTTGAAATTGCTTGCAAGAGTTCTTTTTTATGAGCATAAATTTGAAAGAGCGGAAGTGCTTTTTAAGAAATTGCATATGTTTGCAGAATACGGCTATTGCAAACTTTATCAAAATGATAAAAGTTCTGCGGACAAAATTTGGTTTGCTCAAGAAGACACATCACCTTTGATACTGTGGACAAAGGCTTTATCAGGATTTTTAGAAAAGCAGCCGCAACGCATACCGACTTTTTTTCAGATAAGAAATTTTTATGAAACAGATTTGGACATGTTGATGAGTTTGAATATGACAAAATATGCGGAAAATCTGATTAACAGTATCCAATATTTTGCAGATGTAAATCTTGAAGTCTATAAATTTACGGCAAGAGTTTTGTTTAATCACAATTATTTCGGGCTTGCGGAAAAATTTATCCAAACAGCAAAAAGCTATGTATATGAAGATACGGAATTACATTTTATAGAAGCACAAATACGCTTGTCACAACACGAAAGAATGGCAGCGGTAAGGTCGCTTAGAAATTTGCTTGAATTTGAACCTGAATATTTCCCTGCAAAGCAATTATTGAACAATATAAAATAATTATTAATTTTATTGGCAATATTACAAGATTGTTGTATTATGATATTATAAGACGACAATTGGAAAGAAATCATGTTTGAACGTTTTACAGAAAAAGCAATTAAAGTAATAATGCTTGCTCAAGAAGAAGCCCGCAGATTAGGTCATAACTTTGTCGGCACGGAACAGGTTCTTCTCGGATTAATCGGAGAAGGAACGGGTGTTGCGGCTAAGACGTTAAAATCTATGGGCGTAACTTTGAAAGATGCAAGAGCTGCAGTCGAAGAAATTATCGGCCGTGGTGCAGGTTTTGTTGCTGTTGAAATTCCGTTTACTCCAAGAGCAAAAAGAGTTTTGGAATTATCATGGGACGAAGCAAGACAACTCGGACATAATTATATCGGCACGGAACACTTACTTTTAGGTTTAATAAGAGAAGGTGACGGTGTTGCAGCGAGAGTATTGGAAAATTTAGGCGTCGATTTGAACAAAGTTCGTACTAATGTTGTTAAAATGTTGGGCGAAATAAAAGGCGGAGCAACGACGGCAGGCGGAACGACATCAAGTTCATCTGCTGCAACCCCCGGCGGAAAAACAAAAACTCCGATGCTTGATGAATTCGGTACTGATTTGACATTGGCAGCTGCGGAACAAAGGCTTGACCCCGTAGTTGGCAGAGAAAAAGAAATTGAACGTGTAATACAGATTTTGGCAAGAAGAACCAAAAATAATCCTGTATTGCTCGGCGAACCCGGTGTCGGTAAAACAGCAATTGCAGAAGGATTGGCAATAAGAATTGTTAATTCGGAAGTTCCTGATTTGCTCGACGGCAAAAAAGTTATCCAACTTGATATGGGACTTTTGATTGCGGGTACAAAATATCGTGGTGAGTTTGAAGAACGTCTTAAGAAAATTATGGACGAAATCAGACTTGCAGGTAACGTAATTCTCGTAATTGATGAAATGCATACTTTGATAGGTGCAGGAGCTGCAGAAGGTGCAATTGATGCGGCAAACATTTTGAAACCCGCATTATCAAGAGGCGAAATTCAAGTTATCGGTGCAACTACAAACGATGAATATCGTAAGTACGTTGAAAAAGACCCTGCACTTGAAAGACGTTTCCAACCGATAGTTATTGAAGAACCTTCTGTTGACGATACGATTGAGATTATCAAAGGGTTAAGACACAAATACGAAGATCACCATAAATTGCACATTTCAGATGAAGCAATAACAGCTGCAACGGAATTATCATATAAATATATCGCAGACAGATTTTTACCTGATAAAGCTATCGATATTATCGATGAAGCTTGCTCAAAGGTCAGAATTCAAACGAGTACGTTGCCTCCCGAAGGTAAAGCTCTTGAAAAAGAACTCAAAGAAATTATCAAGAAAAAAGAAGAATCTATCAGAAATCAAGAATTTGAAACTGCTTCAAATTTAAGAGATGAAGAAGCTGATTTGAAAGATAAAATCCGTGAAGTTTCGCAAAAATGGCGTGATGAAAACGAAGCTAACAAACCGACAGTTACAGCTGAACAGGTTGCAGAAGTTGTAAGCACGATGACAGGTATTCCGACAACGAAGATTACCGAAGGCGAAAGCGAAAGATTATTGAAGCTTGAAGAAACACTTCACGCAAGAGTAATTGGTCAAGACCAAGCGGTTGTAGCTATTTCAAAAGCTATCAGACGTGCAAGAGTCGGACTTAAAGCTCCGAACAGACCTATCGGAAGTTTTATTTTTGCAGGACCTACGGGTGTCGGTAAAACTGAACTTGCGAAAGCACTTGCAGAAGCTGTATTCGGTTCGGAAGACAATATGATAAGAGTTGATATGTCAGAATTTATGGAAAAACATTCAACTGCAAAACTTATCGGTTCTCCTCCGGGATATGTCGGATATGATGACGGCGGTCATTTGACTGAAACTATCAGAAAGAAACCTTATTCGGTTATTTTGTTTGATGAAATCGAAAAGGCTCACCCTGATGTATTCAATATAATGTTGCAAATTCTTGATGACGGAAGATTGACAGACGCAAAAGGCCGTCACATCAACTTCAAGAATACGATTATCATTATGACAAGTAACGTCGGTGCAAGTATGATAACAACAGGCTCGAAGTTAGGCTTCTCGGTCGGCGATGATGAATCTAAATCAAAATATGAACATTTGAAAGATACAGTTGCCGAAGAAATGAAGAAAGCTTTCAGACCCGAGTTCCTCAACAGAATTGATGAAACGATTGTATTCTCTCACTTGTCTAAACCCGAAATCAGACAAATTGTTGATTTGTTGTTTAAGGATTTATTCAAGAGATTGGAAGCTCAAGACTTGCAAATCGAAGTATCTGATGAAGTTAAGGATTATCTTGCAGAGGACGGATATTCGGAAGCTTATGGTGCAAGACCGCTTAAACGTCTTATTCAGAAAAAGGTTGAAGACGGATTGGCAGAAGAAATTCTCGGCGGTCAGTTGAAAGCAGGTAAAAAGATATTGTTGACACTTGAAGATAAGAAAATCAAGTTTGCGACAGTAGATGCAGATGAAAAAGCTCCTGAAACAAAGGAAACGACAGATGTAAAGCCTGCAGAAGAAGCACAAAAGGCAGCTGACGAAAAAGAAGAATAATTCAAATTCTAAAATATAAAAGCCGACTTGAAAAAGTCGGCTTTTTGTTTGCATTTTATTTTGTAACTTCTAAACCAAAATCTTCGCTCCACGTTTTAAATCCGCCCTCAAGCAGCATTGCGTGGAAACCGTTTACGGACAAAAATCTGCAGGCACAAGCACCTAAATGGCATTGTTGGTTGTAACAATATACGATGTATAATTTTTCTTTTGAAAATTCATCAACATGGTCGTCCATTTCTGCTCGTGGCATAGAAATTGCATCGAGGATATGTCCGTTTTCGTAGTCTTCTTTGTCACGAACATCAAGAATAATCATATCCGAGGTCTTTTTTTCGTGCATTTCTTTAAGTTCAATAGGACCTAATGTGTATGCCATGATTTTGGTAAAGTATTTTGCTGCTTTTTCCGTGTTATATCTGATTTCTTTCAATTTTTCGTCCATTATTATCTCCTTTTTTGTCTGACAATTAATTTTGTCGGAAATAATAATGTCTGTAATCAGTCAGTCGGTTAAAAATAATCGCAGCTTGTTTATTTTGAAAATTTGGAAAATTATTGAATTATTTTACTTTTGTAGCACAAATAACTTCAAAATATTCTTTCAATTTATCATATTCAATAATTGAATTTTGAGTTGTATTCCAAGGATTTTCAACGTAAAAACGAGTTTCACCGTCATCAGCTTTAAAAGGTTGTATTCTGTATGCGTGGCAGCCATAAATGCTGTAATCTTTTGCTATCGGTTTTTCAACAAGTGTGCCGTCTGACAAGGCACCTGCCGTGAACACGTAGTCATCGGCATTTTCGCTGAATAACAACTCTTTTATTTCTTTTTCTTTTACTGAATCTTTTGTTTTATATTCGGATACGTTTTCCATTCCGAAATCGTGCATAACGGCATCTAAATCACCGCCGATTGCTCCTCTGTAAAAATCAGCCTGCGTTGATAATTTTCTTCTCAATTCTTTGTCTGCGGATTGTAAATCTTTAAATTCAACACCGTTTTCATCATATTTAAAGGTCAATTTTCCGTTTGCATCAGGATTTTCAAATCTCGATAAAACAGCTTTATATTCAGGGTCTTGAGATTTTGCTCTAAAATCTTCAATTCGCTTTTCGTAATTTTCGATTTTCGATTTGTTTTCAGCAGGATTTTCTTGCATTTTCAAAATGGCGGTATTCATTTCTTTATAGAAATTGTTTTCGAGTTTGTCTTGAAGATATTCGCCGTAAGCGTGTTCTGCTAAAACCATGCCCGTAGAACCCTGCATATGCTGCCATTTATCGATATCCTGACGTAAATTATCTTTTGGCACGGTATATGTGAAATCACTTTCGGGCATTTTAATATTGAGATTTTTGTCTTTTTCTTCAAACATATTGTAAATTATGCCTCGAGTTTCGGGCTTGTTCATAAAGGCACTCAATGTTGATAACAAATAGCAGTCGCCGGCTGCACCTTGAACGCAGGAAAATCTTTCAACTGGCGGAAAAAGTTCAACGAACATATCTTTTGACATTTTTAACTGTTGTGCTTCATTTTCGGAATTTTTGAAATAAATATTTTTTTCGCCTTCGACTTCAAATGTTTCTCCGAGCGGAACATTTTTTATGCCGTCATTTTTATTTGCAAAGTGCGGAACGTAAGCATCTTTTACGTTTTTGTTATTTGCTTCTGCTGATTTTATCAAATCGATATCAGATGCAACATTTTTATTTGTTTCACCGTTCGGGCAATAGTAGCGTAAAACGCCTCTCCAAAGTTTTCCGTCTGCAACCATATCAACGAGTTTGGAAACGTATGGTGCTTCTTTTTCGTTATTGTCGATTACAGATGCAACTGCCGATAATTCCTGTTTAAAGGTTTGTTTAACATTCGGTAAAGTCTTTAAATAATCTAATGTCGAAAGTTTTTTGTCATTTTTGTGTTCAACAACACCCGAATATACTTTTAAAAGTTCTGCCGACGGCATTTTGGGGCTGAAATCCGGTTTTTGTGCATTTATCGGTGGGGTAAAAGTTTTTTCTTTTACCTTGTTAATGTTTGGTTGTATTTGGTTGATATTTATATTTGTAATCGATGGAATGTACATGCTGCCCCCGTTTATTTAAGTTTATGAATAATAATTATTGCTTTTTTTCAAAAATTTTTTTATTAAAAGTTTACAATTATTTATTGTAGAAAATACAATTATTGTTTTTTGTTATATAATCGGAATATATGGCTTTCTGAAAAACAGAAAGCTCAAGTAAACAGACAACATTGGGGGAAACATGTTTGAAAATTTGGTTGCTTCACACGGCATGGCAATCTCTGGGGCAATATTAGTAATTGCTTACATTTTTATTGCAAGTGAAAAAATCCAAAAATCCGTTGTTGCACTTGTTGGTGCATCTTTGACTTTGTTGTTAGGTCTTTTGCCTTTCCACGGTCATTATGACGAAACTGCCGGTCAGTACGTCAGAGCGGTTTTTGATTACATTTCATTTGATGTAATTTTCTTACTTGTCGGTATGATGATTATTGTTCATATCGCAAGCAAAAGCGGTGTGTTTAAGTGGCTCGCTATCCAAGTTTTGAAATTGACAAAAGGTCATCCGAAACTTGTATTGTTCACTATTGCTGCTTTAACAGCTGTTTTATCAGCATTTTTAGATAACGTAACAACCGTTGTTTTAATGATGCCGATTACTTTTGCTATCGCAAAAGAATATGATACGGATCCTGTACCGTTCTTGATTTCAGAAGTTTTTGCTTCAAATATCGGTGGAACGGCAACATTAATCGGTGATCCTCCGAATATTATTATCGGAACAAAAGCCGGTTTATCATTTATGGATTTTGTAAATGAATTAACTCTTATTGTAGCTATTATTTTTGTTGTTGTTATCGCTTTTATGATTTTCTTATTCAGAAAAAGCATCAAAACTACACCTGAAAAAATGGCTTACGTTGCAAATCTTGATAATTCCAAAACAATTACCGATAAAGGCTTGATGATTCGTTCTCTTGCTACATTATTCCTGGTAATTTTAGGTTTTGTAACTCACGATATTACGCACATTGATGCGTATGTTTTTGCGGTAGCTGGGGCAAGTTTCTTGTTATTGTTTGAACAACCGAAAGAAATATATAAAGATGTTGAATGGCTTACAATCTTCTTCTTTATCGGTTTGTTCATTATTATCGGCGGTTTTGAAGCAAATGGCGGTATCAGTTTCCTTGCTGATAAATTAATTCAATTAACAGGAGGCGACCTCAAAATTTCAACAATGTTAATCCTTTGGGGGTCGGGAATTTTGTCAGGTATTATTGATAATATTCCTTATACAGCAACAATGGCTCCGTTAATTGCACAGGTGCAACATACAATTACTTATACAGGTGGAGGACATCATCCGCTTTGGTGGGCTTTGTCATTGGGTGCTTGTTTAGGTGGAAACCTTACAATTATCGGTGCTGCTGCAAACGTTCTCGTTAGTGAAACTTCTGCAGTAAAAGGTCATCCTATTTCATTTATGAGATTTTTGAAATACGGCGTATTGACTACATTCCTTTCTTTATTATTAAGTTCAATATACCTCTATGTAAGATATTTACATTAATTTCAAAAGTTTTAAAGAGGACTCAACGAAGCGGCTTGATTGAAAAATCAAGCCGCTTTTATTATTGGGTATTTTTTTATTCTTTCCGTATAACCTGTTTGGCTGTTTTTACTTTTCATTCAAAATGTAAACTTTATATAGTGCCGATTTTCGGGTATTTTAGATGATTTGAAAGGATAAATATGGATAATAAAATGTTTTGTTTTCAATGTGAACAAACCGCAAAAGGTCAAGGCTGCACAACTGTCGGCGTTTGCGGAAAAACTTCTGAAGTTGCAAATATTCAAGACAGATTAACAAGCCTTTTGATTAAACTTGCTAATCTTAACGAAAGAAATGAAGATAACACTAAACTCTTGATAGAAGGGCTTTTTACAACAATCACCAATGTTAATTTTAATGGAGAAGATATTGAACATAAAATTTCTCAAGTTCTTGAAAAAAGCGGAAAAGCCGATTTCGATATTCAAAGTGTTTGGTCTTGTGAAGAAGACATTCGCAGTTTGAAGTCATTGATTTTGTTCGGTTTGAAAGGTATGGCAGCTTACGCCCATCATGCCCGTGTTTTAGGCTATCACCATGAAGATGTTGATAATTTTCTGTATAATGCCTTGATTACGATAAGCAATACCGATGATAAGGACAAATTGCTTGAATATGTTTTAAAAACAGGAGAAGTAAATTTGAAGTGTATGGAGCTTTTGGACAAAGCTAATACAGAAACTTACGGAAATCCTGTACCTGTTGAGGTTTCGACAAATATTGAAAAAGGACCTTTTATTGTTGTAACGGGACACGATTTAAGAGATTTGGCACTTTTGCTTGAACAGACAAAGGATAAAGGCATAAATGTTTATACTCACGGTGAAATGTTGCCTTGTCACGCTTATCCCGAATTGAAAAAATATCCCCATTTGAAAGGAAATTTTGGAACAGCTTGGCAAAATCAACAAAAAGAGTTTGATAATATCCCTGCTCCGATTTTGTTTACGACAAATTGCATTATGCCTGTCAAAAACAGTTATAAGGACCGAGTTTTCACTACGTCGGTCGTAAGTTTCCCGGAGTGTAAACATATCGGTGAGGATAAAGATTTTTCACCTGTAATTGAAAAAGCGATTGAGCTTGGCGGTTACAAAGAAGATAAGAAAATGACCGGGATAAACGGCGGTTCGGTTTTGACAACAGGTTTCGGACATAATACAGTTTTGTCTGTTGCTGATAAATTAATTGATGCAATTAAATCAGGTGCAGTGAAACATATTTTCCTCGTTGGCGGCTGTGATGGTGCAAAACCGGGAAGAAATTATTATACAGAGTTTGTAAAATCAACCCCGAAAGATACTTTAATATTGACTCTTGCTTGCGGAAAATACAGATTTAACGATATTGATGCGGGAAAAATCGGTGATATCCCCAGAATAATAGATATGGGGCAGTGTAATGATGCGTATTCTGCGATAAAAGTGGCTTCTGAGCTTGCAAAAGTCTTTAATGTTTCTGTAAACGATTTACCGCTTTCGTTTGTGCTTTCGTGGTATGAGCAAAAAGCCGTCTGCATTTTGCTCACGCTTTTGTACCTCGGAATTGAAAATATCAGGCTTGGACCGAGTTTGCCTGCATTCGTTTCGCCAAATATTTTGAATATTTTAGTCGAAAAATTTAAAATTAAACCAATATCTGCTCCAAAAGAGGATTTAGAGGAGCTTTTGAAAAAATAAAAAGGGGCTTAACAGCCTCTTTTTTTATTTATGTAAAAATATTCTCCGATTATATTGTATATTAATTTTGCAGAATATAAAATTTTATAAGTTAAGAATTCTATTTTCTAAAATCAGGAAGTATTACAAATATGTCTAAAACAGTATTGGTTACAGGCGGAGCAGGTTATATCGGCAGTCATTGCGTTCTTGCTTTGCTCGAAAACGGGTATGAAGTCGTTATCTTCGATAATTTGTCAACAGGTCACATTGAAATTGTTGAGTCCTTGAAAAAAAACGGGCATGTGACTTTCGTTCAGGGCGATTTGACAGAATATTCGGATATTCAATCAGTGTTTAAAAATCATAAATTTGATTCTGTACTTCATTTTGCAGCTTTTTCTCAAGTCGGAGAAAGCGTAATTAATCCCAGAAAATACTATATTAACAATATTTTCGGCACTTTGAATTTGTTGAGTTTAATGCTTGATTATTCAATAACACGAATAGTGTTTTCTTCGACTGCTGCTATATATGGAGCTCCTAAATCTGTGTCTGTTGACGAAAATCATTCGCAAGAACCGATAAGTCCTTACGGAAATACCAAATTAATGATTGAAAAAGTTTTAGACGATTATGATTCGGCTTTCGGTTTGAAATCCGTTCGTTTGAGATACTTTAATGCGGCGGGTGCTGACAGCTTGGGAAGAACAGGTGAATGGCACGACCCTGAAACACATTTGATACCTAATATCTTGAAATCAACTTTTTCAGGCGGAAAAGAATTTAAAATGTTCGGAGATGATTATCCGACAAAAGACGGTACTTGCGTAAGAGATTATGTAAATGTGGAAGATTTGGCAAAAGCCCATATTCTTGCACTTAAATATCTTGAAAACGGCGGTAAAACGGATTGTTTCAATATAGGAACAAAAGAGGGAAATTCCGTAAAAGAAGTTTTTGATATTTGCAAAAAGGTTACGGGCAAAGATATTGCAGTAACAGTTGAACCGAGAAGATTTGGAGATCCTGCTGTTTTGGTTGCCGATAATACTAAAGCTAAAAATGTTTTGGGCTGGAGTCCTGAAAAAGCTTTAGCTCAAAGTGTACAAACTGCCTATAACTGGGAAGTTTCACAGCACGAAAATCAGTTTTTGCATAAATAATTTTAATTATAAACCTATAACTTCACAAACATAAATTAACGTAAACATAATAACAAGTGAAAATGCCCATGAAATAACGTGCGGATAAGGCGATTCGGGTTCTGCGGGCATGTGCATTAATTTATCAACGCTGTTTTTTAAAACTCTCACTTTTAGACCTCTTTCTCTTACCACAATTACAGTCTAAAAAAAATTATGATATTTTATATCATTCATTTAATGTATTTTTTCAAAAAATCAATAAAGTTTTTCTATGTTTGAAAATATTTTGAAAAGTTTATTAAAAATTTTATTTATCAATTTTTTATTGAAATTTGTTTTATAATCAAAAACAATAATAGTTTTAATATGGAGAAAATTATGCCTAAAGGTTCGTTTCCTATAATTTATAAAAAAGAATCTCAATTACCCAAAAAAGTCGCAATAGATGCTTGTACAAATTGTCAGCTGGATTGCTGCGGTTGTTGGCGAAATTGTAATCCCGATGACGTTAAACTCGGATATTTGAAGTTTGAAGATTTTAAAAATTTCATTGATAAGCACCCTTTTATAATCACGGTTGAATTGGCTTCTAAAGGCGAAATATTTTTAAATCCTCAATTAATCGATATTATTAAATACGGGCATGAAAAAAATGTCAGAATGACGGCTTGGTCCGGTGTGAACGGGAATTATATCCCCGATGAAGTTGCCGAAGCTCTTGTAAAGTATAATTTTTACGGTCTGGCTTTTTCCATTGATGGTGCTTGTCAGGAAACATACAGTATTTACAGAACTAACGGGAATTATGACCAAGTTATCGAAAATATTGAAAAAATTAATTTCTATAAAAAGAAATATAATTCTTTGTATCCGTTAATGACATACAAAATGGTCGTTTTCGGGCATAATGAACACGAAATTCCTCTTGTTATAGAAAAAGCCAAAAAACTTAATATGGATTATAAATTTGATAATAATTGGATTATCAATTATTCACCCATTCAAAATGTCGAGTTGGCGAAAAAACTTACAAAAAGAAAGTTTTTGGGCGGTGATAACCATATTGAAAACATGATAAATTATTATAAAACTAAACAAAATATTTGGTTTTATTGTGCCGATTTGTTTATGCGGCCTATAATTAATTTTGACGGTGAGCTTTTTGCTTGTCCTTGTTGTGAAAGACATTTCGGGATAAATGTTTTTGAACAGGGTATGATGAAAGCCCTTAATAATATTGAATTGGTTAAAATTCGTGAGCTTCTTTTATCCGGCTGCACTGATGCATCAGGAACATATTGTGAAGGCTGCTGTGTTTTTGAAAATTTAAAATATGATGAAGATTATCAAAACAGAAAATTCTTCTATCGTACCAAAATGTACGGTTAATAAGTTTTAAACAGAAATAAAAAATAATCGGTCAGGCAAAAGCTTGACCGATTACTTCTCTCGCTCTCTCTACGATTAAAAACCGTTATTGAGGGTTACAGCCGAAAGCAACCGTAACTTTTTCACGAGGATTGATTGCAGAGATTTTAACACCGTTAGGATCAACAAGGTATGCAATTTCGTCGCCTGTTGTTTGGAATAAGCCTATTGTTCCTGAAAGTGCCGTTCTCGTTGTATCGATAGGTGCTTTAACAAGGTTTTTGATAGAGTCGCCGTAGCTTCTGCCTGCTGCTTTGAATTGACCTTGGAAGATTTCACCTGTACCGATACCAACACCGCCGACTACGTTTTCAACTGCATTACCTGCGTTGACTACTGCACCGCCGACTGTTCTGCCGACTGTTCCGAGGATTGAACCTGTCCATGCGAAAGGTGCTGTTACGAGTCTTGCAATCGGGTTAGGATTTTTTGTTTTTTCAACTTGTGCTGCTAAAACTTGCTGCGGTAAATCAGCTTTGCAGCCGTCATTTTCGATTGTGTCGAATGACAATTTTAATGAACCTTGGCAGTTTTTAGACGGTCTGTTAACTTCTAAGATTTTTCCTCTAACAGTTGAACCGCAGGGGAAGTTTTGTCCGTTGATTGAAACGTCTTCTGTTGTTACTGCTGCAAATCTGTCGCCAATGTTTGATGTTTTTGCGTTTATTTCGTCATTAAATTTAAGTTCTACTGTCGGAAGTTGAACTGTTTCTTCGTGTTCGATATAAGCTGCTGCACCTGTGCAACCGCAATCTTCCGATGAAACTTTATCAACATTTGAGTAACCGAGAGAAACTCTTATGTTTTCAAGCATTGATGCTATTTCAGCACGGCTTGCGTCTTTATTCGGGTTAATCATATCAGGTTTCGGACTGTCGTTTAATGCACCTGCTTGGATAGCTTTTGCAACAGGTATTTTTGCCCAATCAGGAACAGAATCCGCATCACAGTATTTGTTCAAAATTTCGTTAGCTTGGCAAGTGTCCATAGGGCAGTTGATACCTTTTGACAAAATTGTAAATGCTTCTGCACGAGTTACGGGTTTGTTCGGTTTGAACATTGTGTCGTTGTAACCTTCCATCAAGCCGTTTGCAACTGCTTTGTTAATCATTTTGCTTGCCCAGAAGTTGTTTGGAACGTCTTTGAATGTTTTGTGGCAAGGCGGTGTGTCAGAATTTAATAAATTAAATCCTTTAATTGTCAAAGTTGCCATTTCAGCTCTTGAAACAGGTAAATTAGGCTTGAAGGTTCTGTCAGGGTAGCCTGCAATTACGTTGTTTTCTGTCAATTTGTTGATGTCGCAGCCTGCCCAAAATCCTGCAGGTACGTCTTCAAATGCACTTACGAGAGGTGCTGCTGCACCTGTTACTGTTGAAATATTGTAGGGTTGAAGTGATTTCTTTGTAGCTTCTATGCTGTCTTCTGTTTGAATGCTAATCATTTCACAATTATTTTCATCATTTATTTCAACTGAAACATTAGGTGTTGTGTCTTGAATACAGGGACAAGCAGCTCCAGTCATTGCATTGTTATTACCTCTTGCAACAGGGATACCTTCTCTTTCGCCGTCAACAGCTTCTCCGATATAAATGCCGTTGTTTCTTTCACCGATAACTTGGTTACTTCCGTAAACTGCTGCCGGATATGAATAAGATTGCATCATATAAGCCTTTTCATCAGTCGGAACTGGGCAGGCTGCACAAGTCGAAACCTTTTCTTTGCAAGGTTCTTCTATTGCACAAGGTGCAGCTTCCGTCTTGCAAGGTGCCGGTTCTACATCACATGGTGCCGGCTCTTCTGTTTTGCATGTCGGTTCAGGTACGTTGCAAGTGTTTTCTTCTACCTGATTACATTTGCATTTGTGCTTTTTCTGATGACACTTCGGACATTTTGATGTCTTTGGTGTTACAACTTGCGGACAGTCTGATGTCGGGCATGCAGCAAGCAGCATATATTCGCTGTTTCCACTTGTTGTGACGGGGTCAAAATTTATTTCTTCGGCAAACACTCCGTTCATTGCTACTGCGGAAATAACGAGTGCTATCGCTAATTTGTTCATATTCTACCTCCTTATTTGGACTTTCTTCGTCCGATGAACATAATTTTCTTTACTTATGAATTATGAATGTTAAACGGAGTCTTTATCATTACCGAAAGTTCCTATCCGAGCGGGCTATTTAATTTTTTTACTTTTTTGAATGAATTGTAGTATAATGTTATTTGTATTACTAATAGAGATTTAATTATGCCAACAATATATATAACAGACGTAACAAACAGAGATGGAGTTCAAACATCAAGATTAGGACTTGCTAAACTCCAAAAAACCATAATCAATTTAATGTTAAATAACATGGGTATTACTCGTTCGGAATTCGGATTTCCGACAACAAGACACGAATTAAATTACCTCAACGGAAACCTTGAATTGGTTGACAGGGGTGTTATTGATAAAACAATTTTGTCTGGCTGGATGAGAGCTTTAGCATCGGACGTTGTAGCATCTTTTCAAAATGTTCCGAGATTAAAACACGTTAATTTGTCGCAATCGACTTCAACCCAAATGATTAACGGTAAATACGGCGGTAAAAAAACTGCCGATGACATTATTAAAATGACTTGTGAAGCTGTTGAAGCCGCAATATCTTGCGGTGCGGTTACTATCGGTGTAAATGCCGAAGATGCTTCAAGAACGGATATGGATTTTCTTTTGAAATTTGGAAAAGCCGTTAAAAAAACGGGTGCTCATCGTTTAAGATATTGTGACACTTTGGGTTATGATGACCCGAAAAGTGCTTATGACCGTATTCATACGCTCGGAAAAGAACTTCAAATACCTATTGAAACTCATTTCCACAATGATTTAGGTATGGGTGTTGCTTGTTCTGTAATGGGAGCAAAAGGTGCTATTGATGCAGGTGTTGACACTTATATAAACACTGCAATCAACGGTATGGGCGAACGAGCAGGAAACGCCGATTTGGTATCTTGTATTTTGGCTATTAAAAAATCAAGCGGCTTTGCAAAAAAATACAAACTTGATGAAAATATTGATTTGTCAAAATGCTGGAAACTTGCAAAATATACGTCATTGGCTTTCGGAGTACCTATTCCGATAAATCAGCCTGCTGTCGGTGATAATGCATTTGCTCACGAATCAGGCATTCACGCTGACGGTGCATTGAAAGACAGACGTAATTACGAGCTTTATGATTTTGAAGAACTCGGCAGAGGCGAACCTGAAATTATTGAAACAGGAAGAAAAATTACTGTCGGTGAATATGGCGGTATTAAAGGTTTTAGAAACGTTTATCATAGTCTTGAACTTGAATTTAAAGACGAAGATGAAGCAAGAACAATTCTTGAACTTGCAAGATATGCAAACGTTCACACGCAATTACCTTTAACAGACAGCGAATTGAAATTTATTTATTATTATCCGGATGTTGCAGCAAAGGTTATGACGGTTATGCCGTATTACGAGCCGAAAGGTGAACTTTTGAAACGTTTAAAAACAGCAGCAGACCCGATTTTAGTTGTGTAGGAGATTTTTTATGGGACAAACATTAGCAGAAAAAATTATATCAGCACATACAGATAATCCTGTAAAAGCAGGTGACTTGTGTATTGCAAGAGTTGATGTGACCGCCGTTCAAGACGGAACAGGTCCTTTGACTATCAATGAATTTAGAAAATTAGGCATCGAAAAACCAAAACATCCAGAAAGAATGATTTTGTTTATCGACCACGCAACTCCGTCACCGAGAAAAGAATTGTCTAATTCTCACATGGTTATGCGTCAGTTTGCAAAAGAAACAGGAGCTGTTTTATCGGAAGGCGGTACGGGTGTTTGCCACCAAAGACTCGTTGAACAATATGTTAATCCCGGAGAAATCCTTTGCGGTGCCGATTCACACACTTGTACATCAGGTGCTTTAGGTGCTTTCGCTACGGGCATGGGCAGTACAGATGTTGCAGTTGCTTCTGCTCTCGGTAAAACTTGGCTTAAAGTTCCTGCATCATACAAAATTGTTGTAAACGGAGTTTTCAACAATGGTGTTTATGCGAAAGATTTGATTTTACATTTAATCGGTAAAATCGGTGCTGATGGTGCAACGTATAAGGCTTTGGAATTTTGCGGTTCAACTATCGACAATATGACAATGTCCGACAGATTTACACTTGCTAATATGGCTGTTGAAGCAGGTGCGAAAGCAGGTTTATTTGCAACAGATGAAAAAACTTATGAATTCTTAAAAGAAAGAAAACGAGAGTATGCTTATAAGAAGATTTCTTTTGATGAAGATGCCGAATACGAAAAAGTTATTGAAATCAATGCAGGAGATGTCGTTCCGATGGTAGCATGCCCGCACACGGTAGATAATGTTAAACCTGTCAGCGAGTTAAGCGATGTTAAAATCGATCAAGTTTTCATCGGAAGTTGCACAAACGGAAGAATTGAAGATTTGAGATTGGCGGCAAAGATTTTGAAACGTCAAAAAGTACACCCGGATGTAAGATTGATTGTCGCACCTGCATCAAAAGATGTTATGATGCAGGCACTTCGAGAAGGTATTATTGAAATTTTGACATACGTCGGAGCATCAATAATTCCACCCGGATGCGGACCTTGCGTTGGAGTTCACGCAGGAATTTTGGGTGATGGAGAAGTTTGTCTTTCAACGCAAAACAGAAACTTCAAAGGCAGAATGGGCAACCCGGAAGGTAAAATTTACCTTGCATCGCCTGCTGTTGCAGCTTATTCAGCTATATACGGTCACATTGCAGACCCTACGGAAATATTGTAAAGGAGAATAATTATGCTAAAAGGTAAATCATGGAAATTTCCGGATAATATATCGACAGACCACATTGCACCAGGCAGATTGTTTCACTTGCGTTCAAATCTTCCTGAGTTTGCAAAACATGTACTTGAAGATGCCGATCCCGAATTTGCATCAAAAGTTCAAAAAGGTGACTTTGTTGTTGCAGGTTCAAATTTTGGATTGGGTTCATCAAGAGAACACGCTCCGCAAATTATTAAGTTATCAGGTGTAAGTGCCGTTATTGCAAAGTCTTTTGCAAGAATTTTTTACAGAAATGCTATCAATATCGGATTGCTTTTGCTTGAATGTGACACTGACGGAATTGATGCAGGTGATGAACTTGAAGTCGATGTTCGAGAAGGTGTTATCAAAAACTTAACAAAAAATACCGAAATCAAATTTAAACCGCTCCCCGAAGTTATGATTAAACTTCAACAAGACGGCGGTTTGATTGAACATATCAAAAAACATGGTGATTTTAAACTCACTTAATTAAACCCTATGTTCTATTTTTCGTAACAAAAATAAATATTTCGATTGATAAATTTTTCTTAATATTTTGTAATAATAAGCTTTGTTACGAGATGTAGGGGAAAAACAAGTGAACTTAAATGAAGAATGTCTTTTGCAGTATTTAGTAAATCCGAATAACTCAGAAAATTTTATTTTACAATCAGGATTTAAGTATGAAAATTCTAATTCCGCAGAGTACAATGAGGTTGCCTGGTTATTCGTTTAGAATAGGCAGGAATAAGTGATTAAAAATAAAATCAGAAGTTTTTTTATTAACAGTAAAATTATTATAATTTACACTTTTCTTATAGCAATAGCTTTATTTATATTGTCGGTATTTATTGCAAACGGTAAATCCGATAATTTTTTCAAGACGATGGAATTGAAATCTTTTGACTTAAGACAGTCTATAATTGCGGATAAGAAAAAAGTTTCAAACGATATTGTGATTTTGACGGTTGATGATGAAAGTTACGAATATCTAATCAATAAGTATGGCGAATGGCCTATTCCTCGACACATTTATGCTCAAATTTTGGACTATGTCGAAGCTCAAAATCCGAGTGTTGTCGGGTTTGATTTGTTGTTTGTTCATTCGTTGAGAAATAACAAAGATAGTGATGATAAATTGGCTGCTGCGTTTGGAAAATATGACAATGCGTTTACAGCAATCAATTTTGATGATAGAGATTTTTCGGTGCGTCAGCCTGTTATTTTGCCTAAAAAATTGATAACAGCAATAGATGTTAAATCGGCAAAATTCAGCCCTGCCGTTTACAAAAATTGTCGTTCAATTTTGCCGCAAATTATTGATAAATCAGCAAATATCGGTCATATAAATACTGCAAAAGATGATGACGGTATCACTCGTTCCGTTCCTTTGTTTGTAGCTTATCCTAATTATATGTTTGATAACAGCGGAAAGCTTACAGCGACCGAAAACGATTTTTATCCGTATATGACCTATAAAATGGCTTTGAAATATCTTTCGGACAAAAAAGAAGCTGCTATCGGACAGACTGTCGTTAAAAACAATACACTTGCAGTTGAGAATATCGGCAAATGGAATATTTCCGATGATGCAAGGGTTATGCTTAATTGGTATGGTGATACAGGTCTTGTTGACAATACAAAATTTAAGTATATTCCGCTCTGGAAAGTTGTTTCGGCTATAAACGGAAGTGATGTTTTGGCAAAAGATACTTTCAAAGATAAAGTTGTTTTTGTCGGAACAAGTGTCTTTTCACTTTCTGATATAAAAAGTGTTCCGACATCAAAATACATGCCTGGGGTTGAAGTTCATGCAACATTGTTCAACAATTTGATTGATAATTCTTTGATTAAACAGGTTTCTCCGTTTAAAAACATTATCATTTCGGTTGTCATCGCAGCGATTATTGCTTTCGTCACTTTCTATTGTGCTTCAACGGCGATATCTGCGGCAATTTCAGCATTTATAATATTCGGCTATATGATTTTATCAACATTAGTTATGCAATTGTTTAACCTTTGGATTTGGTTAGTATTGCCGATACTTCTTTCCGTTGTTGCTGTTTTATGTGTTTATGTTGTTAAATACATTCTTAAATCCAGAGATTTTGAATTGACATATAAACTTGCAACGACTGACGGTTTGACGGATTTGTACAACCACAGATTTTTCCAAGAGCAAATGAAAATTTGTATGGACGATTGCAGACGTTATAATAAAAATTTCTCTCTTATTATGATTGATATTGATTTCTTCAAGAAATTCAATGATACATACGGTCACCAAGCAGGTGATGCTGTTTTGAGAGGTGTTGCACATACCTTAAAGAAAAATGTCAGAAGTGCTGATATTGTTTGCCGTTACGGTGGTGAAGAAATGGCTATCATTCTAAAAAATACCGGATTTGATGAAGCCAAAATTACTGCCGATAAAATCTGTAAAATTATTGCATCAAAACCTTTCAAAATTGCAGCCAATACAGAAAAGCAAGTAACAATCAGCTTAGGAGTTTCGACTTTCCCGTTCTGCGGTATGACAGTTCAAGAAATGATTGAGTTTGCGGACAAAGGGCTTTATGCCGCTAAAGAAAACGGCAGAAACCAAGTCGGTAATGTCGAACTTCCTAAAAACGATTAATATTGTTTAATCTATAGAAATTTTATTTAAACTCTAATTAAAAATAAAAAGCCCCGATTTAATCAGTCGGGGTCTTTTTTGATTTCTTTTTTTTGATATGTTCAGGCTTTAAAGGAGTTTCATCATTATATTTTTCGGGCGAATAATCGGATTTTACCGCTAAATAAATTCTGTAAACCAATCTCAATAAGGTTTCATCTTCTTCAAGTGCCTTGAAAAGTGTTTCTTTTATATTTTCTTTTGCAATGTGGCGTTCCAAAATAAAAAATTCATACATTTGAACATCTAAAACCTGTGAAAGTTTGATAAGGGTGTTCAATCTCGGAGCATATTTTCCGTTTTCAATATAACTTACATTCGGAAAGCCTATTCCGATTTGTTCAGCCAATTCTTTTTGCGAAAGCCCTTTACGCTTTCTGAATTTAGCGATGTTTCTGCCTATTGCCTTTCGGGTTTCATACTCCATTTTTATCCCTTTTCTGTTTTGGATTTTTATTGTTCAAATAATGCTCTTATAAAATCTTTTGCGTTGAAATATTTTAAATCTGTAATTTTTTCACCGACACCAATCAATTTAACCGGCAAAGAAAGTTCTTTTGCGATTGCGATAATAATTCCGCCCTTTGCACTTCCGTCAAGTTTCGTTAATGCAATACCTGTTAAATCCGCAGCTTCTTTGAAAACTTTCGCTTGCTGCAAGCCGTTTTGTCCGGTGTTTGCATCAATAACCAAAAGGCTTTCCGTAAAGTTTTCGGGAGCTAATTTATTTATGACAACTTTTATTTTGCCCAATTCTTCCATTAAATTGTGTTTATTTTGTAATCTTCCTGCTGTATCAATCAAAAGCACATCGTAATTTTCGTCTTTGGATTTCTTGATGGCATCAAAAACAACTGCCGCTGCATCAATACCGTCTTTTCTGACAATATCCGCACCTGCTCTGTTTGACCAAATATTTAATTGTTCTTCTGCTGCTGCTCTGAATGTGTCGCCTGCTGCTACAAGAACCTTTTTGCCCTCTTGTTTAAATTGGTATGCAAGTTTGGCAATCAAAGTTGTTTTTCCTGCTCCGTTTACACCTGTTATTAAATAAATATTCAAACCGTCATTAACTTTGAGTTTTTCACTGCCTGCATTTTCTAAAATATTGTCAAATTCATTTTTCAAAAATTCTCTTATTTCAGATGGCTTTATTCGGGAATTCTTTTCTCGTAATTTATCTGTAATTTCTGCTGCTGTATTAACCCCGATATCAGCTTTTATAAGCTGTTCTTCCGTGTCATCAAGTGCAAATTCATCAAATTCTTCTTTATCCTGAACGGTATTTGTAACAGCTTGAACGAGGGTCTTTGCAGTGTTTGTAACGGTTGCTTTAAGTTTGTCAAAAGAAAACGAAAATCCCTCTTTCTCCGTTTCTTCAACTTTAGGAGTTTCTTCGTTTTGAACGGGTTCTTGAGGTTGTTGATTTTCTTCTTGAGGCTGCTGCTCTTTATCTTTTCTTTTGAAAAATTCAAACATTACTAATCAAGCTCATTTTCTTTTACTACTTTTGCCAAAATTGCATTGATAAAAGATGCACTGTCTTCTGTTGAATATCTTTTTGCAAGTTCAACTGCTTCATCAATAACAACCTTTACAGGTGTTTCTTTGACATATAACATTTCTGTAACTGCAATTCTCAAAAGATTTTTGTCTGTTTTAACAAGTCTGTTGAAATCCCAGCCTACCGATAGGGTTTTGATTGTTTCATCAATTTCTTTATAATTATCAACAAATGCTTTTACGATTTTGTTGATGTATTTTTTTGTGTCTGAATTTTCTTCAAGTACAGCCATTTCAGCTATTTCAAGTGCCGCAAAAGCTTTTTCGCAAACATCGGCAATGCTCGTTAATCTGCCTGTCATATCTGATGTTAACGGAATAGGAACAGGGATATCATTACTTTCGATTGGACGTGCAAGGTTTGTCGGGTGATTTGCCTCGTATTCGTCAATGTATTGAATCATATCAACCACTGATGAAGATTGGATTTTTAATTCTTCATAAGCATTGTTTGTCAACATTCTTACAGAATTTACCAACATTTGGTTAAAATCAGTGTTCTTATATTGTTTTATATTATCTTCCATTTGTGAGAATAAAATTAAGGTTAATTCTCTTGCTGCACGTCTTGCTAACATTTTTATTGTCCTTTTGTATTATCTGTTTTTTTTTATTACTATTAAACATTAAACATTTTTAAATGTCTATTTTTCAGAGCTTAAAACTTTTTCAAAATATTCGATAGTTTTTGTTAAGCCCTCGTCAATATCGACTTTCGGTTCCCAATGTAACTTTTCTTTTGCAAGGCTTATATCGGGGCGTCTTCTTGTCGGGTCATCTGACGGTAACGGTTTGTGTATGATTTTTGATTTTGAACCCGTTAATTTTATAATTCTTTCCGCAAATTCAAGAATTGTACGCTCTGACGGATTTCCTAAATTTACAGGTCCGATAAAACCTTCTTCATTATTTTGCATTCTTATAAGTGCTTCAACTAAATCTGAAACAAAGCAGAATGAACGAGTTTGGCTTCCGTCGCCGTAAATGGTTATGTCGTGGTTTTGAAGTGCTTGAACAATAAAATTCGATACAACACGACCGTCGTTTTTATCCATTTTCGGTCCGTAAGTGTTGAAAATTCTGACAATTCTGATATCAACGTTATTTTGTCTGTGATAATCCATCATAAGCGTTTCGGCACAGCGTTTTCCCTCGTCATAGCAGCTTCTTATGCCGATTGGATTAACATTTCCCCAGTAATCTTCTGTTTGAGGGTGAACTTTCGGATCTCCGTAAACTTCACTTGTTGATGCTTGCAAAATTCTTGCTTTGCAACGCTTTGCAAGTCCTAACATATTAATCGTTCCCATTATTGAAGTTTTTATTGTCTTAATGGGGTTGTATTGATAGCTCGGAGGGCTTGCAGGGCAAGCGAGATTGTATATTTGGTCTGCTTCTGCATAAAATTCTTTTGTTACATCGTGTCTGACAAGTTCAAAATGATTGTCGCCTATCAAATGTCTGATGTTGTCCTTTGAACCTGTGAAAAAATTATCTACGCAAATTACGTCGTTGCCTTCATTGACAAGTCTTTCACATAAATTGCTGCCGATAAAACCTGCTCCGCCTGTAACAATTATTCTGCTCATGCTAAATCTCCCGTTTGCTGTCGGATATTTTTTATTACTATTAAATATATTATAATTTGTCTGATTTAGCAAAGAGTTTCGATTTTTTTATATACAAATATTCAAATTACAATGAAAAATTTCCGCTCAAGGAAAAATCTTTTTCGATTTGTTTTTTCGAATTGGTTGTTTTTCCATTGTTCTTGCTTGTTGTCACAGGCTTTTTAGACTTATCTTTAAATAAAATTTCTTCTTTGGGTTCAGACAAAACTTTTTCTTTTTTACTGTTTTGTTTCACGTTAATTTTGTCTAAAATTTTTGAATATTTTAATGAATTTTTATCGTCTTTAGAATTTTTTAATTGTTGATTTTTCGATTTTTCAACGGGGTGATTTTGAACTTTATCAGGAATTTTTTCTTGTAAAATATTTTCGGTTGATTTTGAATTTTCACTCAACGTAAGCATTATAAACATCATTAATGCTGCGATTACGGAAAACACAATTGTAATTTTTTTGAATAATGACATTTCTTTTTTATCGGTGTCGTATTCTCGAAAATTATCAAAGTCGTCGTCTTTATCATCTTCTTTTTGAGAATTCTCATTTTTGCGTTTGTTTTCGAGTTCTTTTTTTCGTTCTTCTTTTTTCCGTTTTTCGGCTTCTTTTTCTCGTTGTTTTTCTTCTTGCAGACGTTTTTTGTATTCTTCTTCCAATGATGTATTTTTTTCGCCCGTCATAAGAAGTTGTTCGTCGAAAATCAGTCTGTTTAAAGTATCATCTTTTTTCTGACAGTATGCAAAATTAATTGCTGCTTCAAAAAGATGTTCAAGACATTCCAATGCTGTTTTGCCGTCATTTTCCGATTTGTTTGCATGGGTTGCTTTGTTTCCGCATTTTTTCAAAAAATACATGTCACTTATAAATTCTTGTTCTCTCATTGTATCTTTTGAGATGACTTTTAATTTATAAATCATATCGTCAAATGTATCGTCACTTTCGGCTTTCGATTGCAGAATATTTTTTGTCATTGCTTCTGCGGCTTTTCTCGTTTGTGTTATACATTGGTCAAAATACTCGTCACGAAAGAGTTTTTCTGCCGTTTCGCAAAGTTCATATATGTCATTATTTGTTTTTTCTAAAAAATTAAAGTTTCCCATAAAATTTATTTTATCAGTATAATTTTTTATTTTCATACTTCATAATTAGTAAATATCGGTTTAATTTACCGCAGAAATGTATTAAAATAGAAAAGGAGTTTTATGAGGTATTTTTATGAAAAATTTGAATTTTAAAGTTGACAAAAGCAAATGTATAAGATGCGGTTTGTGCATTAAAGATTGTTCGTGTTCGGTTTTGGAATTTGATGAAAATAAAAATCCGAGAGTTGCGGAAAATGGGGAAACTCGTTGTATGAAATGCCAGCATTGTCTTGCAGTCTGCCCGACGGGTGCTATTTCAATTTTGGGTAAAAATCCTGATGAGTCTTTAATTCCGCAAAAAGAAAAATCTCCCGATGTTATTTTAAACCAAATTCAATCGAGGAGAAGTGTAAGACATTATAAACAGGCTAATCTTGATAAAGAAACTTTGGCAAAACTTAAAAATATGTTAAATTGGGTTCCGACGGGCTGCAATGACCATAGATTACTTTTTGCATTCATTGATGATATTGATGCTATGGCTGAGTTTAAAGAAAAAGTTTATGCAAAATTAAAAAATTTGTGTGAGAATAAACCTTTTCCAAAAGATGCCGAAAGATTTTTATCTCGGCTTGAAAGTGTCATAATTAGTGAAAACAGACAAGATGTAATTTTTAGAAATGCTCCGCATATGATAGTTGCCTGTTCGCCTGTCGATGCACCTTGTGTCGATATTGACCCTGTAATTGCATTGAGCTATTTTGAACTCTATGCTCAATCTTTAGGGGTTGGAACGGTTTGGTGCGGATTGGCTCAATCTTGTTTGAATATTTTGCCTGAACTTTCTGCTGATTTGAAAATTCCGCAAGGCTACAAACCTGTTTATTGTATGCTTTTTGGTCCTCCTGCCATCAAGTTTAAGAGAATAATTCAGCCAAAACCGTACAAAAAGGTTTCGAGTCCTAAAAACCTTGCAAAATTTAGAAAATTCTTAAAATCTATAGGTGCTAAAATTATAAATTTTGTAAAATAGCTTGCTTTGATTTTTTTATTACCTCTTTTTTATGCGAAAATTATGTTATGACAGTTGTATGAAAAAGAGGTATTTTTATGTATTGTGTAAAAAATATTACTGATGACCTTGTTTTTTTAGGTGTGAATGACAGACGACTCGCTTTGTTTGAAAATGTTTATCCTATTGAAAAAGGTGTTTCTTATAATTCTTATCTTTTAAAAGATGAAAAAACAGTTTTGTTTGATACGGTTGATAAAGAGGCTTCAATTCAGTTTTTTGAAAATTTGGAATATGCTCTTGACGGTAAAAAGCTTGATTACATTATCGTAAACCATTTAGAGCCTGACCATGCTGCAACTTTGCAAGATGTTGCTGCTAAATATTCCGAAGCCAAAATTGTTTGCAACAAAAAAACTTTATCAATGATTAAACAATTTTTTGATTTCGACATAGATTCCAAAGCTCATATAATCCAAGAAGGCGACGTTTTGAATACGGGTAAACATAATTTGACGTTCGTTATGGCTCCTATGGTTCATTGGCCCGAAGCAATGGTGACTTACGATACAACCGATAAAATTTTGTTCTCGGCTGATGCTTTTGGAACTTTTGGTGCTTTGAGCGGTAATATTTTTGCTGATGAAGTAAATTTTGAAACGGAATGGCTTGATGAAGCTCGCCGCTATTACACAAATATTGTCGGCAAATACGGTATGCAGGTTCAGGCTTTGCTTAAAAAAGCTGCAAATCTTGAAATAGCAATGATTTGTCCTTTACATGGTCCTGTTTGGAGAAAAAATATTTCTTGGTTTGTTGAAAAATATCAAAAATGGAGCAGCTATACTCCTGAATTAAATTCGGTTTTGATTTTATCAGGTTCAATTTACGGTCATACCGAAAATGTTGCTGAGATTTTGGCTAACAAATTGGCTGATAAAGGCATTTGCAACATGAAAATTTATGACGTTTCAAAAACTCATCCGTCATATATCGTTTCAGAAGCCTTTAAATTTAGTCATATCGTTATTGCAACGGCATCATACAATGCAGGAATTTTCACACCTATGGAGACGGTTTTGCTTGATTTGAAAGCTCATAATCTTCAAAACAGAACGTTTGCAGTAATTTACAACGGTTCTTGGGCACCTGTTTCGGAAGCTGTTTTGAAAGGTCATATCGAAACAATCAAAAATACGAAAATTCTTGATAAAACAATTAAAATTACATCTGCTTTCAAACCTGCTCAAGATGCGGAATTGAGTGAGCTTGCGGACGAAATTTATAATTCTCTTTCTGAAAATTAAATTATTTTCTCAATAAAAAACCTGCCTCAAAAAGGCAGGCTTTTTTGTTATTTTGAAAATTTTATACGGAAATTTTGCTTTCAAGTGTTTCAAGGTATTTTACACAGCTGCAAGCTGCCAAAGCTCCGTCAGCGGCTGCCGTAATAACTTGTCTTAAAGGTGTATTTCTTACATCACCTGCTGCATAAACACCCTCGATTGACGTTTGAAGATTTACATCTGTTTCGATAAATCCTCTTTCGTTTTGTTTTAATTGACCGTTTATCAAATCGACATTTGGGGTAAATCCGATATAGGGGAAAACTCCGTCTGTTTTTATTTCGGAAATTTCATTTGTTTTGACATTTTTTATGACGAGTGTTTCAACGTTGTTTTCGCCTTTGATTTCAAGCGGAATTGAGTCTAAAATAAGTTCGATTTTCGGGTTATTAAATGTACGTTCTTGAACGATTTTATCGGCTCTGAATTTATCTCGTCTGTGAATAATGTAAACTTTGTCGGCAAATTTTGTCAGATATGCTGCTTCTTCTACTGCTGCATTTCCGCCGCCTACAACTGCAACGGTTTTTTCTCTGTAAAAAGCTCCGTCACAAACTGCACAGTAGCTGACACCTCTGCCGAGAAATTCTTTTTCTCCTGCAATGCCGAGTTTTGTTGCTTTTGCACCAGTCGCAATTATAACGGTTTTTGCCTTGAAAATTGTATCTAATGAGTCAATAACTTTCGGCTCTGATAGAAGGTCGATTTTTTGGATTTCTTGCATTGGGAATTTATCCACACCGAATTTATCAGCGTGTTCTTCAAATTTTTCCATTAAATCATACCCGCCTGAAATCGGATAGCCGGGGTAGTTTTCTATTTCGAGATAATTGCTTGGCTGTCCGCCGAACATTGTTATATCAACGACTGCTGTTTTAATATTTCCTCTTGCCGAATAAATTGCGGCTGATAATCCGGCAGGACCTCCGCCTAAAATCACCGTATCATACAAAAGTTCTTTCTTTTCACTCATCACTAAATCCTTTTCATACTCGAATTTTATTTTACACTAAAAATATTTTTTATGTTTGAGCCGGAAATTTTTCTTGCTTGTAAGTTATATTTTACGTTTTCGGTTTTTACGATTTGACCGTTGCGATAAGTTTTTACAACCATAGTGTCGCAGCCGAAAAAGCTGTCGCCGTTGAGCGTTAAAGTCGCTGTTTCGGTTACGGTTTCATCTCTTTTATCGCCTGTAATCCTCTGAAACGTAAATGTTTCACTCGTTGCATCTTTAATTGTTATAGATGCACTTGCTCCCGAAATCGGGTTTTCTAAAGTTATGACGTTACCGTCTTTCGATAAGTTCCAAATTTCTGTCGAATATGGTACAAACATATTTGCATTGCTTGTATTTGCCCTGACTGCCATTACTTGCCATGAGCCGAAAAAGCCTATCGGGACTAAATCAGACTTTTCAATCCCGCCTGAAATTGTAACAGCTTTTGTTGTAAGCGGTGCTACTATCATTGAAAAGATTACTGAAATTATTACAAAAAATTTTTTCATACTTCTATTTATAATAATCTTTTGCTAAAAATCAATATTCAATTATTTAGTAATTTGGACACAAAAAAAGGGTTAAATAAAAACCCTTTAATTTTTAAAAATGGTGTCGAAGATGGGACTTGAACCCATACAGATTGCTCCACACGCCCCTCAAACGTGCGCGTCTACCATTCCGCCACTCCGACTTTCCGGTACAATCATCTTATGCCACACATAACAAATAGTCAATATATTTTTTTATATATTTATAAAATTGTCATGTTTGTCATATTCATCATCGGCATTTGAACGGCGTTTTCTTCTTCAAAATATTCTTCGTTTGCATCACCCAAAGACATAAATAATCTGTTTGTATGCTCCATAAGCCATTCGTAATAATTTAAGTCATATTGCGATTGAGCATGTTCAATTTGGAACATAATTTCGTCCATGATGCTGTTATAATCTTCTTCTTCGTCACCTGTTTGTTTGAGTTCAAGCTGACGCATAATGTCTGCCCAAGGAATATTTCCTTCAGGCTCTTTATCCACATCTGTTTTTTGGCTTGAAGCTATTCTCGCTCCGAGTTCAAGCAATCCCTGCGAACGCTTTAAATCCTCTGTTTCATTCGTTGTTGCTCGTTCGACTTCTTTATTTCCCAACGGATTCATCGGCATCTGTCTGGTTGATAGATTTATACCGCTGAATACTGCATCGTTATTAAGCGAAATAAAATTAATCGACATATCCGACTCTCCTAACTTTTCTCCTCTATTAAATTTATGCCACCATTTTTCAAATACTAATCATGTTCTTAACCTTTTTTTACAATTTTGATAAAATTTCCTTAAAAGTTACAATGTAACTATGAATTACATTTGGGCCTTTTTAATCATAATTTCTTTCATAATCGGTGCTGTTAACGGCAAATTAAATGACGTTGTCAACGCTATTCTCTCCGGAGCGGAAACGTCTGTCAAAATTGCTATCGGGCTTTGCGGAATTATGGTGTTTTGGCTCGGAATTATGAAAATTGCCGAAAAATCAGGTATCGTTGATTGGCTCTCAAAAATTCTTTCACCTTGTGCTAAATTTCTCTTTCCCGAACTAAAGGACAATAAAAAAGCTATCGGGCATGTGGCAATGAATTTTTCCGCAAATGCTTTGGGGCTTGCAAATGCAGCAACTCCAATGGGTTTGAAAGCTATGGAAGAAATGCAGAAAGACAATATCGACAAAACTTCCGCATCAAATTCAATGTGCATGTTTTTGGCAATGAATACTGCCGGTTTTCAGCTTATTCCTGCAACGGTTATTGCAATTTTAGCAAGTGTCGGATACGAAAATCCTACTGAAATCATCATGCCCGTTTTAATTGTAACCTTGACGGCATTCACTTCCGCAATAGTTACTGCAAAAATTATGAGTCATATTTGCAAACCTCAAGTTGCAGCCGAAGATTTATCGGGAGGCTGTGATGATTAAAAGTTTTTTTGATATTTTATCAATGCTTGCATTACCTGTTTTAATAATGTTAATTTTAGTTTTTGCACTGATAAAAAAAGTACCTGTTTATGAGGCATTTGTTGACGGAGCAAAAGACGGTATTGATGTAACGCTTCGAATTATTCCGTATTTGACCGCAATAATTGTTGCCGTTGCTATGTTTAGGGCTTCAGGAGCTTTAGATATGTTGACAGATTTACTTTCGGGTGTTTTGCAAAAAATTCATCTTCCGTCAGAAATTCTTCCGCTTGCAATAGTCCGTTCTCTGTCGGGAAGTGCGGCACTTGGTGTTTTTTCTGATATAGCCTCTCAAAATCCACCAAATTCTTATGTTGTAAAACTCGGTGCTGTTATGCTTGGAAGTTCTGAAACAACGTTTTATGTGCTTTCGGTTTATTTTGGTGCTGTCGGAATAAAAAAATACCGCTATGCACTTGCAACTGGGTTGATTGCAGATGCTGTCGGAATTGTTGCGGCGATTGTTGTTTCGACCATATTTTTCCTTTAATTTATTTCTTTAACAAAACAGAAAAACCTGCTTTGAAATAATTAAGAAGCTGCGTTAAAGTCTTTATTTCCGTAAGTTTTTTCATAATATATCGTGGGCGGAGATAAAATTTTTTGACAGCAGTTTTATGCAGATTTTTAATTTCATCTTTTGAAAGATATTTCGTTCCAACGCATGGATAGTAATATGGGCTTTGGTAAAAATCTTTGTCGTTGATTTTTTCGGGCTCGTTTTGCAAAATATAATCGTAAAATTTTGACCCCGGAAGTGCCGCCGCCGTGTAAAAATTGACATAATCAGGATTTAATTTTATTGCAAAATTTATTGTTTCCAGAATATTATTTTTATTTTCCCACGGTAAACCGATTACAAAGTATGCAAAAACCTTGATATTATGCTTTTGACAAAGTTTAACGGCTTTTTCTGCCTGTTCTTTTGTGATTTTTTTGCCGATTTTATCGAGAATTTCTTGTGAGCCGCTTTCTATCCCTAAACTCATCAAATTGCAGCCTGCTTTTTTCATTAAAATCAAAATTTCTTCGTTGATTGTATCTGCTCTTGAGTTTGAACCCCAGATTATATTCAGGTTTTCGGAGATGATTTTTCCGCAAAATTCTTTTATAAACTTGTGGTTTGCGGTGAATAAATCCGACCAAAAAACAAAGTTTTTAATTCCGTATTTTGAAATACATTCTTTTATTTCGTAAATTATGTTGTCAACGCTGCGGTAGCGGACTTTTTCACCCGAAACAGGTGTTGCAAGACAGAAAAAACAATGGAACGGACAGCCTTGAGAAACTCTTATGATTGCTTGTTTTTCACCGTTGTCGGGGCGGATATATAATTTATTATCAATTAAATCCCTTGCGGGAAACGGAAGCTCGTCAAGATTTTCGAGAAAATCTCTATTTTTATTACTGATAATTTCTTCTCCGCTGCGGTATGTTATTCCGTCGATTTCAGACAAATCCTTGCCCGAAACAATTTCCCCAAAGGTTATTTCGGGTTCTCCTCGAATAATAATATCAAGATTTTTGTATTCTTCAAGAACAGATTTGTTGAAGGTTAAAAAATGAGCACCTGTTGCGACGGTTGGGATTTTTGTATTGAAATTTTTGATTGTGTCCAAAGCCTGCATATCGTTCTCAAATGTTGTGCTTGCGACGTTTATCAAGACTGTATCGGGCTGAAAATCTTTTAAATCTGAAAGTAAATCAGCTTTTTCAACCGAATAATCTCTGATTTTACAAATTGCTCCGAATTTTCTCGCCATTGAAGCACAATACATCAAATCAGTCGGCGGAAGCGGCGGTAAAACAATTAATTCTTTTATCGGCTGCTGACATCGTGCAGTTCTGTTCATTTGCTCTGACGGCGGATATATCAATAAAACTTTTTTATTCATTATGAAAAAATTATATCATATTTTTTATTGCAAAAATTAAAGATTTAATGATAATTCATAAATTGTGTTTTTTGGTGCTTTTTCAAGTGTTGATAAGATTTTCGCAATATCTTTATCGGAAAAATTCTGCTTTTTCAAAAGTTTTATTTTTTCTGTCAAAGCTGCTGTATCTGCATTCTCTAAATCGTCGTCAGCGTAAACCATTCCGACAATTTCACCTTTTAAAGTGTTTTCTTTATAGTATTTTATGATTTCTTCTGCTGTGCCTATTTTGATTTCTTCGTGAATTTTTGTAAGTTCTCGCCCGATTGCGATTTTTTTGTCTTTTCCGAATTTCGTCAATATGTCATCAAGAGTTTTCATTAACCTGTTTGGTGATTCATAAAAAACACAGTTGATGTTTTGGTGTTTTTCAAATAATTCAATTCTTTTTTGCGAAGTTTTTGGTAAAAATCCAACGAAAGTGAAAAATTCGTTTTCCCTTGGTACGGCTGATAAAAATGTTATTAAGGCACAAGCTCCCGGAATGGGTATTATTTTGTGTCCGTTTTGTAAAATGTTTTTTATCAAAACACAACCGGGGTCGCAAATGCACGGTGTGCCTGCATCTGATACCAAAGCAACGTCTGAATTTTCAAGCAATTCGGAAATTTTTTTGCTTCTTTCCTGTTCGTTAAATTTGTGACAATCGAGTAATTTTGCCGAAATATCATATTTCTGTAAAAGAATTTTTGTTGTTCTTGTATCTTCGCAAGCTATGAACTCAACTGATTTTAATGTCTCTATCGCTCTTAAGGTAATGTCGTTCAAATTTCCGAGAGGTAAAGCTACCGTGTATAAATTTCCCATTTACTTTTACCTTTTTGTATTTGAGCCGTGTTCTTCGTCTTTATGAATTCCTGTTATTGTCAAAATTTGCATAATTTCAGGATTTGCATTTTTTATATACAATCTTTTCCCGTTGATAACTGCGAGTTTATGAATGTCTGAAATCTTTTTTATGTCTTGAATTGCTATATTTTCTACTAGAGCAAAATCTAACGATATTTCATCATCTGCGTTTATATCAATATTAGGTGCTGTATTTTCTGTATTTATGCTTATCATATTTTTTCCAAAATAAAATTGTTCAATTATTTGTTGTTCAATTATTAATATAGTATAAATTGTTTTTTAGAATTTTTCAAGTATTTTTTTGAAAAATTACCCGACCATGCCCGTTACAATCAGTGAGTTTACGAATTTACTGCTTTTTTAAGGCAATAAGAATTAATACTGATGGCTGACTGATTATTTCTGTTAGGTTTATTCAATCCGAAGGAGCTTGTATCTTGAGCGAATTTTGCTGTCGGAGTTCCGTGGATTGATACAGAATTTGAGTTTGATGTAGATGTTCTGATTGTGTAATTTTTGATATTAATATTGTTTTTAATTTCGTTTCTGTGAAGCGAGTGTTCAACGAATGTTTTTGTAACTTTAGCTGTTTTTCTGTTTGTGAACATTGATACCGCAGCTGTTACGAGCAAAAATCCGAGAATTCCGAGTCCTGTCGAAAAATCTTTTTTGTGAGTGTTCAAAGGTACAATGTTGTTGGTTTCGGCGTTTATAACTTCGATGTTTGAAGTATTTATCCCTGAAACGTAGATATAAGCATCTTTTCCGTCTTGAACAAGGCTTACACCGTTAAAAGATTTTGAATTATCGAATTTTGTTTGAATATTTTCGTTAATTGTTGTGTCTTTTAAAACTAATTGAATTTGGTTTGTTGATAAATCTGTCTTTTTAACAAAAGATTTGTAGTCTGTTCCGAGCAAAATTTTTGCATCGGCAGGTGTAGTTTTCACTTCTACAGAATTTAATGAAGCTGCAAAAGCAAAGCTTCCGCCAAAAAGTATGCAAGCTGTTAATGCTGTTTTTACTATGTATGATTTCATCACAAATTCTTCTCCAAGTTTCCCACTTTGATAGAATAGCTTTTTTACCGTTAAAAAACATTAGCCGAAATATTTAAAAAATATAATTAACCAACGGGTTAATATAATCAAAAAATCAATCAAAAACATGATGACTTTAAAAATTTTAATAATAATCACAATTTTGAAAAAATATGTTAGAATAAATTCGTACAACTTGAAAGGGATATAATATGTTCTCATTTTTATTTGCAAAGAATGAAAAAAAAGAATTCGACATTATAAAAACAAGGGAACTTACACTATTTTTGAAAAAGTTAAAAGAGATTTACTGCGGTGATGAAATTTCTGAGGGTAGAAAGGCTTATCTTCGCAGAACCATTGAAAAATACGGCTATTTGCCGTATCCTCACATCAGAGCGTTGGAAGAACTCAATGCTGCCGATACTTTGTACGGTTTAGAGGTCAAATGGCGTTTAAACGGCGTATTTGAAAATGATTCTTTCAAGTTTAATAAAGGTGAAATTTCACCTGTTGTAAGAGCGGGTATTACAAATGCCGATTGGTTGAAGCGTGAACAACACAGCATAAAACTTATCAATTTAACTGCATTGGGCAACGGAAATTACTCGCCTGCTCCGGGAAATTTCGTTGATTGGCTTAAGCAAATTTTGATTTTACCGTCAGGAAATCTTGAAAAAAATATTTTGGGAACGACGGTTTATCTTATTCCTTTTCACCCGAGAGATTTCGGTTGTGCATATTTACCGAGTTCCTCCGATATCAGTGATTCGGTAAAAGACGGATATTTGACAGGCAAAACAGGTATAAGCGGAAAAGAACAGGTTCAGTTTTTTATTACAATGGCTCAACTTGCAGGACACCCTGTTATTTATGATATTTTGCCCCAAACAAGCAGATTCTCTAAAGAAGTTTTGGCAAATCCTTCTATTGTCAGATGGATGGACGTTTCGGAGCTTATGACGGAGATTGAAGTTGAAATAGAATCTTTGTATTATGTTTTGGAACAAAAATACGGAAAAGATGATGCGAAAGTTGCCGTGAACATTGCTAAAAGTATTTTGAAAAGCGGCTCTGATGATATTAGCGAACATTATAAACCTGTTTTTGATGATTTATCAAAGTTGTTGAAGCCTAAGAAAAAGCAGCTTTCAGAAAAAATGACGATGAAGCAGGCTCAAATCAAGTTGGTTTCACGAGTTAGAAAAATTGTAGCTCAAATTGAAAACGTTCCTGAAAGTAAAATCTGCGATGAGTGCGACATTACTCAACAAGGAGTGATAATCGGAGAATTAATTAAAAACGGTTTATGGCCTGTTCCCGGCGGAGCTTGGTGTTCGGCAGGAATACCTGTTTTTGAAAGAATGTCTGAAACGGGTGATTATCCTACTTTCAAACATTATGACTACAAGGGTAATGACGTAAGCCGATATGCAAATTTGGATTGTCAGGCACCGTTTTATTTCGTCTATCTTGAAAACGGCGAATATAATATGCCTGTTATGAACTATTTCATTAACAAGGTTAAAAACTTATGCAAAACTTATCAGTTTGACGGAATAAGAGTTGACCATATTGACCACGTGGTTGATGAATTTTCTCAAAAAGGTGACAGACCGATTAGTTACAGAGCACCGAAATTGGTTTTGGCTAAATGCAATGAGGCTTTGAAACAGGAATGCAAACATTTTGCAACGCTTGCCGAATATATGCTCGGCGGAAATAACATAAAAGAATATCATAGAGAAATGCATTTTGATGTTCTTTGGGGCAATGATGTAATTTGCCAAAATCAAAAAACACCTTATGAAATTATTAAAAACAACAAAGATTTGAAAACTTATAATGAAGCACCTTTGACGAGAGGTTCGGTATCTGTCTTGAAATCTTATAATAACCAAGACGGTGAATTCAGAGATATTGACCAATACCCCGGACAGCTTGGAGAAGCAGGTGCTTTGTTTAAATGGCTCAAATTGCACTTTATCCCGGGCGGCAAAAAAGCTCAAAGACCGATAATGTACGTTGACGGTGACGAATCTTACACGACTATTGGTACAGAAGCTTGTATCGGGGCGGAAATTTCATTAAAACGTGCTAAAAATTACGGATTTTTTGAAAAATTTGACGCTATTGCAAGATATGCAAAAAATTGTGACCTTTTGACAGACGGAGAGGCCCAAATTATTACACAAACCGATAAAGGTTTTGTTTGTTGGGCTGTAAACAAGTCATCATCAAAGGAAACACTATTCGTTGCAGCAAATTATTTTGCACAAACAGAAAAAGTTAAATCGGAAGAAACAGGCGAATGTACTATAAAAGAGGGCGTTTCTGTTTACGATTCATCAATTCAAGTTCCTGCCGAATATAAAAAAGCAATCGAGGTTTTTTATAACTATGATTCTAAGGAATTTGAAGAAAGAGAAGTTCAAGATTTCAAAAATACTTTATACTTTGATAAACTTGAGCCGAGCGAGTTCAGAATATATAAGCTGGTAAAATAATGTATTCTTTGCGAACAAAAATAAAACAGTTATTTATAGCAGGTTTTTCCGGGACTTCGATAAAAAATAACGAAATATTTATAAACCTTTTAAAAGACGGGCTTGGCGGTGTTATATTTTTTACACAAAATATTGAAAGCCCCGAGCAGGTTTGCAAATGTATCGGAAAAATTAAAGATAATGCATTGATAGCACCTTTTATCAGTATTGATCAAGAGGGTGGCAGAGTCGAAAGAACCGAGAATATTCACGGCGGAAAAAAATATTTGAGTGCAAAAGATGCTGCACAAAAAGGTATGTATTTTTTGTGCAATCAAACAAGAGAACTTTGTGAAGAACTCGTATCTTACGGATTTAATATGAATTTTGCTCCCGTTCTCGATACCAATACTAACCCCGATAACCCGATAATCGGTGTTCGTGCTTATGGTGATAACCCCGATGATGTTATTAAATTTACTGACAAAGTATGTGATATTCATAAAAAATATAATTTAATAGCGGTTGGAAAACATTTCCCCGGGCATGGAGATACAAAGACGGATTCTCATATCGAGATGCCTGTTGTAGAACTTAGCAAATCCGAAATGGAACAAACGCATTTGAAACCGTTTAAACACGCCGTTGAGAACGGAATTGATGCGATAATGGTCGCACATGTTTACTATACTTGTTTTGATAGTGAGCCGACACCTGCATCTTTGTCGAAGAACGTGATAACAAATTTATTAAGAAATGAACTGCATTTTAACGGATTGGTTATTTCCGACGATATGATTATGGGAGCTGTTAATACGGCTGATGATAATACCGAAACTTATATTAAGGCATTAAAAGCGGGTATTAATATGTTTATTTATCGATATTCGGATACCAATTTGGAAAAAATATTGTATAATATAGAAAATCATGCTCAAAAAGACAATGAACTTTTTGAAGTAATTAATCGTTCATATCAATATGTAATGAATTTAAAAGATAAATACAGATTGTAAAAGGAGGATTTTAATGAAAAAATTATTAGCTACAATGATTATTCTCGGAGTTGGCGGTTTAACTGCATCAGCAGATATTTTTGACAAAATTGACAATACTTTGAACAAAGTTGATTCAAATATTTCAAAAAGCATTAACAAAGCAACTGCTGAAAAAAATAGAGTAAAATCTCAAACAGAAGCTCAAAAAGCAAAAGCAAAAGCTGCTGAAAAAGCTCATAAAGACAAAGTTAAAGCAGAAAAGAAAAAACTTGAAGATGCAAAAAAAGCTCAAAAGGCTAAAGCAGAAGCTCAAAAGAAAAAAGCAGAAGCTGTAAAGAAAGCTCAAAAAGCAAAAGCTGAAGCAGCAAAGAAAAATTACCAAAACAAAAAGAATGCAAAGAAAAAAGCAATCGATGAATTGTTAAAATGGTAATAATTTAAGTTATTGAGAAATGAAAAAGGCGGCTGAAAAGCTGTCTTTTTTTTGTTTATGCGAAATAATTTTTTCGGATTATAATTGTAAGTAACAGAAATATTTTTTTATAAGGATTAAGAAATTGGCAGTTATGGAAACTATAACGGAAAAAGCAGCAGAATTAACAAAATCAACAGGTTTAAAGCATATTGCGATTATAATGGACGGTAACAGACGTTGGGCAAAGGAAAGACATTTGCCGAGTGCTATGGGGCATCAAAAGGGTGTTTCGGCACTAAAAAACATTTTAAAGGCTTGTCATTCTTTTGGGGTTAAATATTTAACCGTTTATGCTTTTTCGACTGAAAATTGGAATCGTTCGCAAGAAGAAGTTAATTTTTTGATGTCATTGCTTGCAAAAACTATTGAAAACGAGATTTTAGAACTTGATGAAAATCAAGTCAGAATAAAATTTGTCGGTAACATTGCAGAACTCAATTCTGATTTGCAAAAAATCTTGAAAAGAGCCGAAGAAAGAACGGCAGATAATACGGGTGTGAATTTGCAAATAGCTTTTAACTACGGTTCAAGAGCAGAAATCACAAACGTTTGCAAACAAATTGCAGAAGATGTTAAAAATGGTCTTTTGAATATTGAAGATATTTCTGAAAACACAATTTCCGAAAGACTTTATACAAAAAATATTCCTGATCCTGATTTATTAATCAGAACAGGCGGAGAAAAACGTATAAGCAATTATTTACTTTGGCAGTCAGCTTATTCGGAAATTTATGTAACCGATACATATTGGCCTGAATTTGATAAAAACTCGCTTGCAGAGGCTATTCAAGAGTATTCAAACAGAACAAGAAGGTTTGGCAAATAATGATTATCACGGTTGCAACGGGAAACGCTCATAAACTTGAAGAAATGCGTGATATCAACAAGCATTCTTCAATAATTTTGCAAGCTGTTCAAGGTGATTTTGACCCTGATGAAAACGGTACAACTTTTGCTGAAAATGCTTTTATTAAGGCGAAAGCTGCTTCTTTGATTGTTAAAGATTATGCCTTTGCTGATGATTCGGGGCTTTGTGTTGAATATTTGAACGGACAGCCGGGGCTTCATACTGCAAGATATGCTCCCACTCAGGCGGAAAAAATTGCTAAAATGTTAAAAGAACTTGAGGGTGTGCCTTTTGAAAATCGAAAAGCAAAATTTGAATGTCATATGGCATTAACGGATAAAGACGGTCGTTTGATATTTGAAACTTGCGGAATTATAGAAGGCTATATTGCGGAAAAAGCAGCAGGTGTCGGCGGTTTTGGCTATGACCCGATATTTTATGTAAAAGAATACGGAAAAACTCTTGCTGAGCTTCCCGAGCATGAAAAAAACAAAATTTCTCACCGAACAAGGGCACTTTTGCCGATGCTGGATTTTATCGAAACATTAAATAATAAATAAGGACAAATAAAATATGGCTATATATGATAAAGAGGAACGAAAGCCTCAAATTTGGCTTTGCGGTGCACATTTTATAAATGATGTTTATACGGGTGTTTTAAATCCTATTATGCCGTTCATTGCGGAGCAGGTGAAAATCTCCATGCCCGTTGCCACAATAATTTTAAGTTGTTCACACATATTTGCGTCTATATTACAGCCGTTTTTCGGATTTTTTGCGGACAAGATGAGAAAGCGTGCTTTAATATTTTGGGGATTGATAATGACGGCAGTTTTTATCTCGCAAGCCCCCGCAGCGAAGTCGATACCACTAATGGTGTTTTTTATAATTACAGGTAGTTTAGGCTCAAGTTTGTACCATCCGCAATCACTCGGATTAATTCCGAAATTTTCGACATCAGATATGGCGAAGAATATGGGAATTTTTATGGCGGCAGGAACGTTAGGTTTTTCGTTAGGACCTTTGGTTTCATCAGCTACGGCACAGTATTTCGGTTTGGAAAAAATGCCGTATATGGCAATCGTCGGAATTGTTTGGGCATTGTTGATGTTTGCAATGGTGCCGAAATTTTCTAACGATTCGACTGTTGAGTTGCCTAAAATAAACCTTAAAAAGGCTTTTGTTGATATTTTGTCAAATCATAAATTGAACATTTTGAACTTGATTGCTATGTTAAAATCGCTTATGACGACATCTTGTTCAATATTGATGCCGTTTTTGTGGAAAGCACAAGGATATTCGAAATTCCAAATAGGATTGGCATTATTTTTCTTTTTATTTTTGGGTGGAATAGCATCATTTTTGAGTCCGAAATTGGAACATAAAATCGGAACAGCAAATGTATTTTATATATCAATGATTACCACATGCCCGTTAATGGTAATGTTTATGTTTGTTTATAAAACGTATCCGTTGTTATCATTTTTGATATTTGGATTAATGGGATTTTTCACAATGTTTGCAATGCCGATAACAATGAGTATGGCACAAAAAGTTTTGCCCGAATATAAAAGTATCATAGGCGGATTTATAAACGGATTTTCGTGGGGAGTTGTAGCTATTGCAATGACAATAATCGGTTATGCCGCACAGGCAACGAGTATTATAAATTCTCTTGTGGTTATATCTTTTATCCCTGCAATATGCTCATTTATCGTAAAAGAATTATTCAAAGATGATAAAACCTTGACGAAATAAAGAACAGAGCTTTTAAAATCTTTATAGTATAATAAAATAGGATTTTTAAGAATAGAAAATCCTATTATTATTAAATATGCAAAGGATATACAATGGCAGGATTTACGGATAAAGCGAGAATAAAACTTTTATCAGGCAGAGGCGGTAACGGAATGGTTGCCTGGAGAAGGGAAAAATATGTGGATAAAGGCGGTCCTGCAGGCGGTGACGGCGGAAAAGGCGGCGACATATATCTTATTGCTGATGAAAGTATGACAACCTTGATGGATTTTACTTTTCAGTCCATTTTTAAGTCGGAAAACGGCGAAAACGGACGTGGTAAAAGTCAGCACGGTGCATGCGGAAAAGATTTGTATATCAAAGTTCCGATAGGAACGGTGGTAAAAGATGTTACTACAAATAAAATTATTGCAGATTTGAAAAATCCCGAACAAACCGTATTAGCGGCAAAAGGCGGTCGTGGCGGCCGTGGAAATGCAAGATTTGCAACTGCTCAAAAAAGAGCTCCTCAATTTTGCGAACCCGGAGAACCCGGAGTTGAAAGACATCTTGAGCTTGAACTCAAATTAATTGCGGATATTGGGCTTTTGGGTATGCCAAATGCAGGAAAATCTACATTTATAAGTGTTATAAGTTCAGCTAAACCGAAAATTGCAGATTATCCGTTTACAACTCTTGTTCCGAATTTAGGCGTTGTCAGAAAGCCGACAGGCGACGGTTTTGTTGTTGCTGATATCCCAGGGCTTGTTGAAGGTGCATCTTCGGGAATTGGCTTGGGACACGAGTTTTTACGCCACGTTGAAAGATGCAGATTTTTAATTCACCTTGTTGATTTGACGGCAGAAAATCCTATACAAAATTATTTAACTATTAACGAAGAACTTGCAAAACACGACGAAAGACTTGCCGCTACCTACCAAATTGTTGTTTTGAACAAAACAGATGCGGTTGAACCGGAATATGTTGATAAGATGATAAAAGAATTTAAAGAATATTCTGATGATGTCTTTGCAATTTCTGCCGCAACACAGGCTAATATTAAAGAACTTATGAATTTCGTTTATCAAAAAGTTGATGAAATTGAAAAGCCTGAAATCGAAATTGAAACAGAAGAAGACGAAGCGGCTTATGACAATGATGATAGTGCTTTTGCCGTTTATAAAACAGGTAAAAACGAATTTACCGTTGAGGGCGGAAAACTCTTTAGACTTGCTAATGTTACCGATTCTCAAAACCTTGAACAAATTAATCGTTTCCAAAATATTATGACGGGCATGGGTGTTTTTGAGGCTTTGAAAGAAGCAGGTGTAAAAGACGGTGATGAGGTCAAAATCGGTCATATAGTTTTTGCATACTATGATTAATCGTCAAAGTATCAAATTTTTTGCGATATTTATTCTGTTTTTATCAACAGCTGTTTTGTGTTGCGGATACAGTAATAATGACGTCTTTCGTTTCAATAAAAAGAATTTTTATTTGAATATGTCCTCGTTAAATTTGTCAGGCGGATATATCAATACATATTTGAAAAAAGGGCAGACCTCCGATAATTGGGACGAGGCGATTATAATTCACTATAACCCGATAAGTTACGATGTAAAACCCGAATGTGAAAAGCTTCATCGAGTGGTTGAAAATATGTACATAAAGTATTATTCAAACAAACAGATGCCTATTGCTATTGCGTACAACAGAATGACAAATACAGCACTTTTGGATTTTGTTGTGCCGTCGATGGAACATTCTGCAAAAAGACTCAATATGATTGAATATCATGCTTTTAAATATCAAAAAAATAAAGACAGCTACGGCATAAAAATTTTTCAGTACAGTAAACATATAAAAGTAAATAATTTTAACGATGAAAGACTTTTGTATGACTATTGGTGTAGAATAAGAAAAACGGTTCTACCCGAAGTAATAGATATGGAAATACCCAAAATTCAGAAAAGATAGGATGTGTAAGTATGAACAGCTTTTTAGCTCCACAAATCGAATATTTATTGTTTTTGCAAAATTTAAGAGAAATTACGGGCGGAATTTTCGATCAATTTTTTATGTTTATTACTTCTCTTGGAGAAATAACTTTCCCCGTTTTGTTTATCGCTTTTATTTATTGGTGTATAAGCAAAAAAGACGGCACATATATTCTGTTCAGCTGGGGAATTGGGGTTATTATTACTCAATTTTTGAAGCTTTGGGCTTGCATCTATCGTCCGTGGATATTGGATTCGAGAGTTAAACCTATTCCTGAAGCTATAAAATGGGCGGGCGGATATTCTTTTCCGAGCGGTCATACTCAAACGGCAGTTTGTGTTTGGGGCGGTGCTGCCGTATGTTCTAAAAACAATTTTATCAAAATTGCTTTGATTGTAATTGCTTTGTTGATTGGATTTTCGAGAAATTATATCGGCGTTCATACTCCGCAAGACATTATTGTTTCAATTGTTGTCGGCTGTTTGCTTTTGTTTTTTATGCATAAACTTTTGAAATGGGTTGACGGCGGCAAAAATAGAGATGTCATCATTTTGGCTTCCGTTTATTTGTTGTGTATCGCTTTGATGCTTTACGGATATTTTAAATCTTATCCTATTGATTATTTTAACGGTAAAATTTTAGTTGACCCGATAAAAATGAAAATGTATTCTTTACCAAAAGTCGGAATGGTAACAGGGATTTTCACAGGCTGGTTTTTGGAAAGAAGATTTGTTGATTTTGTTCCCGAAATCGGTTCTATAAATGAAAAATTTGCACGATTTATTATTGGTGCTTTGATTTTGGTTGGCATATCTGCTGCCTTGGATTTTATTTTGCCAAACTTCGTTGATAAAAAATCTACAATGGCTATTTCAGCATTTGTGTCGGCAATATTTGTCACGGTTGTATATCCGTTTATGATAAAAATGTTTGCAAACAGAAAGCAAAAAGCTGAATAATGCAATTTGATGATTTGTTTACAAATGTATTTTATTATTACCTGCCGTTAGCAGTTGATTTGATTAAAATTTTCTTCAAAACAGCACTTATAACGGCTATTGTCGAAACTTTGTTTTTTTATTTTGCAAAATTCCGACAAAAAAAATTTTTGTGGCTCGTTTTTTGGACAAATATTGTTACAAATTTGGCTTTGAACGGTGCATTGTCACTTTTACCAAATAAAAACGAATATTTTATCTGCGGCGAAATTATCGTCTTTTTGGTTGAATTTTGCTTGTTTAGTTTTGCTTTCGGCAATAGAAATAAGTATAATATCAAAAGATTATTCACAACTACCCTGACGGCTAATTTACTAACAATTATTCTCGGTTTAATCTGTGAAATATATATAAAGTAAATTTTGTATATACAAGTAAACGATAGAATTAATTGCACTTTGACAGAAAAATTAAGTTTTGTAACAAAATAGATACATGCTGAAATTCGCACTTCTGAAATGTTTTTATATAAGTAAGGATATAAAAAGTATATAAAGTATCCTGAGAGTATATAGAGGGACAGAGTATGGGACTTGGATTATCATTTGGACATTTATCATTAGGCGCAGGAAAAAACAACAATTCCAAGTTAAACAATAATGAAAACAGAAGTAATAATTCAGAAACGGCAGGCAGCTTAGCATTCAAAGGCGAAAGTGCAGGAAGCTTAGCTTTTAAGGGTGAAAGTGCCGGTTCGTTGGCATTTGTAAACGGTGAAACGGCCGGAAGTTTGGCTTTCCTCGGAGAGTCGGCAGGAAGCATCGCATTCAATGGCGAAAGCGCAGGTAGCGTTGCATTCCTCGAGGGAGGTTTGGACTTCTCAATGTTTGAATCATCTGATTCAACGCCAAGCACCGGATTAAATTCATTTGCTTAAACTGAATTAAGGGGATACTTTAAATCCCTGACAAAAATATAAGCAGCAAAACGAGAGGTTATAGTCCTCTTTTTTTGTTGGCTTATTTTTTTGCTTAAATTTTATAATTCAGAAACGTTTGTAAAATCAAAACCGCCCATAGCTTTGTATAAATCAATCATTGCGATAATGACATTAGTTTTTGCCGAAACTTTTGCAATTAACAGTCGTCTTGTTTTAGTTATATATTAGGTGCATTTTTAAAATTTTATATATTTTTACCAACAAAAATAAAAATTCTCAGTTTTGCAAATTAGAAAAAATTCTATTAATGGATTTTTAAATATACTAAAAACGAGAGCCTTTAGATTTCTCTAAAAGCTCTCATTTTTATATTATTTGCATTTGTTATGCGAATAATTATTTCATCAATTCTCCGACTGATTTGTAAACAGCCATTCTCTTAGCTGCATCTGCTTCAGCTTGAGTGTATAATTCTTCAGCTGCTTCAGGGTTTGTCTTGAGAAGTGATTTGTAACGACCTTCACTTCTGATGAAGTCTTGGTAGCTTCCTTTCGGATCTTTTGCATCCCAAGTGAAAGGTGTTTCGCTTGCAGGATTGTATCTGTAAAGCGGGAAGTAACCTGCTTCAACTGCACGTTTTTGTTCGGTTTGAGTTTTACTCATATCGATACCGTGTGCGATACAAGGTGCGTATGCGAAGATGATTGACGGTCCGTCGTATGCTTCAGCTTCTTGGAATGCTTTCAATGTTTGGTTTCTGTCAGCTCCCAATGCTACTGATGCTACATAAACATATCCGTATGACATGCTCATTAAGCCCATGTTCTTCTTGTATGTTTTCTTACCGCCTGTTGCGAATTTAGCAACTGCACCTGTCGGTGTTGATTTTGATGCTTGTCCGCCTGTGTTCGAGTAAACTTCTGTATCAAGAACGAGGATATTTACGTTTTTGTTTTGTGCAAGAACGTGGTCAATACCGCCGTATCCGATATCGTTTGCCCAACCGTCGCCACCGATAATCCATACAGATTTATCTGTGAAGTAGTCTTGAAGTTCACGAACTTTTGCTAAATCAGGACATCCGCAATCTGCATATTTTGCAAGAACTGCTTTTGCTTCGTCTTGTGCTTTTAATGCTTCTGCAGTTTTTGAATTGTCGAAGTGTGCCATTGCGTTGTTCAAAGCATCTTTCAAATCTTGAGGAGCTTTTTCACTTGCAACAACTTTTTCAACGTAGTTTTTCAAAGTTTGTCTGTTTGAATCAACTGCTAATCTCATACCAAAACCGAATTCAGCGTTGTCTTCGAACAATGAGTTAGCCCATGCCGGACCTCTGCCTTCTTTTGTTTTTGTATAAGGAATTGTCGGGAATGTACCCGAGTAAATTGATGAACATCCTGTTGCGTTTGCAACGATTGCATTTTCACCGAATAATTGTGAAACCAATTTAACATAAGGTGTTTCACCACAACCTGCACAAGCACCAGAGAATTCAAACAACGGTTTTCTGAGCATTGCACCTTTAACTGTCTTAATTGTGTTTTTGCCCATTACGTTGTCAGGTAATTCATCGAAGTATTTTTCGTTAACAAGTTCGCCTGCTGCTTCTTCTTTTTCAATTGAAGACCAAGTAAGTGCTTGTTTTTCAGGGTTTTTGTTTGCAGGACATTGGTCGATACAAACACCGCAGCCTGTACAATCTAAGCAGTAAACTTGAACTTTGAATTTTTCACCGTTTGCATTCGGTTTTGCATCAACTGTATTGAAGCTTGCCGGTGCATCTTTCAAGCTGTCTGCTTCTGCAAGTTTTGTTCTGATTGCTGCGTGAGGACATGCTGATGCACAGATACCGCATTGTAAGCAGTATTCTGAATTCCATTTCGGAACTCTCGGTGCAATACCACGTTTTTCGAGGCAAGCTGTACCTGTCGGAATTGTACCGTCGCAAGACATTGCTGATACAGGAATGTCATCGCCTTTTTGACGCATTGACGGTTCAATGATTTTCTTAGCAAATTCATCTGCATCATCAGGAATCATCTTAACTTGCGGAGCACAAGCAACACCGTCTAATGATGAAGGAACAGGAACTTCTTGGCAAGCATCTACTGCTGCATCAATCAACGCGAGGTTCATGTTTACAACATCATCACCTTTTTTCTTAAAGGTTTTCTTCGTCATTTCTTTCATACCTTCGAGTGCTTGTTCGAAAGGAATGATTCCTGAAACTTTGAAGTAGGCAACCATCATTACTGTGTTTGCACCTTTGCCTCTTAAACCGGGTTGTTGTTTGATTAATTGTTCTGCATCAACGTTGTAGAATTTGATTTTCTTGTTGATGATTGTTTCTTGCATATCTCTTGTTAAATGTGCAAATGCTTCTTCTTTTGAATAAGGAGAATTTAACAGGAAAGTACCGCCTTCTTTAATACCTTTGAGCAAGTCATATCTGCCGATATAAGCGTGTGCCGAACAAGATACAAAATCAGGTGCGGTAATTAAGTATGTTGATTTGATGTGTTTGTCGCCAAATCTCAAGTGAGATACTGTTACACCGAATGATTTCTTTGAATCGTATGCAAAGTATGCTTGAGCATCTTTGTTAGTGTATTGACCGATAATCTTAATTGAGTTTTTGTTAGCACCAACCGTACCGTCTGAACCCAAGCCCCAGAACATACAGTTTGTTGTTCCTTCAGGTTCTGTTACGATATGTTCTTCAATTTTCAATGAAGTGTTTGTAACATCATCATCAATACCAACCGTAAATCCGTGGAATCCGTTGTTTTCGCTGTGTTTGTAAACTGCGTAAACCATTGACGGTGTGAATTCTTTTGATGACAAGCCGTAACGACCGCCGATAATTCTGATGTCTTTGCCTGCTAATGCTGCAACTACATCGAGGTATAAAGGTTCGCCGATTGCACCGGGTTCTTTTGTTCTGTCGAGAACTGCAATACGTTTTACTGATGAAGGCAATGCTTCGTTAAATCTCTTAACGTCGAACGGTCTGTACAATCTGACTTTAACCAAACCGTATTTAGTTCCTCTGTTTGTATTGAGGTAATCGATTGTTTCTTCGATAGCTTCACAGCCTGAACCCATTGCTACGATTACATCTGTTGCATCAGGTGCACCAACGTAATCAAACGGGTGATATTGTCTGCCTGTTACTTTCGCAACTTTGTCCATATATTCTTGAACAATGTCAGGAACTGCATTGTAGTATTTATTAACTGTTTCACGTCCTTGGAAGTAAACGTCCGTGTTTTGTGCACCGACTTTACAAATAGGAGCTTCAGGTCTTAAACCTCTTTGTCTGAATTCTTCAATATATTTAGGTTCAACTAAGCTTGCAATATCTTCGTAAGAAATTTCTTCAATTTTGTGAATTTCGTGTGAAGTTCTGAAACCGTCGAAGAATTGTAAGAACGGAACTTTAGCTTTGTAAGTTGACAAGTGAGCAACTAAAGCCATATCCATTTCTTCTTGAACAGAGTTTGCAGCTAACATTGCATAACCTGTGTTACGGCAGCCCATTACATCAGAGTGATCACCGAAAATTGCCAAAGATTGTGCTGCGATAGCTCTTGCTGAAACGTGGATAACGTGCGGGAGCATTTCACCTGCAACTTTGTGCATTACAGGAATCATAAGTAATAAGCCTTGTGATGCCGTATATGTTGATGTCAAAGAACCTGCTGCCAATGAACCGTGAACGGCACCTGCTGCGCCTGCTTCAGATTGCATTTCTGCAACGAGAACTTCTTTGCCCCAAATGTTTTTCTTATGTTGGGACGCCCATTCATCAACCCATTCACCCATTGTAGATGAAGGAGTGATAGGGTAAATTGCCGATACTTCGCTGAGTGCATACGCAACGTGTGCTGCAGCGTAGTTTCCATCGACTGTTATTGTCTTTCCTGCCATATTATTAGGTCCTCCTTTAATACTTCCTGATAAATATGTTTTTACATTTTAAAATGTATCGTGAACATGTCAAAAATACAAGAATTTTTGCATGTTTTCTTATTGAATGTTCATCAAAAATTTTCAAATTTTTTGTGTTTTATAATAATTATTTTTAACTTATTGCCCAAAATGATGTCTTGTAGGATAATATAAGGCATGGAGAAAAATAAAAATATACTTAAATTTCCCGATAAGCTCGTAAAAAAACATTCTAACGGTAAAAATATTACCATCAAAAATTTTTGCGGATTTGATTACGTCAAGATGGACAAAGACCTAAACGGCACACCGTTTATAAAAGAAAGTTTAATTGAATATTCCGCCGATTGTATGTATATGGTCCGTGTAATGAGAGAAATTTCGGGCAAAGCATATTTATATAATTATTATGTTTCTCAAAACAAATTATGTGAGTTCTTAAATGCCCTCGAATCAGGTAAATTCGACGGTAAACTCATTGAAGTAGAAAAATATATTCCCGAAGATTTAGCATAATGGACACTGTTAACGAAACTCGACTAAAAAAGATTTTATTTAATGTTACAAAACCCTATCAATATATCGGGCATGAGTATTTGTCATCGGATAAAGAATTTTCTGAGGATAAAATCTCTATGCTTTTTGCATTCCCCGATAAATATGAAATCGGTATCAGCAATTTAGGTGTAAGGGTTTTATATCATACAATTAACAGGCATGATGATTTATATGCGGACAGAGCCTATGCTCCAGAGCCTGACTTTGTTGAAGAACTTGTTAAAAACGAAGAAACTTTGTATGGTGTTGAAAGCAAACAGCCATACAAAAATTTCGATTTTGTCGGTTTTTCTTTGCAGTACGAACTGGCATTTCCGACTGTTTTGAAAATGTTGGAGCTTGCAGATATTCCTGTTTTTAGAAAAGACAGAAGTGAAAACGATCCGATTGTCGTAGCAGGCGGCCCCTGCTGTTTTAATCCGAAGCCTATGTCAGATTTTATCGATTTATTCATAATCGGTGACGGTGAGGACGTAAATGTAGAGCTTATGTACCGTTACAAGGAAATAAAAAATCTTCCTCGTTCGGAGAAAATCAAAGAGCTTGCTAAAATTAAGGGAATTTATTCTCCCGAATTGAAAAACAAGGCTGTCAAAAGAATAGCGGCTTTAACAAACGAAAATATGCCCATTGTAAATCCTGTTCCGTATTCAAGCAGTATTCACGACAGAACAATTATCGAAATTCGCCGTGGCTGCGGAAGAATGTGCAGATTTTGCCAGCCGGGGCATGTGACTTTGCCGATTAGAGAGCGAAAAGCCGAGGATATAATTAAAGCAGTTGATAAATCTACTCAAATGACGGGTTATGATGAATATTCATTGTTGTCGCTTTCGTCGAATGATTACACGAATATTGAGCCTGTAATTGATGAACTTTCTTCAATGCTTTGCGAAAGAAAAGTTTCGGTATCTTTGCCGAGCCAAAGAATTGACCGCTATAACGAGCATTTGGCTCAGGTTGTCCGAGGAATCAGAAAATCAACGATTACGCTTGCTCCGGAAGCGGGCAGTCAAAGGCTTCGTAATGTTATAAATAAAAATTTAAGCGAGGAGCAAATTCTGACAACAATTTTGAACTGTTATAAAACAGGTGCTGACAGTATAAAATTGTATTTTATTTTAGGACTTCCGACCGAAACAAAAGAAGATCTTGAAGAAATGGCGGGTTTGCTTTCAAAAATCCGTTATAAATCTTTGCAGATAAAAAAGGATAATAATATTACAAATCCTTTGAAATTAACCTGTACGGTGTCGGTCTTTGTGCCGAAACCGTTTACCCCTTTTCAAAGACATTCGCAAAATACCAAAGAAGAAATTCAAGAAAAAATTTCGTATTTGCTGTCATTAACAGATAAAATTAAAAATGTAAAAATTAACTATCATAATCCTTTTGTATCAAGGCTTGAGGCAGCATTTGCAAGAGCTGATGAAAGTTTGGGAAAATTTATTTGGGCTATTTATAAAAAAGGTGCATATTTAACAAGCTGGGACGAAAATCTTGATTATTCTTTATGGGAACAAACGGCTGAAGAGTGCGGACTTTCTTTTGAAAAAGAAGCTTCAAAACAATTTGCAAAAGACGAAGTTCTTCCTTGGGAAGTAATTGATATGGGAATAACTCGCAGCTGGTTTGAGCAAGAATACGAAAAGGCTTTGCGTGCCGAAAATACAATTCCTTGCGAATTTAACTGTGTAAAATGCGGTGTTTGTCCCGATTTTAAAGTTCACAGAGTTTCTGACAAAAAATATACTGCAAAGATTTTGCCGAAAAAAGAAGAACAAAACGACATTCCTGCTAAAAAATATCGTCTTAAATTGACTAAAGAAAATGATTTAAGATATTTGTCGCATCTTGATTGGCAAAATACGATTTTAAAAGTTTTATATCGTTCGGGCTTGAAATTGAATTTTTCAAAAGGCTTTAACCCGACCCCGAAAATATCTTTGGGTGTTGCATTGCCGATTTTTGTTGAAAGTGTAACGGAATTTATTGATATAGAGATTTTTGATGAGATTTCCGATGAAGAACTTTTCCAAAAATTATCATCTGTAATGCCTGATAATATGAAACTTTTGAAACTCAAAAAAATTGATAACAAAGAAATATCAATAGATAATCAGGCGGAATGGGCAGAGTATGAATTTCAGCCTGTTGAAAAAGGTATTTACGATATAAAATCTTTGTTATATGATATAAATGCAAAGATTTCTTCAAGTGACGAAATTGTCATAGAGAAGAAAACTAAAAAAGGTGTAACTAAAAAAACAGATATTAAGCCGTCAATAAAGTCTTTTGATTTACAGGGCGAAAAAATTACGGCAGTTTTAAAGACGGGGCAAAATACCGATATTCCCGCATTAAGAGCAGATAAAGCTATGGAAATATTCTTCCCCGAAATAAAATTTGAAATAAAAAGAACAAAGTTTTTTGACGTTAATCTTAAAGAAATAGATTTGTAAAAAAGGAAAAAGAATGACTAAACAGATTGTAATTGCTGAACGTGATAATATCGCAGCTCTCATTGAAAACAATAAGGTAACAGAATTTTTTGTAAATAAAGGTGAAATATTCTTAAATGATGTTTATCTCGCAACCGTAGATAATATTTTACCGAGTATTGAAGCGGCTTTCGTTAATGTGGGTTCCGATAAAATGGGATTTCTTCACGCAGATGATGTTCCGGGCAAGGGCAATTTGAAAACAAGATTAACACCCAAACAAAAGTTGATTGTTCAAGTTGTTAAAGAACCTACAGGTCACAAAGGTCCGAGAGTAACAACGGATATAAGTTTACCCGGAAGATTTCTTGTTCTTATTCCTAATGAAACAGGTATAAATGTAAGCAGAAAAATCGTTTCAACAAAAGAAAGAGCAAGACTTAAATCAATTGTCAGCCTTATAAAGCCCGTCGGCATTGGCGTTATTGTAAGAACTGAGGCAGAAGGTCAATCCGATTCTGATATCCAAGAGGATTTAGAACTTCTTCTTGAAAAGTGGAATACAATTATTACGGCTGCTGAAACACAAGAATCACCAAGCCTTTTGTATCGTGACCAAGATTTGCTTTACAGAGTTATAAGAGAAGCTTGCACGGAAGATGTTGCAGAAATAGTTTTGGATACGCCGTTTGCAATGCAAAGAACTCAACAAATTCTTCAAAATTGGAATATGTTGAAAAATATTAAATTGACGGTTTACAAAGGCTCTGAACCGCTTTTACAGGCATCAGGCATTATGAAAGAAATTAAAGCAGCTTTGCAAATCAAAGTTATGCTCCCGTCTGGCGGTTATTTGTTTATCCAAACAACCGAGGCTCTTTCAGTAGTTGATGTAAACAGCGGTAAATTCGTAAGTTCGGCAACTCAAGATGAAACAATTTTGAAAACCAATATAGAAGCCGCTCACGAAATTGCAAGACAACTTCGTTTGAGAAATATCGGCGGTATGATTATTATCGACTTTATCGATATGACTAACAGAAACGACAAACTCGCCGTTATGGAAGAATTTGAACTTGCTCTCGAAAACGATAAGGCTAAACCTCAAATCGGTCAGCTCTCTGATTTGGGACTCGTTGAACTTACAAGACACAGACAAGGTCAAAGTTTGAGTGAAGTCTTTACTAAAAAATGTCCTCACTGCCAAGGTACGGGCATGATTTTTGAAGATATTCAACTCGCAGCAGCTCCCGGAGAAAACGAATTGAAAGCAAAAGCTGCTAAATTGAAAGTCCCTGTTCAACAGCTTAAAAACAAAAATCAAAAAAATAATAATGTTTTCCAAGTTCAAGTGACTGAAACAGAACCTGTTCAACAAACAGCCCAAGAAGTTGAAAATGTTCAAGATGCAGTTGAAGAAAATACAAACAACAATTCAAACGGTAACAACAACGGCAACAATTATAATAATCACAATAATAATAAATTTAATAAGAAGTTCAATAAGAACAGAAACAAATTCAATAAATTTAATAAGAATAATTTCAACAATAATCAACAGCAAAAAGATGATACGGTTGCAGATGATGTAAAATCTGATACAATTAAGTCAGAAGAACATTTTAGCGACACTGTAAAATCAGCTGAAAGTAATAAACCAGAAATAACACAAAAAGTTGATAAGGCAGAAAATGTTGTAAAAGAAGCTCCTGAAGTAAAAGCTCCCGAAACAACCACAGAAAAAGTTGAAAAACAAGAAAAGTCAGCGAAAGCTAAAAAAGCAGAAAAAGCAAAAAATACAGTAGTCGAAAGCGAAAAAGTTTCTGACGATAAGGTAGAAGAAAAACCGAAAAAGCGTGGCAGAAAACCTAAAGCAAAAGTTGAAGAAACAGTTTCAACAGAAGAAAAAACGGTAGAATCTAAAGATGAAAAAACAGAAGAAAAACCGAAAAGACGTGGCAGAAAACCTAAAGCCGCAACAGTATAGTTTGATTGAAAGAGTTCAAACAGCAATATTTTTACTTTTGATTGGCTGCAATCCGATTTTTGCAGCCACAAAAGAGGAAAATTTGTCTGATGAATTTTTCAATGCTGCAATGAATTTACCGACTGATGAAACTACGGCGGTATCTGTTCAGGCGCCTGATGTTGCGACAAATGCAGCAGCAAATAACAGTAATTTTATGCAGCCTGTTACAGATGCGTTTAATAAATCGGTTGAGGCTATGCAGTCTTTCGGAACTTCATTGAGTTCGCAGATTGAAAAATTAATTGGTCACAATCCGTTTTTATCAAAACTTTTGGTTGCTTTGATATTAGTAGTTGTAAGTATTGTTGTTATTGTTATTCTTGCACTTATTGCAAAGAAAATTATTTCAAAAAATAACAATAAAAATACGATTTCCAATACAAATTCTTCTGATGTTGAAGATGACGATTTTGAAGAAGTTATAGAAGATTCCGATGAATTTCCTGACGAGGGATTTGCTCAAACTGTTAATAATCAAGCTCAAACAGAAACTGATAATACTTCAGAAACTCAAAATACAGTTAATTATTCAGCAAAAATTTTGACATCACCAACAACGGTTGATGATGCCATGAAAATGTTTTTAAAGATAACCGAATAATTAAGCTACGGGTTTTCCGACGGCTTTTAATAATTGTTTGATAACTTTCGGCATTTGGCAAACGAAAGAATAATTACCTTTTGAAACTGAACATTTTTCGCAAACACAGTTTAGTTGATAGCATTCAAGTGCTTGTTCTGTCCAGCTTTGAGTAATAGAATTTGATATTACCCCTTGATTTTTTGCACAATAAATTTCGCTACTGTCGCAATACTTTGTTGATACTTCTTGTAACATACAACAACCCCACTTTTTATTCTGTGGTATTATACTACACCAATTTGCACAACAAATGAATACACTATTTATATGATTTCTATTTTTTTTTAAATTGTTAAAAATATTTCAAAAATTTTTTTATGAGTTTTACAAAACAGGCATAAAAGAGTATAATCTATTGTGTTTTTAAGAAAGGTTCAGTGACGAAACATGATAATTAACGGCAATAATAAAATTCAAAATCAAATTCAAAACAAACCGATTCACATTGCCGATAAGCAGGTGAAAATGCCTGAAAATAAACAGTTTGAACTTCCTGATATCCGAGTAAATCAGATATTACTTCCTGATAATAAAATTTATCTTCCGAAAGGTTCAAAGCCTGTCGGATTTAATTCGGATAATCTTTCTTTGGAAGTTCCCGCTCATTACCGAAAATTGGAAAACGACACTAAAATGCAGGCTTCCGTTCAAGCAATAGCAAAAGTTTTGAAAGCACCTAACGTAAATTATTACGAAAATACAAAAACAGGTGAATCCGTAATCAGAGCAAGTAAAAATTCTTACAATGAATCAGGTGTTCTTGATTCTGCGGAAGTCACCGAAATTAACACGAAATATACGAATGTTGCAACAAAATATGTAAAGGATTTTGAACACAATACGGAAACGGAAATTCTTATTCAAAATCCTCTTAAAGCTACATCTTCCGTTCGTTTTATGACAGTTTTACATAAAGATAATCAAGGCAAAGTCGTCAAGACGGAAGAATACAGTAAATCACCTTATATGAAAGGCATTTACGATATTGTTGAAAAAGATATTGACGGCAATGAGAATATTGTTTGCAAAACGAGCAAAGCAGATGACGGTTCGATAACGCTTGAAAAACATCTTGTTTCTTTAGACGGAACAAAAACCGAATACAGATACACGACGGATAAAGCTGGTATGCATAAGCAAATGTTTTGCCAAATTACGGATTCTGACGGAAAAGTTTTATCAACGATTGACAGAACTTACGATAAAGAAAGTGAAAACGTAACATATTCGTCTGTAAACGGCAATAAATTCAAGTCCGAAAAAGACGGAAAAAGTTTAACCATAACAGATTATACAACGGGAAAAACAACCGTTATGAATGAAGATGATTTGAAAGCATCAACACAGGCGAAAGTTTATCTTTATACAAGACTTCCTCAGTTTGCAAAAGGTATGACAAATGAGAATGTAACTGCAGAATTGTTTGATACATTACCTGCTGATACGTTGTTGACACTTCATTCAAACATTACGGAAATTATTCCTATGAATGACGATTTAATGTCTGTTTTTATGAATTTGACTGACTTTTTGTTATGCAAAACCGACAATTTTGTAATCGGTCACGAGCTTGGGCACAGCAAAGATGCTTTGCATCTTCCGAGAGATATTAAGTCTTTAGATGCCGAAACTGCGAAAAAAGTCAGAACAACTAATGTTTATGCGGATAAAGAACAATTCCGAAAAGAATATGTTGCTGAAAAAGCCGCTTTTATCAAGGAATTTCCTGACTTTGGCGAGAAATTTATAAGTTATTTTATAGAACCTTCCGAAAGACGTCCCGATCAAGGCAGAGAAGAAACCGTTGCAGAATCTAATGCCATAAACGGCATGCAGCCTGAAGAACCTGAAATTTTAGGTATGCGTACGATTTTGCTGCAAAGATATTTCCCTCGTTCAATAGCTGAATTGACTAAGCTTATGAATCCGATAGCTATTGCGGAACAAAATTAATTTAAGAACAGACTTGAAATTAAAATTTGTCTGTTGTATAGTGATTTCAGGTTGAAAAACCTTTGTTTAAATCGAAAGATTTTTTTCGGCGACTTGGCCAAGTGGTAAGGCAGAAGCCTGCAAAGCTTTTATCCCCCGGTTCGAATCCGGGAGTCGCCTTTTGCTTTTTTTTCGCTATATAAAATAACTTTTTATTTAAAAATAACGTTAAACAATAAAATTGTTTTTCTATTTAATGATAAATATTATAAAAATTTTTATTGTAAAGCTATCGACATAAAGGCTTGAAAATGAGTGTTTTAGGTTTTAAACTTTAAGAAAACGAGCTGAAAACATTATGAAAAAATTTTTAATATATAGTTTAATATTTATTTTGCAGTTATTTAATGCAAATATGGTTAATGCCGAGGAAAACAAAGGATATGACCTGTCTTTTGAACAGGCTTATGAGCTTATGCTTGTAAACAGCAATGAGCTGAAGTCGGCGGAGTATGGAAAGACTGCTGCGAGATATGAAAGAAATTCCGCAAGAGGATTATTTTCTCCCAAAGTCGGTATAAATACTACTGTTGCAATGCTTGACCACGATATTGCAATGAAAGTTCCGGGGTTAGGTACTTTGCCTTTACAGAACAAAAATTTATGGCTTGGTTCGGCAGGCGTTGTTTGGAATGTATTTACGGGCGGTAAAATTATTGCGGCTAATCAAATTGCAAATGCTAAATACGGTATTTCCGATTACAGATACATTCAGAAAAAATCTGCTTTAATGACTGATTTGATAAAAAAATATTATGGTGTTTGCTTAATGCAGGACGTTTTGAAGGTTAGAGAAGAAGTTTTGACTTTGACGGAAAAACATCTTTCCGATGCGATAAAATACGAGCAGCAAGGTTTAATTGCAAAATCGGAAAGATTGCATGCAGAAGTTGCAAAAGCAAAGGCAGAGCGTGATTATAAGGCTGCCAAAAAAGATTTGAATGTCGCAAATTCAGCTTTATATCGTTTGATAAAAGCAGATGGGGTGAATGCTGATAATATTGCGATTAATCCTCAATCAAGACTTTTTATGAGTAATAACGATTTGCCTGATATCAAAAATGTTCAGACGGCAATTCTTGATAACAGTCCGCTTTTGAAACAAGCAAAGGCAAAAACAAAAATTACCAAGGCAGTATATAATTCTAAAAAAGCAGATTATTTGCCGATGGTTTCGGTTGGTGCGTATGACATTTTCGGTGCGGATTCTTTGTCAAATTTGGTTCCGAGAATGGCATTGGCTGCAACTGCGAATATGACCGTGTTTGACGGTTTTTCAAGATATAATAACCTAAAGGCTGCAAAGGCTGTTAATATGCAGGCGAAGGTTGATGTTGATGTTTTGGCAAATCAGCTTTTAACATATAGCGAAAAATTATACAGCGATATTTTAAAGGCAAAAGAGCAGTACGAAAGCACTGATAAATCTATTGAAAGTGCAAAAGAGGCCTTGAGAATAACTACACTTTCTTTTAAAGAAGGTTTTTCGCCGTCATTATCTGTGACAGATGCACAAACGGCACTTTCGGGTGAAAAAATAGCACGATTAAAAGCTATGTACGATTACGATGTTTCTTTGGCTCAATTAATTGAGTTATGCGGGGATACGGATGAGATTTTTGATTATATAAATAATTCCGTAACGGAAAGATTATAGGAAAAATTATGGATAAGAAGATAAAAATTTTAATAGCGGTTGTTGTTATTGCATTTGTTGGAATTGTTATTTGGGCATTGTTTCCCGAAAAAGAAATTTTGCAGGGTGAAATTGAGGCTAAAACAGTCAATGTAAGTTCAAAAATTCCGGGGAGAATAACTCGTTTGGCAGTTGAAAAAGGTCAATTTGTCAAAAAAGGCGATGTACTTGCGGAACTTGATACACCTGAGCTTTCAGCAAAGCAGGAGCAGGTTTTGGCAAAAATTGATGCAGCATCAGCCGTTCAGGAAAAAGTTTATAACGGTTCAAGACAAGAGGCTGTTTTGGCTGCTAAAAGCAAAATGGAAGAAGCAAAAGCAGGGTATGAAATAAGTAAAAAAACAGATTTTAGATTGCAAAATCTCTATAAAGAAGGTGTTATTTCTGCTCAAAAGGCAGATGAATCGAAAGCAAAACTTCAAGCAAGCTACAATCTTTATTTAGCTGCAAAATCAGCTTACGAAATGCTTGCAAACGGCAACAGATATGAGGATAAAGAAGTTGCAAGAGCAAGTGTAAATCAGGCTAAAGGTGCTTTAAAAGAGATTGATTCTTATTTAAAAGAAAATAAATTGATTGCTCCTATTGATGGTGAAGTTTCTGAAATTTCGGCAGAAGAAGGCGAACTTGCAGGAACGGGCTATCCTATCGTTGTTTTAAACGATTCAAGCAAAATGTGGGCTACGTTTAATGTTCGAGAAACTTTACTTTCAAAATTAAAACAAGGTTCAGAAATAAAGGCTGACATTCCTGCTTTGGAATTGAAAAATGTCAAAATGAAAATATCTTTAATTGCCGTTCGTGGAAATTATGCTACATATAAAGCTACCAGAGCAAAAGGCGAATACGATATCAAAACATTTGAAGTCAGAGCTGTTCCTGTTGAAAAAATCGACGGTTTGAAGCCGGGCATGAGTGTTATTTTAAAGATGTAGATTATGAACAGTTTTAAGGCGACATTTTTAAGAGAAATACAAAAAATTCTGTCATCGAAACAAATAATTTTGATTTTGACGGTAATTCCGCTGCTTTTATGCGGTTTGTTTGTGTACATTTTTCAAGATGAATCGCCGAGAGATTTGCCGATAAGTGTAATTGATTATGATAATTCCAAGACTTCTCGTGAGTTTGTCAGAATGCTTGATTCCGCCCCTGCTGTTCAGGTTCTTTATCGTCCGAGTAACGAATTGATTGCAAAAAGAGATATTATCAAAGGCAAAACTTATGCCGCACTTATTATCCCTGAAAATTTTGAAACAGATATTACAAAAGGAAATAAACCTGCTATTTCATTGAAATATAATAATCAATATCTTTTGACAGGTGGAATAATTTATAAAGATGTAATGACTGTTTTCAAGACTTTTCAAGCAAAGCAGGAGTATAAAAAACTTGTCAAAGCAGGTATAAATCATGAAAAGGCTTTAAAAATATTAAATCCTGTTTCGATTGATGAACATGTCAAATCCAATCCGTATTTGAATTATGCGTATTTTTTGGTTTTAGCGGCACTTGCTCATATATTGCAATTACTTGCTACGTTTGCGGTTATTTGGTCATTTGGTACGGAATTTAAAGATTGCACCTCTAAAGAGTGGTTAAAAACTGCCGACAATTCGATTTTTGTTGCCGTATATGCAAAGATACTGCCGTATTTGCTTGTCTATACGGTAATCGGTGTTTTAATGTTTTTGATATACGAGGCTTGTTATAATGCACCTGTTAACGGAAACTTATTATTTCTGTTTTTGACGTTGCCATTGTATTTATTGGCATATCAAAGTGTCGGAGTATTGTATGTTGCAATAACAAATAATTTGAGATTATCCTTGAGTGCAGGTTCGTTTTATACAGCTTTAGGGTTTACATTTGCAGGGGTGACATATCCTGTTTTTGCAATGCCGACTTTAGCTTGTATTTTTGCGAATATGCTGCCTATACATCATTGGTTGAAAATCGGCTTGGGGCAAACATTGCTTGGTATTCCCATAAAATATCAGCTTCATATTTGTTTGGTGTTGGTTTTGTTCTGTTTGTTACCGTTGCCTTTTATGGGAAAACTCAAGAAAAATGCACTTGATGAAAAATGTTGGGGTAAGTATTAATGTTGAAATTTTTTGTCAAAGAATTTTTATTTGAATTAAAAAGAATATTTACAGACCCCGGGGCAGTTTTAATCCTTGTTTCAGCTGCTCTTTTGTACTCTATGGTTTATTCTTTGCCTTATTCAACTGAGGTTATAAAAGATATTCCGATAGGTGTTTGTGACAATGATAATACTAAATCTTCAAGAGATATTGTACAAAAAATAGATTCAAACCCGTATTTGCATATTGTTTCAAGACCTTTGAATTTGGAAGAAGCAAAAAAAGAGCTTAATAAACAAAAAATTTATGCTTATGTTGAAATTCCTCTAAATTATGCAAAAGATGTAAAACAAGGAACAAAGACAAATATTTCCGTATATACGGATTCAGGGTATTTGATTGTTTATCGTCAAATTATGACAAATTTGAATTTGATTACGGGAACTGTTTCAAAAGGGCTTGAGATAAAAAGCATAATTAAAGAAACAGGTGATTATGATAAATCTTTAGATGCAGCAATTCCTGTGAATATTTCCGAAACGCCGTTGTTTAATTCTTCGGGTGGATATGAAAGTTATATTTTTCCTGCTGTGTTGATATTGATTTTGCAGCAGACCATGCTTGTCGGAATCGGGCTTCTTTGCGGTACAGACAGAGAACAAGGTTTATTTAAACGAATGACGGAGGATGAAATTCCTTTTTCGGTTTTGGCGAAAAGTTCTGCTTATGTCAGTATTTATCTTGTGCATTCCGTATTATATTTTTTAGTAATTCCTAAAATCTTTGGATATCCGTTGTATATGAATATTCCGTTAATAATAATTTTAATTGTTCCGTATTTGTATTCGGTAGCATTTTTAGGTCAAACACTTACTATATTTTTCGAAAAACGTGAAAGTTCTTTGATAAGTCTTGTTGTGTTATCATTGCCGCTTGCGTTTTTGCCGGGGATAATTTGGCCAAAAGAATCAATCCCCGAAATTATAAGATGGTGTTCAATGCTGCTTCCAAGTACCAGTGGTATGGATGCTATTGTAAAGGTAAATCAAATGGGAGCAGGAATAAAAGAGGTTTCAGTACCTTTAATGGTGCTTATTTTTTTAGCAATAACTTATTTCTATACAGCAAACAGAGTTTTCAAATTCTTGAAAAATGAATAATTTTAATTATTTAATAATTGAAACTATATACAATTTGTGGTAAAATTATTGTGACTGCTTTTAGTAACATTATTGAAGTTTTTAATATGAGTAATGAGAACGAGAAACCGAAAAAACGATTAGTAAAAAAAACAGCCAAAAGACCTCTTATCAGGATTAATGAAAAGGTCTTAAGCAGAAAGATAGTTGTAGATACCGATGGTATAAAAAAGGAGGTTATAAAATCCGAATATACCGACGAAAATGGTGTTAAAAAAATAGCAATCAGAAAAATAAAAGTAAAAGATAATCCTAAAATCAAAAGTGCAACAGATTCAGTTAGTAAAGAAGCAGTAGATGATAGTGAAAAAAATGACAATCCCAAAAAAGACGGTATAAAAAAAATCACGAGAAATAAATCAAAACAACGTAAGTTTTGGGGTAAATATGGTGTTGCAATTATATTTACAGGTGTTTTTGCTTTCTTTTTCGGTCTATGGATGTATATTGCACCGATTGCGATTTCTTTTAAGGTCAATGATTTGTATTTTGAAAAAATGTTAAAATCGAAATTTGGTTTATCACTTGATTGTTCAGGAACAAGAATTTATACAACACCTACACTTGGTGTAGGTATTAATATTAAAAATCCGAAAGTTTATTTTGGAACAAATGAAGATAGCAAAATTGATGAGAATTTATACTTTAAGGCTAAAAGTGTAAATATGGAAATTCAAGCAATACCTTATTTTATGAAGACCATAAAATTTAATAGTTTTGTTATAAGGAATTTAAATGCATCTATATACCAAGATGCAGATGGTAAATTTTCTTATGTTTCTAATATCAGAAATAATTTCAATCCTCAAATGAAGAAAATTATGGTATATGTGCCGGATATTGAGTTGAAAAACTTTGCGTTTAAAAAATACAGTGATTTGACAGGCGATTATAAAGTTGATTCGGGGCTTGAAGGTAATATTAAGGCTTCGGTAGTTAAAGAAGTTTTACAGCAATCTGACAAAGTCACTGATGTCATGCTCCGTTAATTTGGTATAATTAATATATCAAAACATTAATAAGGAGTATTCTCATGCAAAAATTTTTAAAAGGCATGTTAATTTTCATTGGCGGCTTTATATTACTTGCATACTTGTTATTTTTAGTTGTTCCGCCTGTTTTCATAAATCCTGCTAAGTATAAAGCAGATATTCAGCAAGTGGTAGCGGAGGCTTGCGGGCTGAATTTGGACTTTAAAAAAGCAAGAATTATCACAACACCGTTATTGGGTATCGGTTTAAAAGCTGACGGTTTATCGGTAGCTATGCTTGATAAAAAAGAAATTTTTTCTTCTCAAAAAGCTGTTGTAAGATTGTCGTTGCCGTCTTTATTGTTCAAAACAGTTAAAATCACTTGTTTTGAGGTCAAAAATCCGACGGTCAATTTTAATATTAATAAGTCAGGTACTCAATATGAATTAATTGAGTATTTTAACGAAAGAAATAAAAACACGAATAGTGTTAATGCTGATGAACAAACAACTTCTGTGTCGTCAACGTTTGATGATTGGAAGTTTAAATTAGATAAGCTTAAAATCACAAATTTCAATATTAATGTAAAAGATAAAAAGAACGGTAAGAGATTAAGATTATACGGAAGTGAATTTTTGGCATCATTTGACGGAAAGACATTGCATGTCAAAACCATGCCCGAATTATATTATGACGAAACGAAAAATGTCGTAGCAGATATTGATTTAAAGACTTATATTCCGAAGTTTGAGGCTGTCGAAACAACAGAACCTGCTCAACCTGCTGAATTTATTAATTTAGTTGATATGTACGGAAAATATGATTTAAAGACGAATATAAAAGTTCATGCGGATATAAAAGAGGAAGAAAATAAACCGAATATTGATGGTGATATTGAGGTAAAAGATTTAACATTAAAAGTCGGAAATCTTCAATTACCGAGCAGTTATTTTATTTTGAAAACGAAAGGTGATACATCTGACATAGATACGAAGATATATTTAAGTGAAAACTCAAGTGCAGCGGTCAACGGAACGGTAAAACACGGCAAAAAATTCAATGCTGATTTGAATGTTAAGACGGATAAAATTTATTTTGAAAACGTTGTTCGTCTTGCAGAAGCTGTTTTAAATTCTTTTAATATCAAAAACGAACTTGCATTTGTCAGTGCAAAAGGCTTTTTAGAAGCTGATGTTAAGGTTATGACGGATTTGAAACGACTTTCGACAGACGGTATTTTATTGCTTGTCGGCGGCAGCTTTTATGATAAGAAAAGTGGTTTGAATATCAGTAATTTTAATTCAAAATTACTTTTTGCCGACAATATGTTGAAAATTACGGAAACTCAAACTTTTGTAAACGGTACACCTTTCAAGGCAAATGGTACGATTGACGAAAATACAAATGTAAATATAAAAGTGTTTACGGATAATTTACCTTTGAAAAATTTATATAGCAAGTTTGCACCGAAGGATATAACGAAAGCTTATTCTCTTAACAGCGGTAATCTTGGCTTAAATATACTTTTGTCAGGTAAATTGGAAGCCTTGAAAGCAGATGTTAAAACTGTTATTTCAAATTTGTCGATTAAAGATAAGGTTAATAATATATATATTTCAGACGGAAGATGTAATGTTGATATTTCAACTGATATGAAAACCTTTAACGGCAATATTTCAAACAGTAATTTGATAGTGTCGGCTCCGTCGTTTATGACAAAAATTTCCAATCCGAGTTTGAAAGCAGCTTTTGATGCGGATAAAATTACAATTTTGCCGTCAGTTGCTACTTTGAATGGAAATTCTAAAATAACTTTATCAGGAGATATAAAAAATTATGCTAAAAAACCTGATATCAATATTGTTGCCAATGGCAGCCTGTTAAGTTCCGATTTGAAAAAATTTGCAGGAAAAGATGCGGCTCCGTATTTGAAAGCAGCTGGCAGTATCCCTGTAAAAATGACCATTTCGGGCGATGATAAAAAACAAAACGTTTTGGTTAAATTGTATGGAACTCCGTCAAGTTATGTTACACCGATTGATTTTAAACAAGCGGTCGGAAAAACTTCCGTTTTGTTGATTAATGCGGATATCAGCAATAATAAAATAGACTTGTCAAAAACAGGTTTATATACGGGGGCAAACATTAACGGTGCCGACGGTGTAGAACTTGTCGGTGTTTCAGGCGGATTAAACCTTGATAAGAATATGACTTTGAATAATATAAAAATTGTTTCAAAAGGTTCGCAGCCGATTGGAATTTGTGCATTTAATAAATCAAATGCGGTTGCAGATGTTAATATAACTGTTTCGGGAACTGCCGTAAAGCCTGTTTTGTCTGGAAGTATAAATGCAAACGATGTAAATATTCCTGAGCTTTTGACAAAAGTTCAAAACGGTTCTGTCAAATTGAATAATAAAACCTTTAGTTTTGATGTTAAGAATTTGAATTTGAACGGTTCTGCGATTGACGTGAACGGTGTCGGTCTTTTGGATTACAAGCCGACGGTTACACTGACGGATTTCAATCTTTTATCAGACTATATAAATGCTGATAAGGCTATGAAAGTTGCAGAAGAAAGTGCTAAAGTGCCTGCACTTTCAGCAGGAAATTCAACTGCAGCTCCCGTTTTGCCTGTCAAAATTAATTCCGGCTCGATAGATATCAAAAAATTGAGTTCAGGTGCTATTGTTGCGGAAGATATTTCAAGCAAAATGTCTTTGGCTAAAAATATTTTGTATTTGACAAAGTTGAACGCAAAGGCTTTTGACGGCTCGTTTAATTCGGATATTTCAATGAATATCTTTACTTCTGCCATGAAAATCAAAGCAACAGGTGCCAATATGAATGCCGATAAAACTATTACAGCATGTGCGGGCATGAAGGGGACAGTATTTGGCACTTTGGGTTTCAATGCCGATATAACTTTGAAAGGTGCCGATTATATTCAACAGATGAAAACCTTGAACGGTAAAGCCGATTTCACGATTACGAACGGACAGTTTGGCACACTCGGCAGATTTGAAACATTTTTGAGAGCTGACAACCTTGTTTCAAATGCATTTATAGCAACGAAAGCAGGAACGTTGATTAATAAAGTATCTCCGCATAATACGGCGGAATTTGATAATTTAAAGGGAAAAGTGACTTTCAGAAACGGTTTGATGACTATTTCCGAAATTGCTTCTGCAGGTAAAAATATGAGCATGTACATAATCGGTAAAATGAATTTGGTGAATAACAATGCCGACATGACTGTTTTTGGCAGAATTTCTCCGCAAATAACAAGCTTGCTCGGACCTCTCAACCGGTTAAATCCTGTTAATATTTTGAAATCTTACGATTCTACTTGGGCAGTTGTGACGGTTGGAGTTTTGAAATCTCTTAACCAAGCAGCAACACCTGCCGAAATTAATAAAATTCCGTCCTTGATACCTTATCAAAACGATGAATTAACAAGCAAATTTATCGTTAAAATAAACGGTAATGTCGAAAAACCGCAAAAGATTGTAAAATCTTTTAAATGGCTGAGTGCACAAAGCGACATTAATCAAGCGGAACAAAAAATTAATCCTGCAAAACAGGTAAAAGAGATAATTAATTCTATTCCGAAAACAAAAGAAGAAACGGTTAATATGATTAAAGAAGCAGGAAAAAATACTCTTATGAATATCGGTAAACAGCTTTTGAACGGAAATCAGGAGGCTCAAGAGTAGTTTGGCTATTTAAAGAAACAGCCTCGATATTTTAAAATTGAGGCTGCTTTTTTGTAAATTTCTTGTAAAAATTATTACTTTTTGTAAATTTTTATATTAAAATATAGTAGCAACTGACAAAATAATTCTATTACGAGTTATAAAACAGTATCAATAAAACATGTGTGTTTATAGAGAATAAATAGAAATCAGGGTGAAAATGAATCTCAACGGAATCAATCAAATTCAACCGACAGTAGTGCAGAAGGCAAAAGAAAGCACTAAAGCAGCGGAAACAACTGCACCTCAAGCAGAACAAGCAGCAAAGAAACCATCAGACTCAGGATGTTTGAAGAACTATTTCTTGGGCGGCGTTTCATTCTCGGGACATCCTTGCTCAACTTCAGAATTTGCAGTTAAGAGATTGAAAGATGTACCATGCTGTTGTTGTGGTAAGCCGATGTTAAGAAATGAAGATTTGTCGGTATGCCAAAAAGCAGTAGCAAACAGCTCAGGCGGTAAACTTGCGGCAACATTAAAAGAATACAGCAAGTACATGAGAGCTGATGAAAAAGCGGTCGGAACGATTTTGGCACAAGAAGCAAAAGCAACAGGCTGCAATCTTGGTCAAGCAATGCGTAATACAGAAGACAGATTGCCCGAATTGACAGGCAAATATGCAAACAGCATTTTGACAGAAATTAAGTCAGTAGCAACAGATGCGTTCAAGTCGGAAGAAAACCCCGTTAACGGATTGATTGCAAAAGCAGAAAAAGACATAGAAGCAGGTCGAGGACTTGACAGATGTGATTTTGTTGAAAAACTTGAAAAAGCAGGCGGCAGTTTGAGTGAAGAAAATCAAGCATTAATGCAAGATATGGCTATGGATTTACCGCAAACATTCAACCATGTTCAAAGAATTTATGATAAATATGCCGGTAAAAAGGATATGGACATAGCAAGAAGATTGTTCACGACGGCATTAACAACAGCAGAACACATTCACCCGCACTCATTGGGTGGTCCGAACAATACAGCTAACTACATTGCAGAATGTGCAGGTTGTAACAACCCGAGAGGAAACATGAGTTATGCTGAATGGTTGAAGGTTCACCCGGAATATCCGAGAAAGGCTCAAGACCATATTGAACACGTTCAAGCAAGAATAATCAATGGAGAAATCGGTAAAAATTACAACGATTATCCGATTGATGTAAGAGCTTCTCTTTCAAAAGAATCAGGCGGAAGAATGGTATTGAGAGTTCTTAATCCGCAAACAATTGAAAATATGAGAAGACAAAGAGGTAAAACAGGCGAAGTTGATGTTCAAGATGTAAGAGATGCATATAATCAACAAGAAGGTATAAAGCCTGAAGAACAAGAAGAAAAATCTGAAAAAGCATAATTTTTCTATAAAGCACATAAAAGCGGTTTGTATTTCTCAATACAAACCGCTTTTTTTTATTTAAAATGATTAATGACAAACATGGGTTGAATTCTTGCTATGAGTATTTTTTTTGTCATCACGAGGAGCGGAGCGACGTGGTGATCCGGTAAAATTACGGATAATTTATAAAAAACAAATCGAGCATATTGGAGAGAGTATTTGTTGTTTTCGAAGTTTGCGTAAAAAATTTTCAATGTTTGAGGACAGAGTCCGAGTTTTGAAATTTTAGCAAACGAGAAATTACAAACAAATAACGAGCGGAAATCAGCGAGAGAGTTTCTTTGTGCAACGTTTCTTTGCGGACAAAGAAATGTTGCGTTTGTTTGTATTTTGCAAATGTAGTTTTTCTTCTGGATTGCCACGAGGCAAAGCCTCTCGCAATGACGTGTTTTTCAGGATTGTCACGGGTAACAAGTTTTTCTGTTGGGTTTAAACCCAACCTACGGACTTTGCAAAATGCGTAAAAACTTGTAAAAATATTACAATTTTGAAATAAAAACAGGACTGTAAAGAAATGTAAAAACGAATTACTTGACACGGAAACGCAATAACCATAAACTCTTTAATAGAATAGAATAGACGGGATAGTGTGTCTTGAAAACGGTGTAAAAAATTCCGATAATAAATTCAAGGATAAAAAGGATTTATTATGGAATTTAAAAAAGGTTTTACACTTGCGGAAGTGCTTATTACACTTGTGATTATCGGTGTAATTGCGGTGATGACGATACCGACGTTAATAAACAAAACAAATGAGCAAGAAACAGTTACAGCCGTTAAAAAAGCATATTCTGTACTTGGTCAGGCTTATCAAAAAGTTATTGCCGAAAACGGAGAGATAATACCTTCAACACTTGGGGAAAATGCTGTTGATGCTGCAAAAACAATCGGAGAAATGCTTGCAAAACAAATAAATACCCAAGAAATTTGCGGAATGGCAACCGATGGAAATTGTATTCCTGAAAGTGGTTATAAGTATTTTAATGGGAGTAATACAAAATATTATCATAATTCTGTTCGTCATTTTAAAATGGTATCAAGTGATGGTATGCCGTTTGCATTTTCAGCTAGTAATTCGTATGTAAGCAGAGGTGACAGTGAACACTTAAATCATATTATTACATATGCAGTTGTTGATATAAACGGAGATAAAGGACCAAATACCATTGGAAAAGACTTGTTTGCTTTTTATATTACAAAATATGGTGTAATTCCTCAGGGAATATATGGTGATACATCACAGCCTCTTTCAACCTGTCGTTCTTCAGGTTTTGCATGTACGGCTTGGGTTATAAAAAACGGTAATATGGATTATTTGAGAAAAAATGTCAGCTGGTAATATTTAAACAAATAGCGAGAAAACCGATAGATTTTCTCGCTATGACTGTATTTGAAAAGATTAAATTACAAAGCTTTTAATGAATCTCTATAAATAGCTTCAATAATTTCTTTTGAATCGCCTGATGGTGCGATTGCAAGAAGTCCTGCAAGTGATGGTGTTTCAAATGCAAGATTTACAAGTTTCGGAACATCTGCTTCCGTAAATCCTTCATCAACCAATTTTTCCTTTACATCTACTGATTGAAGCCATCTTTGAACATCTTTTGCGACAGATTCTGCTGTTGCTTTTTCGATATCTCCAATGAACGGAGCCAAAATGTAGTTAATAACATCTTTTTTGTCATTATACATAGCTTTGATTACCGCAGGGAGAAGAATTGCCAAGCCAAGACCGTGCGAAAGATCAGGTTTAACAGCACTTAACGGGTGTTCAAGAGCGTGTGTATAGTGAAGAAGTCCGTTATCGAAGCAAACACCTGCTATCATTGCAGCATAAGCCAAGAAGTAACGAGCTTTCAAATCTTCCGGATTTACTATTGCTTGCGGAAGATATTCTGCAACCAAATCAACAACTTCTCTTGCAAGTGTAACTGTGTAAGGGCTTGCAACTTTTGATGTTGCTGCTTCTACAACGTGGTTTACCGCATCGATTGAAACATATCTTGTTTGTTTCGGTGAAAGTTTAATCATTAAAGCAGGGTCATCGATTGCGTATGCAGGATAAATGCAATCGTATGCTATTGCTGGTTTGTAGTTCTTTTCGGGAATTGTTACTACTGCAAATCTGTTTGTTTCCGTTCCTGTTCCGTGTGTTAAGTTGATTGAAACAATCGGAGCAGCTTTTTCAGGTGTGAATTTGAATTCATAAATATCTGAAGCTGTTTTATCAGGATATTCAAGCAAAATTGCAACTGATTTTCCTGCGTCGGTCGGTGAACCGCCGCCAATTGAGATAACTGCTTTTGCTCCAAATTCTTTAGCCATTGCAGCAGCTTCGTCAACGTGGTGTGTTGTCGGGTTCGGTGTAACTTTATCAAAGTTTATATAACCGACATTATTATCTTTTAAAGCTTTTTCAACAACGTCCCAAGCACCTGTTGCCTTATAAGCATTTCTGCCTGACATTACAATTACTTTGTCAACGTTTTTAGCTTTTAAATTTTTTAAAATTTCATCAATTTTTTGAATAGCACCTACTCCGAAGAAAACAGAAGTTCTTGTTCTGATTTCGACAACTTGGTTGATGTCAATATCTTTTTCCCACATAGCAAATCCTTTCGTTTTTGATTACTATAATAAACTATCCAATGTATTATACAGCAAATTTACGAAAATTTTCAATCAAATGCTAATGATTGTAAATTCACGATATAAAGTCGATATCGGTAAAATATTGAAGTAAAATCCCGATTAAACCTGCAATCACAAAATAGTATATCGGATTTTTTTTGAATTTGAATGACAATAAAAATAAAAATATGAAAAGCAAAAGTGCATAGACATTTTGCACATATTCTTTGAAAAAATTAATTCCGACAACTGTCAAAAGTCCGCAGCCTGCAGGTTTAAGCGAGTCCAAAATTGCATTTGTCCAAAAATTGTCCTTATATTTTGTCATCATTTCAGAAATTTTTATTACCATAATATATGATGGTAAAACTAACGCTAACGTTGCAAAAATTCCACCAGAAATGCCTGCCGTTTGAAACCCTGCAAATGTTGCGACATTCACACCGACAGGTCCCGGGGTTATAACAGACACTGCTATCATATCCGAAAGCTGCTTTGCACTATACCAGCCGTAATCGTTTACTATATGGTATAAAAACGGCATCGTTGCGTATCCGCCGCCTACGGAAAATAATCCTATTTTGAAAAATTCAAAGAAAAGAAGAAGATGTATTTTCATTTTTCACTCCTTTTCTTTTGCAAATATTTATACGAAACCCCGACAATCAATGCTAAAACAATAATTTTGGCAGGTGAAATTTTACAATACAAAGACAAAAAAATCGTCGATAAAAATATAATTGACGAAAAAACGTCATAAACAGAGTTTTTCCAAATTTCTTTAACTGAAAGGTACAAAAGGATTATAACAGCAACGCCTACACCCCAAAAAATACTTTGTATAAAAGGAAATTGCAGTAATTTATCTAAAATCAACGCAATTAAAATAATGCAAATTATTGGAGATGTTACTATCCCTAAAATTGCTGCTGCTGCACCTGCTTTTCCTCGAATCTTGTGACCTACGAAAATAGAAATGTTCGCAGCGATTATCCCCGGAATACTTTGGCTTACCGCATAATAATTAGTAAGTTCTTCTTCCGTAATCCATTGGCGGTCTTCAATAAAAGCCTTTTTCATCAACGGTACAATGACGTATCCGCCGCCTAAAAGCTGTATCCCCAACAGCAAAAATTGTATATAAATTTCTTTCAACGTGATTTTCATAAAATAATTATATCACGAGAAAATTTATGCATTTTACAAAACAACGGGTGCTGTTTTTGAATTTGCTTTTAAGAATGAAAAAATATTTTGAACAAGTGCAGGTGAAAATGCATAGTTGCTGTCTGTCGGTAAAATTTTAATGAATGTATTGTTTACATCTTGGTGTGCAATTGTTATTAAAAATTCTCTTGATGCAACTTGAAATAAAACTGTACCTGTTTTAGATTGAACTTCTTTTACTTTGTAATTCATCTTGTTCAATGCTGCCAATGTCAAATAGAAAAGTTGTTCAGGGCTTGCAGTTATTGTATCACAGCATTCTGAAACCGCCGCTCTTGTTGCGTGTTGATTAGGAATAACAACCGTGCTTGCTGTCGTTGATGCAGCTGCTATCGTTTGAGGTTCTGTTTGTTGAACTGCGATTGTTTCCGCTTGAGTTGCGTTTGCCATAAATAACATTAATACTGCTGTGAATAAAACTTTTCTCATTACATCTCCATTAAATTTTGCCCCAGTGCTATATCTATCTTTAATGGAACCGTCAACGGTTGTCCTGCTTCCATAGCCTCTTTGACAAGATTCTTTACAATTTCTTGTTCTGATTTTACCACCTCAAGTACAAGTTCGTCATGCACCTGAATGACTATTTTTGAAGATAATCTCAACCTTATGATTGATTTTTGCAAACTTACCATTGCCATTTTGATTAAATCGGCCGCACTGCCTTGCAACGGTGCATTTATGGCTGCTCTTTCCGCAGCTTCACGTTCTTTAAAACTCGATGCGTTTAAACCCGTGTCAAGCCAGCGTTTTCTGCCAAAAATAGTTTCCACATAACCGTGCCTGTGAGCATAATCTATTGTATCATACATGTACTGTTTTATCTTAGGATATGTTAAGAAATATTTCGTTATAAATTCGTCAGCTTCAAATGCCGTAATACCGAGCTGCGATGCAAGTCCGTATTTTGATTGACCGTAAACTATTCCGAAATTAACGGCTTTTGCCTTGTAACGCATATCTTTTGTTACCATATCAACGGGAACTTCAAAAACTTTCGATGCTGTTAATGTGTGAACGTCAATATCTTCATTGAAAGCTCTCATCAAATTTTCATCTTGCGAGCAATGAGCCATTAATCGAAGTTCTATTTGAGAATAATCAGCTGATAGCATTAACATATTTTCTCGGTCTTTCGGAACGAAGGCTTTTCTGATTTTAGCCCCGAATTCACTTCTAATCGGAATGTTCTGCAGGTTCGGATTACTGCTTGAAAGTCTTCCCGTCGTTGTGATTGTTTGATTGAAGGACGTATGTATTCTATTATCCCTTGCAGAAATCAAATTCGGCAGTGTATCAATGTATGTCGATTTTAATTTTGCAAGGTGTCTTTGTTCAAGAATGTGTTTTGCAATAGGAAATTCTACTGCCAAGTCCTCAAGCACTTTTGCGTTTGTACTTTGCTTCTTTCTTCCGTGAGGTTTCAAATTTAATTTATTGAAAAGTATGTCAGAAACCTGTTTGGGTGAATTTACGTTGAAAACTTCTCCTGCTTCTTTATAAATCTCTTTTTCTATTTTTTCAATTTCTAAGCTCGCATAGATAGAAAGCTCATTTAAATAACTTGTGTCTATTGAAACGCCTGTTTCTTCCATTTCTGTCAAAACAAGTGTTGTCGGAACTTCCGTATCATAAAGCAAATCAAGTTCTTTATCCGAAAGATTTTGCTGCCAATATCTTGTTAATTCCAATGTCGCAAAAGCATCATCACAAGCGTAATCTGCTGCTTTTTCGATTTCAACAGTGTCAAAACATACATATTTGCCTGCAACTTTTTCAAATTCTGTCATAACGTATCCGAGATACATTGCTGCTTGTGTTTTTAATCCGTGCTTTCTTGAAGAATCCTTGATGTAACTTGCAAGTATTGTGTCGAAAATTAATCCGTTTACGGGCATGTTGTGGTGTTTTAAAACGTGTAAATCGAATTTTGCATTTTGCATTGTTTTGGCGATATTTTCATCAGCAAAAATGTCTGAAAGTTCTTTTACCGCATAATCAAAATCCGCCTGTTCGCCAATATTATGGAACAGTGGAATGTAGTATGAATTTGTAATATCATCTGCATTATTGTCAAATACCACTCTGCCGTTTCTCGCAGAAATTGTATCATTGAATGCAATCGAAATCCCTACCAAATCATCTTCAAGCGGATTTAACCCTGTTGTTTCCGTATCAATAGAAATTAATTTTTTCGTTTTTAACAATTTTGCTAAATCCGAGATTTTTTCATTGCTGTCAATGATATGCTTTTCGACTTTATACGACTCGTTTGTTTTTGGTGCTTCTTGTGCAAAAAGTCCGAGTTGACCGTTTTCAGTGTTTGACACTAATAGTGTTATGGCTTGCTCTGACTCGTTTTGAACGGGTGTTTCACAGCATTGAGTGTTCAAAGCTATTTTACAATCTTTTGAAACTCTAAAATGTGACAAAATTTCATCAGATGATTTTAAAAATGCATAAAACGCATTTTTTCTGAAAAAGTCTAAAACTGTGTTTTCGTCAGGAAGTTCAAGGCAAGTGTCTTGCAAATTGAATGAAATATCGACATTTCTCTGAATTGTTGCAAGTTCTTTGCTCAAATAAGCATCATCTTTTCCGTCGATTAACTTTTGTTTTAACGCTTTTCCCGAAACATTTTCGATGTTTGCATAAATATTTTCAAGGGTTCCGAATTCGCCTAAAAGTTTTGCGGCTGTTTTATCTCCGATACCTCTTATTCCGGGGATATTATCAGATGTATCTCCTGCAAGCCCTTTGAAATCAACTATCTGTTCGGGATAAACTCCCATTCTTTCAAAAACTTTTTCTCTGTCATAAACAACAATTTCGCCTTTTGACGGCATAATGACCGTAACTGATTTTTCGTCATCTACAAGCTGAAAAGAATCTCTGTCACCTGTTAAAATCATTGTCTTTAAGCCTGCATTTTTTGCTTGCTCCGCAATCGTTCCGATTACATCATCTGCTTCAAAACCAGCCTTTGTACAAACGGGAATATTAAATGCTTTTAATCCCTCTATTATGTCGTCGAGCTGACTGTGCATTGTATCGGGCATGGATTCACGGTTTGCCTTGTATTCCGAGTATAAATCAACTCTGTATGTAACTCTGCCGACATCAAAAGTTACGGCTATCAAATCGGGATTAGCTTTCGTTTCTTTTAATAAATCGAAAATGCATTTGAAAAAACCAAACACTGCCCAAATAGGACGATTGTCAGGTGTTTTCATTCCTGTTCGCTCAAGTGCAAAATAATATCTGTAAGCCAATGCGTGGCCGTCAATCAGCAATAATGTTTTTTGTTTCATAATAAATATATTTTATTAAAAATATACCCAAAAAACAAGGCTTGACGGTTAATCAGGACGTAAAGTTTTCAAATATTCTTTGTAGCCTGCAAGCGGTGGTTGTTCTTCTTTCAGCAAAACGTATTTGCCGACAACAAGTACGTCAATATCTGTGAACATAAAGCATTTATAAGCATCTTCGGGAGAATTTACGAGCGGTTCTCCTCTGACATTGAAAGATGTATTTACAATCACGGAGCAGCCTGTCAGCTTTTTAAATTCTTCAATAATCGAATAATAACGCATGTTTGTGTTTCTATTGACTGTTTGAAGTCTTGCAGAATAGTCAACGTGAGTAATGGCAGGAACTGTTGAACGGACGACATTTAATTTTTCAATGCCGAATAAATCTTTATCATCTTTATTCGGTTGAAGTTTAATATCGTCATTAATTTGCATTGTTAAAAGCATATAAGGACTGGTTGTACCTTCTTTTACCGCAAAATATTTCTGTGCATCTTCTTCAAGGCAGGTTGGTGCAAACGGTCTGAAAGATTCTCTTTTCTTTACTGCGAGATTTAATTTTCTTTGCATTTTCGTATTTCTTGCATCAGCTAAAATACTTCTGTCGCCGAGTGCTCTCGGACCAAATTCCGCTCTGCCGTTCATGTGTCCGATTATTTTCCCGTCTGCAATGTATTTTGCTATCAATGGGGTCAGCTCGCCAAATTCATCATTGATAAATCTGTATTTTGCTCCGATTTTATCAAGTGATTGTTTGATTTCTTCATCAGAATACTCTATTCCGAGTAAACTTCCTTTTTGTGCATCGGGTGTTACTATTTTTCTTTCTTTTCCCAAAACTTCATAATATGCCCAAAGTGCTGCTCCCAAAGCTCCGCCTGCATCGCCTGAAGCAGGTTGAATCCATACGTTGTCAAAAATATTTTCTTTGACTATTTTTCCGTTTGCAACACAATTCAAGGCACAGCCGCCTGCTAAACAGAGATTTTTTTCGCCTGACGTTTTTCTGACATTTCGAGCAATTTTTAATATAATTTCTTCTGTTACAACCTGCAAACTTTTTGCTATATCTGTGTGTTTTTGAGTTAATTCTGCTTCTGATTTTCGAGCTTTTAAATCAAACAATTTTTCAAATTTTGAATTGTACATTTTGGTTCCCGTACAATAGTCAAAATATTCCTGATTAAGCCAAAAAGAGCCGTCCTCTTTTATATCAACGAGATTATCTCTGATAATTTGTGAATATTTATCCTCTCCGTAAGGTGCAAGCCCCATAACTTTGTATTCACCTGAATTTACACGAAATCCGAGATACCCTGTAAATGCACTGTATAAAAGTCCTAATGAGTGTGGAAATTCAAGCACCTGCTGAAATTTCAGTTTGTTATCTTCGCCTGTTCCCCAAGATGAAGTTGTCCATTCTCCGACACCGTCAAGGCAGATAAATGCTGCATTTTCAAAAGGTGACGGATAAAAAGCACTTGCTGCGTGTGCACCGTGGTGAGTTGCATAATAAATAGGGCATTTCAGTCTGTTTTCAAAACTTTTATCAATCGTTCTGTTCATGTGAAGTTTAGTGTTCAACCAAACGGGCATGGCTTTTACGAAAGATGCAAGGCTTTTTTCGGGATATGCAAGCTGCGTTTCTAAAATTCTTTCAAATTTTACAAGCGGTTTTTCGTAATAAACGACTGCATCTAAATCTTCGGGTTGTATTTTTGCAAAGTTTAAGCAAAAGTCTATTGCATTTTGCGGATATGCGGGGTCGTGTTTGTGTCTTGTAAATCGTTCCTCGTGAGATGCGGCAATTATTTCGCCGTCTTTTATCAAAGCTGCTCCGCTGTCATGAAAATATGCACTTATACCTAAAATATATGTCACTTTTGCTCCTATTTAATATTGATTTTCGTATGTAGGTTCTTTTTCAACGTAGTCAACCCAATACGAATTTCCTTTTGGTTTATTTAATCTCAATCTGTCACGTTTAACAATTTTTGCAAGTATTCCCATTGGTAAAACCGTGAAAATCCAAGTTATTACAAGTGCTATTGATGATAAAATGACACCTGCTGTTTTCAAAAGGAATTTTACAGCTTTATAAACAGGTTTATCAATGTTGAAACCAAGCATGTTTGCAACAAGCAAAATAAAGAGCATTCCCCATAAAATTGCCGTGAAAATTACCGCAAATTTGATATGTCCCTTGAAATAAAAAATTATATCAGGAACAATAGGAAGCACTAACAGCATTAATTTAAACTGTTTTAGGTCTTTTTCCGAAATATTTTCTGCCATTTTGGTGCCTTAAATTATTGTGTAAATAAACGGTGAAGCGGGTGTTGTTCCAACCATTATTATGATTACAAGTAAAATAAGAAATACTATTACGGGAAAAATCCAATATGCTTTGTTTTTCCATAAGAAAGACATAATTTCCAAAAATAAATTTTTTCTTTTCATCAAGACCTCTTTTTACTTAAAATAGCAAATTTACAGCAAATTGGCAAGCATTGAAATGGCTTCCGTATCTTCGGGGAAAATGTCTGTATATCTTTGCAAATAGTTTGTTGCATCTTCCTTTTTATCCAGTTTCAATGCACATTTTGCCAAATTCATAAGGTTGAAAGTATTTTGCGGATATTTTTTATCGATATCAGCAAAAAGTCCCATTGCATCATGGTAATTACCTTCATTCATATAAATTTGAGCAAGCATATTTTCGACTTCGGGATTTTTGTCTAAAAACATTGCATCTTCAAATATTTGTTTTGCTGCGTCTGTTTTGCCTTTCATAAAGTAGATTTTGCCCAAATTATATAAAATGTCCATATTTTGAGAATCAAGCGAAATTGCTCTTTCAAGAATTTCTTGTGCTTTATCTGTTTCTTTTCTCGACAATTTGTTTAAAGCTATATTTAATAAAATATTAGGCGGTAAAATTACAGAATTTAAAACAGAATCGTATAATTCATTAGCCTTTTCATAATCTCCCGTCATTTGAAAATAATTTCCGTATTCGTATGTAATGAAAGGATTTTCGGGTTCTAATGAATATGCTTTTTCAAATTCGTCTTTTGCATAATCAAACAATCTTGCATCAAGGTAAAGAACTGCTAAATCTTTGTGAGCCACCGCAAACGACGGATTTATCGAAATAACTTTTTTCAAAAGTGTTTCGGCTTTGTCCTTGTCACCTGTATTACCGCACAAAATTGCAAAATCGTAGTAAATATTTTCATCAACCTGACCTTTTTTCAAAAGTGTCATGTAAATGTTTTTTGCTTCTTCATAATCGTTTAATTTGATTTTTATACCTGCGATTTTTAATTTAATTTGTTGAGGTGTAAATTCGCCTGTGTCGAGCGATTGCAATAATTCAAGGGCTTTTTCATAGTCTTTTACGCCCTCATAAGCACACGCAAGACTGAATTTATAAGTATCTTTATCGGGTTCAGCTGATGATAACAACTGATAATAGTTCACCGCTTCGACGAAATCTTCCGCATCAAGTGATGCTGCTGCGAGTGACGACAAATAAAACGGTGACGGATCAAGTTTGTATGCTGATTTGAAAAACTTATATGCCTTTTGAAAATCATTCATCATTTTTGCCGTAACAGCTATATTGTAATGAGTAACTGCATTTTTAGGGTCTAATTCCAATGATTTTTCAAATGCTTCCATTGCTTTCGGAAGTTTTGCAGAGGCAAGACATGCAGAACCAAGATTGTTTAATAATAGGGCATGCGGTGTTTCAATCGAGGCAGCTTTTTCAAACAATTCAATCGCTTTATCGTATTTTTGCATTGCCATATAAACTGTTCCGAGCATATAAAAAATCTTAAAATCGTTTGGTGCAAGCTCAAATATAGCTTGTTCGTACTGTTCGATTTTTTCGTATCTGTTTGTCTGCATATAGAGTAAAACCAACCCTTTGTAGGCATCAAGATAGTCGGGACGAAGTTTTATAACCTTTTTATAAGCCTCTTCTTCAAGCGTTTTATTGCCTAATTTTTCAGCCATTAAGCCTAAATAATACCAAGCAGTTGCATCTAAATCGTTAAGTTCGGTTGCTCGTTTAAATGCTATTGTTGCATTGTTATAAAGTTCAAGATTAATGTCGCATAACCCGATATGACGCCATAAATCAGGGTTTAATTCATCATCTTTTAATAAATCTGTCAATATATTTTTTGCTTTTAAAAAATCTTTTTGCTCAATTAAAAAAATTGCATCGTCTATTGTATAATTTTCACTCATAAAAACCTCGCACTTAAATCATAGCATAAAATTACAAATATCAAACTTGAAAAAAAGTTATACTTGTGGTCTTATAGAATTGGTAAAAGGGAGATTTTGATTATGGAAAAAACATTTGTAGCTATTAAACCCGATGGTGTTAAAAGAGGTTTAATCGGTGAATTAATCACGAGATTTGAAAGAAAAGGTTATAAAATAATCGGAATGAAATTTCTTGTTCCTAAAAAGGAAACAGTTGAAGAACATTACAAAGAACACGTCGGTAAGCCTTTTTACCCCGGATTGCTTAAATATTTAACATCAGGACCTGTTGTTGCAATGGCTGTTGCAGGTTTGAATGTTGTTCACGGTGTAAGACAAATCGTTGGTGCAACAAATCCTGATAATGCTGATGTTGGTACAATCAGAGCTGACTATTCTCAACTTATGAGCCAAAATGTTATCCATGCTTCTGATAGTGTTGAAAGCGGTGCAAGAGAAATCGGCATTTGGTTTTCTGAAAATGAAATTTTTGAAAACTGGAAAACTGTTTCTGAAATCCTTATTGAAGAACAACAAAACTAATTTATGAGCAAAAAAGATTTTTTCAAATTTGAGCTTTTGAAGGAAAGCAAAACCTGTAAAGCCCGTGCGGGAATTTTTCACACTCCGCACGGCGATATTAAAACACCTGTTTTTATGCCTGTCGGTACAAATTCTGCCGTAAAAATGCTTACAATGCACCATTTAGCTGAAACAAATGCACAAATTATTTTATCTAATTCTTATCATTTGTTTTTACGTCCCGGGCATAAACTTATCAAAGAAGCAGGCGGTATTCATAACTGGATGAATTGGCACAAGCCAGTGTTGACTGATTCTGGCGGATTTCAGGTTTTCAGTCTTGCTCATTTGAGAAAAATTACAGAAGACGGCGTTACTTTTAAAGATCCGAAAACAGGAACTTCTTATTATATTAATCCTGAAATTTCGATGGAGGTTCAGCAGGATATAGGTCCTGATATTGCAATGGCTTTTGATGAATGCTCTCCTTATCCTTGTACTTATGAACAGGCTAAGTCTGCAATGGAGCGTACCCACCGTTGGCTTGAAAGATGTTTTAAGGCTCATACAAAAGATAATCAGGCTCTTTTCCCTATTGTTCAAGGTGCATTTTTTGATGATTTAAGACGAGAAAGTGCAAATGTTATTTCATCGTTTGATGCTGTCGGTTATGCGATTGGCGGCGTCAGTGTCGGCGAGCCAGCGGATATTAAAAATTATTATACCGATTTTGTTACAGACTTGTTGCCGAAAGACAAACCGAGATATTTAATGGGGGTCGGAACACCTGAGGATTTATTTGAAATATTTTCACGAGGAATAGATATGGCAGATTGTGTTTTGCCGACTCGAAATGCAAGACACGGTTCGTTTTTTACAAAATTCGGAAAGAAAAATATTAAAAATAAAGAATTTGAAAAAGATTTTTCGCCGCTCGACAGTGAATGTGATTGTTATACTTGTAAAAATCATTCACGAGCTTATGTTCGTCATTTGTATCGAGAAGGCGAATCCAATGCTGCAATTTTACTTTCTATCCATAATATCAGATATTTAGTCAGATTGTCGGAATTAATTCATCAAAGTATTTTAGATGGCTCATTTGACGAATTATATTCGGATTATATGAAAAATTTGAAAAAATAAAATTTTATTTTTTGTTTTCAGTTATTCCTTTTTTAGGTAGAGGTTTTTGTTGAGCATTTGTTGAACTATATCTTTCCATAATGTCAATGTATTTGTCGTGACCGTACTTTTTTGCCACATCCATCGGAGTTTCTCCGTTTTGGTCAACAACATCTACAACCGCACCTGCGTTTAACAAAACATACAGGACTGTTATTTTGTTTTGTGTTGCGGCAAAATGTAAGGGCGTTCTTCCGAGCATATCGATTACGTTTACATCGGCACCTTGTTCAACAATATAGCTTAAAACAGCATCTTTTCCGAGAGCTGCTGCATAATGAATAAAGGATATTCCGTTGACTTTGTCATTTTTTGTATTCAGACTTATTCCTGATTTTAGAAGGGTGCTGAACATTTTGACATTATCGCTTCTTATTGAACAGAAAGCCGGTGTCATTTTGTCTGATTGGTTTATCGTAAATAAATTCAAAGCTCCCTGCATCAATGCTGACATTACTTCGGTGTTTCCAAGTTCAGCGGCAACGCAAGCCGGAGATATTCCTTGTGAATCAAGTTTGTTCAAATCAAATCCCGAGCGAACATATAAATTTATTAATTTTATATCTTTGCGTTTAATGGATTTTACAAGTCCGTCTGTATCATAAGTTCTTCCTTTTAAAATTATTTCAGTTTTGAAAAAATCATGTCTGAAAAAATCAAAAATACCAAGGGAAATATTTGGATTAAATAAAATCATCGGTATTGCAAAAAGTAAAATGATACACAGGATAACTTTTACAGTCGCAACAAGTGCTGCTTTTTGTTTTTCATTATCAAATGTATCATTTTTTACTTTCTTTTGAGTCAATTTAAACTCCTATAAGCTTACTACAATACCTGCAATACAAGCCGAAACGTAAGAGGTTAATGTACCGCCAATCATAGCTTTGATAGCTAATCTTGCAAGATTTTTTCTTTGTGTCGGAGCAAGTTCACCGATACCGCTTATTTGTATAGCTACTGTTGAAAGGTTTGCAAAACCTGCAAGAGCGAATGTTGCAATCGCATAACTTTTAACAGACAAGTCCATTTTTGCCATGTCCAAATAACCGATGCATTCGTTCAAAATTAACTTTTCACCGATTAATCTGCCGACATTATCAATTTCTGCAAAATATGAACTTATTGATGTGAAATGTTCAGGGAATGCACCCATTACAGCTGCAAATATTGAGAATACTTTACCTATTAACATTTCCAAAGATAAGTGAGTCAAATCAATTCCGATTGCCGATAAATTCATATGGCAGGTACCAGCAAGGAATAATCCCAATTTCGCAAACAATACGTTTATAAATGAAATTAATCCGACAAGTGCAATTAATGATGCGATAATGTTCAAAGATACTTTCATACCGTCGCCTGCACCTTTTGAAATAGCTGCGAGAACGTTTGCATCAGTTCTTCTTTTACTTATTTTAAAATCGTTCATTGTTTTGGGTTCATCAACTTCAGGATACATAATTTTTGCAATTACAAATGCCCCCGGAGCTGACATAACTGCTGCTGCAAGCAAATATTCAAGCGGAATTCCGAATGCGGGGCTTCCGTACATAGCCAAACAGCCTGCTGACAAACATGCTGTTGAACCTGTCATTGATGCGAATAATTCTGAACGGGTTAAATTGGGTAAATACGGTTTAATCATTGATTGTGCCGCTACGTTTCCGACAAACGGGCTTGCACAGTTTGAAAGTGCTTCTGCACCGCTTACGTCCATTAATTTACTCATAATTTTACCGAGGAATAAAATTACTCTTTGCATTATTCCGTAGTAGTACAAAATATTTACCAAAGACATTATGAAAATCATTGTTGCAATAAGCATTAACGCATATATGAAGCCCATTTGGTTTGTTAATGTATCTCCAAAAACAAAAGCTGCACCTTCCATTGAGGCTTGAAGAATTTTGTTGATAATTGCTGCTATAAAAGAAAATATTTTTACTCCGACAGGCACTTTTAAAATGAATAATGCTAAAAGCACTTGTAATAACAGACCAACACCTATTGTCTTAAAATTGAGCTTCTTTTTGTCTTTTGACATTAAAAAAGCTATTCCCATAAAGAGGGCTATGCCGATAATACCCACAAATGTGTTCATAAATCTCCATTCTTATAAACTAAAATACTTCTCTTTTATTTTAGAACAAAATTCTTTAAATATTTTTATTTTAAATATTATCTTAAAAAAACTATACAATTTTTCTAATTTTCCCCGATTGTCGGTTATAATATGAAAAAAATATTGAGGATTTTATGAAAAAGATTGTTTTATTTTTATTGCTATTTTTCTTTATGCCGCTATCTCAAGTTATGGCGGTTGAAAATGAAACCAAAACTCCTGTCAGATTTATTTATATAAACGGTGCGAATAACAATACTCCAGCTATGCAGGAATGGTTTTTTAACGGGATTAACAAAGCTCATACTCAAATAAAAAAAGCCTTTGAAACTTCACCGTTTGTTGAAGAAAAATTTTTGAAAAAAAACAAATTGGAAATAGAGCAGCACCCCGGTATTTTCTTCTGGGGGAACAGAACTTTAAATGACCTCGAAACAATAAATGAGGGGCTTGTTACGACGGCTATGTTCAGTCCGAAACTTGCTCAAGTCGTCAGAACTTTATTCGCTCATTGTATGCACGATGCCATTTGGGTTCAAAAAGACCATAATATGCAAGCTATTGTAAGAGATTTGCATAATATGATAAAAAGTTATTCCGATAAAGGCGAAAAAGTTGTTCTTTTCGGTTACAGTGCAGGAAGTTTTGTGACATACGAATATTTTTTCTATAAATTGCCTGCCATTTCTTGGGAAAATATTTTGAGCAAAATGGAATTTTCTAAAGCTGAACACGATTTTATAAAAACTCATAAAATCAATCCGACTTGTATAGATGCACTTATTCAATCTAAACTTGCCGTGTATTCAATCAGCGGCTTTCTTGTACCTAATTCAAATTTTGAAGAATTTAAAGATGCTTATGCGAAATTAGATTTGTACACAAAAGATGTCTGTGCTGCAAACGGCAGTATTTTAGGTACTGTCAATTACGCAAGTCCTCTTGTATTGTTCTATTCTGATTTGAAAGACCCCACTCTTGAAATAACTCAATATAACAGCGGTTTGTTCAAATATATGAAAGATAACGATATTTTCTGGCTGACTGTTAATTTTGCTGATGATCCGCTTGGATACCCGCTTTCAAGAAACTTGACAAGCTCTGAAATTTCAACTATGAATAACATTGAATTCAACCCAAACGGTAAAGGATTTTTCTACGACAAATCAAACGTAAAAAGCCCTGCAACTTTCTTGGGTGCTCATACTTCCTATTGGAAACATTCCAAAAAGTTTGCTAAAGCTATCGCAGATGCTTATGAAGAAGGATATTTGAACTTCTACCCGCAAGAAAAAGTTTTTACTACCGATAAAAAATCCAAGAAAAACAAATAGTGTTATCCATTGCGAATATTGTGATTGAACTATTAGTGAGATAAAAATACTATTCGTGTTATGGTTTAATTAATTTAATTTGAAAATTATAAAAAAAAGAAAACACTATTAGTGCTTTCTCTTTTGTTGTATATGTTTTAATATTATTTTAGACGAATAATTCTACTTTGTTTGAATTTAAACTTTTTTGAACATCAATAACTCTTTGATTTGAGCTGCCAACCCAAGGCAAATTATTATCTTTCTTTTCGTGTTCAAAAGGTCCGTCAGCAAGAACGTCTATGTATTTCATTTCGGGAATGTCTTTTAAATCTTCCCAATGAAATCCCGAATAAAGCCATACCGTTTTTTGAGGAAATAATTCTTTTGCTTTTTTTGCAAGTCGAAAAACTTCTTCTCTGTTAAACGGGTGCATAGGGTCGCCGCCGCTAAATGTCAGACCGGATATGTGCGGTCTGTTCAAAGCTGTAAACAATTCATTTTCGGCTTCTTCATCAAAAGGCAATCCGCCTGCGATGTCCCAAGTTATCGGATTTTGGCAGTTTTTGCATTGATGTGTGCAGCCTGCTACCCATAATACGACTCTTAAACCATCGCCGTTGAGCATATCATCTTTTGTAATATTGTGATAATTCATTATTACATGCTCACTCTGTCTTTGATTTCTTCCATTTTTGCTTCATTCAATCTTGTATCGCCGTTTACTCTTGAATATGACAGGTATCCGTTCATTCTGTCGATTTTTGTGAGGTTTTTGCTTCCGCATTTCGGGCAAATATCCATTGATAATTCTTTGTGTCCGCAATCATCACAATATGCAAGTGAAAGATTTACACCTTCGTAAAATCCCATTTTCATTGCTCTGTTGACCAATGTTTCTATTGCTTCTTTATTGTATGAAACAGGATATTTTACATATTGAATTTTTCCACCATTGAACAAATTCCAAAATCTGTTTTCCAAATCTTGTTTTTTTATAGGTGAAATATCTTCTGAAACGTGGCAATGGAAACTGTTTGATACATAGCCTTTATCTGAAACTTTTTCTTTTATGCCGTATTTTTTTCTGAATTGTTTTACTTGCAAACCGCATAAATTTTCAGCAGGAGTGCCGTAAATTGCATACAAATGACCGTCAGCTTCTTTGTATTCGTTAATCTTTTTATTTATATATTCCATAACTTCTACAACGAATTGTCCGTCTTCTACCAAAGATTTTCCGTTGTAAAGTTCTTGAAGTTCGTTCAAGGCTGTAATTCCAAAAGAAGCAGTTGCAGATTTAAGCAACGGTTTGATTTTTTCTGACGGTTTTAAATGCCCGCCGTAAAATCCGCCTTGGCAGTATGCGAGCGGGTTTACAGATGCTTTCATTTCGCCTAAGTAATCATAAGTTCTTTTGTGAATATTTCTGATTAATTCCATGTAGTAGTCTAAAACTTCATAGAAATCTTTACTTTCGTGTCTTGCTTTTGCCAAAATCATCGGTAAGTGCAAGCTGACAGCTCCAATATTAAATCTTCCTACAAATACAGGTTCGTCGTTTTCATCAGCAGGTTTCATTCCGCCTTTTTCAAACCATGGTGATAAGAATGCACGGCAGCCCATTGGTGAAATTACTTTTTTGTATTTTTTGTAAATTGATGCAACATAGCCGTCACCTGTTAATGAAAGCCAATCAGGGTACATTGCTCTTTGTGAGCATTCTATACCTGCATTGTAAACATCTTCTAATTCTTTTCCTTTTCCGTGAAGATTTTCATCGTACAAGAATACAACTTTCGGGAAAAGAACAGGTTTTTTATTGTTTTTCTTGCCTTGTCCTTTTTCACGAATTTTGAGCATTGTCAATGATGCCATTTTTTCAAATTCACCGCAGCCTAAGCCCATTGTCATTGTGATAAACGGATAGTCGCCACGGCTTGATGCAACGGTGTTGAACTTATATTCCCAGCCTTGGAAACCTTGTTCAAAGTCGTTTTGAATGTCTTTCAATGCTTCTTCTCTTGCTTTTTCAAAGCTCAAGCCCAGGCAAATGTATCGTTCATATTGTTTTTGATATGATTTTTCAGCATAAGGAGCAAGAAGTTTATCAACTTCAGGAACTGTAAATCCGCCGTATTGTTGGCTTGCTGCAGCCATAACAATATCACCGATTACGTCAAATGCTACATCAAGAGTTTTGGGTTCATTGTACCAAAGGTTGCCCATTTCAAAGCCATCTTTTAAAACTTCTTTAACATTGAATAAACAGCAATTCATTGTGTCACGTCTTGCCGACATATCGTGAATATAAATGTATCCGTCACGAATTGCCTGTAATTCTTCAACATTTAAGAAAAACTTTTTGTATAATTCTTTGTTTAATTGGTTGAAAATTAAAGAACGTTTTGTCGAAACAAGTGCCGAATCAGCGTTTGAATTTTCTTTATCGCCGATATACATAATTTTTTGGCTTTCTTGGAACACGCTGTCCAACATTTTTACGAAATCTGTTTTATAATTTCTGTAATTTCTGTAACTTTCGGCAACTTTCGGATTAACTGTATCCAAAGCTTTCTCAACGATAAAGTGAATTTCTTTAATATCAACATTATCTTTATTTAAGTAGCTTATTTCTCTTTCCACAATGTCTGAAATTCTTCTTAAATCTATTTCGCTGAACGTAATAAGCATTCTTGCGGCTGATTTGGAAATTGCATTGATAATCTTTTGAAAATCAAACTTTTCAAGTGTTCCGTCTTTTTTTACGATAGAAACTTTTTCTAAAAGCTGATGATTTTTTAACAATTCATCAGGTGTGAATAACTTTGCATCACCGGTCATGATTTTGGTTGCATTTGCCAAAACATCTCTTTGCTGCTTCAAATTATCGTTATTATTTGTATTTACATTTTTATTTACAGAATTTTGCATTTACATCTCCTAAGTATAAAAGGGTTTTCCGACCAACCATGCCCGTCGGATAAATTTATTCAAATCCACCCCAATAAATATATTATGTCTATTATAATATAGATTTGTTTCGGAAAATATGAAAAATTATGACGTATTTTTGAAAAAACGTGCATGTTTCAAGTTTTGCAACTGTTTTCAAAAACGTAATTTTTTTGTAATGTTTGCAACGAAACTTAATTAAGTTTCGTTTACTTTCTGTAATTCAATAAAATCAACATCTTTTCACGAAATATTGTAAAATCGTGATTTTGCTTGCGTTTTGCGAGTTTGATTTTTGAAAATGCATATTACAGCTTGCTTTTCGAGATTGTGACAAAATAGAAACATGTTGTAATATAATTAATACACAGATAAAAATTCTTTTGAGGAGAAAATGTATGATTATTCCCGAAAATCCTTATATTTCAGAGTTTTTGATAAAAAGTGCGGAAGTTTTTCAAATTCCGATTTTGAAAACGCATGCCTTGATTGAGCATGACCTTTCTAAATACAATTTAAAATTGTTGAGTGAAAAAGAAGCTATTGATTACGTTTCGCAATACGAAAATCTTTTGATATATTCAAACTCCGAAAGTTCTTTAGACTGGATAAATGCAAACCTCAAAAAGTTACAGGCTGTCGGTTTTATAAATTTGTTTAAAAATAAATTCAAATTCCGAGAGCTTTTACAGTCTGTTTATCCGAATTTCTATTTTAAAAAAGTATCATATAAGGGTTTATTCGATTTGAAAATTTCCGAACTGCCAAAAGAATTTGTAATCAAGCCTGCTGTCGGATTTTTGAGTTTGGGGGTTCATTCGGTTTATGACAAAACACAATGGAATGAAACTCTTGAAAAAATCAAAGCTGAAATTGGTATTTTGGATACAGAATATTCGGATTCCGTTGTCAATTCATCGGATTTTATAATTGAAGAAATGATTAAGGGTGAAGAATTTGCTGTCGATGTATATTTTAATAATGTCGGAAAACCCGTTGTTTTGAACATTTTTCATCATCCTTTCCGTGATGAAAATGATGTTTCCGATAGAATTTATTTAACTTCTGCTCAAATAATTAAGGAAAATTTAACCGAAGTTCAAAATATTTTGTCAAAAATCGGAAAACAAGTTAATCTTAAAAACTTCCCGATGCATATTGAATTTAGAAAAAGAAATGACGGTATAATTATTCCGATAGAGGTAAATCCGCTGCGTTTCGCAGGCTGGTGTACAACTGATGTCGCTAAATATGCCTACGACATAAATGTTTATGAGTATTATTTTGAGCAAAAAGAACCTGATTGGGATTATATTTTCAGTAAAAACGATAAATCAATCTGTTATTTTTCAATGGCGGAAGTGCCGTCTAATATTGATAAAAAACAAATAAAATCCTTTGATTACGAGCATTTTTGTAAAAATTATTCAAATATTCTTGAATTGAGAAAAGTTGATTTTTCTTGTAACCCTGTATTTGCAGTTATTTTTGGCAAAACTGACAATCAAAATGAAATATCAAATATATTGAAATTAAAAACGGCTGATTTTATTGAATTATAGGTTACTCTTTTTCCTTTTTCTTCTTCTTTGGTGCACCTTCGGGCAAAAGTCTGTAACCGCCGCCGTAAATAGTTTCTATATATTCTTTGTCGCCTGATATTTTATCGAGTTTCGTTCTTATATGACGGATATGAACTCTTATTGTTTCAACGTCGTCATCGGGGTTATATCCCCAAATATCCGTCAAAATTTTTGCTCCTGAAACCATGTTTCCATAATTCTGCATTAACAAGTTTATGATATCAAATTCTATCGGGGTAACTTTTGCAACTTTATCTTTGATTTTGACCGAATATGTTTCAGGCAGAAGAGTTATGTCCCCTGCTTGCAAAATTTCTCTGACAGCTGCTGATTCCGGGATTTTATCCGTTCTCTTTAACAATGCTCGTACTCGAACTTTTAATTCCTCAATTTCAAAAGGTTTTACAAGATAATCATCAACTCCGATATCAAAGCCTTTAACCTTGTCATCAAGCATTCCGAGGGCTGTAAGCATTATAATCGGAGTTTCTTTAATATCTGCATTTTCTCTGATTCTTTTTGCAACCGTGTAACCGTCAACATCGGGCATCATTACGTCAAGAATTATTAAATCCGGCTGTTCTTGCTTTGCTGTCGCAAATCCCGTGATTCCGTCTTTTGCAGAAATAACATTGTATCCTGCAAGCTCCAGATTTATCGTTACAAGTTGGTTTACTGCTTCATCATCGTCAATAACAAGTATTTTAGCCATGATTTACTCTTTCTGATTTTTGTTTTGTAATGAATTTATATTCTTTATAACCTTTTTTACGACTTCTGTCGAGGAAAAATTATTTACAACGGTTTTTCTTGCATTTAAACCTATTGCCCAAGACAAAGACGGGTTTTTTAAATAAAATTCTGTTTTATCAATCAAATCTGTTGAATTTTTGTAGGTTTCAAGGTTATGTCCTATATCAAAATATTTTTTGATAGCAGTTGTTTCTTCTGCTATTGTAAAGCCTGATGCAGCTGAAATTTCTAAAATTCTGTAATCAATACCGTGCGGCGATTTAGTCACCGGAACAATGTTTACAACACTTGAGGAAAAAACTTTTGCTCTTTCTGCTTCGCTTCTGATTTCACCTTTGTAGGAATTTCTGTATAAATTTTTTATTTCTCCGTCTGGAATTTCGTCCCAAAGTTCATTTTCAAGGCTGTTTACATAATCTACTTCATCTGCATAAATTGAAATTTTTCCGAAATACGATATTAAATCTGTTATAGTCTTTAAAACGTTGATGTTATCAGGGTTTGACATAATTGTAATACCTGAATTATACTCTGTAAATCTTACCCCGTAATTTTTGAAATTTATTCCGCTTGAAAGATATTTTGCCCCTGTAATATGCTTTACATCTTTCATATCCGTTGTATAAATTAATTTTTTTCCTTTAAAATTGTATAGCAAATCAAGAGGGTCGTTTTTTAAGTCTATATTTGTTAAAAAATCAAAAATAAACACACAGTTGGGATTTTTTTCTAAAACAAAATCCAAAATACCGTCTTTCAATTCGTTGAAATTAAAACACATTACGATATTGGGGTTGAAATCTAAAAGTTCTGCTTTATCAAGTTCGGAAGAGTAAGTGTATTCCGCATATAAACCTGAATATCGAAAGCCTTGTACAAAGCTCTTTGCACATAGGCTGTATGGGATTGTATCCGGTAAAATTACATAGACTTTTTGCATAAAATAACCTAATTAAAATGCCGCTCTTTTACAAGCGGCATGTATATCTGAATGAAAAATCGTTATGCTTGAGCTTCATTTGCAGCAGCTTCTTCAGCAGCTTTCTTTTCAGCTTCAGCCTTTGCCATAGCCTTCTTAGATAATTTTTCTTTTGTTGAAGGTTTGTAGTTCAAAGTACCGTCTTCATTTGCATTGTTGATTAAATACTTAACTGTATCAGTCGGTTGTGCACCTTTTGAAATCCATTCGAGTGCTGACTGTTTGTCAAGTTTCATTTCTTTTGTTTTCGGATTGTAGTGACCCAATTGTTGGATTGCTGCACCGTCACGTTTTGTTGTTGCATTGATTACGATAATTCTGTATAACGGATTTTTCTTATAACCCATTCTTTTAAGTTTAATTTTAACCATTTGGTTAGTTCTCCTTGTTTTTACTGTAACGATTAAGAGATTTTGATAATACTTGACAATTATCGGATTTAATCCAATCTCTTTTTCAAAAGCATGCTGCCTTTGAGCCGCGAACGGTTAATTTGAGGAATTTAACCGCCAGTACCTAAATTTAAACACAAGAATATTTTTAAATCAATAAATTTTACTCAATCGGGTAAAATTTATGTAAACATTAATAAAAATATCTTTATTTATGTTATTATAATATTCAAAGGGACAAAGTATGAACGTTGATTTTGACATTAAGAAAATCAAAATGATTATTAGTGATTTTGATGGAGTTTTTACTGACGGCACAGGTTATGTTAATGCCGATGGTGAAGTTTCCAAAAGAATACATTTTCACGATGTCATGGGTATAGCAATCGCTTTGAAATTCGGTTTGAAGGTTATAATCATTACAGGCGAAGCCTCCGGTGCGGTTGAATATTTGAATAAAAAATTTGATGAATTAGAAGTCTTTCAAGATGTTAAATACAAAATTCAGTGTGTAAAAGAACTTGCTGATAAATATCATTTAACTGCCGATGAAATTTTGTATATCGGTGATGATGTCAATGATGCGGATTCCTTGCTTTTTGCTGGTGTTAAAGTTACCGTTCCGAATGCAAATCCTTTGATAAAAAATATTGAAAATATTAAAATTACAAATAAAAAAGGCGGAGAAGGCGTTATTCGAGAAGTTATTGATGCCTTAACTTCATCTTTAACACAAGAAAAAATAATGTCGGGAGAGTTGTGTAAATGAGCAGATTCTTAAAAATTGTAGCAGCAAAAGTCAGACAGTTTGAAAATTTACTTAACGAATATGTGAACGGAAGTAAAGGCTCAGCCCAAATTCCATATCTTGCTTATGTAAATTGGGGAATTAATTTGTCTAATGATGAAGATTTGGACAAAGCTCTTGAAAAACTTGAAACATCTGCTTTAATGCAGCCTAATTCCGCGATTGTTCAAATGAATTTGGGCAAAATTTACATGAAAAAGGGCTTGTATAACCAAGCCGTTGAAAAATTCAAAAAGACAATCCGACTTGATAACAGAAGCGGTTGTGCGTATTCACTTGCTGCGGCATGTTTGATTTTGAAAGATGAATTTAAAGAGGCTGAAAGTTTCTACAAAAAAGGCTGTCAAATTGCTCCGACTGATTCGGAAGTTCATACAAATTATGCGACAGCTCTTGCAAGAAAAGGTAAAAAATTTAAAGCTCTCGAAGTTTATAAGGCAGCTCTGAAAATTAATCCTAATGATTTTCTTGCTTTGCATTGCTCGGGAGTAATCCTTTGCAATCTCGGCAAATATGATGAAGCTCTTGAAAAATTAAACGAGGCTTTAAAACTTCAGCACGAAAACCCTGATACGCTTTTATATGTTGCTATTTGCAAATATAAATCAGATTTGTTTGAAGAAGCCCTTGCAGATGTCGAACATTCTCTTTCTATCAGAATGAATTATTCCGACGGAATGATGATAAAAGGTGTATGTCTTGCTAAATTGGGCAAAGAAGCCGAATGTTTGTCTTGTTTTGCTGCAAATGAAAAAGGAAACGAAACAAATTACCAATATTATACATATTGGGGAATTTCGCTTCAGACATTTGAACGTTATGCGGAAGCTAAAGAGAAGTTTTTACAGGCTTTTGAACTTAATAGAGATGATGAGTTTACGATTTTCTATCTTGGTGAAAATTACATCAAGGAAGGAAATTTAACTGCGGCTTTGCAATTATTTTTGAAGGTTGTTGATTCAAATCCTAAAAATGCTGATGCTTACGAGAGATTGGGTGACATTTATTATCAAAAAAATAATTATAAGGAAGCTATTAATTCGTACTTGAATGCAATTAAAAATTCGAGAAAACATCTCAAATTATACTATAACATTGCAAAGTGCTATTTTTATATGGACGAATTGAAAAATTCAGAGGCATATTACATAAAAGCTATTGATTATAACCCGAATTTAATAGCAGCATATACAGGTTATGCAAATTTATTGATTTCAACCGGAAATACGAAAGAGGCACTTCGTAAAATCCGTGCCGCATCTAAAAAAGCTCCTGATTCGTTTGATGTTTTGAATATCTATTCAAGAGTGCTTGTAAAACTTGAAATGTATTCTGATGCAGTTGATAAAATAGACAGATTGCTCGCAATAGACCCTGAATATTACGATGCAATTTATACAAAGGCAGAAGTATTAAATGCATTGAACAGGTCGCAAGAAGCTATTGGTGCGTTGCAATCATTGCCTCAGGAATATCATGATACAAGAGATTATCTTTATATTATGATGAATTCTTACAAGCATCTTGCAGAACTTTCGCCCTCGCATTACAATATAAGTAAAGCAATAGAATATTGCGACCGTTTGACAAATAAATATTCGACGGAATATAAGTTGGACGATGTGAAAAATTCACTTGAAGAAACATTAAGTAAAATTGAAGGTAAGTAAAAGTGGGAATAATAGTTCAAAAATTCGGCGGAACATCGGTTGCCGATCCGCAGAAAATACATAACGTCGCACGTGCGGCATTAAGAGAACAAAAAAACGGTAATCAAGTTGTTGTTGTTGTTTCTGCAATGGGACATACAACCGATTACCTCGTCAGCTTGGCAAAAGAAGTTACAGAAACTCCGTCACCGAGAGAAATGGACATGCTTTTATCAACAGGTGAACAAGTTTCAATAGCACTTCTTGCTATGGCTATTCAGGCTGAAGGCGGAAAAGCTATCAGTATGAACGGTTCTCAAGTCGGTATCATTACTGAATCTGTTCACGGTACGGCAAGAATTTTAGATGTTAAGACCGATAAAATCGTTAAAAACTTAAATGAAGGTAAAATTATTGTAATTGCAGGATTTCAAGGTATAACAACTGATTTTGAAATTACAACACTCGGCAGAGGCGGCAGTGATACTTCCGCAGTTGCGATTGCAGCAGCATTAAAGGCTGACAGATGTGATATTTACACAGATGTTGACGGTGTTTACACAGCGGACCCGAGAATTGTTCCGAAAGTTCAAAGACTTAATCAAATCTCGTATGAAGAAATGCTTGAACTCGCAAGAGTCGGAGCAAATGTTCTTCATCCCCGTTCTGTTGAAACAGCAAAACAATGCCACGTTGCAATGAGAGTTAGAAGTTCGTTCAATTTGGACGATTTAGGCACATTAATCTTAGGAGTAGATGATATGGAAATTTATAAACCGGTCGCAGGTACAGCTGCTGACACTTCACAAGTTAGATTAGTTTTGACTCACGTTTCGGATACTCCGGGCTGTGCGGCAAAATTGTTCAGTAAACTTGCTGAAAAAAATATCAGTGTTGATATGATTATTCAATCTTTTGCAAGAAATCAAGGTACAAATGATATCGCTTTTACAGTTGATAAAAATGATAAAGATGCTGCTGTTAAGGTTTGCGAAGGTCTTAAATCTGAATTGCAAACAGGCGAAATCTTTGTTGATGAAGATATTGCAAAGGTTTCTATCGTTGGTGCGGGCATGGTTGACAGACCCGGTATTGCTGCTGCAATGTTCCGTTCTTTAGCAGAAGTAGGAATTAACATCAAAATGATTTCAACTTCTGAAATTAAAATCAGCTGTCTTGTTGATAAGGGGAATGAAAAACTTGCTATCAAGACATTATGTAAAGAATTCCATTTAGACAGTGAAGAAGAAGCTGTTGTCAACGGTACTTTGCCTCCGGGAGAAGAAAAATAAATTTTAATTTTAAAGTTATAAAAAAATCGGATATTTTAAATATCCGATTTTTTGTTTGCAATGTTAAATATTTTTTATTATATATTCATTGCTTTTAAGATATCAGTCATATCCGCACTTGTCTTTTTAACGTTAGCACCTGCGAATTTAATTGCGTTGTCAGGGTCTTTCAAGCCGTTACCGGTTAAGATACAAACGATTTTTGAACCTTCTTTTACAGATTTTGCTTTATTTGACTTAATTAAGCCCGCAACTGATGCTGCTGATGCAGGTTCGCAGAGAATGCCTTCAGTTGATGCGATTAATTTATATGCTTCAACGATTTCATCATCAGTTACGCTGCTAATAATTCCGCCTGATAAATCTCTTGCTCTTTCTGCTTGTTTCCAGCTTGCAGGGTTACCGATTCTAATTGCAGTTGCAAGTGTTTCAGGGTGCATAATTCTTTCGCCCCGAACAATAGCGGCTGCTCCTTCTGCTTCAAATCCCATCATTTTCGGTAAATGTGTCGATTTATTTATTGCGAGCCATTCTTCGTAACCTTTGAAGTATGCAGTGATGTTTCCTGCATTTCCAACAGGAATAAAGTGGTAATCAGGGGCATCGCCTAATGCTTCGATAATTTCGAACGCACCTGATTTTTGTCCTTCAATTCTGTACGGGTTTAGTGAGTTTACAAGTGTTACAGAATATTTTTCTGAAATTTCAACAACTCTTTCAAGTGCTTCATCGAAGTTGCCGTTGATAGCAATAATATTTGCACCGTACATCATAGCTTGAGAAAGTTTTCCGAGAGCGATGTAGCCGTCAGGGATAAGAACAAATGTATTCATTCCTGCTTTTGCACCGTATGCTGCAGCTGCTGCACTTGTGTTTCCCGTTGAAGCACAAATGATTGCATCTGAACCTGCTTCTGCTGCTTTTGAAACAGCCATTGTCATTCCTCTGTCTTTGAAACTTCCTGTCGGGTTTGAACCTTCAAATTTCAAATAGATTTCTGCATCTAATCCGATTTTCTTTGCGAGGTTATCTGCTTTAATAAGCGGAGTATTACCTTCGTTCAAAGTGATTACGGGAGTTTTATCTGAAACAGGTAAATATTCTCTGTATTTGTTAATTAAACCTTGATAATGTTTGTCTGTACTCATTTTTTTATCCTTAATTCATTACTCTTATTAAATTATTTATTTTTACTATTGCTTGTGAATTTTCCATTTCTTTTAAGGCTTCTTTTACGTTGCTTTCTTTTGATAAAGCAGTGATGATAACAACTTCTGCCGAATGTTCTTCGGGATTTGAGCCTTTTTGCAAAATATCAGACAAGTTGATTTTATGATTTCCGCAAATAGTACCTATAACACCGATTGAGCCCGGGGTGTCTGCCGTTTGAAGTGAAATGTAATAACGATTGAAGGTTTCTCCGATTTCGATTTTTTCAGCTTTTTCACTGTGATTGCAACGCATCATCGGCAAAGGATATGCAGTTCTTCTGACTTCTGACGAAAGTGCCAAAATATCTCCGACAACTGAACTTGCTGTCGGCATCTCTCCTGCTCCGGGGCCTGTAAACATAATTTCTCCGACCGGTTTTCCTGAGAGCATTACTGCGTTTGTAACGTTGTTAATTTTTGCTAAAACGTGGTCATTCGGAACTAACATCGGGTGAACTCTGACATCAGCTCGTCCGTTTTCATCAAGTTTTGCAGATGCAATAAGTTTGATTTTGTAACCGAATTCGTTTGCAAAATTAATATCTCGGTCAGAAATTTTTGTAATTCCTTCACGATAAATACCGTCAATTTTAATTCTTTTATTAAAAGCAATGGTTGCAAGTGTTACAATTTTGTATGCAGCATCAAAGCCTTCAACATCTCCTGTCGGGTCAGCTTCGGCATAGCCCAATTCTTGAGCTTCTTTTAATACTTTTTCGTATGAAGCTTTATCTTCGTCCATTTTTGTTAAAATATAGTTTGTTGTGCCGTTTAAAATTGCATCAATTTTTGTTATTTTATTTGCTCTTAAAATTGTTTTGACAGGCATAATAATCGGAATTCCGCCTGCTATTGCCGCTTCATACAAAATTACCGAATTTTTTTCTTTTGCAAGATGAAAAAGTTCTTCACCGTGTTTTGCAAGAAGTTCTTTATTTGCCGTAACAATATGTTTTCCGTTATTGATAGCTTTTTTTATAAGTGAAAGTGCGGGATTTACACCGCCCATAACTTCAACAACTATATCAATTTGGGGGTTATCGACGATTTCTTCGGGATTATCTGTAATAATTGATTCGTCGAGCCCTTCAATGTTTCTTTTTTTATTAATATTTCGGACTGCTATTCCTACTATTTCGACAATGTCTGAAAAATTTTTTAATGTTTTTACAACACCGCCGCCAACTGTTCCGAGTCCTATCAATCCGATTTTTATTTTACTCATCTTTAATCCTCATAAAGTTCACTATTATTTATTAAAGCACAAATAAACTTATTGTAACATTCAAGTTGAAAATATTTTGCTGTTTTTGTAAAATTAGGTTTGTAAGAGGATATTGTTAATGAAAATTGTCATATACGGTGCTAACAGCAGAGCTTGGCTTATTGCCACATCTCTATTTGAAGACCACGATGTAGTTATTATCGACAAAAATATTGCTAATGATTTTAATAAACTTGATATTGAAGTTATCGAAGGCAATGCAGCTGATATCAAAACGATAAATGATTATCACCTTGATGAATGTGATGTTTTTATCGCCTGTACCGACTCTGATGAAGCTAATATCGTATCCTGTATCGTTATGAAATCGCTTTCTTCTGCACGAACAGTATGTTTTATAAGCAACATTGAATATTACAACACGATTACGACTGTGAAAATTTCAAATTTCAGAAAAGATTTATTCGCTGATTATATTATTCGTCCGGAAGAGCTTTTAACACAGGAATTATTTAGAATTATAACCGTTCCGAGTGCTACACACGTTGAAAATTTTGCAAAAGGCAAGGCAAGACTTTTAGAATATCCGATTAAAGAAAATTCTCCAATTAAAAATAAAAAATTGAAAGAATGCAAATTCCCCAACGAAACACTTATTGTCGGTATAACAAGAAACGGTGAATTGTTTATCCCAAATGGTGATTCAGAGCTTTTGCAAGGTGATAAAGTTATTTTTATGGGTACGGTAAAATCTCTTGATTTTCTTGCCGCAAAAGTTTTTAGAGAAGTTACTAAAATAAATTCTGTTGTAATAGTCGGGGGCGGTACTGTCGGTTTAATGCTTGCGGAATGCCTTGAACAAGCCGATATCGATTGTAAAATCTTTGAAAAAAATTACGAACGATGTGAATATATTTCGACAATTTTGACGAAATCACTTGTTATAAACGGTGATGGAACGGATAGTTCTCTGCTTTTGAACGAACAAGCTGAAGATGCAGACGTTTTGATTAGTGTTACCGATAATGATGAAAAGAACCTTTTATGTTCTCTTCTTGCAAAGCAGGCGGGTGTTAAGAAAGTTATTTCGAGAGTGTCAAAAGGTACAAATGTTTTGCTTTTTGAAAAAGTAGGAATAGATGTTGCAGTTTCTCCAAATGATGCGGCCATGCACGAAATTTACAATCATTTGATTCAGCCTGATATTTCGATTTTGGCAACGGTTGAACGTGGTCAGGGCGAAGTTATTGAAATTCTTTTGTCGAAAGATTTTCATAAACGAAAAATTATGGATTTAAAACTCCCGTCAAAGGCTATTATCGGAGTTATTGAAAGGGATAATCATATTATCATTCCGAAAGGTGATACAGAAGTTTATCCTGCCGATAATTTAATTATTTTCACAAAGGAAGAAACTTCTCAAATAATTAAAAAATATTTGGCGAATTGTTAGGTGATTTATGAGGCTTAATTTTGTTACAATAGCTATAAGTTTGATTTTGAAATACCTTGCAATTCTTATGATTTTGCCGATTGGAGTTGCTCTTTATTTTCAAGATTACAACTCTGTTTTGGCTTTTTTAACAACAACTTTAGTCAATTTGATTTTGGGAATTTTTCTTAACCCTAAAAGAATTGACCCTGATTTATTGAATGATTTTAAAAAGTCAGAAGCTCTTGCAACGGTTGCTTTTTCATGGATTTTTATATCATTGATAAGTACAATCCCTTATTTGTTTTACGGAATGTCGCCGATAAATGCTTTGTTTGAGGCTGTTTCGGGGATTACAACAACAGGGGCAACAATATTAACTGATTTTTCAAAATATCCTGCCGCTATGTTTTTCTGGCGGTCATATACCCAATGGCTCGGCGGTATGGGGATTATCGTTTTGTTTATTGCTGTTCTTCCTCAATTTGCAGTTGCAGGCAGACAAATGTTTTCGGCTGAATCTCCGGGACCGACTGACGGTAAATTTACACCTCGAATTAAATCTACTGCAGCCTTTCTTTGGAATTTGTATCTGGCTTTAACCGTTGTTTTGATTATTATTCTCAAAACTCTTGGTATGCCTTTATTTGATGCTGTTTGCAATTCTTTATCAACGATTGCCTGCGGAGGTTTTTCTCCAAATCCGAACAGTGTTTTCGGTTACAATAATCCGTCATTTATTTGGGTAATTGCATTTTTTATGTTCCTTTCGGGAACAGGTTACCCTTTGATATACAAAATTTTTGTAAAACGTCAGCCTTTGAATTTGCTCAAAAATGATGAATTTAAAACTTACGTCGGTATAATTCTTGCATTTTCGATTTTAATATCTGCAATTTTGTATATAGATAAAACTTATGATATTTATAAAGCGGTTGAAGAAGGCTTGTTTCAGGTTGTTTCAACAATTACAACGACAGGCTATGCGACGGTTGATTATACAAAATGGCCGGTTGCGGCTCAAATGATTTTGGCTGTTTTGTTTTTTACAGGGGCTTGTGCAGGCTCCGCATCAGGCGGTTTGAAAGTAATCAGAGTTGTTTTTGTATATAAATATATCTCTCGTGAGTTGTTCAAAATTCTTCACCCTAATGCGGTCATTCCAGTAAAAATCAATGGCACGGCAATTCCGAATGAAATTATGTCACAAATGATTGCTTTTGTGATATTTTACTTCGCAATTTTTGCCATCACTGCATTTATAACAACTTTGATAGAGGGAAATGTTGCAGTCGGAGTAACGGGTTCGATTGCCGCTTTAGGAAATACAGGCCCCGGACTTGGACAAATCGGTCCGCTTGGAAATTTTGATTTTCTGCATACTTCAACAAAATTGATATTTATTTTCAATATGCTAATCGGTCGTTTAGAATTAATACCGTTTTTAGCTATGCTGCACCCCGATTTTTATAATATTAAGAAACAATAGTAAAGAGAAAAATATGGATAAAATTTCACAAAAAGTTAAAAATTTACAAGGCGAAATTACGATACCGCCCGATAAGTCGATAAGTCACAGAACAGCTATGTTTGCGGCTTTGACAAAAGGTGTTGTAAACATAAAAAATTATTCAAAAGGTGCTGATTGCCATTCAACTTTGAATATTATCAAAAATTTGGGTTGTGATGTGATTTTCCACAACGAAACGGATATTACGATTAATGCGAAAAATGCGTTGACGGCTCCGAATTGTGATTTGGATTGCGGAAATTCGGGAACAACAATGCGTATGATGTCTGGAATTTTGGCAGGTCAAAATTTTAATTCGACTCTTTTCGGTGACCAAAGTTTGAGTAAACGTCCTATGAAAAGGATTATTCAGCCTTTGACGTTGATGGGAGCGGAATTTAAACACAATGATTTCAAAGCCCCTTTGACAGTTATAGGTTCAAAATTAAGTCCGATTACATATAATTCGCCGCTTGCATCGGCACAGGTTAAATCTGCTATACTTCTTGCTGGGCTTTTTACAGACGGCATTACAACGGTAAATGAGCCTTTTCAATCAAGAAATCACACCGAATTAATGCTTAAATATCTCGAAGCAGACATAACCGAGCATTCTAAAACTTCAACGTCTATCAAAAAGTCAGAACTTGTTCCGAAAGATATGGAAGTTTGCGGTGATATTTCTTCGGCAGCTTTCTTTATGGTTGCGGCGGCAATAGTTCCAAATTCTGAAATTACCATAAAAAATGTCGGCATTAATGAAACCCGTTCGGGCATTATTGATGTATTTAAACGAATGAATGCCAATATTGAAATTTTGAACAAACGAAATATTTCAGGGGAAGATGTTGCTGACATAAAAGTCGGTTATTCTGAATTAAAGGCTACGACAGTTGAAGGGGCGGAAATACCGAGATTGATTGATGAAATTCCTGTTATTGCTGTTCTTGCAACTCAAGCAGAGGGTTCCACAATAATAAAAGACGCTGCCGATTTGCGAAACAAAGAATCTGACAGAATTTCAACTATTGTAAGTCAGCTCAATTCCATCGGTGCAAATGTTGAAGAAACTCCTGACGGTATGATTATTCACGGAAAGACTAAATTAATCGGTGACAAGTCAATCGAATGTTTTCACGACCACAGAACTGCAATGAGCTTTTTTGTTGCAGGTTTGATTTGTGAAAACCCTCTTTTGATAAAAGATTTTCAATGGGTTAATACTTCATTCCCCGAATTTGATGAACTTATGACTTCTGTAATTCAGTAGGTTTGAAAATTAAAATTTCCAATAAAAAACAAGCCCCGAAAAGGAGGCTTGTTTTTGTATTCATTTATAATATTAACCTTTGTATTCTTTTTCAAAACCAAAGAGTGAGCTGATTGATTCATCATCGTGAATACGAGAAATTGCTTCGCCCAAAATCGGTGCAACACTTAATTGCGTGATTTTTGCAGGTGCATTTTCTTTCAACGGAATTGAATTTGTCACAATAACTTCTTCAATCGGTGCTTCTTCAAGTCTTTCAAGTGCCGGGCCTGAAAATACGGGGTGAACAGCACATACATAAACAGCTTTTGCACCTTCTCTTTTCAAAAGTTTTGCAGCTTCGCAGATTGTTCCTGCTGTATCTATAATATCGTCAAATAAAATACAAATTTTATCTTTTACATCACCGATAAGATATTCTGCAATAGCTTCATTGTGTTTGTCACGGCGTTTATCAACAATTGCCATTGAACATTTCATTTCTTTTGCAAAGTATCTTGTTCTTCTTACTCCGCCTGCATCAGGGCTGACACCGCATAATTCTTCGGGGTTGAAGTTTTTCTTCTTCATATAATCAACAAGAACAAGTGTTGCGAAAATGTTATCAACCAAGATATTAAAGAAACCTTGGATTTGACCTGAGTGCAAGTCTAATGCCAAAACTCTGTCTGCACCTGCTGTTGTCAACAAGTCAGCCATTAATTTTGCCGTGATAGCTTCTCTGCCTGTCGTTTTTCTGTCTTGTCTTGCGTAACCATAGTACGGAATTACCGCTGTGATTGTCTTTGCACTTGCTCTCTTGAATGCATCTATCATAATCAAGAGCTCCATAGCATTTTGGTTTACAGGTGTGCATACAGGTTGAATGATAAATACATCATCGCCTCTGATACTTTCTTGAACTTGAACGTATGTTTCACCGTCTGCAAAGTTCTTGATAACCATAGGTCCAACTGTTGTTCCTAAATATTCTGCAATTTCTTCTGCAAGTTTAGGGTTTGCTCTGCCTGAAAACAACTTAATGTCGTGTGTCGGGTTTATTGTCTGGTTTCCTTGCGGAAATACTGATTTAAGTTCCATTATTTTTCTCCGGATTTGCCTTTTTGTAATCGTTCGGTTACCCATTCTTTAAATACTTTAAAGGGGGCTCGAGTCAAAGCCAAAGCATTAGCTTCAACGTCCTTTGTTACGACGGAACCCGCTGCACACATTGAGTTTTCGTGCATGGTTACAGGGGCAACAAGTACCGAATTTGAACCTGTGTTTGCACCGTCTTTTATAATTGTTTTAGTTTTTGTCTTTAATACAGGGTCGTAATTTGCTGTAATTGTTCCGGCTCCTATGTTTACGTGTTCGCCTAACTCGCTGTCGCCGATGTAGCTTAAATGTGAAACATTTGTGTTGCTTTTTACGACTGATTTCTTTATTTCGACAAAATTACCTATTCTGACATTGTCGCCAATTTCCGCACCGCCTCTGATGTGTGCGAACGGTCCTATTTGACAATGGCTTCCTATGGTATTTTTACCTGTTATATATACGTTCGGGTAAATTACCGTATCTGCTCCGATTGTCGTATCGGGAGATATAAAGGCACTTTCCGGATCGACTATCGTTACACCCGAATCTAATAATCTTTTGTTTGTTCTGTTTTTCAAAATTTTTGTTGCTTCGGCAAGATTTGCTTTTGAATTAATTCCGAAAATTTCTTCGTTATTTTTCAAAATATATGCTTCTGCTTTTAAACCTTTTTCAATAACTGCCGCAACTATATCCGTTAAATAATATTCACCTTGTGCATTGTTGCATTTTAAATCTGCGAACATCGGAAATACTGTTTCTTTATCCAAACAATACATGCCCGCATTAATTTCTTTTATCTTTTTAACATTTTCATCGGCATCTTTTTCTTCCGTAATACATTTCAAAGAGCCGTTTTCGTTTCTGACTATACGACCGTAGTTAGTCGGATTATCAAATATTGCTGACATAACAGTTAAAGCTGCACCGCTTTGTTCGTGGGCATTGATAAAATCAGCCATGGTATCTGCTTCAATCAAAGGTGTATCGCCGCAAACAACGAGAACCGTGCCTTTAAAGTTTTTCAAAAGGTCATTTGCCTTATAAACGGCATCGCCTGTACCTCTTTGCGGTGATTGAAGTACGCATTTTGCGTTTTCTGCATAACCATTTACAAAATTTTCGACTTTTTCTGCACCGTGACCGACCACGACAATATTTTCTTCAACCAATCCTGTTGAATTGATTGCATCTAAAACATATCCTAAAAGCGGTTTGGTAAAAATAGGATGAAGAACTTTCGGTAAATCCGATTTCATTCTCGTACCCTTGCCTGCTGCAAGAATAACCGCTTTAACTTTGTTATTTTCCATAATCTTTAATTCCTCACAATTATTATACAAAAATATCACAAAAAAAGAACATTTTTTTTTATTCTTTTGACGATTTTTAACATACTTTTTATAAAATAGTGAAAAATCGAATTCATTTTATTTCTTCAATTTCAGGATTTGTTCTTGAGCCGCTATTGCACGTCTGTTATCGGGGTATCTTTGCAAAATTTTGTTGCAATAACCACGGGCATTGCAGAAGTCCTTTGTTCCGAAAACCTCTATATCCATACCTAAATAATAATATGCCAAAGTTTTGTCGTCGAGCTTTAATGCTTGTGAAATATCAGATTGTGCATTTTTGTAATCTTCTATTTTGAATTCTGCCCATGCTTTTTGGTACCAAATTTTGGCTGTCCATCTTTTATCTGAAATATTATCGTATTTTAGTGCGGTTTCAAAGTCAGCAATCGCTTCTTTATATTTTTTCGTTTGATTGTATAAAGTACCTCTGATGTAGTAATTGCTCGCATCTGTGACGTTTATATCTATTGCATCTTCTATTATTGAAAATGCTTCCGTTGAACGCTCGGTATTTTGTAAACAATTTGCAAGCAGCTGATAAAGTTTTACATCTTTCGGTGCAAGTTGTATAGCTTTTTTCAAATCGTCTATTGCGTTTTTAAAACGCTGCATATTATAGGAAATATTTGCTCTAAAGTAATAATACTCTGTATTTTCTCTATCCAAATCTATTGCACTTCCCATATCAATATATGCTCCGCTGTCGTCGTGGAGTTTGTCTTTTAATATGGCTCTGTTGTAATAATATTCGTGTTCTTTTGTATTTAATTTGATTGCCGAGTTTAAATCGGACAAACTTTCTTTATACTTTTTTAAAATTGCATATATTTTACTTCTTTGAAAATAATACTGTGATTTGCCGAATTCATTCACCAATGTTGTTAAACAATTAAAGGCGTCAGCATTCTTTTTAGCTTGGAATAACAACATAAATCTTGCCTGAAGATAAAATTCTCGGTCTATTCTGTTAGAGTTATCTTCATCAAAATATTTTAAACCTAAAAATCTAATCATTGGCTCTGAAATTTTGTACAAATTTTTGATTTTTTTTCTGTCTGCGTTGTTAAGTTTCTCGGCTTTTATCAAACAATTAACAGCTTTTGCAAAACATTTTTTGTTTGATGTTTTTAAAACACTCAATATATAACTTGAATAATCATCGTATTCCGCTTGCGGTGTTTCTACAATTTTATCCAAATACTCTGTTAATTTGCTCCATTGCAAACCTTTTCTGAGTTGTTTTATTGTTTCCGATCTCTCGCTCATATCTTTTTCCAATAATTATCAAGTTTATTATAACAGTATTTCTTTTTATAATCCATAATATTTTTGAACTAAAAAAAGAGCGTATCTCTACACTCATGGATTTTATATGTTTATCTGACCAAACAAATTACCTGCTTTTTTCAAAGCAAGTAGTTCGTTCGTCTGTGTTAAAAAAACTATGCAGCTTGTTTGTTGCTATCCTTGTTTTTTTCACTTTCGGGAAGCGGGAATTCTTCTGTAAAATCTACTTCTCCGTTTGTTTCATCGTAAATGGTTTTTGCAAGTTTTGCTGAATAATTATCGTATTTCGGATGAATTTTAGGATCTTTCGATTCGTCTATTGCTCTTTGTGCTTCCGTTAAATATTCATGAATGTATTCAGTTCTTTCTTTTCTGTTTTCGTTTAACCATGTCGTGAACGGTTTGTTCGTTTTGACTATGTTGCAACGGGCATGCATTAACCAGAAGTTGCTTACTGCATCTAATCCGCCCAAATCATGCGGGTGAACGTGGTCTGTATTTGTATATGTCGGTGATACGAGTTTTTCAACTATATCTCTTGATGTTCTTTCCTGTTTTTTATTATCAAGTCCGCCGTATTTTACAAACCATGCCGTTTCACTTGTTTGTGAACTCGGTAAATTTGATGCGATTTTCATTAATTGTGCTTTATCTTTTTCGTTAGATAAATTAAGTGTATTTACTAATTCAAGGAATTTGCCTCTTTGGAATGCAAAATTTGATTGTCTTTCAAAAATAACATTACTTGATTCTTTTAATAAGTTTTGAACTCTGATTTTATCTGCTTCTTCTAAATCTTCGGAAAATCTTCCCATTCTATCTAAAACAGCATATTGACGACGTTCTAATTGTCCCAAACGTTTTGTTCTTTCTTCTGAAACAATGTCTTTAACTGTTTTTTCAGGGTGTTTTACTTTTTCTGTTTCAAGGAATGATAAAATTTTCTTTTCTGAAGGATACATATAATCTTCATGGCTTCTTGCAACTTTTAAATAAGTTGATTCGTCCGCATTATCCAATTCTTTTTTGATTGCTGCAAAAATCGGCTTTGTCATAATAGGAGTGCCGCAATCAGGACATGGCAAAGGATTTGTTAATTGGCTTAATCTGAAACCGCTTTGTGTATCTGCTTCCATTGGATCCATTCCGGGAGGATTGTTTGTTTTTCTTCCAAAATCAACTTGAAATATTCCAAATTGAATATTATTGTCTGACTTCTTTTCTCCCCATAAATTTGCTGTCAAAGGTGCAAAACCTGAAACATCTTTCTTCTCTGCTTTTATGGAAGATGTTACCTTATCGTTTTTTAAATTAAATTGTTGAACAGGCATAGCTGTACTTACGGAATTAATCCACATAAAATTTTCTCTCACTCACTATAAAAATCCACACATGTATGATAACTCCAATATGTTTTATTTTGTTACTTTAAGCGTTGTATTTTACAATTCGTTACAATAATAATTACTTACTAATATATATAACAGGTATAAATTTTATAAAAAAATAAAAAGCCGCTTGTAGCGGCTGTCAGACTTAGGGGATAATATAATAAGATAGTTTTGTTATCGACTGTATTTTTTACATCTTTAGCAGATTTTTGTGTAAATACATCTTTTGATGGAGATTTTACATGTTACAAAATGTTAATAAATGTTGGTTGTCAGAAATAAAAAATTAAAGTTTTGATTTTATCTGTCGATATAAAACATGTAACAGCAAGGATTTGCAGTTATCAGTGTAAGTGAAATTTGTGAAAGGACACAAAAATGGCAAACGAATTTGGTAAATTAACGATTAATCCAAATAACGCTGCACAAATAGATGCTCTTAAAAAGATTGCTGATCCCTCTTTTGGTATAAACGGCAGTCGAATTTTGAAAACCGGAAATGATTTAAGCATTTTCCAAGGTGATATAGAAAAATTTAAGGAGTCAAACTTAAGTAAAGTTTATAACGAAGAACAAATGCAAACTTTGTTTAACGTTATGGATGCAGATGGCAGTGGCAAACTTGATGCAAATGAAATTGCTTCATTAGCTGCGATGGGCAAAGACACTTATGATTGTATTCCTGATGATAAGACATCTATTGATGAAAATGATATGGCTGCCCTTTACGAAATGGCACAAGCATACGTTGATGATGCATTGAATGATGACAATGGCGGAGCAACGACGACGACTCCATCGGGTACTACAAAACCGACAACTGACAACACCGGTAATTCGACAACAACAACTGTTACAACCACAACAGTCACAACTACAACCGTTACAAACGGAACAACAACGACAGGTACACCAAATACTTCAAATGTAAACAATAACACTAATATCAACAACAATACAACAATAAATAATGACACAAAGGTTGAAGAAGAAAAACCTCAAACACTTGCCGATAGAACTTCTATCAGTGATAATGATGCCTTGATGTTGTGTGACCAATTACACGATGCTTTGGCAGGATTGGGAACCAATCAAGATACATTAAAGCAAATTATTACAAGCGGTCAATTCAATTCGGCTGATTTAGTTAAACTTCAAGACGTTTATAAAGAGCGTTACGGAGAATCATTAACTCACGATATCAACGGTGAGTGGGGTATGCAGATAAACGGTGATAACAAGCAGTATATCAGTGCATTGTATGCCGCAACTTCTGAAGAAGCAAGAAATGCTTTAGGTTGGAACGATACTGATGATATTCCGAAAGATATTGCAGCTATGGCTATTGATGTTTCTAACTCAATCAAAGGCGGAAGAATGAATCCTATAACTGCAACAAAATTTGCAGCTTTGCCGAAATCAATGCAAGCACAAGTTTTGACAGCAACGGAAATGCTTTATCCGAATGAATCATCAACAGACAAAATGCAAAGTCTTAAAGTTATGCCAAATTACACGGCATTATTCCTCGGACCGAGTGTTCTTGCTCTCAATGATGCAGCTCACAACAATGTTGTTGAATCAGCATTCGCTATCCAACGTTCGGCAATTAACTAACAAAAATTTAAAAAGAGTGGCGAAAGTCACTCTTTTTTTATGCAAAAATTTTTTAAATTAAATCTATCGGATTTACGTCAATTTTTATTTTTAAGTCGTTTGGCAATTTAATTGTTTTGAAAAGTTTTGCTATTATTGCATGCCCGTATTTTTCGTCAAAGTTTTTGATTAAAATTTCGTAGCGGTAATCTTTGTTTAGTTTTTCCATTGCACAAGATGTAGCACTTCCGATTTGAATTTTTTCTGACAAGTTTTTATTTTGAATAACAGTTTTCAAGTGTTTAGAAATTTCGTCGGCGGCTTGAAAAACTCTTTCTCCATCCATGCCTGCAACGATAAATCTTATGACTTGAGAAAACGGAGGATAGCCGAATTCTTTACGCAAGACAATTTCTTCGTCATAGAATTTTTGATAATTTTGTTCTTTTGCCGATTGAATTGCAGAAAAATCGGGGTTAAAAGTTTGAAAAATGACAGACCCGCCATATTTTCCACGACCTGCACGCCCTGCGACTTGAGTCAGAAGTTGAAAACCTCTTTCTGTCGAGCGAAAATCGGGGAAAACAAAGGAGTTATCGGAATTTATGACACCAACGAGAGTAACGTTTTCATTATCCAATCCTTTTGCACTCATTTGAGTTCCGATTAAAATGTCTATTTCGCCCTTTTCAAACTCATTGAGCATTTCGGCATGTGCATTTTTGTGTTTCAAATTCTCCGAATCAAACCTTTTTACCCGTGCATTCGGGAAAATCTTTTTCACGATATCTTCAACTTTTTCCGTACCCATGCCCGAGAATTTAAAATTAGTCGAACCGCATTTGGGGCAAGTTTCCGGAACTTTTGTTTCATAATCACACCAATGGCATTTGAAGCTGTTGCTGTTTTTGTGATAAACAAGCGGTATTGCACAGTTCGGGCATGTGAGAATTTCTCCGCAGTCGGGGCATTGTGTTTTTGTAGAAAAACCTAATCTGTTCATCAATAAAATTGTTTGTTTTCCTGAATCCAAATTATTTTGCATTTTTTGAATTAAATAATTAGAAAAACGTTTTTGACCTTTTTCGGAAAATTCTTCTTTCATATCGACGATTTCGACGGGTGCGAGAGGAACGTTGTTAAAACGCTCTTTCAACTCAATAAGACTGCCTTCGTTTTTTGCCCTGTAATATGAGCAAATATCAGGAGTTGCACTACCTTTGATAATTGCGGCATTGTTTATTTCTGCAAGTTTTTCCGCAACCTCGACTGCATTGTAATACGGCGGCGGCATTGTTTGTTTGAAAGATGTTTCGTGTTCCTCATCAATCACAATCAGACCGATATTTTTCAACGGGGCGAAAACGGCAGACCTTGCACCGACTAAAACTTTTATTTTATTTTGTTTTAATTTATTTCTTATATCAAATTTTTCAGACTCGGATATTGAACTGTGCCAAATTGCGACGTTTTCCGTGCCAAATCTCAATGCTGTTTTTTTGACAAGCATTGAGGCTATGGCTATTTCAGGTGCTAAAAACAGTATATTTTTTCCGCTTTCGATAACTTTTTTCATAACGGCAAAATATAATTCCGTTTTCCCCGATGCCGTGACTCCGTGAATTAAAATAGGTGAAGTTTGTCCGTTTTCTATTTTTTGAGTAATGGTGTCGAGTGCTTTTTTTTGCTCTTGAGAAAGCGGCGGAAACTCCGTTCTCTTTTCGTTTTCATAAATGTTTAAAGGATTTCTGAAAATTTGTTTTTCGTAAAATTTGATTAGACCTGCTGCTTCCATTTTTTTTAGCGTCGGCAGGGTTGTTTTGGCTTGTTTTACAAATTCTGTTGATAAAATTTCGTTTTCTGAAAATAAATCAAAAGCCTCTAAAATCTTTGAATAACGGTTATTTGTTGTATTTTTTGAACAAAGTTTAATATATTTTGCAAATTTGTCCGAAATATTTTGATTTTCGACTAAATTTTCAATTTTGATTAATTCTGACTTCTTTAATTTTCTTATTGTTTGGGAAAATTTTTCTCTTGTAAGGTGCGAATTTCTTCTCAAAGTTATGTCTGATGTCGGTGTTTCAAATTCAAGATTAGTCAGAATTTTCATCTCATTTTCCGATAATCCGAATGGAATATCCTTGCAGAGCCTTGTTATTTTTGTTTTGTATTTGCCGAAAAGTTTTGATGACGAAGCAACTTGAATTACGGCATTTAAGTCGCAAACATAATACTTTGCAACCCAAAGAAGCAGCTGCATATATTCGGGGGTGAATGCGATTTCGTCATCTAAAATATCAAGAATTTCTTTTACTTTGTATTTTCCGTCTATCGTGTCTGAAAAACCTACTACAAAGCCGTTTACGGCATCTTTTGCTCCAAATGGTACAACAATCGGGGAGCCGAATTTTATTTTGTCTTTTAAATCATCTGGAATTGAATAACTGAAAGGTTTTGTACCCAGTCCGTTTACATCAACAATAACAAGGGCATATTTTTTTAATATGCCCTCATTAGTTTTTTCTTCTTTTTCTTGCGAAAAATCAGCCATTAAACGTCAGCTTCCTCGCTTGATAAAAGTTCTTCCATTGCTTTATCCACCGCATCTTTGAGTGTCATAAGCGCATCAGGTGCAACTGTTACACCTTTTTTTGTCGGAAGCCAGGTTTGTCCGTCATCGGTTGTGTAAAAAATTCTCAAATCCAAATAGCTTTTTCCTTTATATGTTTTGATTGCTATTTGAAGTTGTTCTGTTGCACTTCTTGCAATGGTTGCAAGCATTGTTCCTTCATCTGCCATTATATTTCTCCTTTTTATAATCCGATAGTCTTTGCGTAGTCAGGAATTACAAACGGTACGTTATTCGCATCTTTGTCCGTAAATTCTTGATAAATTACTGCTGATTTTGCTTTTGCATTATCGTAGTATGCTTTATCTACATACTTCAAATAAGTGTCATTTAAATCGCCCGAATAATTTCCGAGGATTTTTGCAAATTTCAATAAATCAGCTTTGTCTGAACCTGCACCGTATGCTTTAGTTTTGGCATCTGTTCCTGACGGTCTGATTTCAATGTATTTATCATCAAATAATAAATATGTACCGTCACCGACAAATAATACATCTTTCAAATTATCAAAGTTCAATTCGCTTCCAAATGTAGCTTTGAAAATTTCTTTTGCATTATCTACGGTAATTTTGCCTTCACGTTTTGCCATTGCAAGCGTTAAGTAGAATACGTCGTTCTTTGTACGTTTTGCTTCACCGTCTTTTTTAGCTGCTGTAAGTTTCGCAATATCAGGTTCTGATTCGTTATAGTATGCAATATCTTCTCTAACATCGTATTTTCCGACAATTTTATTGTCTTCAAATAATTTTACGAGTGCTTCAGAGAGTGTTAATTTTTCTTTTGCAAGGTGGCTGACAAGTGCCGAGCCGATAACGATAGCTTCCGTTGCACTCTTTTCTCTCATTGCAATAGCCATTCTGCCTGCTTTTGAAACAACGGGTTTTTCTGCGCCGATAATCATACCGCCTGATTCTTCACCTGCAAATACTACTGCAGGATTGCTTCCGAGATTTACATCATATCCGAACACGTCTGTTATGATTACGTCTTTACCGTTATTTTCGGCAATTTGTTTTTCAACTTTCTTCATAATGTTTGCAATTTCTTTGAAACCGACAGGAACATTTACAACTTTAACGCCGTTGTTTTCAGCCCATTCGTCCCAAGATTTTGCTGATGCTGTTGTTTTGATGATAAATCTTGTGTGATTATCCCAAAGTCCTGCATCTTTAAGTTGTTTTGCCCAAAAATCCATTATCAAAAGGAAGGATTGGTTTGCGGTCAAAACAGATAAAATTCTGCCTTTATCAAGTGCAACATAGTCAATACCTGTTTTTTTCAACCTTTCTGCCGCATCTTCGCTTTCGATTTGACAAACCGTAAATCTGTCGTGGTCGGGGTCTGTGATAAATACCGCCGTTCCGACAGGGTATTTAGCTAATTTTTCTTTGTAATTCAATGTTTCGATTACAGGGAAGAACGGTTTTCCGTATTTATCTTTTGCAACAACCGTTGTATCAAGTGAATAATCATAGAAACATTTGTTTCCCTTGCTATCGTGGTCATATTTGCCTATTCCGTGGAAGAACGGGTCTTCTTCCGTGTTGAACCAATCGTAATGTTTTTCTATTTTGAGGTCTTTTAATACTCTTGAAAGCGTACGATAAGCCGAACCGCCAACATTTTCAATAACGATTTTATCATTGAGTTTGTCAATTAATTTAATGTTATTTTCGTTTGCTACACCGCTTTTGAGGTATTCAACGTATAAATCTACACCATCGTGATACTTTTCAAGGAAAGTGCCGTTGATGTGTTTATCGTTGTTTGCGGCTATCGGAATGTCATAGTAGCCTTTTTCTTCAACTTCTTTGAAAATAGCTTTGATTTGGTTTACGAAAGCCATTGATTCTTCCGGAAGATATTGACTTCCTTGTGAATTTAAGTCTTTTGTAGCATTTTTAACACTGATACCGTGGCTTGATGTAATATATTCACCGCCGAGCAAGTCGAGTTTGAATGCCAAGAAAGATGCGAGCCAAATCGGCATTGATTGTCTGTCTTTTGTTGTAAGAGTTTCAATACCTTGTGCCGCTTGAACTCTTGCTATCATATCAAGGAAAAGTTCTGAATTGTATCGAACTTCTCTGCCTACAAGTTTTAATAATTTTTCATTTTTATAATTTTCTTTTGCAACGAGTGCTTTTGCGTGAGTTGCGAGAATTATGCCGATAACGTTAATCGGAAATCTTGCATCGTGAGGATACAAAATGTTTTGCGGTCCTCTGATGCCTGCTGTTGAAACAGCAGCTTCTTTTGCATAGTTTGCAAGCCAGTTTGTTAAGTTTAATCCCTCAGGATTTGTTTCTGCATCATAAGGTGCCAAATGTTCTTTTTTTATTCTTAAAACAAATGCATCTTTGTTATGAAAATCCGGTAATGTCGTGTTTTTAACATAATCGGGAGTGTTTTTTTCAACGGAAGCAAAAAGTTCCTTTTCAATTTCGCTGTGTGCTTGTCTTGTCATTATACAATCCTCTTTTCCTTTTTGGTAATTATAACATAACATATTTAAATCACAAACTGGTTTGTCGGATATTTCGTCCGCTAAAACCGCTGTTGGCGAGAAACATGCAATTAAAAGAATTGCTGTTCGTAAATTTTTTGAAATTATATTTGCTAACTTGCTCAAAATTTTTACCCTTTATGCTTTTCAAGTTAAAAAATTTTTAAAATTGCCTTTTTTGTTAATTTTTATTATATTTTTTTTCTTAAAATTTTTATTTTGTTTCTATTTTTGCATAAATTTTTTTCTTTTGAAAGACTTTGTATTTCTTTTTGACAACTTTTTGCAAAATTTTATAATGTGAGAAATGAAGGCTGCTAATGGGTAAATTTTATAGTTGTTCTTTTGCAAAATCAGGTCTGCATTTTACTCCTGAACATATGAAATTTTGTTGTACTAATGTTTTCGGACCTTACGTTAATATAAATAAAGACAATTATGATAATGTTTTGAACTCTCTTTTTGAAAAAAGAAAAGAAATTCTTGTTGATATGCAAAATCATATTCTTCCTAAAGAATGTCAAAATTGTGTAGCATTAAAAGAACATGACAGCGATGAGGCAAGTGTTTCTCAAGATGTTTTAAATGACAAAATTCAGTTTCATAAAATTAATTCTATAATCATTAACCACTTCAAACAATGTGATTGTTTTTGCATTTATTGTTCACAGTATAATTATCAGAAAAAAATAATAACAACTCCCGTGAATAGCGAATTTTATGACCTTCTGCCGATTATTAAATCTCTTTATAATCAGGATAAAATTGATAAAAATGATTTGTATGTTGAATTTCAAGGCGGAAGTATCGGTGTTTTAAAAGAGTTTCCTGAGTTGGTTGAATTGTTTTTGAAAAATCATGCAAAGAGATTTGTATTCTGTTCAAATGGTATCAAATTTTCTCCTGAAATAGTAAAAGCCACACAAACGGCTGATTGTCTGTTAAATTGTTCTATTGATTCAGGTTCGCCTGAAGTTTTCAAAAAATTAAAGTCAATTGACAGATATTATCAGGTTATCGAAAATCTAAAACGATATAAAAATGAAGCTCCAAGTATAAATTTAAGTGCTAAATATATTTTGGTAACTGATGTAAATGACAATCAAGAAGAATTGGAAAAATTTTTAAACGCAGCTGCTGATATTGGTGCTGATTATGTTCAAACGGATATTGATTTCAGAAATATAATATGTAATAAGGGGGTTCGCTACGACGTGCCTGAAAAATATTATGCACTTTTTGATTTCTTTAAGAAACGTTCTGATGAACTCGGTCTAAAATATATTATTTGGGATTATGTCCAATCGATTCTTGATAAAGGATTTTTTGAGTAACAACAGCTTTATGTGCGTGGATATTAACGAATTTCAAAATATTTAAAAATTCAAAAATTCCGATAAAGATAAATTGAATGCTTTTGCAATTTTACATACTTTGGTTAATGTTACATCATTTTGTGCTGTTTCAATGTTTCCAAGAGTTGAACGAGCAATCTCCGCTCTAAAAGCCAACTCATCTTGTGAAAAATTATTAGCTTTTCTTAATTCCTTTATTCTGGTTGCTAATTTTTTGATAACGCCCTTGTCCATATTGAAATTGTCCGCTATAATGACAAAGTACACAAACTGTCTGACGGACAAAAATAATTAAAACTCTTGTGAGCTGAATATTTTCCGTTGTACTAAAAAATTGCTTTTGTTTGATTTCATAAAAAACAATTCTTCGTTAATGCCTAAATTTGTGAGTTGTCGGGACTTATACTGTGTAAAGCGAAGTATCTATGACTCATCAATTAACGATTTCATTATTTCGTACGTTTTTGCTGTATTTTCTCCTGTACATAACAAGGATATTGAAAACTCATAACCATAAATATCTTTATTTTTGTGCATTAAAAATTTTTCTATTATATTCATTTTTTTCAAAATCTCAGATTTGTCTTTTAAGTTAAAGCAAATTAATTTTGTTCCTTTTATTTCAATCAATCCAATTTCTGAAACATTCTTGTATTCAATATAAAAATTTTTTGAGCCGTTGTTACAGTAATCCTTTTCTTTGTAAAATCAAATTTGTTCTCGGACAGATTAAACATTTAAAAAACAATGGAAAACAACATATCCCGAAAAAAACTATTCCAAACCAGCCTATGATTTTATAAATGATGTCATTATAATAGGACATGATAAAAATGCTCATTCCAACAAAAGTTAAACAACCCAAAACATGTAAAAAAACTAATTTTCTATTTTGTTTTGCAGCAAATAATATTTCATCTTCGACCATTTTATATTCCTTTATTAATTGATATTAAATTTAACATATTTTTTTAATAAAAAACAAGGACAATCGTTAGAAAGTCCTTGTTTCTTCTATTACTATAAAAATTAGCCTTTAATTGCTTCCAAGCAGTCAGGGCAAATTGTTTCATAACCGTTTTCCGTACATAAATCAGCGTACTTCCAGCATCTTTCACATTTTTGACCTTGTGCTTTTGTAACCCAAGCGGTGTAGCCGTGTTCCGTATGTTCGCTCAACACATCTTGCGGTTTTTCATCAGCGACTATTGCTTGTGAAGTAATAAAGATTGATTTGAAATCATCTGCATATTTCTTTAAGAGGTCTTTATTTTCGCCTGTTACTGTTACCGCAACCTCAAGCGAACTTCCGACAACTTTATTTGCTCTTAAAACTTCAATAGCCTTAGTTACTGTTTCACGAAGTTTCATAATTTCCGTGAAATCTTCGTTAATTTCTGCATTTGTCCATTTTTCGTTCGTTGTCGGCCAATCAGAAAGAATAATACTTTCAGGCTTACCAACCTTTTGAGCGGCAGGAGTATTTTGCCAAATATCTTCTGCTTGGTGAGGCATAACGGGAACTAATATTCTTGTCAAAGCCGAGCAAATTTCATACAAAACAGTCTGACATGCCCGTCTTGAAAGTGATTTTTTACCTGCCGTATAGAGTCTGTCTTTTACGATATCGAGGTAGAAAGAGCTTAAATCAACGGCTGCAAAGTTTTGCAAGCATTGGAAATATTTATAAAATTCGTATGCTTCAAATGCTTCTGTTACGTTGTTGATAAGTTCGTTTAATTTGTGTAAAGCGAATTTATCTAAAGGTTTTAAGTCTTCATATTGTACATAATCTTTTGCAGGGTCGAAATCATACAAGTTTCCGAGCAAAAATCTTGCCGTATTTCTTGTCTTTTTGAAGATTTCGGAAAGCTGTTTAATGATGTTATCACCGATTTTGATATCGTTTCTGTAATCAACGGAAGCAGCCCACAATCTCAAGATATCAGCACCGTAATTTTTGATGATATCATCGGGTCTGATATAATTTCCGAGAGATTTTGACATCTTTCTGCCGTCTTCACCGAAAACAAATCCGTGAGTCAAAACTTCTTTGTAAGGTGCAATTCCTCTTGTTGCAATACAAGTCAACAGTGAAGATTGGAACCAGCCTCTGTGTTGGTCAGAACCTTCGAGATACAAATCAACGGGAAGTTCGCAAAGTTCGTCTTTTCTTGCTTCAACTACCGCTCTGTGAGTAACGCCCGAGTCAAACCAAACATCCATAATATCTGTTTCTTTTTCGATATTTGAACTGTGGCAGTCAGGGCAAGTGAAACCTTCGGGAAGAAGTTCTTTTGCGGTGTATTTTACCCAAGCATCAGAACTTTCTTTTTCAAAAATTTGAGCAACTCTTTCGATAGTTTCTTTAGTCACAATCGGTTTTCCGCAGTCTTTGCAATAGAATACGGGGATTGGTACACCCCACGCTCTTTGTCTTGAAATGCACCAGTCAGAACGATTTTCAACCATATTTGAAATTCTTGCTTCGCCTGATGCAGGAATCCAATGAACATTTTTAATAGCATCAAGTGTTTCTTTTCTGAATTTGTCAACTTTAACGAACCATTGTTCCGTTGCTCTGTACATTACGGGGTTTTTACAACGCCAGCAGTGAGGGTAACTGTGAACAATGTCGCCCGATGCCATAAGTGCATTTACCGCCTTCAGTTTATCGATAACGATTGCGTTTCCTTTGTAATAAGGCACTCCGATTAAATCTTCATCGTCAAATTCGTCCGATTTTACCCAAACACCTTTTGCGTTAAGCGGTGAGAAAGTTTTGATGTTATAACGACAGCAAACTTCCCAGTCTTCAAGACCATGACCCGGTGCGGTGTGAACGCAGCCTGTACCTGCATCTAATGTAACGTGGTCGCCGCAGATAATAACGGAATTTCTGTCATAAAGCGGGTGTTTTGTGTTCATAAGTTCAAAGTCTTTTCCGACAGCCGTGCCAAGGACTTTAATTTCTGAGTCTTGTCTGTTAATTCCTTGTAAGAATGTGCCGAGCAAATCAGTTGCAACAACGTAGTTTTCTCCGTCTAATTCAAAGATTGAGTATTCATATCTTGCGTTCATTGAAATTGCAAGGTTTGACGGAATTGTCCAAGGAGTTGTTGTCCAAATAACTGCGTATAAATTTTTGTCTGAATTAATGTTTGCAAGGCTGTAAACCTTGTTTTTATCATCTTCGTTAAATAAAAATCTTACATAAATTGAGGTTGAAGTGTGGTCTGCATATTCAACTTCTGCTTCTGCAAGTGCTGTTTCGCAAGATGCACACCAATAAACAGGCTTCAAACCTTTTTCAATGTAACCCTTTTCGTACATTTCTCCGAAAACTCTGACCTGTTCCGCTTCAAATTCGGGATTGATTGTTAAATACGGGTGTTCCCAATTTCCGAGAACGCCGAGTCTGCGGAATTCTTTTTCTTGACCTGCAAGGTTTTTCTTTGCAAATTCTCTGCATTTTTCACGGAGTTCAAGCGGAGTTAATGCATCTCTGCCGCCTTTAACTTTTTTTACAACAGCATTTTCAATCGGCAAACCATGCCCGTCATATCCGGGAACATAAGGTGCATAGAAACCTCTTTGAGATTTATATTTGATTAAAATATCTTTTAAAATTTTGTTTAAAGCTGTTCCGACGTGAATTTTTTCGGAACTCAAATACGGAGGGCCGTCGTGCAAGACAAATCTGTTAGTTTTGTCGTGTTTGTCGAGATTTTTTTCATAAATCTTATTTTCGTCCCACCAAAGTTGAGTTTTAGGTTCTTTATTGATTGCATTTGCTCTCATTTCAAGAGTTGTTTGAGGCAAATTTAATGTATTTTTGTATTCTTTTTTTTCTTCAGACATATAATTTCCACTCATTTTATGATAATTACAGACAACATTTTATTACAAAAATAAATAAAATGTGATTTTCTTGCATTTATAATCTGAAAATATATATATTTTTATTGCGAAATTAAAATGTTTTAAATAAAAAATTATTTTAGAGATGTGAAATTAATATTTTAAGAAATTTGTTTTATTAAGCTCTTTTTTATTTCTTGATACATTTTTTTTGTATTCTATACTTTTTATTGTTGAAAAAGTATATTTGTTGTCAAATTGGTCGATACCTAAACCATAGGGTTTATCAAAACTACCTTTCCTCATTTTTAAATTTGCATCAATTATTCGCTTATCTGAGCAACCTAATAAAATTTTTGCATCAGTTTGATCATTTTTTAAAGTGAATGATCTTGAAGGTGCATTTAAAAATATTACACCATCACAAATGACAGAAGAATTTTTTTTGTATAAAATAACATCTGCGTGAATCATGTCTCGTCTATTAAAATAACCGTAGAACTGTTCATTATTATTTTGGGCAGTAATATATTTATCACATGCTGTTGTAAATATTGTAGATAATAATATTATCATTAGTAAAAATTTTTTCATAATTGTTGAGCCTTAATCATCAAATTTTGAGTTTTGCCTTGTTCAAAAAATACATTTGAAATAACTATTTCTTGTAGGTCCTTGTCCTTAGGTACAAAAAACAATATTTTATATTCTACTCCTTCTTCAAATTTTATAGGTATTTTATACCTATTGTATAAATCCTGTGAAATTTTTACATTTGCTCTTACTGCTTTAGCTGTGGGAAGTTGCATACCTACATATACTGCCGCAGCTATAGGAGCACCTAAAAAAAATGTAAAACCTGTAATGCCACCTGCAATAATTGCTCCAGGCATTGAAAAAACACAAAATCTTCCAATATCTTTTTTTCGAACTTTTTTATATATTTTTCTTCTGTTTTCTGATTTGATATTTGTGTTGTCCCTTAAGTTAAAAAAGACTTCTGAATCAGAAGATAATAATAGGTCCCTATAATTATTATTTTTCACATATGCTTCATAGATATTATAGTGCTTGCTTACTGTTTTCTGATCATATTCTTCTGGAGAGACTTTCCGAAAATTCGTTTCAATATTATGAAAATCTTTTTCTGATAAAATATCGATATTTTCAATTGTTTTTTTTGATTCCATTGTAAAAACAGGTATTATAGGATTGTTTTCATCTTCTTCCAGAATATCACAATTTTCTGTTTCTTTTTTTGTTATTTGTTTAAATTCAAAATCATAATTATTTGAATTTTGCAAAATGTAACTACTATTTGCAAAACACTGGGTTTCACTAATTAAAGAAAATATAATGCAAAATACAAATAAATGCTTAATTTTTTTCAATTTAATTTCTCCAACAAATAGTTTTCCAAAGGATGTTTAGTTTATTATTGCAAAATAAATAGAAAATATCAATAACAATTATTTTAGACATAAGAAACTTTTATGCTATTATTCAGAAAGAATTTAGAAAAATAAGGATAAAAAAATGATAAAAGTTGCTGTTTCAGGTGCTCTCGGAAAAATGGGCAGAGAAGTTATAAATGCCGTAAATAATTGTGCAGATACGACTTTGGTTGCAGCCATTGATATCTGTAATGTCGGAAAAGACATCGGCGAGTTGGTTTTGAACGAAAAAAACGGTGTTATAATTTCTGATAATGCGGAAGTTGCCCTTAAAAACTCAAATGCAGATGTGGTTGTTGATTTCACTCAACCTGCTACAATTTTTGAAAATGCAAAAAAATATTTGAATATTGGTGTTGCTCCCGTTATCGGTACAACAGGTTTAAAGCCCGAACAAATCGAAGAACTTGAAAATTTGTCAAAAGAAAAAAATGTTTCTTGTTTAATTGCTCCGAATTTTTCAACAGGTGCAGTTTTGATGATGAAATTTGCAAAAGAGGCTGCAAAATACTTTGATAATGCAGAAATTATAGAACTTCACCATAACCAAAAAAAAGATGCTCCGTCAGGAACGGCAATCAAAACGGCTGAACTTATGGCAGAAGAAAATTCTTGCTTTTCTCTCGGAAATTGCGATGAAAAAGAAACTTTGACGGGTGCAAGAGGTGCAGTTGCCAAATCGAATATTCATATCCATTCTGTTCGTATGCCCGGATATTCAGCTTCACAGGAAGTTATTTTGGGTGCAGCAGGTCAAATTTTGGCAATCAGACACGATACGTCAGACAGAAAATGCTATATGAACGGTGTTTTGCTTGCCGTAAAATACGTTGCGGAACACAAAGAATTTATCTACGGACTTGATAATATAATGTAGTTTTTAAAGGGTGTGCTTTGATTGCACACCCTTTTTTTATTTTTAAAATTCACAGCAAGCGGCATTTGTTCCTGATGTAAATGTCATTTTTTTGATGTTCATTTTGTCTTTTAAAAGTTCATAAAATACTTCAATAAGATTTTCGCAAGTTGCAACTTTTTTAACAACAACCAATCTTGCCTTTGGATATGCTTTTGCAAGCGGAGTGTCAAATTCTTCGCCGAGCATGGTATTTGTTTCACAGCCGTTAATAATTCCCTGATTTTCATAAACTTTTTTTATTTCTGGTAAAATCGGGTCATTTTCCTGCATTATCAAAGCGTGGTCAAAGTTCATAAGATAGCTCCATGCAATTTTCTTTATATCACCGCATGGGAACACAAATCCTGTTCTTTCATCGACTTTACCGCCGACTTCTATTGTTAAGTGACCTGAATGTCCGTGCAAGTATTGGGCTTCGCCTTCATAATTCAAAAATCTGTGTGAATATTGTAATTCAATTTCAGCAATTGATCTCATAATAACTCCTTTTTATTTCTATTTTGCTAAATTGTGCTTTTAAGCACTTTTACACAATCTCATATAGAAATATAAAAAGTATAATCCGATCAGCTATACCAATAAGGTTATTTTATTTTCCTCAAAAATTATGCATTCAATTTTTCAAGCTGCTTGCAATAAGCCTCTGCCGACAATTCTTTGCCTGTTGCCAATTTTATAATTTCTTCTTCTGATTTGGATCTTCCGCAATTGAAAATATTTTCTTGGAAAAATTTTGCTGTTTCTGTGGATTTTGTTAAATCGCCAACTTTTTCATGTGCAGCTTCATAAAGTTGAGATACCATAACTTCTGCACGAACATAGTTTTGAATATATCCCGGATTTGTCAAATAATGAGGAATTGTTGCCCATTCATTATTCAATTCATCAGGCGGATTTGAACCAAGATAATGTTGTTTTAAGTCATACCATAATTTTTTCGGATCTTGTTCAGGATTTTCATATAATTTCTTTTCAAAATCAGCCATAAAAATTTGTTGTCTTATAAAAGATACTGATTTTTTTATTCTTTCTGATTCAAGATTATCACTCATTTCTTTTGGCATACCGACAGCTTCTTCGTAAGCGCCTTCCCTTTGCGGAAGAGTTTCCATAAGCATTGCAACGGCTTCTGTCAATACATTTGATGCTATTTCTCTGTCTTGATACGGTAGAGATGTCGGCAATCCAAGCTCATATACGGCATGTCCTGTTTCATGCAGCAATGTTTCCATACTTGATTTTCCATCACCTAAATTTGCAAGAATTCTTGAATCTTTTCCCGGATCAATGCAAAAACATGATCCGTTTCCTGCTTTATTATCACGAGGATATAAATCCATTGTGATAGGCATTTTGTCTATATTCCAACCCATTTGAGAATATATTTTTGTTGCTGTTTCAACGTGTTTATCTTGTGGGAAAAACTCGTCAATTTGATTGTTTGTATTTGATTGTTTTCTATATCCGAAATGCCAAGGTCTGAGTTCTTCTTTTGTAATGCCCCATTCATCTGCGGTTCCTTGATTCATTGCATCGGAAATTTCTTTGTATTTTTCATCAGTTTTTTGACTCAAATCATCAAAAAGTTTTGTTATTTGTGCATCAGAAGTTCCGTAAACACAAAGCATTAGCTGATAGTAGTTGTCAAAACCGTTGTATTTTGCAATTTCGTTTCTATCTTTGATAAGCTGAATCATTTTATCAGCGATTGCATCACCTGATGAACGTTCAGCAGCATAAGCAGCTTTTCTGACTTCCATATCTCTTGAGGTTCTTTTGATTTTGAAAAGTTCGCTTTCTGAAACAGGTTCCCCGTTGAGCTGAGGCTTAAAACCGTTGAAAATTATTGAAATTTCTTCTTCGGAAACAGGTTGTTGTTTTTGTTCTTCAGAAGATTCTTGGACAAGTTCTGAGTCTTGCACATCTTGGGCTGCTTCTTCAGATTCTTCGGTTTGTTTTTGCGGCTCATTCGGCTTAAATCGTTGGAGCAAATCATTCATATGAGTTTGTAAATGTTTATCTTCTATGCCGTTTTCTTTGAATTCAAGGAGCTTATCGTAAACTTCTTTGTCATTATAAATATTACTGTATGCTTTTTCGGTAAGGTTTATAACATTTGCATTTTCAGGTGTACTGTTTGTATAAAATTCCCAAGTTGCCTTGTTATATTCCTTTTTATATTCATTAATAACATCACAAACTTTATCTCTATAATCCATAAAGTTTTTTTCATTTTGGGTATAGTGAACATCATTGACTTTAATAAATGGTGTAACGTATGCATTATTATATGCAGGCAAAGACTCTTGCTGCTTTTGAGTCTGTTCGTTATCTTCGGTTTTATCAACTTTAGCCTTTGCATATATAGGACTAAACTGTGTTTTATTAAACGAAATATTATTTACCATGTTAAAGCCTTTTGTAAGTGTTTTTCATTTCAAAGCAGTTTTTAGAAAATTTTTGTTAAAAAATTTTTTCACTGTTGATATTTTTTACATTAGTTTACAAAACAATTTTATATTAAAAATTTGAAAAAAACTTTTATTTAGAGTATTTTTTTACTAAAATAATTTTGTAAAGTGAGGTAAATTATGCTTGATATAAAATTAATAAGAGAAAATCCAGAAAAAATTAATGAACTTTTAAAAAGAAGAAATCCTGAATTATCTATAGATAAAGTTTTGGAAATTGATGCTGAAAGAAGAAAAGTCCAAACACAAGCGGATGAACTTCGAGCTAAGAGAAAATCAGAATCTCAAAAAATCGGTATGATGAAGAAAAACTGCGAAAATACCGATGCAATTCAAGAAGAAGTTCGTGAACTCGGCGACGAAATCAAAGCTCTTGAAGAAAAACAAGTCGAATTAGACAATGAACAAAGAAATTTACTTCTTCATATTCCGAATATCCCTGACGAAACAACTCCAATCGGAAAATCGGAAGATGACAATGTTACGGTTTCAACTTGGGGTGAGCCGACTAAATTCGATTTTGAATTCAAACCTCACTGGGATTTATGCGAAGAAAAAAATCTCGTTGACTTTGAACGTGGAGTAAAACTTTCTCAATCAAGATTTACATTATATCGTGGCAAGGGTGCAAAATTAGAAAGAGCAATTATCCATTTCTTCCTTGATTTACATACGGAAGAACACGGATATGAAGAAATTTTACCTCCGTTTATGGCAAATGCCGCAACTATGACAGGTACAGGTCAGCTTCCTAAATTTAAAGAAGATATGTACAAATGCGTTGATGAAGATTTATATCTCATTCCGACAGCAGAAGTCCCTGTTACAAACATTTATGCAGGCGAAATATTAAGCGAAGATGATTTACCGAAATATATGACGGCATATACTCCGTGTTTCAGACGTGAAGCAGGTTCTGCAGGAAAAGACACAAGAGGTTTAATCAGAGTTCACCAATTTAACAAAGTTGAAATGGTAAAACTTACAACACCTGAATCAAGCCCTGAAGAACACGAAAAATTAACTAAAAACGCTGAAAGATGCCTTGAACTTTTAGGCTTGCCGTATAGACGTGTTGCACTTTGCACAGCTGATATCGGATTTAGTGCAAATAAATGTTTTGACTTGGAAGTTTGGATGCCTTCTTATAATACTTATAAGGAAATTTCAAGCTGTTCAAACTACGGTGATTACCAAGCAAGACGTGCAAACATCAGATACAGAAACAAAGACGGAAAGCTCCAATTCGTTCATACTATCAACGGTTCAGGATTGGCTGTCGGCAGAACGTTTGCAGCTATTGTTGAAAACTTCCAGCAAGCTGACGGAACGATTATAATTCCTGAAGTTCTCAGAAAATACATGGGTACGGATAGAATTTAATGACAAAAAGAGGCTGTTTTATAACTTTTGAAGGCATTGACGGCTGCGGTAAATCAACGCAGCTCGAAAATGTTAAGAATTTTCTTGAAGAAAACGGCATCGAGTGTGTCGTAACACGTGAACCCGGAGCTTTGAAAATGGGCGCTCAAATTCGTGAAATTCTTTTGCATTACGACGGTGTTGTTGCCGATAATTGCGAAATGTTTTTATTTTTGGCAGATAGAGCACAACACGTTGAAACGTTTATAAAGCCAATGCTTGCCGAGGGAAAAGTTGTGTTATGCGACAGACATAAAGATTCACATATAGCATATCAAGGATACGGCAGACAGGCTGATATAGAACAGATTAAAAAGTTAAATGAAATTGCCGTAAACGGACTTGAACCTGATTTGACATTTTTATTTGATGTTAGTGTTGAAACAGGTCATGCCCGAGCAGGTAAAGATTTAGACAGATTGGAGCTTGCAGGCAAAGAATTTTTTGAACGTACAAGAAGCGGTTATTTAAGGCTTGCAGAGGAAAATCCGAAGCGAATAAAAGTTATAAATGCAGAAAAATCAAAAGAAAGTGTTTACAACGAGGTAAAATCGCATATAATTGATATTATAGGTTTGCAAAAAGGATAAAAAATGGCAGAAGAAAAACAGTACAGACGTTGGTATGACAAAGACCCGATTTTGAGAGAAGCACTTGAATTGTTAAAATTGAAGTCAGATGAGGGCGGAGCTGACGACAGCACTTCGGAATTTATTATCAAACTTCAACAAGAAGTTGCAAAAGACGTTATAGACAGTGTTTATAACATGGTAACAAAGTATGCGGGCAAAGGCAACCGTTGGTACGATAACGACCCTGTAATGTTAAAAGCAGTTGAGTTGTTGAGAGTTGCACCGCCTGAAACACAAAGAAGTGCCGCATTAAAATTACTGACAGCCTTGGAGATGAACAGTTCGGAAGAACTTGCAGATACTACAGACAATGAATAGCAGCACACAACAACAGTTAAAAGATGTTCAAAATCAAGATGATACAAGAGGAATAGATATTCAAAAAGTCGGAATAAACGACGTTGATGTACCTCTTACAATTCAAAGAAAAAATAACACCAAGCAAACAGTAGGCACAAAAGTAAGAATGAGTGTTTCCTTGCCGAGAAAATACAAGGGAACACACATGTCACGCTTTGTTGAAATTTTGAACTTATACAGAAAAAAAGATTTTTCTTCTGATGATATTATGTGCTTACTTTCGGATATAAAAAAAGTTCTAAAGGCCGAAAGTGCAAATGTAAAGTTTAAATTTACATATTTTGTAGATAAAAAATCGCCTGTGACAAAATTATCTTTCCCAATGGCTTATGATTGTTCATTTGAAGGAACATTAGACGGTGACAATTATCGATTTGTATTGGGTGTGAAAGTTCCTGTTACGACTTTATGTCCGTGTTCAAAAGAAATTTCCGAATATTCTGCTCATAACCAAAGAGCAATTGTTAAATTGAAGGTTAATTACGATAGGCAAAAATATTCAATTTGGCCCGAAGATATGATAGAATTAGTCGAAAGTTGCTCATCAAGCCCGTTATATGGTATTCTGAAAAGAAGTGATGAAAAATTTGTAACGGAAGCAGCTTATGAAAATCCTAAATTTGTAGAAGATATTTTGCGAGATATAGTTGTAAAATTACGAAAAGATAAAAGAATTAATCAATTTGAAACTGAAATAGAAGCCTTTGAAAGCATACATAATCACAATGCATGGGCTTATCAATCAGAAGGAGTTAAGAATAATGAAACAACTTTTTAATAATTATGTTCAATCATTAGAAACATATATAATGTTCCGAATTAAGCAAAAAACAATGGAACTGCAAGAAGAATTGACGGCAAAAAACAGAGCACCGATATATTTGTCAATGGGTGCTCCTATTCAAGCACCGCCAAAGTTTGTAACGGATAAATTAATAGAAATATTGCAAACAAATCCGAGTGTTCATACATATTCGACACCGAAAGGCGAAGGCTGCTTTATAACAGCTGTTCAAGAAAGAATGAAAAACAGATACGGCGTTAAGCTTGATAAAACCGAAATACATTCTTTAATCGGTTCAAAAGAAGGTATTGCAAACTTTATAAGGGCATTGTGCAATCCTACAACAGATGAAAAAGAAAAAGATATCATAATGATTCCTGACCCGGGATATGCATCTTACGGCGAAATGATAAAGGTTTCAGGCGGTATCGGATATTCAGTTCCTTTGACTAAAGAAAACAACTACATGCCAGACTTGGAAGAAGTTTTTGAGCAAATTTCCAAAGACGGATATGATAATAAAAAAGTTAAGGCATTAATAATTAATTACCCGAACAACCCGTTAGGAGCTGCTTGTACGGTTGATTATTTACAAAAAGCAGTAGATTTTTGTAAAAAACATAACATTATTTTGATGAGTGATGCAGCATATATCGATATGGGTTTTGAAGGTACGGAAATGCCTGTAAGTGCATTGACTTGCGACGGTGCAAAAGATGTAACCATTGAGTTTTACAGTTTTTCAAAGCCTTATGCAATGACAGGCTGGCGACTTGGCTGGGCTTGCGGAAACAAGGAACTTGTCGGCATGCTCGGTAAAATCAAATCAGTAATTGATTCAGGTATTTATAAACCTTTGCAAATGGCAGGTGCAGCAGTATTGAACAGTATTGAGGGTGATGAATACATTGTAAAAGCCCGCAAAGGATTTAAAGTTAAACAAGATATTTTGACTCAAGGCTTCAAAGAATTGGGCTGGGATATTGATAATTTGTACATTCCGTCGGCAACATTCTATTTATGGTTGCCTATTCCGCCTAAATACAAAAAATCGGAAGACTTTACAAATGACGTTTTGAAAACTTCGGGTGTCGTCCTTGTCCCCGGTAGTGCTTTCGGAAAATATGGCGAAGGCTGGTTCAGAATTTCAGCTGTTTCTGCAGACGGTCAACTTCGTGAAGTTATCGACAGATTGAAAACAGACGGATTTAGGTTTGAATAATGATTGTAATTACCGATTACAAAGCAGGTAATATAAAAAGTATTACGAATATTCTTGATACTTTTGATGAAAAATATGTAGTGTCGGCAGATAAAAAAGATATTTTATCTGCTGATGCCATAATTTTTCCGGGGCAAGGGCATTTCGGACAGGCTGTTGAAAAGTTATCGCAGTTCGGCTTGATTGAAACTTTAAAAGAGACGGCATGCGAAAAGAAAATTAAGTTTTTAGGCATTTGTCTCGGGCTTCAGATATTATTCGAAAAAAGCGAAGAAGCGAAAAACGCAAAAGGACTGGGATTTTTTGAGGGTGAAGTTGTTAAATTCAAGGATTGTAAAATTCCTCAAATCGGCTGGAATAATATAATTACAACTGACAATAACAGCTATTTGCCGCAAGATTATTTCTATTTTGTAAATTCGTACTATGCTGTTCCTAAAAATCCGCTAATAATCTCCTCTTTTGCCGACTATGGCGGAGTAAAATTCTGTGCTTCGATTGAACATGAAAATATTACTGCCGTACAATTTCACCCCGAAAAAAGTGCAAATGCAGGCAGAAAATTCTTCCAAAATTGGCTCGAAAAAATTTAGCACTTACTTTTTTGTAAAAATATGTTAAAATACTTTTGGAATAGAAGTATAAAATTTTTGTTACGGGCATGATTTAATAAGATAGGTTAAACGGAGTCAACGTGAACAATTTCATTAAATTATATTTACAAAGAATACGAAATTTTCTGAATTTTGCACAGGCTTACATCGTTCGTAATAATCCGATTAAGATTTTTATGGATACTGTAACGGCACAGTTGCGTGACTTTTTGACTTTCAGTAAAAAAATGAAAATGGCAAAATATCGTGTAAACTATCAAAAATATAAACTTGACCAAATGCAAAAATTAATTGCTCAAAACAATGAGCACGTATTTTTAAAAGGCAGAACATTAAACGAAACGAGATAAACAATGGGATATGCATTATTATTCGCAAGACAATTGGCAAATACGGCAAGAAAAAACAGACTCAATTATGAAGTAATGGCTGTACAAAATCGTAAAAATGATATTACAAGTCAAATGGCAATTATTCAGGGCTATATTGACCAAATGCCGAAAGATTCGCAAACAGCACCATTTTTAGAGTTTCAAAAACAAATGTTAGCTCAAACAATGAGTTTTTTAGATTCAAGAATAGCAAGTTTACAAGCACAAGCTCAAAAAGCTGCTGCAGAAGAACAACCGTTAGCAGAAGCGTTGAATAATCAAATTGTAGCTTCAGCTCCAAAATATGTCGGTTAATTTAGATAAGTTTTTTATAAAAAAGTACCTCGTTGCAGGTACTTTTTTTATTAAAGATAAATAATTTGACAAATTAACTATATTCAAAATAAAATGAGTATATGAAAGTTAAACTTGAAGATTTATCACAAGCTAAAGACGGAATACTTAATTTCGAATTTGAAGATACTCCAGATGGGATTGACCTTGCAGAGCCTGCAAAAGCGAAATTAACCGTAAAAAAAATAGGCGGAGGTTACATCAGTGTCAAAGGTGTAATCGAGGGAAAACTTAATGCGGTATGTGATAACTGTTTAAAGGATTTTATACAGCCTTTGAGAGCGGAAGTAGATGAAACATTTGCCGAAAATGCTTTGTATGAGGAGTATAAAGAGGAAACAGAGATTAAAGATAATTTCTTTGTAACTGATTTAAACGGTGCGGATGAGATAGATTTAACAGATTTAATGTATCAATCCTTAATATTGACTATACCAAATAAACTTGTTTGTGATATAAATTGTATGGGCGATGAAGAAATCAATAAATATATAAAAAAAGAAATTCAAGACCCGAGATTAGAAATTTTTAAGACAATAAAAACAGAAAAGGACAATTAAAATGGCAGTTCCAAAGAAAAGAACGGGAGCATCATCCCAAGGACACAGAAGAGCAAACTGGAAAGCAACAGTTCCTGCAGTAACAACATGTAAGAATTGCGGAGCTTTGGTTCCGACACACACAGTATGTCCTGAATGCGGACAATACAAAGGTGTTGTTGCAAGCAAAAAAGCAGTAGCAGAAAAAGCAGAATAACAGATAAAAGATAGTTACGGGTAAAACAGGAATGACAAGAATAGCTGTAGATGCAATGGGCGGAGATTATGCTCCGAGAGCAATTGTAGAAGGTGCAGTATGGGGTGCTTTTGAATACAATGTTCCTATCGAATTAGTGGGAAAAGAAGACAAAATTCATGCTGAACTTGACAGAATTAAGCAAGAAGGTATCGTTTATTCCGGAAACGGAATGTTCAAGCCTAAAAGAATTAAAATTGATCCCGATAAGCTTGATATCAAAATCACGCACGCAAGCGAAACGATTGAAATGGGCGAAGCTCCGGGGCAAGCAATAAGAAAGAAGAAAAATTCTTCTATTGTTTTGACAGTTGCAGCTGTTGCTAAAGGTAGTTCCGATGCAGTTGTAGCAGCAGGTTCAACAGGTGCTGCAATGGCATCAAGTTTGTTTGGTTTAGGCAGATTACCGGGAATTGACAGACCGGCAATTTGCTTAACATTACCGTCAATGAAAAAACCCGTAGTTATCATTGATGGCGGTGCAAACGCAAACAGCACTCCTGATATGTTATTCCAGTTTGGTATTATGGGATCGACTTTTGCTAAAAACATTTTAGGTATTGATAACCCGAGAATCGGTGTTTTGAATATCGGTGAAGAAAGAGGCAAAGGTAATGAACTTGTTCAAGCTGCTTATAATATGTTTGAACAAAAGAAAGAACATTTAAACTTCATTGGTAACATTGAAGGTAAAGAAGTCTTTTTAGGAAATTGTGACGTAATTGTTTGTGACGGTTTCGTTGGAAACGTTGCATTGAAAACGATTGAAGGTGCTTCTTCAATGTTGTTCTTTATGATTAAGAATGAATTTAAAGAAAATATAATTTCCAAAGTTATCGGACTTCTTGCAAAACCGTTCATGAAGAAGATTTATACAAAAATTAATTACGAAGAATTCGGCGGTGCTTTACTTCTTGGTGTAAAAGGTATAACAGTAATCTGCCACGGTCGTTCAACGGCTTATGCAATCAAGAATGCAATCAGAGTTGCAAAAGATGCTGTTGAAAAAGAAGTAAATAAAAAGATTGAAGAATTTTACCAATCCTCTTTGAACGCATAATTTAGGCGAGAAACATTAATCGGAAACAATTACATGAAAAATATTCCCGTAATGATTTCAGGCATTGATTTCTATGTACCTGAAACCATAGTTACAAATGATGATATAGCCACATTGGTCGATACGAGCGATGAGTGGATTAAAACGAGGACGGGAATTTCCGAACGCAGGGTTGTTTCCGGTAATCAGACTTCAATAACAATGGGTATTGAAGCCGCTTCAAGGTTAATTTCAAAACAAAATACTGATGTTGCATCAATAGATTTAATAATTTCTGCAACATCAATTCCGGCAAAGGCCTATCCTGCCGTTGCTTGTGAAATTCAAGCCGCAATAGGTGCTAAAAATGCAGCTGCTTTTGACATAACTGCGGCATGCTCGGGCATGATTTACGCTATGAGTATTGCAAAGGCTTATATTTCGTCGGGCATGTATAAAAAGATTTTACTTGTGATGACTGATGCAAATTCAAAGTTTGTAGATTGGTCTGATAGAAGTGTTTGTTGTATTTTCGGTGATGGTGCAGGTGCTATGCTGCTTGAGAAATCAACCGACGGTAAAGATGACATAGAAGCTATTGATTTGACTACAATGGGCGAATTAGGTGAATATATTTCTCTTGAAATTTCAGGAAAAAATTGTCCTTTGGTTGAAGAAAACGAACAAAAACCAATGTTTATTCATATGGCAGGCAGAGATGTTTACAAATTTGTCATGACCATTTTGCCAGATAAAATTCAACAAACTTTAAATAAAGCAAATTTAACTGCAAATGAAATAGATTATTTTGTTCCTCACCAAGCAAATATGAGAATTACCGATGCACTTTCGGAACGTATCGGTTTTGAACCTGATAAGGTAATTGTTAATATTCAAAAATACGGTAACACCTCTGCAGCCTCTGTTCCGATAGCTTTAACGGAAAGCATAAGAAACGGTAAAATAAAATTGCCGTGTAAAGCGTTTTTAACAGGTTTCGGTGCGGGTATGACGTGTGGAAACGCAATAGTCAATTTAAGAGAAGGAATTGCATAATGAAAAAAACAGCGATAATATTCCCCGGACAAGGTTCTCAAGTTGTCGGCATGGGAAAAGATTTATATGAAAAATTTGATACGGCAAAAAAAGTTTTTGAAACAGCTGATAATGCACTCGGATATAAGATATCAGAGATTTGTTTCAATGGTCCTGATGATGTTTTGAAACAAACAAAAAACACTCAGCCTGCAATATTGACAACATCATTGGCATGCCTTGAAGTTTTAAGAGAAAATGCTGATTTAGATATTGTTGCAACAGCAGGCCACAGCTTGGGAGAATATGGAGCTTTGTACCTTGCAGGTGTTTTAAGTCTTGAAAATGCTATTAAAATCACAGGTAAAAGAGCTGAATTAATGAATGAAGCAGCAAGTGAAACAAATGGTTCTATGGCAGCTGTTTTGGGCTTATCAGAAGATGTTGTAAAAGAAGGTTTAGAAGAACTTAAACAGTATGGAAAAATTTCCGTTGCAAATTATAATTGCCCCGGTCAAATTGTAATTACGGGTGAAAAAGCTGCAATAGAAAAATCAATAGAAGTTTTGAAGGCAAAAGGTGCAAAGAGAGTTATAGAACTCGCTGTATCAGGTGCTTTTCACTCAGAATTAATGAAAGGTGCTGCTGATAAATTTGCAGAATTTGTAAAAGATTATAATTTTGAAAATGCAAATATTCCTGTTTATGAAAATACAGATGCAAAGGCTGTTTCAGACGGAAAAGATTTGCAAAACAGAGTTTCAAAACAAATTTATTCATCTGTTCATTGGACAGAAACAATAAACAATATGATTCAAGATGGTGTAGAGATTTTTATTGAAGTCGGAGCAGGAAAGGTTTTAGCAGGACTTAATAAAAAAATCAGTTCTGAAATTGTTACATACAATGTTTACGATTCAGAATCATTACAAACTGTTTTGAATGAGTTAAAATAAGGAGAAAAAAATGGGTGAAAAGCAAGTAGCATTAGTAACCGGCGGTTCAAGAGGCATTGGTAAAGCATGTGCTTTAGAACTCGCAAAAGCAGGTTTTGATGTAGCTGTTATATATGCAGGCAATGAAGTTGCAGCAAATAATACGGTTGCAGAGTTGAAGGATTTAGGCTCTGATGCACAAGCATTCAAAGTTGATATTTCTAATGAAGATAATGTAAACGAAGGAATTGCATCAGTAATTGAAAAATACGGCAGAATTGACGTTTTGATAAACAATGCGGGAATTACTCGTGACGGTTTATTTGTAAGAATGAATTCAGATGATTGGAATGCCGTTATAAATACAAATTTAAGCGGTGCATATTATGTTTCTAAACCTGTTGTTAAATTGATGATGAAACAACGTTCCGGCAGCATTGTAAATATTTCAAGCATTGTCGGAGTAATGGGTAATGCAGGTCAAGCCAATTATTCGGCAGCAAAAGCAGGTTTAATCGGATTTACAAAATCACTTGCAAAAGAATTAGGTGCAAGAAATATTCGCGTAAATGCAATTGCTCCCGGATTTATTCAAACAGATATGACAAAAGATTTGGATACGGAAAAAATGTCTGAACATATTCCATTGAAAAGACTTGGAGAAGCTCAAGATATTGCTGTTACAGCTAAGTTCTTGGCTGTTGACGGCAAATATATTACAGGTCAGGTTGTCGGTGTTGACGGCGGTCTTGTAATATAAGTTTTTAAATTTTGTAAATATCTTTGCAAGATTAAATTTAGCAAGTATAATAAAATAGTAAATGTTAATCTAAATAGTTAAATGAGGTAATACAAACATGAGTACAGTTTTTGACAGAGTAAAAAAAGTAGTAGTAGATCAATTAAGCGTTGAAGAAGGATTAGTAACTCCTGATGCAAGTTTTACAGCTGATTTAGGTGCTGATTCATTGGATACAGTTGAATTGGTTATGGCTCTTGAAGAAGAATTCGGTTGCGAAATTCCTGATGAAGAAGCTGAAAAAATTGCAACTGTTCAAGATGCAGTAAACTACATTGAATCTCATTCATAGTTTATATAACGTTAGATATAGAAAATACGAGGGGTATGTTCATTGTTCTCCTCGTATTTTAGTATAAAGGAAGATAAAATGGCAAAAAAACGAGTTGTAGTAACAGGCATGGGTGTTGTATCACCGTTTGGTGTCGGAGTTGATACATTATGGTCAAATTTGTTAGAAGGTAACAGTGGTATCAGAACTTTTCAAAACATTAATCCTGATGATCACCTTGTAAAAATTGGCGGTGAAGTCAGAGATTTTAATCCTGAGGATTACATTGATGCGAAAGAAGCAAAGAGAATGGATAGATTTATCCAATTTGCTGTTGTAGCAGCTGATGAAGCATGTAAAAATTCAGGTCTTGATTTAGATAAAGAAGATAAAACAAGAATAGGTGTCGTTGCAGGTTCAGGTGCAGGCGGTTTTATGACGATTGAAAAAAATCACAAAGCCATGCTTGAAAAAGGTTACCATAAATGTTCTCCATTCACAGTGCCAATGCTCATCACAAACATGGCGGCAGGCAAAATTGCAATTAAATTCGGTTTAAGAGGACCGAATAAAGCTGTTGTTTCTGCTTGTGCGACAGGTGCTCATTCAATCGGCGATGGTGCAAGATTAATTCAATATGGTGAATGTGATGTTGTTTTTGCAGGCGGCTCGGAAGCTATTATTTGTAATTTAGGTATCGGTTCATTTACGAGTGCAAGAACTTTGTCGAAGCGTAACGATGAACCCGAAAAGGCTTCAAGACCTTATGATAAAGACCGTGACGGTTTTGTAATGGGCGAAGGTGCAGGCATAGTAATTTTGGAAGAACTTGAACATGCTAAAAAGCGTGGTGCAAAAATTTATGCTGAACTTGTCGGATATGGACAAAGTTGTGATGCGTATGACCCTGTTGCTCCCGATCCGGAAGGTAAAGGTGCGGAACTTGCAATCAGAAAGGCTCTTGATGAAGCAGAACTTACGACAAATGACATTCAGTATGTAAATATGCATGGTACAAGCACACACCTTGGAGATATTGCTGAATCAAATACCGTTGCAAGAATTTTCGGTGATAAAGAACAAAATAAAAATTTGCTTGTAAGTTCGACAAAATCAATGACGGGCCACATGATTGGCGGAGCAGGAAGCGTTGAATCTGTTGTTTGTATCAAAACGATTAATGATGGCATTGTTCCTCCTACAATCAATCTTGAGCATCAAGACGAAGAAGTTGCTAATTTGGATTACGTTCCGAATAAAGCTCGAAAACATAATGTAACCGCTGCTGTAAATAATTCCTTCGGATTTGGCGGCTGCAATGCGGTTTTGATTTTCAAAAAATTTGAAGATTAATATTTTCAGCAAATCGGATTTTATAAATCCGATTTGCTTTTTAAGGGCAATGATTGGGGCATGAACAATGACAAAAAAACGTATTTTTTCAATAATAGATATATTAGGGGTAATTTTAGTAACCTTTATAGTGTATAAAACTTTATTACCTTGTGGAAAAGTTTGTACTTTTTATGGCGATGATTTATTATCACCTTTTTATACATTTGGTGTTAGTTTACCATTATCAAACCCATTTTCAGCTTTTTTTACAAGTCCTCATAACAGCTGGATAATGTCAATGTTTCACGTATTGACGGCAAGACTGTTACCAATGGCAACGGGAATTCATCCGCAAATATTTGTTCAAGAAGTTTATTTTCCTTTTGCCTGCTTCTTATTGACACTATTTTTATATTGTGTGTCAAATAATTTTACAAAATATTTAAAAATCAGACATTTAACCTTTGTATTTGCGTTAGCACTATTTCCTTTAATAATAGCTATATTGAGAAATGTTGATTTGTTATGGTTTTTTACCCAGTGCTGCTGGTTTTATGCTTATGTGTTTATGCAGCTTTTTGGAATTGTAACTTTTAACGAAATTCAATCTTTTTATATTCAAAAGGAAAAGTTTTCAAAGCGGAGAATGATTGTTTTTTGCATATTAGTTTTTCTAATGCTAAATACTTTTGAATTTTATAAATTTATTTTTTGTTCAACATTAATAATCGGATTTTTATTGAACAAATTTTTTACAAAAGATCAGTTGTTTAACAAGAAAACGGCTTGTTTTTTGATATGTTCTTTAATTATATTTGCAATCACTACGTTTATTCCTTGTTTAGGTATTGTTTATAACAATTCTTATTTTGAAGCATTTACATTTCAATCTTTTTTGAATTTTTTCCCCGGGTATTTGAGTCATTATTGGCATTATGTAATTTTTAATAATTTAGATTTAATACTTTTAACATCGGTATTGCTTGTTTTAATTAAAATATTCGGAGAAGACAAATTAAAAAATAAAAGATTATTTATTTATGTTTTTTCCGTATTTGTTTCAATTTTGCTATTTAATTTTGTTATAATTTGGGGATCTAATATAAATTATTATAATTGTATTTTAGATCATTCAGGGATAAGATTTTGCAATACAACAATGTTTTTATGCCTTTTCTTGTCTTGTTTAAGTTATTTCATAGCAAACACAGAATTCAAAAAGCCTGTTTTGGTTGGTTTGATTCTTACTGCGATTTTGTACTCTATAAATGTTAAAAAGAATAATTTTGATTTTGCAGATAATGTTAATTCTTATAAAACAATTCGCCAATGTCACTACATTTTAGACAAGTTTTTTGTATTACACAGTCTGAAAACACCTGTTTTCTACAATTATTATACAGGTAATTTATATCAAAATAATTCGTTGAAATACTTCATATATTTTTACAAATCACCATTTAAGTCATCTCAATATAAGATTATTAATATTACTGATGTCTCTTACACAGAACCAAATAAATACCATCATTTGGCAATAAGAGATTTGATGATAAAAAAATGCAAAGAAGTAACCGGTTATCAAATAACTGAAGATGAATTGGAAAAAATGGATTTCCAAAGTTTATATAAATATAGTGGAAACTAATTTGTAAAAAAAAACAAGCGGCTTGATTCTTTTTGAGTTAAGCCGCTTTTATCTTACGTCTTTATCTTCGTACATTAATGACCAAATAAGTGCACCAACCCAGCCTACAAAGGTCATACCAAAAAATAAGTTCAATAAAAATATCGCAAGTGTATTTTTTTTATTTCTTATTAATGCTATGAATGTTGGCAAAAAATAACCAAAAATTGACAAAAACAATACAAATGTGATTGAAAATATTAAGAAAAACATAGTGCCTCCTCAAAAGTAATTTTAACACTCAACTTTAATTTTTCAATCCCACAAAAATATAATACTATATTTCTTTATCAAAGTATCTTAAAATTTCAACAAGAGTATTTGTATTACCGAGGTTACCTGACTTTGTAACAATAAAACGAGCTTCTAAATCAGCACAGAGGGGGATTGCAGGTGCCACAGCATCGATTATTTGCAAACAGGATATATTTAATGCGTCTAAACATTTATGCGATGTTTCTCCGCCTACCGTAATCAAAATTACATCTTTTTGAGCCATTATTACACTTGTAATTTCTGCAAGGTAATCACAAATCATAGAAATAAAAGCTTCTCTTGAAATTTCTTTTTCAAAAAGCATTACGGTCATTGCATCAGGGTCTTGAAACAATGATGATGTATGAATTACTACTGTATTTTTATGGTTCAAATTTTTGACAGCTCTTTCAATAATATCGTCACGTTCATAACCTAAAATTTGTTCAGGAGAGATTTCTATTGAATATACATTTTCAATATTTTCATCAAGTTCAAGTTTTTTTATTTGAGAAGCGGCAAGCTCGGTTGCTGAACCCGAAACAACTAATTTCGGAAGTTCGGGAATTGATTTTGATATACGGTGATACTTCGCTTCAGGGAAAATAATATCACATAATGCTTGAGCAGCTCCTGCCGAACCGCAGGGTAATATTCGAGTATTACATTTTTTAACTGCGAACATTACTTGTTCAATATCAATAGAGGAAACAGCATCTGCAACTATCAAATGTTTTCCTTGTGCAATCAATTCATTTAATTTTGATAAAATAGGTCCCGCACCTTGTTTTACAATATTTAATTCAATCAAAGCAACTGAATCTTTTTTATCTTCAGGTAGTCCGTTTCTCAAAACAGTCGGTATATGAGATTCATAAATCGGTGCTCTCGGGTCACGTGCAAATTCGGTTCTTTCTATCGGAACACCTTTCAACAAATGGTAACCGCCGACTGTTATCCTGCCCTCATTTGGGAAAGCAGGCATAATTAAAGCTGCATCATAGTCAGTAGCTTCTATAATACCTGTTATTTCCATCGCAATATTGCCACGAATTGTTGAATCGATTTTTTTGTAAATATTATCAATTTTCAAATTTTCAATAATCGCAGCAGCAGCATCTTTTGCTCTTTGCTTGGCTTCTTTGGCATCAATATTTCTGCTCTCGGTTGAAACCGCCCAAACTTGTGTATGAGCAAGTGATTGCGGAATATCATTGTAGCTTGTCAAAACTTGCGTACTGCAGCCTTTTACATGAAATTGCAGTGCTGTATCATTAGCACCTGTCAAATCATCTGCTATTATTGCGACACCATCGGAAAATAACATAGTTTAGTTCTCCGATTTTTTACCAAGAAGTCTGATTTGATTAGCATTTATAAGATAAAAATCATTTTCTCTGCCATCTTTACCTGTATATTTGTTAACATTCAATCTGCCTTCTAACCACATCAATGAACCTTTTTTAATGTATTCGCAAGCAAATTCTGCTGTTTTATCCCAAGTTTCAACATTAAACCAATCAGTTGTTTCGGCTTTTGTTTTGGAATCCCATCTTGAAACTGCAAGTGAGAAAGAAGCTTTACATTTACCTGATTCAAAATATTTAATTTCTGCATCTTTGCCGGCACGACCGACTGCTAAAACTGAATTCATATATATACCTTTACAAAATATTATCTGAATTCATTATGGGTGAAAACCGTTTTTTTTGCAAATTTTATGGGGTTTTGTATTAAGATTGTTACTAATTTTCGAGATATTTTTTGTCTGTTAAAAAAGAAATTGCTTCATCTTTTGTCAAAATTTCTCCATCAAGCTGCATTTGATAAAGTTTTTTGACAACATCTCCAAGTTCTTTAGATTGAGGAATTTTTGTTATTTCCATAACTTCTTTGCCTGATAAAAAAGGTTTTGGCTTTGCCTGCGTATCGCCGAAGTCATAGCATTCTTGTAATAAAACAAAAAGGTCAGAAAGATTTTTAATAACCATTTCTATTGTGACATCTTTTCCGAGAGCCGAAAGTCTGTCCGACATCGATAAAACAATGACATCAGCAAAATACGGGTACATTTTTCTATAAAAACGCAAACGAGCCTTTGAGCCGACTTCTTCTTGCCAAACCAATGCGGCAGGATAAATATGAAATTTAATCATATTTTGTACATAGGCAATCTGTTTTTTAGAAAATTTTAACGCTTTTAAAATCGGTACAACTTTTTTCGAGCCGACATCATCGTGTTTTATAAATCTGTGACGACCTGTATCTTCATCAATAGTCCAAGTATCAGGCTTTCCTATATCGTGCAAAAGTCCTGCTAATTTCAAAAAGGCTTTTCTCGAAAAATTTCCGAGTTCCATGCTATCAAAAGATTTTTTTGAAATATCCTCTAAATTCTTACAATTTTTTTCAATTTGATTAACAGTTTCAATAAGATGATGAAACAAATCCAAATGATGGTGAGTATTTGGCGGAATTGTCTTGACTTCATTCATAACAGGAAAAATCTCAGTCAAAAGACCTGTTTCGTCCATTTTTAAAAGTGCCGTATGTGAATATTCACCTTCAAAAAGTTTCATAATTTCTGTATTTACACGTTCTTTTGCAGGATTATTAATCAACTTACAGTTATTTTTGATAAAATCTGTAATTTTTTCATCTATCGAAAAATCATATTTTGCCGCAAATCTATACACTCGAAGCATTCTGAGAGGGTCGTCAATAAAATTTTGCAAATCAAATGTTCGTAAAAATTGATTGTTAAAATCTTCAAACGGTAACTGATTTCCGTCAATAAAATTTTCTGCATTAATGTCATAAACCATTGCATTTATTGTTAAATCACGACGGTGAATATCTTTTTGTAAATCATCATCAAGCATGCCCGAAATATCAAAATAGTTGAGTTTGTCAGGCATAACGACTCGATAAATTTTATTTACAGCATCGAGTTCAATAAAATGAGAATTTGTGTTATCAGCGATGTTTTTTGCAATTTCCTTGGCATAGTCAGATTTCACGATTAAATCCCTGTCGTGAGAAACTTCATCAAAGAATAAATCACGAATATATCCACCAACCAAATAGCAATCGTAATCTTTGACAAAAGGTTTGATTAATTTTATAAATTCATCATTTTTAATTTTGTTCTCAATCATCGGAGACCTCTTGAATAATTCCGAAAATGGCTGCAGTTAGTGCCGTATCAGCTCTCATAATAAGTTTTCCGAGAGAAATTTCATGAAGATTATATTTTTCAAAAAGTTCAAATTCTCTTTGTGAAAAACCGCCTTCACAACCAATTATTGCAAGGATTTTGTCATTTTTTTTGTACGGATTGTCTTTAAAAAACTTTTTTATACCATAATTTTTTGCTCGTTCCGAAAAAACTAAAATTTTATCATAATTTTGGAGTTCTGAATTTATAAAATCATCAAATTTTACAGGCTGCATAACGTTAGGAAAATCTGCTCTTTCGCATTGTTTTACGGATTCATCGGCAATTTTTTGAAACTTGTCAGCCTTTGCTTTAATAATATTTTCGCTCACAGCACAATTATCGGAAATCAACGGGATAATTGTTTTAACACCAAGTTCGGTTGCCTTTTGGATAGCTGAAAAATCCGCATCTTGCTTTAAGACACATCTTGCAGCGGTAATATTTATATCTGATTTTCGAAAAGACGGATAATGCTGCAATATTTGGGCAGTAAGAGAATTTCTTTCGACAGAAAGAACTTTTGTTTCGTATTGAATTTTGTTTTCGTCAATGAGCAAAAGCTTTTGACCGCACTTAATCCGCCTTGCATTTACAAGGTGATTGAGCAGCTCCTTATCTGTTATTTCGATTTCATTATTATTTATTAATTCAGAATTTATAAAAAAATGCGGCATAAAATTATTATACACCATGCCCGTAAATTTTCACATTTTAATATATAATAGAAAAAATTGGAGAAAATGATGACAATAATAAATTGTGAACTCATAAAAGAAACCGTTGCTAAACTCTGTAAGCAGGCGGCAGAAGAACTTTCTGATACATCTTACGACAAAATTCTTGCACAATATAAAAAAAACGGAAGTCAAAAGCTCGGATTAATTTTAAATAATGCGTTCAAGGCTGATAATGTCAAACGTCCGTTATGCCAAGATACAGGCACAGTGCATATTTTTCTTGAAGTCGGTAGCGAAGTTTCATTTTCATCTGATTTGTATTCTGCGATTAATGACGGTGTGAAACAGGCATATAAAGAGAATTTTTACAGAAAATCAATTATCGAAAATACTTTTTTAACGGCTAAAAATACTGAAACTAATACACCTGCTTTGATAAATTCGGATTTTGTAGAGGGCAATAAACTTAAAATTATGGTTCTTTTAAAAGGTGCAGGCTGTGATAATGTTACTGAATTAAAAATGTTTAATCCATCTTTAACAACGGAAGAATTGATTGAATACGAGGTAAAATTGATATCCGAACGTGCTAAAAATGCATGCCCGCCGTCATTTGTTTCTATTGCAATCGGAACAAGTGCGGCAGATTCTGTTAAAACAGCAGAAAAAGCGTATTTTTCAAGCAACTGTGACTTACCTGAAATTTCAGAAAAAATTTTAAATACTGTCAATAAAAATGCCGATAACTACGAAAATTATCTTGCTGCAGATGTTAAAATCACCTTAAAACCTCATCATATGGCAAGTGTACCTGTTGCAACCGCATTTAATTGTCATTCTTTGAGAAAAGCAACCGCTGAAATTGAGAATAATTCTGTAATTTTTTGCAATGTAATTCCAAATTTTGAAAAAACTAAATTAAATGATACCGACTTAAAAGAGATTTATACCGATGATATTGAAGCAGTTAAGTCGTTAAAAGAAGGTGAGAGAATTTTATTAACGGGAGAAATTTTAATTGCACGTGATGCTGCTCACAAAAAAATGCTTGAGTATAAAAATACAGGAAAAGCATTGCCTTTTGATATCAATAATAAAATCATATTTTACGCAGCACCTTGTCCGCCTAATCCGACAGAAATTGTAGGACCAATCGGACCGACAACTTCTCATAGAATGGATAAATATTTGAATGATTTTCCACAAATCATTGCAACTATTGGAAAAGGTGAGCGTTCCGAAACGGCAGCAAATGTTATTCGACAAAATAAATCCGTATATTTTCAGGCAGATGGAGGAATTGCAACGCTTCTCGCTTCTTGCTTCGAAGATTATAAAATTATTGCATTTGAGGAACTTTCAACAGAGGCGGTAAGTTGGGCAAAAATCAATAAATTGCCTTTAAAAGTTGCTGTTTCAGCAAATAAAAAAGAGCCGAGTTAATCGACTCTTTTTTTGTTATAACGTTAAGTATTATTTTGATTTTTTCAAATATGTTGTATCTTTTATTTTTAATGCAAAATAAGGAACATCAGCATTTTTTGAGCGAATGTACAAAACAAACGGCTTGTTAAATTTATAAATTTTCTTGATATCTTCAGGAAACAAAGCCATTTTTGTAACGCTCATAACTGCTTCATTTCTTATTTTTGCTCCGTTTTTATCAAGTGAAAATTCAATATCTTCAAGTGCCGAATCAACAACAAGGTTTGTATTCACAATACGTTTCCCTGTTATTTTGTCATATTTTATACTTTTCTTGAAATCGATTTGCGGAATAATGAGTTCTGCTTCTGAATCGAATTCCAAATTAGTTTTTTTAGAAAGTTTGTTTTGATAAAAATCGTCCCAAATTTCAAAAACTTTTCTGTTTGTGTTGTCTGTAACCAAAATAATTTCATCACCTGATTTAGTCGCAAGTTTTACGGCAAAATCGTTTGAATTGTTGTAATATACAGGTGAAACAAAGTTTTTGTATTTTTCGGTATCGGTTGTTACGCCGAAATATTTAAAGTAGTCTTTTGTATTATTGAACGGCTGTGAATTTAAATCCATATATGCTTTTGAAAAAAGAACATCTTTTTTGAACATAGCATAAAGAACGTATCTGTCATCTGCTTTTTTTGTCCATTCAATAGACTCTAACAAATTGCTTTTTTCATGAAACTTTCTTTTTAATTCTTTTTCTATTTTCTTTTTTGTTGCAAAAGTCTGTTTTCCGATAGTTTTGTATAAATCATTTTTTGAAACCATCGATTCTTTTAATCTTTTTTTGTTCAAATCATTTACAATATCAGGATTACCTCCGACTAAAACCACATTTCCTTTTACCAATTTATCAGAAAAGTCATTCCATATAAGTTGGAATGCAGGTGTGAAAAAATCTTGGAATTGGTTATATTCGTGTGTTTGTTGTAATGTTGCTGCTTCAACTTTATTATTTGCCGATTGTTTATCAGCTGCAGCAGGAGTTCCTTTTGCACAACCGCATAATAATGTTGAAAATAATCCCAATACAGCTAATGAGGTTATTAATGTTTTTCTTATTTTTCTCATATTTTCTCCTTAAAACCACGAAACTACCGATTTTGAATGATGAGTGTTTCTTATGCCTTTTTTATAATATTCATCGTAATTTTTTGCCAAATCTTCATTTAATCGTTTAATTTCATTTTCAACTTTTAATCTTGCTGCTTCCATTTGTTCTTCTGTTGCATCATTAGAAACATAAATCGGTTCACCGTACAAAGCAATAGCATTTACAAACAATAACGGGATTAACAATTTATCCCAAGTCGGCAATTTTAAAATACATTTTGATTTGGTTTGCCAAACCATTGGGATTATAGGTGCACCACCTGTTTTGGCAATTTGCACTACCCCGGGTTTTACAACTCCGACAGGACCTCTCGGACCATCAATCGCAATAGCTGCCGAACAACCGTTTTTTACTTTATCAATTAATTCTAAAGCCGCAGTTGCTCCGCCTCGTTTTGATGAACCTCTGACAGAATTTATTCCTACTCTGCCTCCTGATGCTGCAATTAAATCACCATCAGTTGAACGGCTTATCATTGAATACATATTTTCTCGATTTAAAATTGAATATAATCCGCATTGTTGAGAGTGCAATACGGCAAAAACATAATTTTTATTTTCAACGTTAGGGTGATTAACATTTTTGAACACCATAATGTATGAATTTAATAAAAATAAAATTTGCCCGAAAAAACTTGCTATTTTTACCTTTACAACTTCATGTGGTCTTCTTGTTTCTTTAATTGCCATAGATATCCCTTAAAATTAAAAAAGCGGCAAGACATAATGTCCCGCCGCTTAAAATGTGATATTAAGCATTTAAGTATGCTTTTACTTCGTTAGCAAGGTTTTTAGCATCTAATTTGATTCCGGGTCCCATTGTTGTTGTGAGATAAACCGATTTCAAATAAGTACCTTTTGCTGCTGACGGTTTAGCTTTGATGATTGCTTCTGCAAATGTTGCAAAGTTGTTCATCAAATCTTCAGTTGAGAATTGAGCTTTTCCAATCGGGCAGTGAATCATACCTTGTTTGTCTGCTCTGAATTCAACTTTACCGGCTTTAGCATCTTTAACAGCTTTAGCTACATCAACTGTAACCGTACCTGTTTTCGGGTTAGGCATTAAACCTTTAGGTCCCAAAACACGACCTAATTTACCTAACATAGGCATACAATCAGGAGTTGCGATTAAGGTGTCGAATTCGAACCAACCACCTGAAATTTTATCGATGATTTCTTCTGCTCCTGCTGCATCTGCTCCTGCATCAAGTGCTTCACTTGCCTTAGCACCTTTAGCTATAACGCAAACACGAACTGTTTTACCAAGACCCGCAGGAAGTACAACCGTGCTTCTGATTTGTTGGTCTGCGTGTTTAACGTCGATACCTAAACGCATGTGGCATTCAACTGTTTCATTGAATTTTGAAACTTCGCCTGATACTTTTTGGAGCATCTTTATAGCATCAATAGCTGTTGAAGGTTGAACGAAATCCTTCATCAACTCTTGAATTTTTTGTTGTTTTTTAGTTTCTTTTGACATTTTTATCTCCTTTCGCGGTACAAACGGGAGTCACCCCTTCCGCTTATTAATCAACTACGGTTACACCCATTGCCTTACATGAGCCTTTAATCATTTCAACTGCTGCATCAAGAGTTGTTGCATTTAAGTCTTCCATCTTGATTTTTGCAATGTCTTCGAGTTGAGCTCTTGTAATTTGTCCGACTTTTACTTTGTTCGGTGTAGCTGAACCGCTTTGAAGGTTGATTGCCTTTTTAATAAGTACAGCTGCCGGGGGTGATTTTGTTACGAATGTGAATGATCTGTCTTCATAAACATCAATAACTACCGGAATAATGTAACCAGCTTGTGATTCTGTCTTAGCATTGAATTGCTTACAAAATTCCATAATGTTTACACCGTGCTGACCGAGTGCCGGACCTACCGGCGGTGACGGATTTGCTTTTCCGGCTTGAATTTGTAGTTTAATTTTTCCTACGACTTTTTTTGCCATTTTTTCTCCTTTCGCGGTACAAACGGGTCTTACCCCTTCCGCTTATCTTATCCAACCTTTCGGTTATACTTTTTGTATTTGTTTGTATTCAAGTTCGACAGGGGTTTCTCTGCCAAATATTGATACAGTCGCTCTGAGTTTTGATTTGTCGGGATAAACTTCCGTAATATCACCGATAAAGTCTGAGAAAGGTCCAGATATAATTCTGACTTTATCTCCAACTTTAACATCAAGCTCAATTTTAGTAACCGTACTTTGTGTTTTATAAAGAATTTTCTTTATTTCACTGTCTTTTGCAGGAATAGGTTTCTTTGCTGATCCAACAAATTTTGTAACACCTGCAGTATGTCTTACTACATACCAGCTGTCTTCGTCCATAATCATTTCAACAAGTACATAGCCCGGGTAAATTTTTTCTTCTCTTTCCGTCTTTTTACCGTCTTTGATTTTTGTAACTGGTTTTTGCGGAACTTCAACTCTGAAGATTTTTTCACCCATGTTCATATATTCAATACGTTTTTCAAGGTTTGTTTTAACCTTGTTTTCGTAACCCGAATAAGTATGAACTACATACCATCTCTTTTTTGGCAAAGCCTTTTCTTTGTGATGAACTTCTGTGTTAGTTTCGGTTACTTCAATATCTTTTTCGTTATTTTCGGTACTCATCATTTTTCCTGTGTTCTTTTTTCAGATTTATACTTTCGGAATAAAACTCAACATCCACTGAAATATTAAATCCATAGACAAAATAAGCACCGTAAAAATGGTTGTGATTACAATAACTTGAATAGTTTCACCGATTACCTGTTGTTTGCTCGGCCAAGTTATTTTACCCCATTCACTTTTGACACCTTTTAAATATGTTTTAACGCTGTCAAAAAAACTGTTTCCGTTTTGTGCTGTATCTGCCATTTTTCCTCTTTTTCTATAAATCGCGCCCTGAAGGACTCGAACCCACGACATCCGGTTTTGGAGACCGACGTTCTACCAACTGAACTAAGGACGCTCTTTATATTAAACTATTTTGTTTCCTTATGCGTTGTGTGTTTCTTGCATTTCGGACAGAACTTGTTCAATTCAAGTCTTTCTTTATTGTTTTTCTTATTTTTAGTAGTGGTGTAATTTCTTTCTTTGCATTCTTCACATGCCATTACTACCATTTTATCTACTTTTCCTTTGATTCCCATGTTTTCACCTTCTATGTTTCTGTCAAACAAAAGACATGCCAAACATATAGAATATTTCTATTCTATCAAATTGGTTTCTTCTGTATTCATAATAAAACAAACATAAAAATTGTCAAAATAAAATATTTTACTTGAAAATTTTTATACTTGAAGCATCAATTTTTATGGAGTTAAAATCTCTATCGACTTCTCCTGTCAAAAGTACCGTGTTTTTAGGTGTTACGGTGATGTTAAACAATAATTCATCGTCTATTTCTACAACTATTTGTGTTTTTCCGTCCGTAAATAAGTATTTTTCATCTCCGACTTGTTTTATTATTTTTCCTTGTACCGAAACAAAAGAATCGTTCCTCATTTTTAACACGCTTGCAACAGGTGTTGTCGTTTGGGGAGTGTCTGCAACAAATGCCGCATTTGCAGGTATTGCCGTCATCATCAATAACACTAAAAGTTTTTTCATGTCTATCTCCTTTTTCTCTCCTTATTTTATCATATTATTTTTTTAGCTCTTTTTAAATTCTTTTTAACATTTTGTTAACTATGCTTGAAATTTTTCTAACAGGATTTATAATATAGGTGTACCCCCTATCACTATAAAGGATTATAAAAATGGAATGCAGATCAAAAGAAACGGATAAAAGGCTTTTAGTAAGGCTTAAAAGAATAGAAGGTCAGGTTCGAGGTATTCATAAAATGGTTACGGAAGAACGTGAATGTATGGATATAATGATGCAGATAGAATCAGCTATTTCTGCATTAAGAGGTGTTTGGGAAGTTATTGCCGCAAATCACCTTCAAGAGTGTTTGACAAACGAAAACGATTCAGAGGCTAAAAGAAAAACTATTGAAGAAATTGTTGTACATATGAAAGAATTGAGGTAAAAGTGAGCAATCATTCTCATTATCACGAACACAATCATTCGCTTAATGAAACAAATGCCAAAAAAACTTTTGTTGTAATTGTTGTTACATTAATTACAATGTTTTTGGAAATCGGTTACGGATATTACACTAATTCAATGGCATTGCTTTCTGACGGCTGGCACATGGGAACGCATGCTTTTGCTTTAACTATTACATTTGCGGCATATGTTCTTATATCAAAATTAGAAAATTCACCTCTTTTTCCGAAAGGAACAGGCAAAATCTCGACTCTTGCAGGGTTTGTAAGTTCGATTTTTTTAGGATTGACAGGTATTGTTGTTCTTGCCGAATCAATCGAAAGATTTTTTAATCCTTTAATAATATCTTTTGACACAGCAATATTAATTGCGGTAATTGGACTTGTTGTAAACGGCGTTTGTCTTTTGATAATGGAATCAGGATGCAAAAAGTCTGATTACAACTATAAAGCTGCTTATTTACATATATTAACCGATGCCTTAACTTCTGTTTTTGCAATAATAGCTTTAATTGCGGGAAAATTTGCAGGATTGGTATTCCTTGACCCGATAATGGGCTTGCTCGGGGGGTATTTGATTTTAAGATGGTCAATCGGTTTAATCAAAGACACCACAATAATTTTACTCGATATGGAAACCGATAAATCAAAATCGCATAAGCCCGATGAACACAATCATTGTTTTTCGCATTAATTTATATTTATAAAATACTTTATAAACTTGCAACTATTATATGTTTGAGTAATAATTGAGCAAAAAATTATCGACATAAATAAAGGGAAGATTATGAAAAAACCGAATTTAGCAGTTCTCGGTGCAACAGGGGTTGTAGGCAGAGAAATTTTATCAATATTACAAGAAAATAACGTAACTTATGAAAGCATTAAATTTCTTGCAAGTTCAAGAAGTGCAGGCTCTCAAATAGAATTTAAAGGTGAAAAACACACTGTCGTTGAAGCTACTCCTGAAGCATTTGAAGGTGTAAATATTGTTCTTGCTTCAGCAGGCGGTTCAACAAGTTTGGCACTCGCAAAAGAAGCTGTTAAAAGAGGCTGTGTATATATCGATAACTCAAGTGCTTATCGTATGGAAAAAGATGTTCCGCTTGTTATTGCAGGCGTAAACGACGATGATTTGAGAAAACATAACGGAATTATTGCAAATCCGAACTGTTCAACATCACAATTAATGCTCGTTTTAAAGCCGTTACACGATGCAGCAAAGATTAAAAGACTTGTTGTAAGCACTTATCAAGCTGTCAGCGGTGCAGGTTTGAAAGCTATTAACGAACTTACCGAAAGCACAAAAGCAAAATTAAACGGAGAATCTTTTGAACCCAAAGCATTCAAAAAAGATATTGCGTTCAACGTAATTCCTCAAATCGATGTGTTCTGTGAAAACGGTTATACAAAAGAAGAAATGAAAGTTGTAAATGAAACAAAGAAAATTCTTCACCTTGCAGAAGACACTCCGATTACATGTACAGCTGTCAGAGTTCCTGTTTATAACAGCCATTCGGAAGCTGTTACAATCGAATTTGAAGAAGAAATGACTCCCGAGAAAGCTCGTAAACTTCTTGAAAATGCTTGGGGTGTTGAAGTTATGGACGATATTGATAACTACGTTTACCCGACACCGAAAGACACAGCAGGTAAAAACCCTGTTTATGTCGGCAGAATAAGAAAAGATTTGGCTTTTGATAATGCAATTTCACTTTGGTGTGTAGCTGATAACCTCAGAATCGGTGCAGCTTTAAATACTGTAAGAATTGCAGAAAAAGTTATCGAAATGCAATTATTCTAAAAGGAGAATGAAATGTCAGTAAGATATAATGCAGGCGAAATTATTACAGCTATGATAACCCCTTTCAAAGAAAATTTTGAAGTGGATTATGATTCATTGGAAAAACTTGTAAATCATTTGATAGCAACAGGTTCAGATACAATTTTAGTTGCAGGAACAACAGGCGAATGTCCGACTTTGACACACGAAGAAGAATGGGATGTTTTAAAATTTGTTCTTAAAACCGTAAACGGTCGTGTAAAAGTTATTATGGGGACTGGTTCAAATTCTACTCAAACCGCAGTTATGACTGCGAAAAAAGCTGAAGAGCTTGGTGCTGATGCGATTTTGACAGTAGTTCCTTATTACAACAAACCTAATCAACGTGGCATGAAAGCACATTTTTCAGCAGTTGCGGAAGCTGTTAAACTTCCTATTATTTTATATAATATCCCTGGAAGAACGGGCGTTAATATGTTACCTGCAACAGTTGCGGAACTTGCCGAAAAGTATTCAAATATTGTAGCTGTTAAACAAAGTAACGGTGATTTGGATTTAATCAGTGAAATGAAAAGCATTTGCCCAAAAGATTTTGTAATTTATTCAGGCGATGACAGTTTGACACTTCCGATGATGTCATTGGGTGCATTTGGTGTAATAAGTGTTGCTTCACACGTTGTCGGTTTAGAAATGAAAGAAATGATTTCTGCGTTTAAAAACGGCAATAATGTTTTGGCACTTGAAAAACACATAGAACTTTTCCCGATATTCAAAAAATTGTTTATGTGTCCAAGTCCGTCACCCGTCAAAGAAATGCTTTCTAAAATGGGAATAATCAAAAATGTTCTCCGTTTACCGCTTGTTAATATGACCGACGAAGAAAAGGCTGAATTTTATTCAGTTGCTGATAATTATTTGAAATAATTATTTGAAATAAATTATTTGATTTAAAAAAAGGTTCGCAAGAAATTTGCGGACCTTTTTTGTTAGAGTTTTAATTTAAACATTATTTTTTGCAAAAGAAATTGCTGAATTTTCATCGGAGAACAACGACTCATTCCCGATTTGTTCAATAATTCCGTGCATATTAGAAATTTTTTCATATACATTATCATTTGATAAAACGAGCAGAAGGTTTATGTTCTGAGATTTTAATCTGACGATTATGTCTTCAAGAGCAAAGATTGCGGACATATCGAGTTCAACATTTGAATTATATGTCAATATTATATATTTTGTTTCAAGAAGTTCGTCAAAGTGAGAAACGATTTGGCTTATAGAGCCAAAAAAGAATTGACCGTCAAGGTGTAAAATTCTGATTTTGTAATGAGAGGATTGTTCGACATCAGTTTCAAAATCGGTATAAGAATCTGATTTTACTTGAATTTTTGTAGTATCTGCAACCTTTTTTGCATAAAGTAATGATGAGAGAACAATTCCGACCCCGATTGCAAAAATAAGATTATAAAAAACTGTTAATAACAATACAGTTACTAATACTGCTAAATCGTCTTTCGGTGCATATTTAAGTATGCTAAATACCTTAAAATCAATTATATCCAACCCTATTTTGATAAGAATTGCGGCAAGTACGCAAATGGGAATTTCTGCAATAAACCGGCTGAATTTAAATAGAATTATAAGCAAAAATATTGAACTGAAAATTGCTGTAAGTTTTGTGACCGCACCGCTTTTGACTGCTGCAACACTTCTCATTGTTGCGGCTGAACCGCCCATTGAACCGGTTAGCGAACAAATTAAATTTCCTATTCCCTGACTGAAAATTAATTTGTTAGAATTGTGTTTTTTCTTAGTCAATGATTCCATTATTACACCTGTCAAAAGACTTTCGCAGGATGCGACAAATGCTAATGTTAATGCAATCGGAAAGCATTTTTCAATAACATTTATCGAAAAATCAGGAATTATAATTTGCGGCAATGATACATTGATTTCAGAAATTTTTTCGATATTCATGCCCGTAAAATATGCTAAAACCGTAGAAATGATTAACGCAAAAAGTTGTACGGGAATAATTTTTTTTATTATTTTTGGGGTAAAAAACAATAATAAAAGGGTAAAAATTCCTAATATTGCAGAATTACAGTTGAAATATTCCGTAACTTTCGGAAAATTCATAATTGTTTGTAATGTTGAAGAAACAGTGATACCGCCTAACATCGGTGGAATTTGAAGAATTATAATTATCAATCCGATTCCGCTCAAAAATCCCGAAATTACAGGATAGGGAACGTATTTTATCAATTTGGGCACAGAGGTCAACGAGATTATAATTTGCAATATTGATGCCATTATTAAAATTAATACTACATCCGAAATGTTTCCTGATGTTGCGGCAAAAGCTGATGCAATTATTATTGCGGCAGGGCCTGTCGGACCTGATATAAGCGGCAGACTGCAGCCAATAATTCCTGTTACAAAGGATAAGATTACAGCTCCCCAAATTCCCGCAGCAGCTCCGAATCCTGATGAAACTCCAAATGCTAAAGCCTGCGGAAACGCAATTATTCCTGCCGTTACTGCTCCGAAAATATCACCTTTTATATGTTTGAATAAATTTTTCATATTTAAATTTCTTGTTTTAAAATTACTAATACATCATCGCTTTTAATTTTTGTTGAACCTTTTGGCACGATTGTTTTTCCGTTACGTTTAATCATTGCAATTAATTCATTTTTTTGAAGTTTGAGTTCGCAAATCTGCTTATCGCACCATTCGTGTTTTCCATTGATATGAAGCTCTCTCAAGTCTGTATCATCTTCTGCATTATAGGATGGAATACTCAAAATAACATAATCACCCGAATGGATAATAGTATCGCCTTTTGCAACAATTTCTTTTCCTGCTCTTTTTAACATTAAAACGAGTGTATCATGCGGCAGAGCGAGTTCTTTTATGCTTTTTCCGTTCCAAGCATGAGAATCGGTAATATAGATTTTCATTAATGAAATAGACATTTCTTCTTGATAATCGTTGAAGGTTTTTCTTACATCAGAATTTTCATCAATCATATTTGTAATTTTTGCGGCAAAAGGAAGCAATGTGCCTTGAAACGCAACCGACAAAAGCGAAATTAAAAACACAATATGGAATAAATCGTATTTTTGAATAGTGTTTACACTTGCGACAACTAAAACGGCAAAAACGATTGATGCAGCACCTCTTAAACCTGCCCAGGAAACCAGTAAACATTGATTAATGCTTGCTTGGAACGGTAATAAAAGTCCGAATACAACAACAGGTCTTGCAACAAAAGTCAAAAACAATGCAATCAATGTTCCCGGGATTAATATTTCCGGCATTTTGTGCGGAAATGACGTTAAACCGAGCAAAAAGAAGATTGAAATTTGTGCAAGTGACGTTATTCCGTCAAAAAATCCGACGAGAGATTTTGTACTTTTGATGTTTGAATTACCTAAAATTATACCTGCTATATAAACGCTCAAAAGTCCGTTGCCGCCAATTAAATCAGGTAATGCAAACGAGAATATAATTATTGCAGTCATAAAAATCGAGTAAATATTTTCGGTGACAATATTTGTTTTTTTGAGTATCCAATTTGCCGAAAATGCAATGAAAATCCCCGTAAATATACCGAAAATTATTTGTTTTGCAAAAAGAACGGGTATGAAATTTACGGATTTTCCTGTAAGCAGAGCAATTCCTATTATGGTAAGCATATAGGAAAACGGGTCGTTACTGCCGCTTTCGAGTTCTAAAAGCGGAGCTGTTGAATTTTTAAGGTTTAATTTTTTTGAACGCAAAATTGCAAAAACCGATGCAGCGTCTGTGGAGCTTATGACAGCACCTATTACAAAACTTTCTTCAAACGGGATATGTAAACAATAGTAGCAAAAAGCACATGTTAAAAGTGCAGTGAATAAAACGCCGAGTGTTGATAATACTGTCGCCTGCTTTATTACAGGCTTTGCCGTTTTCCATTTCGTTGAAAAACCGCCGTAAAATATAATGAAAACAAGTGCTATTGTGCTGACTTGCTGCATTATATCGTAATTGTCAAAAGGTATTTTAAACAGCCCGTCCGAACCGAATATCATACCAATGGCCATAAAAAGCAACAATGCAGGTGTTCCTGTTTTACCCGCAACATTATTGACGAGGATACAACATATTAACACAATCCCGCTGATTAAAAGAATTTCTGTCATAAAAACTCCTGTTTGTCTGTTTATTAATTATAAAAGACTGCGAAATTTTTATCAAAATATTGTTACATTTATACAGATTTAAACTAATTCGGCATATAAGCACCAAGTTTGAGCTTTGGTGATTTTTACGTTGACAAATTCACCTGTTAAATCTTTTTCCGAGAAAAAGTGTACGAGTTTGTTTGTTCGTGTTCTTGCATTCATCATCGGTTTGCCGTTTTTGACTTTTTGACATTCACAAAGCACTTCGTATGTTTTTCCGACAAGTTTTTTATTTGATTCAAGTGTCATTTTGCAGTTAACTTCATGAAGTCTTTTAAAACGTTCTTCTTTAATTTCGTCAGGTACAAATCTGTCAACCATTTTACCTGCTTTGGTAAACGGTCGTGGAGAATAAATAGCAGTGTTTGAATAGTCAATTTTAAGTTCTTCAATAGCCGAAAGTGTATCTTGAAATTCTTCTTCTGTTTCACCGGGGAAACCCGCTATAAAATCGCTTGTTATTTCAACTTCATCAAAGCTGTTTCTGATTTTGTTGTAAATTTCGTAATATTCTTCTCTGTTATATCTTCTGTTCATTTCTTTCAAGACTTTTGAGTTGCCTGATTGCATAGGAATATGGAAAAATTCGCATACTTTGTCGCATTCTGCAACAGCATTTATCAAATCGTCTGTTATATCGGTCGGATATGAAGTTACAAATCTGATTCTGAATTTACCTTCGATTTTGTTTAATTCTCGCAAAAGATTAGCAAGCGTAATGTTCGGATTGTGTAAATCTTTGCCGTAGCTGTCAACATTTTGCCCGAGAAGTGTAATTTCTTTTTTACCGCTTGAGATAGCTTCTTTTGCTTCTTTTACAATTAATTCGGGAAGTCTGCTTCTTTCTCTGCCTCTTGTAAACGGTACAACGCAGTATGTGCAGAAGTTGTTACAGCCTTCAATGATAGGAATCCACGCACCAACAGTGTTTTGGCGGTTTAATTTAAGTTCTTCAGGCTCAGGGTAAGGAACAGTTGTTATTTCGCAAACTCTTTCACCGTTTTCAACACGTTTTACAAATTCAGGAAATTTAAAAATATTATGAGTTCCAAAAACTAAATCTAAATAAGGCATACGTTTGAATAGCGAATCTTTATCAATTTCCGCAGCACAACCGCAGATGCCGATTTTTATATCAGGATTTTTCTTTTTTCTTTTTCCCCAAACTCCTAATTGGCTGTATGCCTTGTCAACAGAAGTTTGTCGGATTGCACATGTTGAAACTAACAAAAAGTCAGCTTCTTTATGCTCGGTAGTTTTTTCGTAACCGAGTTCCATAAACATGCCCTCTAATCTTTCGGTATCAGACTTATTCATCTGACAGCCCATTGTTTCAATATAAAATTTCTTACTCATAATAATATTATCTTACCTTAAAAACTTTATGTGTGATATACTAAACTTAAAAAAAAGGAGAAATTATGTCAAATTGGGTAGAAGCAAGTCACATTTTAGTTAAAACAAAAGAAGAAGCTGAAAAAATCAAATCAGATATTGAAAACGGCGTAATAGACTTTGAACACGCAGCAGGACAGTATTCAATGTGTCCTTCGGGCGGCGAAGGCGGAGCACTTGGTAAATTTCAAAAGGGTGTAATGGTTAAACCTTTTGAAGATGCTGCATTTTCAGCAGAAGTTAATAAAGTTACAGACCCTATTCAAACTCAATTTGGCTGGCATTTAATATTAGTAACGGATAAAGAAGCATAATTATGAACAATACAATCGAAGAATTACGAAATTTTATAAACTCACAAAACGCAGATGCAATTTTAATCAATTCGGCAGATGAATTCCTTTCCGAATATAACATTTTGTCGTTAAATTCTCGTTATAAAGTAACGGGATTTTCAGGCTCTATGGGTGATTGCATTGTAACAAAAGATAAAGTTTATCAAATAGCTGACGGCAGATACCACGAACAAGCCGAAAAAGAAGTTGATAACGATGTTGTTACTGTTTTGAAAATGAAACAGGGTGATTCTCCGATTGGTCAAATTTTTAGTGTTCTTGATGAAAATTCTACTTTAATTGTTACGGCAAACAAAGTGTCGGTTGATTTTTGTGAAAAATTAAAACAAAAAACAGATGAAAAGAATATTTCTATAAAATACATAAATACAGACCCCGTAAGCGATTTGGCACAAAACACATATACAAATGTTCCTTTGGTGCTTGTTGATGAAAAAATTGCAGAACTTTCACCTGAGAAAAAATTTGAAATGTTTGCGGAAATGCTTTCGGATAAACAAATTTTGCTCGTTACTTCACCTGTAAATTTTGCTTATTTGACAAATTTGAGAAATTACGATTTCCCGTATTCAAGTGCTCCGAGAGCAAAAGCAATAATTTACAAGAACAAAATGACGATTTATTCTGATTCCAAAATTCCTTTTAATTTTGAAAAATTAAAACTCAAAAAATTAAAAGATTTCAAACACGATTTGGTTACAATTTTAGGAAAAGAAATTCTTGTTGATAAAAAATCATTTTCTCAAAGTGACTTTTTACAAATTCACCCGTCGTCGAAAGTTGTCCAAAGCAACATTTTTGACATTAAGTCAGAAAAGAGAAATTCAGAAATTGAACATTTGAAAAATGCTTTTAACGCAACGGACAGAGTTTTAAAGAAAATGAATGATTTGATTAATTCAAATGAGCAAATTTCCGAATACGACTTGTACTGTGCAATAACGGACTTTTTCACTCAAGAAGGTGCTGTTTCTCAAAGTTTCAAACCGATTATAGCATCAGGTGCAAATTCTTCTATAATCCATTATAGTGCCGCTTCTCCGTCGAAAATCATTAAAGACGGCGATTTAGTTATGATTGATTGCGGCGGATATTTTGAGGGCGGACTTGCAACGGATATTACAAGAACTTTCGTCAAAGGCACTCCGTCTGATGAACAAAAACGTATTTATACAAAGGTTTTGCAAGCATTTATTGCTTCTTATACAAAGAAATATTCAGACGATGTAACTTGGCAAGAAATCGATTTAACGACTCGTAAAAAGTTGACATCAGAAGAAAAGAACGGATTTTTATTTTCACATTCAACCGGACACGGAATAGGCATTTCAGTACACGAAAATCCGCCTGTTTGTGCACCTTTTGATACTTATGCACAACCCTTTAAAGAAAATTATGTATTTTCAATAGAACCGGGGCTTTATAAACAAGGTGTTTTTGGTGTGAGAATTGAAAACGCTGTTTATGTTAAATCTTTAAAACCTTTCAACATCGAAGTTTTGACACATTTTCCGTTTGAAGAAAAATTGATTGAAAAATCAATGCTGACGAAAAAAGAAATAAAATTCGTAGAAGATTGGCAAAATTATGGCAAAAAAAATAACCTCTGTTAATAACCCTACAATATTGGAGTTTTCAAAGCTTTCAAACCCAAAAATCAGGTTTTTGACGGGATTATTTTCTGTTGAGGGCGAAAAGCCGCTTGATGACATAATTCAATCGGAAACTGCGATTAGAGATATTTTTGTAACAGAGTCTTATGACAAAATCGATACTTTGTCTCAAGATAAAGTAACCGTTGTAACTGAGCCTGTTATGAAAAAATTATCTTCATCAGATACTCCGCCCAAGGTTTTGACCGTTGCTTTTCAAAGAAGCTATGATATTTCAGAATTTGTTGATTCTTCAAGGCTGCTTTTGCTTGACGGAATATCAGACCCCGGAAATATGGGTACACTCATTAGAACTGCCGTGGCATTCGGCTTTGAGGGGATTTTGCTGCACGGAAATTGTGTTGATATTTATAATCAAAAAGTTATTCGTTCAGCAGCAGGTAATTTTTTCAAAATTCCTGTAATAAAGGTTGAAAAAGCAGATATAACAAAGAATTTTAATGAGTTTGAATTTTATATGACAGATTTACATTCGGATAAAATTTTTGATGCAGATAAATTGCCGATATCGTCTAAAAGCGTTTTGGTTCTTGGTAGTGAAGCAAATGGAATTTCTGATGAAATTCTTGAAGTTTCTCACAAAAACGTTAAAATCCAAACAGAAAACGTTGAATCATTAAATGTTGCAACTGCAGGTGCAATTTTAATGTACGAATTTTCAAAACAAATGAAATAGTTTAGAATTTTTTTAGGTTCGAAAAAGCAGCATCTATTGATTTTAAACCGTTTTTACCAAAGTCTATGATAAAAAGTGTCGTACCTGCAACATTTTTTACTTCTTGAACGTTTCCTATGCCTAATTGCGGGTGAAAAACTCTGTCACCTGTTTTAAACAAGGCTGATTGGTCAGAAAAATTACTGCTTGCTTCTTGCTTTGGTTGTTGAAGTCCTGCTTTTGCTCTTGCTTCTGCAATTCTGCGTTTTATCGGGTTATCCTCGAGAATTTTTTTAATTTTTTCTTCATTTGAAATTGTTGACTGCGGATTGGCTTTTTTAGAAATAAAAGCTCGCTTTTGCGGAACAACAAAATCTTTGCCGAAACTCAATGATGACGAGGACTTGCTGCTATTTGAAGAATAGCTGTAAGATTGTTGAGCTTTTTTAGCAGCAGAGTTAAAGTTTACAAATTTTTTATTTGGTGCAAAATTTTGAGAAAATCTTTGAGGTTTTTCGTCATCAAGATTTGATAAATTTGTTAAAAACGGAGGAATTTCCGAAATAAAACGGCTTTCTCGATAGAAGTTTTCGTGACCCCACATTTTTCTGCGTTCAGCATGGGTTATAAACAGTCGTTTTCTTGCACGAGTAATTCCAACATACATCAGACGGCGTTCTTCTTCCACATCATCTGCTGCATGCCCGTTTTCAGCATTTACAGAGCGGTTATGAGGGAAGATACCTTCATCAAGTCCTGCCAAGAACACGACATCAAATTCAAGCCCTTTAGCACTGTGTAAAGTCATCAGAGTAAGAGCATTTTCTTCATCTTCGTATGAATCTATATCTGATACGAGAGCAACTTGAGAGAGAAATTCGCCGAGAATGTTTGTTTCTTCTTCTGACGGGGTAAATTCCTTTGCAACGTTGATAAATTCCTGCAAGTTATCAATTCGGCTTTCTGCCGTAACTTCATCATCTGTTTCTTTAATGCCGTTTATATAGCCAGTTTTGTCGATTAAATGAGTGATGAACTCGGGCAAAGGCATTTTTTGTTGTTCAAGTTGTAAATCTGAAATTAATTCTGCAAAGTTTTTGAGTTTTGTTTTGACTCCTGATGAAAATTCGTCGTAATTGTCTATTTCAAGAAGAACATCAGAAATCGGAGTTTCCGTTTTTGATGAAATTTCACGCAATTTTGCGACAGTTGTTTCACCGATAGAGCGTTTGGGAACATTGATAATTCTTGCCAAACTTTGAGAATCAGCAGGATTTGAAATCAATTTTAAATATGCAACTATGTCTTTAATTTCTTTTCTGTCATAGAATTTTAATCCGCCGACAACTTTATACGGAATTGAGTGATAAATACATGCTTCTTCTATTTTTCTTGATTGAGAGTTTGTTCTGTATAAAACGCAGCATTCTGATAATTTATAATCCCGTTTCAAAGATTTTACCTGATTCATAATAAAATCAGCTTCTTCATTTTCATCATCGGCATTAAAAACTTCGATTAAATCGCCTTTTCCGAGGTTTGAATAGAGGTTTTTTTCCGTACGTTCGATGTTATTTTTGATAACAGCATTTGCAGCTTTCAAAATTACATCTGTCGAACGGTAATTTTGTTCAAGCTTGATTAATTGGGCATCGGGAAAATTGACCTGCATATTAAGCAAAATGCGGTAATCTGCACCACGCCAGCTGTAAATTGATTGGTCAATATCACCGACGGTGCATAAACTGCGTCCGACAGGCTTGTACATCGGGTCGTCGTTCGTATAAATCGATTTTATAAAATTATATTGGGCAAGGTTCGTATCCTGAAACTCATCGACAAGAATGTGTTTAAAACGGTTGTAATATTTTTCTCTGACTTCGGGATTATTTTTAAGCAGCTCTACCCCCATTAAAAGCATGTCGTCAAAATCAACGGCATTATTAAGTGCAAGCTGGTTTTGATATTCGGTATAAACTTTTGAATATTGTTCGTCACGATAAGACCTTGCACGAGAAGCAAAATCGTATGCTGTTATCATTCTGTTCTTTGCATCAGAAATAACTTGTCGAAGCTGCTTTACAGGATAAACTTTCTCGTCTAAGTTAAGTTTTTTAAGAGCATTTTTTATGATGGTGTTCATGTCCGAATCATCGTAAATTACAAAAGATTTATCATATTTTTTGCCGTCTTTTGAAACGTATTTATCTATGTCGGAGCGTAAAATTCTGCCGGCAATGCCGTGAAAAGTGCCGACCCACATTCTTTTTACACATTCTTCACCAAGCCATTTCGAAAGTCTTTCTTTCATTTCTTTTGCAGCTTTATTAGTAAATGTAACTGCCAAAATTTCATAAGCAGAAACACCTGATGCTACGAGGTTTGCAATTCTTGAGGTCAAAACTTTTGTTTTACCGCAGCCTGCACCTGCAAGGATAATCAAAGTACCCTCATTGTGAATAACTGCTTCCTTTTGCTCTTTATTTAAACCCTCTAAAATGTTTTGCATGATAAATCCCCTCACAAGAAGTTTATCAAAAGCTAAGTAAATTATAAAGTTAAATTTCGTTACATATAAATTTCATATTAATATTAAAGTTTTAAAACATTTAACCGATAAGAAAATTATTGGGACTTTTGGTGTACATGTAAATTGAAAGGTTTTTTGTTATGACAAAGATAAATTCAGCAAAAGCAACACCGGCAAGTAAACCGGCAAAAAAAGCTAATAACAAATCAGGAGCAAACAAGGCAAACAATAATAATTCGGCTAATAAGGCTTCAAGTGCGAATAAATCCTCAAATGCAAATAAAGCTCAGAGTAGTAGTGCAAGTAAAGCCAACAGTAAATCAAAAGCAAGTAAAGCATCTTCAAATAAGAGTTCTAAGGCTTCAACTCCTGTAACGAAACAAAAGACCTATACTTCTAAAGGCGGTTTTGAGGTTCAAAGCAAAACTACAACAAATCCTGACGGATCTTCCGTAGAAACAAGAAAATATACAGATAAAAACGGAAATAAAGTTAATAAAACAATTGTAAAAAATGCTGATGGTTCAACTTCGACAAAGAAAAATACAGTAGCGAAAGACGGTTCAAAAACAAACACAACAAAAACTACTAATAAAGACGGTTCATCAAAAACTTCATCAACAAAAACCAAAGCAGATGGTTCTAAAATAAAAAAAGAAAATTCCAAAAATGCAGACGGAAAAATTGTTGACAAAAAAACAACTAAATACAACACAGATGGAAACAAAGTTTCTGAAAATTCTTATAATGCAAAAAACAATACAAGTTCAAAAGCAAAATGGAATTATGACAGTAAGGGAAATGCGGTAAATTCTTCTAAAAACAATTACAGAGTTGCGGAAGATGGTTCAAAAAAACTCACGACGCAAGAATCTACGACATATAAAAACGGAAAAGAAAATAAAACAACAGTAAAAGATTCTAAAGGAAATACCCTTTCAACTACCGATTACAAGTATAAAAACGGAAAAATTAATTCAACTGTTACAGAAAATTCTGATGGTACAACCAAAGAAGTCGTATATAAAAACGAACAAAAGGCAGCAGCTCGAACGACTGATTCTAAAGGTAAAGTAACAGAACTTGAAGTGTACAACAAAGAAACAGGAAATGTTGCAAAAAAAGAAGTATATTCATATAACGACAAAGGTCAACAAACAGGTACCGAAAAAATCAGCTATCGAAAAGACGGTTCTCCTGCAAAATCAGAAAAATACAATGCTAATCAAGAACTTGTAACGAAATCCACCTATTCAACAGATGAAAACGGAACACAAGTTAAAAAAGATTACTCGATAACAGGTGATTATAAAGGTTCAACGACAACAACATATGATCGATATGGGCAAGCGGAAAATGAAACTAAAACCAATGCGAAAGGAAAGGTTGTTTCAACAAAGACCCATGAGTATTATGATTCCGGGGTAGAATCCTCATCAACTAAAAAAACAGGTAAAGGCGATGTTATTTCACAAAAGACTTATACTGAAACAGGTGTAATAACAAACGATAAATCTTATGCAAAAAATTCAAATGGAGAATATTGTTTAACAGAATCAAAATTTGATGAAAACGGTAACAAAACAAGTGAAACCAAATTCAGCAGCCAGAATAAACCTTTATTGACAACAAATTATAAAAATGATGAAAAGGGAAATCCTGTTTCGGCAGAACTTCTAAACGGTTCTGGAGAAAAATTTGGTGATATAAAATATTCTTACGATAAAAACGGTAATGTTACAGACATAAAGACCGATTATACAAACGGTACGTCACAAAGTCAGCAATATACATATAATGATGACAATCAAATTACATCATCAACAAGAACAAATTCTAAGGGGCAGACAGAAATTGTTACAAATGTTTATGATGATAATGGAAATTTAGTACAAAAAGCAACAAAGGGCTTTGACGGGCTTACTACACAGACTAATTATAAAAGAAACAGTTCTAATCAGATTACGGAAAAAACTGAAATTGACAAAAATGGAAATATTACAAAAGAAGAATACACTTATAACTTATTAAACAACAATGTTAAATCAATAAAAACAACCAATCCTGACGGTACTGTAACGAATAAAGAGTATGGTTTCTATCCGTCAGGTGCAAGAAAATTCGAGATAGAGTCTGATGGAACGAAGGATTCTAAGTACAAAATTTCATTATACGATAAAAACGGTAATTTAGTTGAAGAACCATCAACTGTAACAGCAGATAAAGTCACGTCGGTTTTATCAAAACTTAACCCTCAAACAAAAGTAAAAAATGATAAAAATGATAATAATGTTTCTAAATCTACGCAAAAATCTGCGGGTGCTCCTTCTGTTAAAAATTCAGGAGCAGCTTACGATGAAAAAACAGGAACATATAAATTAACCGTTGAAACATATCGTGACGGTAAAGTTCAAGATGACGGAAATGGAGGCAAGCGTTATCCTAACGGTTCTTTCTGGGGAATAGTTACAAACGTATATCCAAACCTTTCCGAAAGCTCAAAAAGTACGGTATATCAAATTATTTCTCAAATGAATAACGGAAAAACGTCGTTATATACAGGAGACTCTTTGAATTTACCAATTTTACAATATGATTCTAACGGAAAAATTACAGGTTATAAAACTTCAGAAAATGGTAAAACATATCCGTTCACAGCTTCAAATAGCAGCGGAACGGCAACAAAACCTACAACTTCGGCTTCAAGCAATTCATCTTCGACACAAAGTTCAACCCAACCTCAAAAACCTAAAACAAGTTCTTCAACTGCAGGATCATATAATTCTTCATCATCTGCATTGTCTTATACTTCAGGAAAAACAACAACTTCTGCAACAAATACCGGGTATTCTGCATTAAATCCATGGGAAAACAACAGAAACAGAGTAAATGATGTTACGGATACGATTTCAGGTAATATTCAAGGTGCATCTGATATATATAGAACCGGTGCAGATATTTTGGGTGCTGTAAGCGATGCATATGGTGATGCTGCAGATAAAGCACATGATAACGGAGACCACTTAACAGGATTTACATTAAATGTTGCTGAAACTGTTACAGGAATTCAAGAAGAAATTCTTGACGGTGCCGCAGATATTCTTGATGAAATCAATGACAATCTTCAAGATTGGAGTGATGATTTCAATACAGGTTCAGAGCAGCTGGCTGATTGGTGGGAAGCAGGCTGGAATCAAATTAAAGGCTGGTTTTCAAAGAAATAATTAAATAAAAATAAAAACTATCAGTTTTATTTTATAAAGGTAACTGTATTTTTACAGTTACTTTTGTATGAATTTTAAAATATCTCTTTCACTATTTTAGAAAATGTGATAATATATTTTTGATAATAGTTTTTGAAATGGGAAAAATATGGCTGAAGATAATACACCAAAACATAATTCAATAATGGTTCCGCTTGACGATTTGGATACAGTCAGCGAAAAAGATTCAAACACAATAGATGAACTTGCAATGGAATTGGCTGCAATTCATCAATCTGCGAAAAAAGTTGCAATAATCGGCAGCAGAAACCTTCCGATTACTCACCAACAATTAATTGAAATATTGTCTTATGCTTTGGTAAAACAAGGCAACACAGTTATAACTTCAGGTGGTTCAAGCGGTACAAATGCTGCGGCTATCCGTGGTGCAATGTCGGCAAATCCTGAAAAATTAAGAGTTATTTTGCCTCAAACAATCGGTCAACAGCCCTCTGATGTCCAAGATCAGCTTATTGGTGTTCACAACATTATTGAGCACCCCGATAGAGCTATGATGACTCTTGCAGATGCAAGCCGTATTTGTAACCGAGAAATTATTGATGAATGTCAACAACTTATTTGTTTCTTGTCACATACTTCAACTACTTTGCATGGTGCAACACAATATGCTGAAGATATGCATAAAGTTGTTACATCTTTCTATTTAGACTAATTTATAGTTTTTAGAAAAAAAGAAACCTTGCACCTAAAGGTTTCTTTTTTGTGCTATGAATTTTGCAACAGCTTCCCCCATAGAAAAGCAATTCGCTTGAGTTCTGACAGCTGCTTGTGCCAAAAATTCGGCACTCAAACATCTTCCGATAACAAATAAATTTTCGTATTTGTCGGACATTAAACACTCTAAAGGTAAATACCAAACATGCTTTGTAAATTCGAGTTTATCTGTCTTTGATGAATTTGAGTGAACATCTATCGGATAATCTGATGCTAATGCAATATTTTCGGGCTTTTTACCAGAAATCATATCTTTTACCGTAAAAACTTTTTTTCCCTTTACTCTTATGCTTTCTCTAATTCCTAACATGTCTGCTATGTTTGATATATAAGCGTTTTCAAAGCCTTTTAAGTATTTTCTGCAAAATTTTTCAAGCCTTATTATGCGTTCTCTGCCTTGAATTATTAAGTTAGAAGTGCTAAAAACACTATTAGTGTTATTGCTTGCAGTGTCAGGTAATAGGCGAGGACAGTTGAATGCTATTGTTGTCGGCATTTTAGGCATGGTGAACAGTTGAAAATAGGCTGTATCAGAGGGCTTTAGAATTCCATCATTTACAGCTTTTGTAAAAACTGGCTCTAAAGCCCAATTTTTGCCTGTATCCCAAGTATATGCTGTTGAACAATGTGTTTCACCGTATATTTCGCAGCTTGTAGTAACATTTCTGTCTTTGTCAAATTCTGTTATCCATTTAGCAAATGTATCAATATCAACATTTGACATTGAAAATCTCAAAGACATCGCCTGATTTTCTTTATAGTCATTCAAAATTTCTAAATTTAAATCTCTGAAAATTTTTCCGTTTCCTGTTGCATCTACAAGAAAAGTCGTATCGATACATAACGATAATACTTCTTGTTCTGCTCCGATAGAAAATTTGTTATTTTGATAGTTTACATTTTTAACATAAGTTCCATAAAGAATGTCACAATTTACCGATTTTAATAATTTATCAAAAACAAACTTTAATTTTTCAAGGTTAAACCAGCCTTTGTTACCGTCGGAATATGTTATACTACATTCATTTTTGGCGGCAACATCAGTTAAAATATTATAAAAAGTATTGTTTATACCACAATCGTTGAGTTTCATAACTGGGATAACAAGCCCTGAAGTAATTAACCCCCCTGCGTGAATATTTTTTTCGATTAACAGCGTTTTAAGCCCTTTTTGAGCACAAATGTATGCACAAGCTATCCCTGCTGCACCTGCACCGACGATAGTAACATCATAATTAAGATTTTCCATTTTCATGTATCCTTTTATACGCTGTTAAACTGATTTTATCAGAATTTTCTACTATTTCATCACGATTTTTCAAAATTTGTTTTGAGGATAAATTCAAGAATTTATCTCTGTACGGAATTCCCGATTTCGTTTCAAGCATGCCATATTCATACTCGTTTAACTGGTAATCAATTTTATCTGCCGATAAAGACGCAATAGTTCCGAATTGTTTGTTGTCTATTACTATTTTACCCAAATGAAAGCCTAAATTATATAAAGCACTTCTGACAGGTGTTGAATTTGAGTATGTCGAAATAAGTCCGCTTGATTTCATAACTGATTTTACTTGCCTTAAAAAGTCTATACTCCAAAGTAAAGGCTGCTTGTGAGGGGTAAATCCGTCATGAAATACAAAATCATGCTCATCATTCAGTTTTGTAATTGACTTGCGTGCATCTTCAAAATAGTAGCTTATTTCAACATTAGCTATTCTATTGGATTTTATATCCATTTTCATGCTTTTTGATATATTTTGATAATATATATTATGTAAGAAGCTGTGAACGCCCTCTAAAGATATATTTTCATACCCGCTTGATAAATAAGTCTTAAAAACGAGGCATATATTTTGCGAAAAAATTGCAGGATTTTTTATCATTTTATCTAAATTGAAATTGTGTATAAAATAGAAAAAATCATCTTTAAAACTAAATATGAAATTAGCCAGTAAAAACAAATTTATATCGGGTGAATTTAATCCGTCATTCACAAATGGTGAAAGAAATGCAGTTTCTTTTGAGATTTCGAGTGCATTAATTTTCAATTTACTGTTATTTTTTTCATTTTTTAGAAACGAATAAATTGCAGCCTTTGTGTTATAGCCAATTCCATAACATATATCAAGAAGTTTTATAACACTGTTAGTCTTGCAAAAATCTTGAAAATGTGTCGGAACAATGAATTTATCAAAGCTTTCTTTTAAAGCTCCTGTCCTTGAATGATAAATATCATGCACTTCTTGACTGTACAAGCCGACCGAGCCGTCATCTGTTATATAAAAATCAGTTTCATTCATATTACAATTTTATCCATGCTGTTTGTGACAGACAAATTTTTTATATTTCTTTTTATTCAGGGAAATATTATAAACATGTATCGAATAGCTACATTAATTCATTTAACTGTAATTTAATATTATCATATTATATCGGAGCGACATAACATATTAATTTTTTCAGCATATCTAATCGATATATCATGATAATGGAATTTCGTATCGATATATTTAGATAAACGACTTATTATCAACATATATCTTTTCGATATTATCGATATGAATATAAAAAAGAGCATTTTTTGAATAAAAGTATATATAGATGATTTTAAATCAAAACCATTTTTATTTTTCAATTACTATTATTTCAGTTATCACAATATTCTTCCGTTTTTTTTGTAATGATTGCTATATTAAGAAATGTAAAACTAATATATACAAAATATATCAATTTTCATGAAGTTTTTGTTTTTACATGAGTACAAGTACAGAAAGATAGGAGAAAGAAAATGGGATACGCACTTTTTACAGCAAGGAA
>CAKVIE010000004.1 GCA_934754505.1 uncultured Candidatus Melainabacteria bacterium
GGTGGCACAGGCGGTACCGGTGGAACGGGTGGCACAGGCGGAACGAAACCTGCAAAAAGCACACCAGGAACCGGTGGAACAGGCGGTACCGGTGGAACGGGTGGCACAGGCGGAACGAAACCTGCAAAAAGCACACCAGGAACCGGTGGCACAGGCGGTACCGGTGGCACAGGCGGTGCAGGCAGTGCAAAAAAGCCGTCAGGTACAGGCAGTGCTTCAGGTTCAGGTAGTACAGCAGGCGGTAAATACACTACAACCCACAATACCCCGACTACTAAACCTGCAACAAGCACAGGCGGAGCAAGCGGTTCGGGCGGTGCAGGCAGTGCAAAAAAACCGTCAGGTACGGGAAGTTCTTCAAGCTCAAGTAGTACAGCAGGCGGTAAATACACTACAACCCACAATACCCCGACTACTAAACCTGCAACAAGTACAGGCGGAGCAAGCGGTTCGGGCGGTGCAGGCAAACCAAGCGGTTCAGGCAAACCAAGCGGTTCAGGCAAACCGAGCGGTTCAGGCAAGCCGTCAGGTACAGGCAGTGCAAGCAGTGGAAGCGGTACTCAAAGACCGACAAGCACAAGAGGCAGATAAAAACTTAAATAACAGAAAAGTGGCAGCAACATTTAATGTTGCTGTCGCTGTTTAAAAAGGAATTTATTATTATGTCTGAAAATAAATCTCAAAAACGAAAAGTGAATATAAAAATAGGCAGCGGCAACGGAAAAATTTCCGTTACTTCCGATGAGGCTGTAATCAAAACGGGCATGGGTGAGTTTAACATTGATGTCAATGCCAAAAAAATTAAAATAGAGAAAGAAAAAACGGAATAATTATAAAATATATCCGAGTTTTTCTGGAGAATCTACGAGTTCATCAACTCCTGCATCGACTAAAGTTTTTTCGTCACGGAACCCCCAAAGTACGCCGACCGAATACATGCCCGCATTTTTAGCGGTTTGGACATCTACTTCGGAGTCGCCGATCATGACAGATTTTTTAATATCGGAGTTGAGCAATTTAATAATTTTCAATACTCCTTGAGGGTCAGGTTTTTTAGGGGTATCGAAGCTTTCACCGACTGCTATATCGATAAGATTGCCGAAGTAGTGTTGGCATAGATTTTTCACAGCCTTATCAAATTTATTTGAAACCACACCGATTTTGAAGCCTTTTTTCTTCATTTCCGTAAGCAGTTCGACAATTCCGTCATAGGGTTTTGTGTTATTTTGGGAATTGTGAGAGTAGTGGATTTTAAAAATTGCGAGGCATTCAAGAATTCTGTCTTCCGGGGTGTTTTGAGGAACGGCTCGCCTTATGAGCATTTCGACGCCGTTGCCGACAAATTTTTTAACTTCCGAATAAGTTCTTTCGGGAAAGCCGCATTCTTTCAGAGCAAAATTCGTTGAAAGTTGCAAATCCGTTAATGAATTTAAAAGAGTTCCGTCCAAGTCAAAAATAGCGGTATCAGCGTAAATCATATTAATCCTTTTCTATTAAAACAACATTTTCGATATGCGAAGTGTGGCAAAACATATCAACTGGTCGGACGTATTTTGCCGAGAAACCTTTTTCTTTCAAATATTTTAAATCCCTTGCGAGAGATGACGGGTTGCAGCTGACGTAAACGATTATTTTTTCGGCTAACTGTGCTGCAAAGTCAAGAGAGTCTTGAGAACAGCCTTTTCGTGGCGGATCTAAAAGTACGACATCAAATTTTCGATTGTTCGAAACAAATTTTGCGAAAGTTTTTGCCGCATCATCATTAATAACCGTAACGTTTTTGGCTTGATTTAATTCAATGTTGAGAACTGCATCTTGAGCAGAGGAAGAATTTTCTTCCACGCAGACAATCTCTTTTGCAATATCTTTCATTTGGAGTCCGAAAGCCGAAACCCCCGAATATGCATCTAAAATTGTCGGATTTTTTACATTCTCCTCAATCATTTTTTTTGCGGTTGAAAACATTATTTCAGCTGCTTCGGGATTTACTTGAAAAAAGCTGTCAGCACTGACTTTGTAAGAAATTTCGTTGACTTTTTCAATTATAAAATCATCACCTTTCAGCGGAATTGATTTTCCGTTTGTGATGACGTTAGTCTTTTTGTCGTTGAAATTTACGCAAACTCCTGCAATGTAATCTTTTTCAAAAATCAAATCGGCTAATTTTTTGATTTTATCGCAAATTTTTTGGTCGTTTAAAACAAGTGTTACCAAAATTTTTTGATTATAATGCGACATTCTGTAAATAATATGCCTTAAAATTCCCGTGTGTTTTTTCTCATCATAACCGCTGATATTAAGGTTTTTGGCTGTTTCTCTGATAAATTCCGTCAATTCGTCCAAAATCTTCGGTTGTACGGGGCAAAATTTAATATTTACAGGCTCATGAGTACCTTTTTTGAAATAACCTGCAATTATTCGTTTTGAAACCTTTGTCTGTGATACGGGATATTGAACTTTGTGTCGGTATTCTCTGTCTGTGCGGGCATGTTTTACGGGCAAAACGGGTAAATCTTCGCCATAAAATTTTTGGATTGTTTCTTTAACGATATTTTGTTTTTGCAAAAGTTGTTCATCATATCTGATATATTGCCAGTCGCAGCTTCCGCAAACGCTATGCATAGGGCAAAATGGCTTAACTCTTTTGTCTGACGGATTTGTGATTGAATTTATTTTTGCGATTGCATAAGATTTATTTTTTTTGATTAAACTGACGTCAACCACATCATCAGGGCAGCCGCCTTCTACAAAATACGGAAATCCGTCGATTTTGCCCATTGCGTTGCCGCCGTATATCATTTTCTCGATTTTTAATTCAAAATTATTTTCTTGCATAACTATATTTTATTACAAACACTACTTTTGTATTAAAGACAAAATTTAAAAAATGTTATATTATATAAATGCTATGTACTATATTAAAAAGTTTTTTCTAACGCTGCTTTTAAATATTAAAAATTTTTTATCCTCAAAAAAACGACAAGAGGAACGCAAACGTATGCAAGAAAATCTCAAGGCTTGTAAAAATCTTACCGATGGTGCAAGTTTTGAGGGCAAAAAGGCTGAACTTGAAAAGTTAAAGTCCGAAGTTGAAAATTATGCGAAAAAAATTGTTAAGGCTAATTTTGGCGATATTGAAAAAACTTTAGATTTGCTAAAAAAAGAAAATATAAAAGTCTTTAGATTTAAGTCTGCAACCGATATTTTGTCGAAAATCGAGGAGAAACAAGGCTTTATTCCTCCTATAAAAGGTTTTGAGGCATATTATCTTAACTTTTGCCTCGGATTAATTTGTGATAAAAAATTGGTTTTTAAATCCGAAACGGAGCCGATGTTTATTTTTAACACTACTCAAATGGACACATATTTTCTTGCTTCTCAAATTTACAAATATGCTGCATTCAAGATGAATATGTCAGGTTTTGAAAATTCTGTCCGCAAAAATTACAAGAAAATTTATTATTCTCCAAAGGCTTCCGAAATTGAAAAATTAACGGCAGGAGATATTTTTGCAATAAAAGATGCTATTTCTCGTGATGTGGAAGCTGTTGATTTCGGTTTGAGTTTTCAAGATGAAAATTTGTTAAAACAAAATTTTGAAATGAAAAAATAAAATTCGATTAATTCTGTTCAGTGGTATAATAATTTCGTTGGAGAAAGATTATGACGTTATTTTTATTACCTGTTATGGGCTTTTTTATCGGAATGATTATTATCGCTTTAGGCGGCGGAGGCGGCGGCTTTTACGTCGGAGTTTTGACGGCATTGTTTAATGTTGCTCCTGCAACTGCTGCTTCAACTTCACTTGCAACAATTATTCCGACCACAACTGTCGGCATGATTGCCCATTGGAAAGCCGGAAACGTCAACTTTAAACTCGGTTCTGTTATGATGGTAAGTGCTGTCATAGGTGCTGTTATCGGCTCTATGTTCTCCGATTATGTTCCTGATGAATATTATAATAAAATAACGGGAATTTTGCTTCTCGCTCTTTCCGTACAAATGTTTTTCGGCTATTTGAAGCAAAAAAAACAACAAGTCGGGGTTGAAACAGTAAAAAAATATATATTTATAGATTGGGCTAAAGCGTTTTTTTATGGAATTTTAGGCGGAGCTTTGTCGGGTTTAGTCGGAATAAGCGGAACTGCTCCGATTGTTGCAGGTTTGATAATTTTGGGCTGCAAACCGTTGGAAATCGTCGGTACATCGGTTTTTGTTTTAATAGGAATTTCAACGACGGGATTTTTGATGCACCTTGGGCTTGGCAATGTTGATTGGGAGCTTGTAGGTCTTTTGATTTTAGGTACTACTTCGGGTGCATTTTTAGCACCTATTGTTTTGTCAAAATTCGATAAACAAAAAACAGAAAAAGTTTTAATCCCAATAATCGTTACAATGACTTTTGTTATGAGCTGGATGGTTATTCTGAAATAATTTTTTGAAATAAAACAAGGGTTACTTTTTGAAAAATTTATGTCATAATATTAATGCCTTGTACGGGTATTTATTTTGTTCCTACATTTTGATTAAACGGGAGAGAAAGCTCTCAAAATCATGCAGTAAACCTGCCATAGCAGCAGGAAACGGATTGGTTTAGGCACTCACCCACCTGCGAGACTCGCAGGCAACAAAATCATATTCGTGCAGGGCCTTTTTGTGTGATTTTGTAAATATGTCAATTAAAAAAGCCCCCGTTTTTGAGGGCTTTTGGATTTTTAAATCAATGTTTAAAAAATTAATTACATAATTCTTTATACATTTGATAGTATTCTTTCGCACTTTTATCCCAAGAATAGTCGTAATTCATTGCAGAGTGAATCATTGCGTTTCTTGTGTCTTTGTTGTGATAAACTCCGAGAGCACAGTAAATAGCCTGCATCATATCCCAAGAATCGTATCTCCAGAATTTGAAGCCGTTACTGTTATCAAGCGGATAGCCGACAATAGTATTATCCAAACCGCCTGTTGCTCTTACAATCGGGAGCGTACCGTATTTCAAAGCTACTAATTGGCTGAGTCCGCAAGGTTCAAATTTTGACGGCATAAGGAACATATCTGCACCTGCGTAAATTTTGTTTGCGAGTTTGCCGTTATAGCCGATGTAAACTCTTATGTTATCTGAAGTTTTGCATAACCAGTCAAGGTAGTCTTCATAACGTTTTTCGCCTGAGCCGAGAACGATAAGTTGTGCGTCCATATTGCGAAGTTCTTGTTCTGCTGCATAGAATAAATCCAAACCTTTTTGGTCAACAAGTCTTGAAACAAAACCAATAACGGGTTTTTCAGGATAATACGGTAAATTAAATTCTTGGCAAAGTGCTTTTTTGCATTCTGCCTTTCCTTTTTCAAATGTTTTTGAATTGTAATTTTTAGCGATAGCTTTATCTTTTGCAGGGTCGAATACCGAGTAGTCTATACCGTTTAAAATACCTCTGATTTTGCCTTGATTGCATCTCAAGGTGTAATCCATTCCTTCGCCGTATTCCGAGGTCAAAATTTCTTCTGCATATTTAGGTGAAACGGCAACAATTCTGTCTGAATAGTTTACCGCACCTTTTAACCAGTTGAGAGAGCCGAAATGTTCCGCACCCCAGCTGTGGAATACGTCACAAATATACATGTTTGCGAAATTCAACACGTCGTAAGAATATTGACCTTGATAAGCCAAGTTATGAATTGAAAATACGCATTTTGTGTTTCTGTAAAATTCGTCATTACGATAGCTGTTTTTCAAATATATCGGAATCATCGCCGTGTGCCAGTCATTAACGTGGAAAATGTCAGGTCTGTAATTTAATTTTTTAGCATATTCCAGACAAGCAAGCGAAAAACATATAAAACGTTCTTGTTCGTATCTGTGATCAATGTTTTTCGGATAAACTTCGTGCGTACAGCCAAAATATTTATAGTTTTCAATAAAATAAACGTCGATATCCGTGTCGGGGAGCTTTGTCGTACGAAGCGTGAAAGTGTACATTGCATTTCCAAATCGAATTGACATCTCCGAACCCGGAACTTCTTTAATTCCATATTTTTCTTGATTTATAGAACCGATAAACGGTGCAAAAATCTTTATATTACAGCCCAGTTTGCGAAGTGCTTTCGGCATACTTCCCATAACGTCAGCAAGTCCTCCGACTTTCGTGAAAGGTGCAATTTCAAATGTTGAAAATAAAATGTTCATGCTTGTTTCCTTCTATTGTTGTGCTAAATATCGTAATGCTGTATTAAGTATTTCTTCTGAATTATCGGTGGATTTTACAACCGAAAAGGCTGATTTTAATGCCTCGTCAATTTCTTCTTTTGTATATCCGATTGAGAAAAGAATACTCTTAACTTCAATCGCACAAGGCGGTTCTTCCTCTTGTGTTTCGGATAATTCGGGGATTAAGTAATCTTGTCTTGCAAGAAGTTTGTCTTTCAATTCCAAAACAATTTTTTGAGCGGACTTTTGCCCTATACCTTTTGCTCTTGCAAGCTCTTTATAATTTTCTTTTACAACCGTTCCGACAAGCTCGCTTACGGAAAATTCGTCCAGTAATGCTAATGCCGCTTTTACTCCGACTCCCGAAACAGTTTGAAGAATATTGAATAAATCTCGTTCTTCTTTGTGCAAAAATCCGCAAAAACTCATTGCGTCTTCTCTATGGATTAATGTCACAAAAACCTTTATTTCCGAATTTTTTTCGGGTAATTCTTTTATCGTAGATGATGAAGTTTTAATCAAATAGCCTATTCCACCTGCCTCAACAGTTATAAACAATCCGTCGGGCAAAATCTTTTCACCGATAAATATTCCTTTTATGTAATCGTACATTTTAAAACTCCAATTACGATTTTAAACCATATTTGTACTTTTCGCAAATATAATTTCAGTTTAATTAAATATAAACACAAATAAAATTAATCATTTCGAATGGTTTATATAAAATTATTTACATTTTTTTACATGCAATAAATGCTGTTTTTTATTAAAAAAAAGCCGCAAACTAATGCGGCTTTTATAATAACTTTCCAACTGTTCTAAATTATTTTGCAGCTCTATCTTGTTCAATGATGAGTTTTAATGCTTCAACACCAACTTTTACTGCAGCTGATGTATCTTCGCTCATTTTTTGATCCAAGCCTGCAGCTTCTCTTTCTTGGTTCCAAATTACGTGGAAGCAAGAACCGCATCTGCATTTGAGTGCATCTGCAACTACAAACAATGCTGCAGATTCCATTTCAGAAGCTTTAACGCCGAGTCGTTTCCAAGCTTCCCATTTTTGAAGAAGTTCGTATGAAACGGGCATTTTCGCAGGGCTGTGTTGTCCGTAGAAAGCATCTTTACATTGAACTACGCCTGTGTGAGTTGTTTTGCCCATAGCAAGTGCAGCTTTTCTTAAAGCAACTGCAATGTCTAAATCAGCAACTGCAGGGTATTCAATCGGAGCATATTCCACAGAAGTATGTTCAAATCTGATAGCACCTGTTGCAACAACGATATCACCTGATTGGACGTTTAAATCAATACCGCCGCAAGTACCTACACGAATGAATGTATCAGCTCCGATGTTATGAAGTTCTTCCATAGCAATAGCTGCTGAAGGTCCGCCAATACCTGTTGAGCATACGCTGACTTTTTCTCCGAGCAAAGTACCTGTATAGATGTTATATTCTCTGTTTTGAGCAACGTGATGAGCGTTATCAAAAAGTTTTGCGATAGATTCGCATCTTCCTGGGTCGCCGGGTAATATTACATAACGTCCTACATCGCCTTCTACACAGTGAATGTGGAATTGTTTTTCAAGTTCTTGCATTGCAATCCTCTTTCTCTTTTTGTTTAAAACACAACATATAAAATATGAATTTATTATATTGTTTAAAAATTTAAAAGCAAGTGTATTTTTTTGAAATTTTTCTTGTTTTGTGTTAATATTTGTGTATTTTTCAGGTTTTTAGGGTTCAAAAATGCAAAAAATTTTAAAAATTATCTGTTTCAATCTTCTTTTTCTTATATTACTTTTGGGAGTTGTGGAAATATACAGTTATAAAATGTATTACGATAAGTATTCAACTTTGATGAAAACACAAAGTGAAGCCTTTGCAAATAACGATAAAGATTTTTACAAGGTAAAATACAATTTAGTAAAACCTTTTAACTATAAGTATTTTACCAATGAATTAGACAATGATGTCTATACAACTGCAAATAAAAAACGAGGAATAATAACCATCGGTTGTTCTTATACAAGAGGGGTGGGCTTGGAGAGAAATCAAACATTTGCGGCAAAATTAAATAAATATACGGGAAGAACGACATACAACCGTGGAGTTTCGGGGACAGGCACGCAAATGGTTTACAGACAGTTAGCCGATAAGAATTTCCAAAGAGAAATACCCGATGCGGAATATGTTATTTATACTTTTATTTGGGATCATTTATATAGAATGTTCAGACCGCTATATTCGCCTTATTCGGGAGAAATGGTTATTTGTTATAAATTAGAAAATAATTCTTTAAAGGAAATTAAGTACCCGTTTTATCCGCTTTATTCCTTGTTTACGTTTCGGAATTTTATTGATAATAAGAGTTGTTTAGAGGCAAAAAAAGAATTTTCGACAGGAAGTCCGTTGTTTTTGAAAACGGTAGAAGAATCGCAAAAAATGATGAAAAAACTTTATCCTGATTCTAAATTTGTGTTGTTGGAGTTTTCTGAAGGTCCGATGTGTCGAGAGGATTACATTGAGGGCAGTGAGGAATTGAAAGAGCCTGAAATCAAGAAACTTGAGGATATGGGTATAATTTATATAAATGCGGAGAAATTAGTCGGTCATAAGCTTCGAGATGTTAATAAATATAGAGTTGCGGACAAAGACCACCCGAGTGAAAAAGCTTGGGACGAAGTTGTTCCCAAACTTGCTCAAAAGTTGAATTTGTAAAAAATATAATAAAAAATTTTAAAATATATTAAAAAAAATAAAAACCGTCATCGATTGATAACGGTTTTTAAAACTGCCCCGGGCCGGACTTGAACCGGCACAGAGTGTTATCCCTATCGGATTTTAAGTCCGACGCGTCTACCATTCCGCCACCGGGGCAAACAGTTCATATCTTTAGTTTATACCAAACATTTTTTGTTGTCTATACCTTATTTTTACTTTTTTCTTAAAATATTGCTTGTTTAAATAACAAGGTTTTGGTATATTATTAATATAATAATAGTATAAAAATAAGATTTAATATGGAAACATAAATATTATTATAATTTAAGACGTTTTTACCGACAAAATATACTTTTGTATTTTTGCCAAGAAATGTCTGTGATGTCTTATAAGAAAAATTTTTCTTATAAACCATATTATACAAAGAAAAACGGGGTACAGGACAATCGAAAATTTATTTACGGAAATTGGACTATCTGATATTGTTTTGAACGCATTAACTCTCGGTTTTGCACTCCTTGCTTACTTGATGTATAAAAAGTACTCAAGAGCAGTTGACGAAAATATGAGGTTAATAAAATCCGATGCGGAAAGAGAAATGAGCATTAAAAAAGAAGCTCTCCTCGCCGCTAAAGAAGCTGTTAAATCAGAACGTGACAGATTGACTGAAGAAACAAAAGAAAGAAAACAAGAGTTCATTAAAAATGAAGAAAAACTTTTAAAACGTGAAAACAGCATAGATGAGAAACTTCAATCTATTGCCGAACGTGAAAATAAACTCGCAAAAGAACAAGATGCCATTGCTGAAAAAGATGTCAAACTCTCTGATTTGATTGAAAAAGAAATTCAAGAGCTTGAAAGAATTTCCGGTATGTCTGTTGATGATGCGAAAAAACTTCTATTGGATAGAATTAAGCAGGATTTAAAGCAAGAAGAAGTTCAGCTTATTCGTGAAAACGAAATAAGAATTAAAGAAGAATCTGACCAAAAAGCAAAAGAGATTTTGACAACGGTTATGCAGAGATGTTTGATTGACCAAGTGGTTGAATCAACTGTTTCTGTTGTAAACTTGCCGTCAGATGAAATGAAAGGCCGAATTATCGGTCGTGAGGGAAGAAACATTAGAACATTGGAAACTTTAACGGGTGTTGATTTAATTATTGATGATACACCGGAAGCTGTTGTTCTTTCTTGTTTTGACCCTGTAAGACGTGAAATTGCGAAAACGGCTCTCGAAAAATTGATTATTGACGGACGTATTCACCCTGTTAAAATCGAAGAAACCGTTGAAAAAGCAAAAGCCGAAATTGAACAAAAAATCAGACAAGAAGGTGAACATGCCGCAATGGATATGGGCATTATGAACCTTCATAAAGAACTTATCAAAACATTAGGGCGTCTTTATTACAGAACAAGTTACGGTCAAAATGTTTTGAAACATTCGCTTGAAGTCGGTCATATTGCGGGCATGATTGCTGCTGAAATCGGAGCTGATGTCCACATTGCAAAAAGAGCAGGCTTGCTTCACGATATAGGAAAGGCTGTTGACCAAACTCAAGACGGAACACATATTGAATTGGGTGTTGAACTTGCAAGAAAATATGGAGAAAAAGAAGAAGTTATTCACGCAATAGCCGCTCACCACGACGATATAGCTGCGGAAACGATTGAAGCTGTTTTGGTAAAACTTGCAGATGCAGTTTCAGCAGGCCGCCCCGGTTCAAGACGTGATACTTTGGAAATTTACATCAAGCGTTTACAAAAACTTGAAGAAATTGCAACAAGCTATGACGGCATTAAGCAGTCGTTTGCAGTACAAGCAGGCAGAGAAGTTCGAGTTATTGTTCAGCCTGAAAAATTTGATGATGTTGCAAGTGCAAAATTATCAAGAGATATTGCAAAACGTATTGAGGACGAGCTTGATTATCCGGGACAAATAAGAGTTACGGTAGTTAGAGAAGTCCGAGTTACGGAAGTTGCAAAATAGAGATTGATTAATGAATAAGAAAGCGGTTAATTCCGCTTTCTTAATTATAAGAAGAAAAACAGAGAGCGAAGATGTCATCGGAGTCATCAGAGGCAAAATTAAAAATATTATTTTTGGGTGATTTAGTGGGCAAACCCGGCAGAGGTGCTGTCCGAGATTATTTAGCTGAAAATAAAGGAATTTTCGATTTTGTAATAGCGAATGTTGAAAATGCTTCTCACGGCTTTGGTTTAACGAAAAAGAATTATGAAGAATTATCGTCATACGGAATTGATTGTATGACGTCAGGCAACCATATTTGGGATAAAAAAGATATTTACGAATACATAAATGATGCGGAAAAACTTATTCGTCCTATAAATTATCCTGATGCAGAGGGAGTCGGATACAGAATTTTTGAAACGAAAAAAGGGAAAATCGGAGTTATAAATGCACTTGGCAGAACTTTTATGCCGATGATAGAATCTCCGAGAAGTTTTATCGAACAAGCTGTAAATGAAATTAAAAAAGAAACAAATATAATAATTATAGATTTTCATGCAGAAGCTACTGCTGAAAAAATTTGTTATGCAAAATATTTTTGTGATTTTGCAGGAATAAGCGGATTTTTCGGCACACATACTCATGTTCAGACAGCAGATGAAAAAATTATAGACGAAACAACCGCATATATTTCAGATGCGGGATTTTGCGGGGATACAGACGGAGTTATAGGTATGAATTACGAAACTTCCATAAAGCATATTTTGACAATGCTTCCTGCGAGATTTGAAGTTGCATCTTCCGGAAACACTTGCATCAATGGTGTTGTTATAACCGTTGATTGTTTGACAGGCAAGGCGGAAGATATAAAAAGGGTTAATATTAATAATTACAAAGAGGAAAAAAGAGCATGAGAGGATAGAACAGTGAAAATCGACTTACATATTCACACGACTTATTCGGACGGTGTATTCACTCCCGAAAAAGTCGTTGATACTGCTATTGAAGCGGGTCTTGATGCAATCGCAATCACAGATCACGATAATGTTTTGTCATACCCTGTTGCAAAAAATTATCTTGATAAAATTCAGCCCGAAAATTCGGCAAAGCCGTTGATTTTAATTCCGGGGATTGAAATCAACACGATTTACAAAGGTTATGAAGTTCACATTCTCGGATATTTTATGGATTTGAAGAATTCTGATTTTCAAAAAATAATTAAAACTCAACAAAATGCGAGAATTAAGCAGACGAAAGAAATTATTAAACTTCTTGCTAAAAAAGAAGGAATAAAAATTGATTTTGACGAGATTAAAAAATCGGTTGCAGAAGGCGGAAGTATAGGCAGACCGCATATTGCCAAAGCTATTTGTTCGGCAGGCGGAACTGCAAATGTAATGGACGCATACAGCAAATATATAAATAACAATTCGCCTGTTTACGTTCAGAGAAAGACCGTAACCCCTCACGAAGCGGTTGAAACAATTTATGATGCAGGCGGAATTCCCGTAATTGCCCACCCTTATGATATAGACATTGCGGAAGTGTTGATAAAGGAGCTGATAAACTACGGTTTGCGAGGAATTGAGGCTTATCACAGAAAACATTCTCCTGCAATGGTGGAATATTTTTCAACTATTGCGGAAAAATACGGGCTTATTATGACAGGTGGTTCGGATTTTCACGCACCACACCCGACAAACGGCAACATAATTTTGGGTAAATCATTCATTCCCGATTGGATTTACGGAAAATTAATCGAAGAAAAGAAACGTTTGGATATGGCATAATGAAGATAAACAAAGGTTTTTCGCTTACAGAGGTTTTATTGGTTATCTTTACGGTTGCGGTAATTGCTGCCGCAATTTTTCCGTTGAAGATAATCAATCATTCTCAAGCAGAGAAAATTGCAACGTGGAAAAATTTCTATCCACAGCTTGAATATGCTTTTGATGCAATGATTTCAAGCGAAAAAAATCTTCCAAAAACTTTTTTTGAAGATAAAAATCTCAGTCCTGACGTTTTTTTTGATATTTATACAAATTTTTTAAATGTTGATAAACAAAAAACTCAAAAAACCGATTTTTCAAAATATCATCAATATTTTTTGAACGGAAAAATTATTAAACGAATTTCAAAATACAATGCAGATAAATATGTTGTACTTCAAAACGGCATGATTATTGCATTTAAAAAGTTTGATAGAATTTCTGACGAGCATTCTCCGCTTGGAATTTTGATGGTAGATGTTAACGGGAAATCAAGACGAGATTTTATCGGTAGAGATGTTTTTGCTGTTTTGATGTACACAGATAGAATAGAACCCGTCGGAAAAAACAGTTCCAGACAAGAGATGAAAGAAGATTGCTCTCCTGTCGGCAGCGGTTTGAAGTGTTCGGCTTATTATCTTGTCGGCGGTAATTTCTGATTTTTGAGTTTTTCATTTTGTAAACTTTTTTCATTATATGGGAGTTAAATTATTAAGCTTTTGGTTTATCATATTATTAAGGTTAATAAAAGACTCCTTTTGGGAATTAGACCCTTGAGATGCTGATTTATTAACCTTTTCAAATATTATAGTAGAATTGTTTATAAAATTTTACTCGAATTTAGCTGAAAATCGGCACAAAAAAATCGGACAGATAACGCCCGATTTTTATTTCTTGAAAAAGTTTTATTGTTCTTCTTCTTCATATTCTTGTTCTTCTTGAGGCTGTTGTTCGGAAACCGTTTGATTTCTCTTATCAGCTAAAGCTCTTTGACAAATATTAACATTATTCAGAATTTGGTTCATATCGCCCATAACTTGAGTAATGTTTGATGCCAAAGTGTTGAAAATTCTTTCTGCATAATCTTCTGCTCCGACATTAATTCGAGCGGCTTCTCTAACGGCAGCAATTTTGATTTCTTCTGCACTTTTAGCAGCTTCATTTTGAAGATTATTACAATATTCATCAACACGTTGTTTCTGTTTTGTGAACTCGTCTTGAACTTTTCTTAAGACTTCATTATCGCTGACTAAACGATTTTGTTCGGTAATTGCTTCTTGAATGATTCTCTCTGCACGATTTTGAGCTTCTCTGATGATTTCATCACGACGTGAAATAATCATTTCAGCTTCTTTTATGTCAGCAGGAATGCTGGCATCACATTCTTTTATCAATTCTTCCATTTCAGTTTTATTAACAAGCACCTGCCCGAAGAAGTTGTTACCTTTTTCCAAAAGTGCATTTGCCTTACCGAGTAAACGCTTTAGTTGAAGTTGTGCCATTTCTATATTACTCCTTACTGATTTTTTCTTTTAAATATTCGGCAACCGGCGGGGAAACGAACTTTGAAATATCTCCGCCCATCAAGGCTATTTCTTTGACTGTACTTGATGAAATAAAGTTATATTTTGGTTTTGTAATTAAAAATACGGTATTTATATCCGGTGCAAGAGCGTTATTTGTTTGCGAAAGCTGCATTTCGTATTCGAAATCCGAAACAGCTCTTAAACCTCTTATTAAGACGTTTGCACCTTTTTGTCTTGCATAATCAATAGTCAATCCTTGAAACGAATCGACTTCAACATTTGTTAAACCATCATAATCGCAAGACATTTGTATTAATTTTAATCTGTCCTCAATCGGCAGAAATGAACGTTTTGAGCTGTTTTTGAGTACGGCTATAATAACCTTGTCAAAAATTCCTGCGGCTCTTTTTAATACATCTAAATGTCCTTTTGTTACAGGGTCAAAGCTCCCCGGATATATTGCGATTTCCAAAATTTTTCCTTTATAAGCATGCTTTTATATAATACATTTTAAGTAATTTTTGAAAATTTTGCAGAATTGTAACATTTGTTTATGTTTTTTGTTCTTTGGGTTTATTTCTTTTCAAAAATCGGAATGCAGAAAAAGCCAAAAACGCAACATTGAAAATACTATTCAGCTTTTTCAGTGCAAGTTTTTGCTGTCTTATTTTTTCAATTTGCGTAAGTTTTTTGTTAAAATTTCTGAATACAAATTTAATTTCAGATATATTTCCTGTAATACCGCTCATTTTAATCTTTTTGTTAAGGCAATTTGTTTCCTGATAAAGCATGCATATTTTGTGGATAAAAGCGATACCGACAACGAGTTCTATAATAATTAGGATAAATATTAATTCAATCATTTGATGCCCTCTTTTGAAATTTATATTATTATAAATCATAAGTGGAAATTTTTAAACAGGCAAAATAGGCATAATATGGATAAAATAAAATATTTAACCGCTCTTTTATTATCAAAAACCGCAAGAATAGCGATAAAACTTTCGGGCAAGTCAAAGGCAACATCGGCTCCGGGCATGCTCGCAATGAAAATTTGCCCCAATTTTATTAAACATGCTGCAAATGCAAACGGCGGCAAAATAATCACAGTTACCGGAACGAACGGTAAAACAACTACTACAGGGCTTCTTGCACATATTATTAAAGAAAATTCAAAGCATATAATTCACAATACCGAAGGAGCTAATATGCTTACGGGTATTGCTTCTGCACTTTCTCAAGGTACAAAATTTCATAAAAAATGTGATTATTTGATTTTTGAAAGCGATGAAGCTTATTTGAGAAAATTGTATGAATTTTTAAGGGCGGATTATCTGCTTGTTACAAATTTATTCCGTGACCAGCTGGACAGATACGGTGAGCTTGATATAACTTATAAAAAAATTAAGTCTGCAATAGATGAAAATCCCGATTTGACAGTTTTTATCAATGCTGATGACCCCACACTTGAAGATATTGCCGCAAAAAACAAGAAGATTTATTTCGGCTTGGAAAATGTAACTTACGGTTATAAAACCAAAGATTCGCAAGCACCTGCCGAAAATACGGCATGCCCGAGATGCGGAAAACCTTTGCGATACGGAAAGAGATTTTATGCTCATATTGGGCATTACGAGTGCGATTGCGGATACAAAAGACCGCAAGTGAAGTATTTATGGAATGCGAAAGTTTTTGATTCATATTCGATTTTGAAAATCAATTTTGACGATAAAAATTATGAATTCAAAATAAGCATGCCCGGGTTATACAATGTTTATAACGCAATGGGTGCGATTTCTATGGCACTTGAGCTGGGTGTTTCGGGGGAAGTAATCCAAAATGCTTTAACGTCATACACCTCGGTTTTCGGCAGAGCAGAGATGACGAAAATTCACGGCAAAAAAGTTCTTGTACAGCTTATAAAAAACCCTGTCGGGGCAAGTGAAGTTATCAGACAGATACAAGGGTTTGAAAATTCAAAACTCGTCTTTATTTTGAACGATAATTACGCAGACGGCAGAGATGTTTCGTGGATTTGGGATGCAGATTTTGAGAGCTTGAATTCTTATAAGGGAAAAGTTTATATATCGGGAACACGAGCTTATGATGCGGCTTTAAGGCTCAAATATGCAGGTGTTGATACAAAACTTTTCTCCGTCGAAAAAGATATTAAATCAACACTTGATAAAGCCTTGAGTGAGGTTCAAAACAATGAAACACTCTTGGTTTTGCCGACTTATACGGCACTTCTCGAAATGCAGATTTTGTATAAAAAAGAAAAATAAATTTATTTAAAAATTTGTATGCTTTTTAGAAAAATTTTTTAGAATTTTTTTTAGAATTTTTTGAGAGGCATGCTTATTTTTTTTTAAATTTATGAAAAAATGAGAAATTTTATTTCTTAAAGAAATCGTGATTTTTTAGCTAAAATTGTCGGATTTTTATCAAAAAACGATGATTTTTGACAAGTTTTTCACGATTTCTTGTTGTTTTTGTCTAAAAAAGGACAAAAAAATTGCGAGTTTAAATATAGGATTTAAGACTCGCAACAGCTTTATACCAGCCGAAACATTAATAACATAACTATTTTACACTGTTTATAAAAATTCGTCAAGTGTTTAAGTGTATAAATTTTTAAATTTCTTCAAAAGCATTTTTATCAGCCATACAAGCAGGGCAAACGAAGTCTTCGGGAAGATTTTCAAACGGGGTATTCGGAGCAATTCCCATTTCGGGAACACCGGCTTCAGGGTCATAAACCCAAGTGCAGAGGGTACAAACGTATTTTTTCATAATAAAAATCCTTAATTTTCGTTAAGACACTTATAAAATCCGCCCGAATGGTGGACATAGATACAGTTTTTGCCGTCATTTTTAGCTTTGTAAAGTGCTTGGTCTGCGGTTGAGATGAGTTCTTCCGCATCGGTTGCTGATGACGGAAATTCTGAAATGCCAATACTGATAGTTGTTTTGAGCGTAACTTTATCATCAATCGGAACTTCGATTTTTGCAATATTTTTACGCAGACGTTCTGCAATAATTGTTGCATCTTTAGCTGCCGTTTCTGGCAAAATTACCGTAAATTCTTCACCGCCGTATCTTGCAGGTACGTCAATATTTCTGCATGTATTTTTAATTGTAACGGCAATTTCCTTGAGAACTCTATCGCCGACAAGGTGACCGTACGTGTCGTTTACGTGTTTGAAGTTATCAATATCCATCATTAAAAGCGACATAACGTGTTTATATCTGCTTGCTCTTGTGATTTCCGATTCAAGCAATGTTCTGAAATGACGGTGAATGTACAATTTTGTCAAACCGTCTTTTGTTGCAAGTTCATAGAGTTTTGCGTTATCTATTGCGATTGCTGCTTGGTTTGATAAAGCTTCAATAAATTCCAAATCCTGTTTATTAAAAAGTTTGTTATTCTTTTTATTGGTAATGTTAATAACGCCGATTGCCTCGCCCTTTGCGATTAACGGCACGCAAATCATTGATGAAATATTGTTCATCAAATTTGCCTGTTTAAATCTCGGGTCATTTTGACCTAAATTTGTGATAATTGATTTCTTTTCGGCAAAAACTTTACCTGCAATACCTTCATTTACCTTGAGTTTGCTGCATTCAATTACACCGTTGTTTATATCAAATTCGACTTTCGGGTCTTTTAAACCGTAAACAACTTTTACCTGCAAAGTATTATCAGTCATATCATAGAGCATTAATGAGCCTTTTTCGGCATCAATAGTTTCTAAAGCTCTGCCTAAAATAACTTGGATTAAGCCTTTTAAATCATCAATGAAGTTAACGGCTTGAGAAATATTGTACAAAATCGAAAGGTTGTGAAGTGATTTATGCAAAACGGAAATTTGTTTTTCCTGCTCTGCTTGTCTTACAAACTTCACGAGAAGCGGTTCGATACAATAGAACATTTTATTTAATAGAGCGAGTTCTTCTTCCGTAAAAGGCTCATTGTTTTCTTTTTTGCCGATAGAACATACGCAAAACGGGTTATCATCTTTTGTAAAGACTTTAAAATAAGCAGAATTAAGCCCGTCTAAAGATGCTGATTCCCAAAGCGAGCGGTAGCGATGTGTACCGTCAGGATTAATTGTCGGAAACAATTCTCTGCCTGCGTAGTTTAAAAAGTCTGCATTATCAGCATCAAATTCAAAAGAATTCATATCTTCCGAACAATTTACGGATTTAAAAGATTGTTCTTTTTTTACGAAAAAAACCACATCATTGAGGTTAAAATTAGTTGTTAAAAAAAAGCTGATTTTAGCCAATAAATCATCAAGAGAATATGCCTGATTTGACAAAATGTTAAGTTCAAACAAATTGTTTAATTCCAAAAAGTTTTTTTGAAGATTATAGATTTTATCTGACAGTTCTTGTGTCATTAAGCTATTCTTTCTCTTGAGGGGAAACCAAAATCCTTACCTACATATTATAACATGCAACCGTAAAAATAAACAAATTTCAACAAATTGTTTGTAAATATTACAAGATTATTTAATTTGGCTGAAAAGGGCGTTTGTAATTATTTGAGAATATTTTGAATGGGAGTTGTAAACCATAATTAAAACATTTTCTTTATCTCTTTCGGCACTTCCTATAATTCCGATAACGGCTTTTACGGGCAGATTAACGACACCAGATTCAAACTTTGCATAAGGAATCGTCTGCCCCATAGCTTTAAGTGACCCATGCCCGTTAATTTTGAAGTCTTCGAACTTAACAAGTCCGAAATCCTTAATAAATTCAAGAATTTTAGTATCAGCATTATTTTCAGCGAAATCTTTCTTTGTTAAAAAATTCTTTTTATCGGATTTAAGGAAAATAAAGTGTTGAGAAGAAGCTGTATGTTTGATATAGAGGTAAGTTCCGACGGTCGGAATCTTGCTTGATGAAACGACTTCAAACTCTTTATCGAGATTTGAGTAATCGCAAATTGTCATAGCATTTTTATTTTTGGCATTTTGGGCATCTGTAAACGGGTTTTGAACGAAATTTTTAAAAAATGTAACACCGCCGATTGCAAAAAATCCAATGACAGCAAGTATTATGACGAATATTTTAATAAATTTACCTAAACAACCAAACATTTTGCACCTCAAAACTTGTTATTTATTTGTTATTTGACTAAAATCAGTATAGACATGACAAAACAAGAAATCAATAACATAAATAGTGCAGATGTAGATTTGGCGAAAGCAACGCCGATGTTGAAGCAATATCTTGATATTAAGAGAAAGTATCAGGGTATAATTTTGATGTATCGAATGGGCGATTTTTTTGAAGCGTTTTTTGAAGATGCATTGATAATTTCCAAAGCTCTTGAAATCACTTTGACTACAAGGGACGGCGGTGAACTCGGCAAAATCCCCATGGCGGGAATACCTGCGAAAGCATTTAATAATTATTTGCCGAAAATGCTTGAGAATAATCTGAAAGTTGCCGTTTGTGAACAGCTTGAAGATCCTGCACTTGCAAAAGGTTTGGTAAAACGTGATGTTACGGAAGTTATCACGGCAGGAACTGTCAGCGAATTAAATTTAATCAAGTCCGATAAAAATAATTGGCTTGCCGCAATTATTGAAAATGACAGCATTTTCGCCCTCGCATATACCGATATTACAACGGGTGAATTTTATGCAACAGAGGGAAAAATCGATGAGATTTTAGCTGAACTTGCGAGAATTAAACCGTCTGAAATTCTTGCACCTGTTAAAAAACAAAAGGTTTTACCGTTCCAAATTGTACCCGATGAAAAGTTCGATTTGCCCGAGGCTGTTTACCAAAATTATAATTGCTCAAAAATGTCCTCGGCGGCTTTCGATGAACAGCTTGCGGAAAAAAATATAAAAGAAGTTTTCAATACATATTCTTTGAATTCTTTCGGATTTTTCAAAAACGCTTTTCGTGCGGCAGGTGCAATAATTGCATATTTGAAAGAAACAAGACGTAATAATCTTCCTGCTTTTGATACGATTAAAACATATAATTTGTCAGAATATTTGTCGTTGGATTTGAATACGGCAAGAAATTTAGAGCTTCTTACAACAAATCGTGATAAATCCAAGTATGGCAGTCTTTTATGGGCTATTGACCGAGTTAAAACAAATATGGGTGCAAGACTTCTCAAAAAATGGATAACCCAGCCTTTGAAAAAGGCAGACGAAATCAATGACAGGCTTGATGCAGTTGATGAATTGCTTGCAAATAAAAGAGCCGCATCAAAAATGTCGCAAATTTTATCAAAGTTGTACGATATTGAGCGTTTGTCAGTCAAAATGAGCAATTCGAGTGCAAATCCGAGGGATTTTTTGGCGGTAAAAGATTCTTTGTTTTTGCTCCCCGAAATTTCAGAACTTTTAGGAGAATTTTCAAATAATGCTTTGAAACTTTCTCAAGATACGGCGGAATTGCTTGAATTTGCCGATATAATTAACCGAACGATAAAAGAAGATGCACCTGTTATGGTTAAAGACGGCGGAATAATCAAAGAGGGTATAAACGGCGAACTTGACTACTTCAGAGAGCTTTTGGACGGCGGAGAAAAGAAACTTGCCGAAACTGAGGCTTCCGAAAAAGAAAGAACAGGCATAAAAAATTTAAGAATAGGTTACAGCAAGACTTTCGGCTATTTTATCGAGGTTACAAATTCGAATTTGCCGCTTGTTCCCGAAAATTACATAAGACGTCAAACTTTAACAAATGCCGAAAGATTTATTACGGAAGAATTAAAAAAGTTTGAAACTGAAGTATCTGCGGCAAAATACAAGTCTGTCGAAACTGAATATAAAATTTTCTCCGATTTGAGAGAATATTCAAAAGAATTTGCCGAAAAAATCAAAATACTTTCTCACGATATTGCGAAAATGGACGTTTTGCTTTCATTTGCAACGGTTGCGGCTGAAAATTCTTACGTTCGTCCGATTGTAAACGACTCAAACGAAATTTATATAAAAGACGGCCGCCATCCTGTTTTGGAAAAAATTCTTCCTATGGGAAAATATGTTCCGAATGATTTAAGATTAAAAGCAAATGCCGAAAACCATACGGATACGCAATTTATGATTTTGACAGGTCCGAATATGGCAGGGAAATCGACATATATGAGGCAAAATGCACTTATTGTCATAATGGCACAAATGGGCTGTTTCGTGCCTGCATCTTATGCCGAAATAGGTATTGCGGATAAAATTTTCACAAGAGTCGGTGCATCTGATGATTTATCGCTCGGTCAATCGACATTTATGGTTGAAATGAGCGAAACGGCTTGCATTTTGAATAGTGCAACCGAAAAAAGTCTTATCTTGATTGATGAAATCGGGCGTGGCACAAGCACTTATGACGGAGTTGCAATAGCTTGGGCGGTTGCAGAATATATTGCGACAAAAATCAAGGCTCGAACGGTTTTCGCAACTCACTATCACGAACTAAACGTAATGCCGAATAAATTTGACCAAATTAAAAACTTTAGAATTACGGTTGCCGAAAAAGACGGTGAAATCGAATTTTTGAGAAAAATTGTCGAAGGTTCTGCAAGCAAAAGCTACGGCATTCAAGTCGCAAAAAGAGCAGGTTTACCGTCAAGCGTCATTTCAAACGCTGAAGATATGATGGTTAAAATGCAGAAAGAATTCCAAAAAGACCTTTCGGGCAGAAAAAAATCAGGTAAAAATATCCCCGAAATTCCTCAGCTTACATTGCCTTTCGGAGATTAGAATGAAAAAATTTTTGTTTGAAAATCGTGCTTTTTTGACAAAAAATTTTCTATTATGTCTGCTGATTTTTTTGATAATTTTTATGGCTTCGGCATATCAGCTTAACCCCGTAATCGATGCGGGCAGAGAGGTTTACATTCCTTTTAGAATTTTTAACGGGGAAGTTCTCTACAAGGATATTTTCAATATTTACGGTCCTTTAGCCTACCAAATAAATGCTTTTGCTTATTTTATTTTAAAACCCGAAATTTTTTCACTCAAAATTTTTGGCTCAATCAGTGCTTTTACAACAATTTTGACGATTTATTTCATTTTAAAAGAGATTTTTTCGGATTTCGATAAAAAAATGCTTGGCGGAATGTGCCTTTTGCCCTTTATTGTCGGGATTTTGTCGTTTGGAACGTTCAACTACACACTGCCTTATGCTTTTTCAATGACGTATGGTTTGACGTTTTGTCTTTTGTCGGTTTTGTTTTTGATAAAATTCTCCAAAACTCAAAATGTTCAAAACGCAAATCCAAAATTTGCATATCTTTCAGGGCTTTTTGCAGGCGGTGCTTTGGCTTGTAAATACGAATTTATGACTTATTTTGTCTTTGCTTTTCTGTTTTTGCTTTGTTCTAAAAAACTGAAAATAAAAGAAGTTTTATTTACTTTGTTGAGCCTTGCAGCCTTGCCGTTACTGAGTTTTGGAGCTTTGTTTTTGCAGGGAATGACAGTTGATGATTTGATAAGAACTTCAAAAATTCTCAAAACAATGGCTGAAACCGAGTCACTGCAATATCTTTACAAGAATTTTACAGGAACTTATTTTAATATTTCAATTTTGTTTGAAAACATCAGAAATTCTTTTGCCGTAATTGTTTTAGCAAGTTTGGGATATTTCTCGACAAAAATCTATTCAAAAGATAAATTTTTATCTTTGGTAACTGCTTTTTTGCTATTGAGTGGAATTTTTTATATAGGAAGCAGCGGATATTCACTGTTTGCAATGATAAACGCAGTTTTGTTTATTGCATTCATAAAAAAAATTTTTCAAAATAAACCTGTTTTTATTTTTATGATTTTTGCGATGTTTTTATCTTTAAAGACATTTTTTTCAACAAATATAGAGGTTTACGGAACTTACACTTTGCCGTTTTTGATTTTATCGGTTTTGAGCTTTGTGTATAAAATTGATTTTTCAAAAAATGAAACGGTGAAATCCGCCGCAAAAAGTGCTGTTTGCTTTTTAGCGGTTGGAATTATGCTGATTTCTGCAAATCAATCGGCTAAAAATTTAGGTGCAAAAATCCATTCTGACGGGGCTTTTGGAAACGGTATAATTCATACTTATCCTTATATTGCAAAGCCTTTGAATGAATTATCGGATTTTATGAAAACTGAAACGAAGCCGGCAGATAAAGTTGTCATCATGCCCGAATCTCAATTTTTGAACTTCACGACGAAGCGGGCGGGCGATAATTTATATGACAGTTTAACGCCGATGTATTTCGAAACTTTTGGTGAAGAAAACGTAATTCGGCATTTTAAAGAAACAAAGCCCGAATATTTTATTTTGACTAACAGAAATACTTTTGATTACGGGAAATCCTTTATTTGCAAGGATTATGCCTTTGATTTCTGCAAATTTGTAAAATCTGATTATGTTAAAATTAAAACAGTCGGAAAACAAACATACAAAATGGAAATTTATAAGAGAAAAGATTTATGAAAATTGCTTTAATTAATCACGGATGTGCTAAAAACCTTGTGGATAGCGAACTTATGGCGGGCATGCTGGCTGAAAGAGGCCACAGAATTACGCTTGATGAATCAAAAGCCGATTTGGTTTTGATAAACACTTGTTCGTTCATTCATGATGCGGAGCAGGAATCCGTACAATCCATCGTGAAAATGATTAGTGAAGGCAAAAAGGTTATTGTGGCAGGTTGTCTGCCTCAAAAACATAAAAAAAGTTTGGAAAAGGCACTTCCCGAGGTTAAGGCTTTTTTAGGCACGTCGGATTTAAACAAAATTGTTGACGTTGTTGAAAAAGTTGCAAGAGAAGAACAAATTTATGATGTTTCTTCAAACCCGTTATACAGTTACCCCGAAACCGCCGAAAGACAACAAATTACGGTAGGGTCGTATTCTTATTTAAAAATCTCCGAAGGCTGTGATTGCGAATGCGGTTATTGTATTATCCCGAAACTCCGTGGCAAAGCCGTTTCAAGACCTATTGAAAATATCGTTGCGGAAGCCGAAAAACTTACAAAAAAAGGTGTTACGGAAATTATTTTAATAGCTCAAGATACGACCGCATACGGCAAAGATTTGTATGGTGAACCTTCTCTTGCAAGACTTTTAAAGGAGCTTGTCAAAATAAAAGATTTAGGCAGAATAAGAATTATGTACACTTATCCGAGCGGAATAACCGACGAATTGCTTGATGTGATTGCAAATTCCGATAAAATTTTCAATTATATAGATATTCCGTTGCAGCATTCAAGCCCTGAAGTGTTAAAAGCTATGAGGCGGCCTGCTTTTGATTACCGTGAATTGATTGCAAAAATCAGAAAAAAAATTCCGAACGTTGCTGTCAGAACGACTTTCATCGTTGGATATCCTAATGAAACGGAAGAAGATTTTGAACATCTTAAAAAGTTTGTTGAGGACGTAAATTTTGACAGAATGGGCGTTTTTGAATATTCACTCGAAAAAGGCACTTATTCATACGATTTGCCAAACCGTGTGCCTGCAAGAATTAAACACCGCCGTAAAAATCAGCTTATGAAAATTCAACAGAAGATTTCTAAAAAAATTAACGAAGATTTAATCGGCAAAAAAATTGAATGTATCGTAGAATATACAACCGATGACGGCATTATCACGGCTCGAACTTACAAAGATGCTCCGGAAGTTGACGGGCTTATATATTTAAAAACCCGAAATGAAGATGATACTGTCATTCCGGGCGATATAGTTGTTGCAACCGTCACAAATGCCGATAATTACGACCTTTGCGGCGAAATTGAATAATTAATAATTAAAGTCTTTCAACCGTTGAGCTTGAAGTTCCCGAATAGGGAATTTGATTAATTTGGAATTTAAAAGGCGGCTTATTTTTGTCGAATTTTACTTCCTTTTCTTCTTTCGGTGCGTTGAAAGATTTTTGTTTGCCTTTTTCCAAAAGCTTTTTCTCTTGAATGTTTGTTTTATCAAGCATTTGCTCTTTCGGAAATTCTTTTATATTATTAAATTCTTTTTGAACATCTTCTTTTACTTTGTCCGTTGTACGTTCAAGTTTTTCAGTTTGAGTTTTGACAGCATTTTCTGATTGTTCAAATTTCTTTTCAACCTTAACTTTTGCCTTATCAGCTTCTTTTTTAACGGCTTTATCAGCCTTTTCGGTTTTTGTTTGAAGTTCGGATTTGATTTTTTCGCTGTCTGTTTTTACGGAATTTTCAACTTTGTCGGCTTTTTCTTCAATATTTGTTTTGACCGAATTGCCGAGTTCTTTTGCATCTTCCGTCATTGTTTTTGCATCTTGCTTAACCTGCTTTACGATTTCCTTTTGGGCATTTATAGGGGAAGTCGTTTTGACTTGAATTGTCTTTTCTTCAGGCTGAGCTGCAGGTTGTGCTTCAAAAGTTGTTTCTTTAAACATTACGTCTTCTTTCGGTTGGAAAGAAAAATCGAAATTGCCGAGTTCATATTTTGTCGGTGCTTGTGTTTCTACTTTTGCCGCATTCGCTGTCGTTGCAGGAATGATTGCACATGACATCAAAAACGCTATTAAAAATTTTTTCATAAATTCTCCATATCTAATTAACGAAACCTTGTTAATACAAATTTAATATATTTTTTTTTCATTTTCAAATATATTAAAAACTGCTAAGAAGTTAAATTGCCCGACATGGCATATCGTTAAAACTACATTTTTTCGATAGTTGTAATATTCGGGTCAAGCAATCTTCTTCCGACATTGTCAAATTGTATCGAACAAAGAGTTTTCTTGCCGTAACGAATGATTTTTTCAACCGTTCCCGTGCCGTATTTTGCGTGCATTACTCTATCACCTTCGGCAGGAATAGTGCTTGCTGTTGTTGCAGGCTCTTTCGGTTCATATACCGGAAGATTTTCTCTTTGCTTAATTTGAACTTGTTCTTGTTGTTGACGAGCTAACTCTCTTGCATTTTGTGCAATTTGCTCTTGAGCTTTTGTTTGAGCCTCGTTGTAAGCTTGTTGATAATTCTCGTCGTAAACTTGCTCTTCTTGAATTTCTTCTGCATTTTCTTGAAAATCTTGAGTTTCTTGAATATTTTCGTCATTTTCATCATCTATATATTCAATGTCGTCTTGTTCTTCATGATTTTCTTCCGAAAAATCTTCTGCCTGCTCCGAATATTGCTCACCTTCTTCTATTTCTTCAAAATCATTCTCTTCTGAATTATTTTCCGAATTTTCATAATCTTCATAATTCTCATAATCTTCTGAATTTTCGAAATATTCAGTATTTTCTTCCTCTTGAAAATCAGAATTATCATAATTTTCTTCATTTGTTTCAGCAAGTGAATTTAAACTGTCCAAATCGTCTAAATCTTCTTCTGTGATTTCGTCTGCGTAAACAAATTCATCTTCTTCAGGTCCAATAATGTCTTCTTCTATAACTTCGCCGTTATCTTGAGTTACAAATTCTTCATCAATTTCTTGAGTGTATTCGTCTGTGTCGTCAATAACAGTTTCGTTATCTTCAAATTCTGTATCTTGATTTTCGGGAAAATCTGTTTCTTCAGGATTTTCAACTTCTGCTTGAATTTTTTCCTCAGAAACAGTTTCTTGACTTTCAACAGGCTTTACGGGTTGAGAAATTTTAGGAATATTTAATTTTCCAAGTTTGTTTTGAGTTTTTTCTTCTCCGTCCATTGTGACGATAAATGGTATGAATAAAGTGCTTTCGCCCCATAAAACAAAATTGTTATAAGAAAGTTTATCAAGGTAAACTCCGTACGGCTCTGCATATTTTTTTGCTGTCATCGGTGCGAAAACAACGAAGTTTTTGCAGTAAGTTTTGACTTCTGTTAAAAGTCCGCATTCATGCCCGATAACAGGAATGAAGTTCAAATTATTTTTTTCATAAATATTTCTGACAGCGGTCAAATCGAAGTTATCATCGGATATATCAGAAATTATTTGAACATTTTTCGGCAAAATCAAGCTCAAAATTTGAGAAATAAGCTTATGATATTTTAAATCAATGTCTGAAATATCAAGTACAGAAAGGTTTTTATCGCATTTTAGTTCAAATTGTTCGATAGAGTCGGCAAAGACTTTCTTTTGTCTGTATTCGGCGAGTTTATTTGCAAAAAGGAGCAAACCGCTGTCCGAAGTTGTTTGGCATTCCGCCGAGATGATGTTCATAAACACTTCAAACGGAATGAATTTGCCGTCGGTTGTTTCTGCGTATTTTTGAAGTTCCAAAATAATATTTTGAACAGTAATTTTAGAATTAATCGGGCTATCGCTTAAATCCGTATTAAAAATATAGTCAAAAGCCTTACTGTTCAAGGGGATTTTGAAATCATGCCCGTAGGTTAAAATTTCTGCGTCGGGAAGATTTTTATATTTTCCGTCGAAATCCAAAATCAAAACTTTTTTATCGAAAGAGTTCAGAGCTTTTATAGCTTTTTTTACCGTGAAAATGCTTTGTTCGGGTTTATCGCAGATAATGCAAGGTTTGTCAAGCAGGTAATTTATGCTTGTTTCGACCTTTACATCCGGGAGTCTGAAATAATTTCCCCAAAGAATAGAATTCTCGGAACTTTTTAAGAGATTTATCATTTCTGAAACTTCAAGAATTCCCGTTTGAGAATTTTTAAGAGGCATGCGTCCGTCATAGAGCGAGATGTTGCTGTCATTATCGACGGTTAGAAGAAATTTAACAACTGCACAATTAACATTTTCATCTTCTGTCGTGGAGATGTCTATGACCTGTGAAATAGTTGTCGATACTGAATCTTCGGTAAATAAAAAATCTGCAGGATAAATATTTTCCTGCGTGTCGAAGAAAATTTTTGCGATATCATTTTGGATTTCGTAAATTTGCATAACCTGACCTTTCTTCCTTAATTATACATGAACAAAATATTTATGTAAAATATTTGATTTTTAGTCGTTTTAAATGATTGAAAGATAAATTTTTATTTGTTATTCTTAATAAAAAAGAGGTGATTATGGCTAAGAAATTTTTCGAATCATTTATTGACAAGATTTTAGATTTTCCGTTTTGGGTAAAAGAAATTATTTACGTCAAAATCAGAGAAGATTTTGAAAGAGCATTTGTTTCGGAAGAAGATTTGCAATCTCCGTCAGAAGAATCTTATCAGGTTTTCAAGCCTCAATTAACTTTTATTGGTGAAAAAGAACTTGAAACAAGAGAAAATAAAGAGGAAGAAAATTTATACAGATTTCTCGAAATAGCAAATGACGGTTGTTCTATTGCGGAAATCACCTTGAGAAATTTCTGGACACTTGAACAAACAGCCAAAATTCACGTTTATGCAATGCAAAAGGAATACATAAAACAATCATCATCTGCCAAAATTACGGCTACTGCGTTGTATTTGAGCGGCAAAATCAAAATGGGTGATTATTTAAAACGAATAGGCAAAATCACGATTGATCAGCTTGATATGGCATTAAGACGCCAGCATGAGCTTAAAAAAGAAGGCAAACACATGCCCATTGCAGAAATATTGGTTTCTATGAGTTTGGTTTCGGAAAAAGAAACAAAAGCAATTATTTATATAAAAGATGAATGCAAAAAACGATTTATTTTCAATGCGAATATGCTTGGAAAGAGTAAGGTTTCGGAAAGTGAAGCTGAAAATATTTTACCAGAAAGTAAACACCCTTTAGCAGCAAATGATGTTGCAGATAGTTCAAAACAAATTGCAATGCTTCGAAAAGAAAATTTTGAATTGAAAAATAAATTACAAGAAATTATGAAAATTATAAAGAGGTAATTATGAAAGCTCCCGAGTATGCACTTTTGAGCCAAAATGAACGTAATGGTTTTGTGGAAGAACAGCACTTCGGGATTTTGCTAAAATATTCTGAAAACGGGATTGCAAAAATAGCGGGTAACTCCAACGGTTATCCGTTTTTTCAGCGTTCGTGCATGAAGCCGATGCAGCTTGCTGCGGTTTCGGAAATTTTTGAGAATTTTGATTTTACAGATGAAGAAATAGCCGTTATGACGGCATCTCACTCGGGTGAAGAATTTCACATCAAAGCGGTGTCAAACATTTTGGAAAAAATCGGCTTATCGGAAAAGGACCTGCTTTGTCCGCCACAAACACCTTTGAATGAAATAAGCAAAAATGAACTTATTAAAAACGGTGAAAATCCGAGAGCCATTCATAATAATTGTTCGGGTAAACACGCTGCAATGCTTGCTTATTGCGTTATGAAAGGTTTTGACACAAAAAATTATACCGAGGTCAATCATCCGCTTCAAAAACACGTTTTAAATTTTGTTGCAGAAATTTGCGGACTAAACTTGAAGGAGTGCGAGGTTTCAAAAGACGGCTGTACTCTTCCCGTGATTGCCACACCGCTTGAAAATATGGCAAAGGGCTTTTTAAATGTTTATAAAAATTATCCTAAAATCAAAAATGCGGTTTTGGAAAACCCTTATTTTGCAGGCGGGCATGGGCGATTTGACTCCGAGATTATGGCAGCCGGCGGAAAAAATCTCGTCGCAAAAGTAGGAGCGGGAAATCTTTGCTGTGTGGCAGATTTGGCGAATGAAAGCTGTTATGTGATAAAAGTTCTTGACGGAGATAATTTTGCACGAGGGCTTATTTTGACCGAGATTTTAAAGCGAGAGGGTAAACTACCGACAATTAAAACTTCCGAATTAGAAAAAATGTACTCCAAAGTTATTACTGATGAAACAGGATTTCCCGTCGGCAAAATCAAGGTTATGGTTTAGTTTTTTACATTGATGTCAATTAACACGCTTGCGAAGATGTTTCAAATGTGTTATACTGTTGCTTTGAGGAAACGAAATGTCACAAAAAACGGTAACAACAACATTTTTTGATTTCTTACTGCCAAGGCAGTTCAGTTTTGTTGCCAAAAGAGTTAATAAGCATCGTAAATCACTTTAATATTGCGGGTTCTCCCGCCTGAAATATAAATTTGTACTACTCTGATTGAAATTGTGTGTTCAATCAAAAATCTTATAAGGAAAAAATTATGAACAGCTTGCAAGATATTCAATACAACATCAAAGAAAAAGAAAAAATGCACATAATTATTGACTACGACGGAGTTATTTCAATACTCAACAGCTCTTACGGAACGGAGTTGTTTTCGCCGATTTATAAACGTATTTTTGAAAATTTTGCAAAAAAAGAATTCGTTGATTTTACTATTTTGATTGATAAAAAAGATAAAAGATTTAAACCAAAATCAATTTATAAAAATACAAATCTGAATTATGCCGATATAAAAGAGTTTAAAGAAACTATAGAAACTCTTGCAGAGTCGGAGTTTGAACCTCTGTATATCGGTGCAGATAAAGATATTGTCAAATATTTCAAAAAGAATAAATTGTTTTCAATCGGGATTGAACCGGAAGAAAAAGCTAAAAAGTCTTATACTTTATGGCTTTCAAAAGATAGCTTTGTGAAATTCTTGACAGAAACAAACAATATCTATTTGTAAAAATCACAAAATCAGATACGAATTTGTGAAAAACAGAAATAAAAAAGAGAGGTAATCCTCTCTTTTCTTTTATACACCTCTAAAATGAGCCAAAAAGTACATTCCGACTATCATAATCCCAAAAATTACAATGCCCCAGATTATTTCGGAGTGTAACCGTTTTTTTTGTTCTTTTTCGAGGTCGTCAAATTTATTTTTCATCAACTTTCTCCTGTAAAAAATTATTTTCCAACCATAGACTGTAAAAAGAATAAAAATTATGGTGCTCGAATGTAAAATAATGTATTTACAGCTAATTTTGAAGTTATCGGACTAATTCTGACAAAAGAATAAATTGTTTTTTTAAAGTTGATTTTGCAACATGAAAATACTGCAGAAGATTGGAATACCATGCTGCAAATGCTGCTTTTGATTTTTTTTATAACGCAGTCTTTTCTTGAGCTGAAAGAATTTGTTTCAATATTTTGCTGTTGAAAACAGCAAATAGAATCAGCTTTAAAAATATTTTTATGAGTATAAGCAGAAAATTTTTCGTTAATAAAGAACAAAGCCCCTGTCATAAACAGAAGTAACACCATTAAGTATTTAGATATAAAGTTGTTAAATTTTTCAATACTCATAGATATAGCATGTATAACATAAAAAAAATAAAGAGTTAATAGAAAAATAAAAATAATATAAAATGACGAAAATATAAAAAAGTTACAAATTTTTATGAAAAAATCAAACAAAAGAGCTGTTAAAATATGAATTTTTATGATAAGTTATAGAACATAGGATTATTATTATGTATTGCATTGTAAAAAATGCAAAAAAGGAGAAAAAAATATGGCAGAAAAAAGAGTATGGCTTTTCAGAGAAGGAAATGCCGACATGCGTAATCTCCTTGGCGGAAAAGGTGCAAACTTGGCAGAAATGACAAATTTGGGCTTGCCTGTTCCTCCCGGATTAACGATTACGACGGAAACCTGTATGGATTATATCAACAACGGCAATAAAATGCCCGCAGGTTTGATGGACGAAGTTAAAGAAGCTCTTAAAGAAGTTGAACAACAAGCAGGTAAAAAGTTTGGTGATACAACAAATCCGTTATTAGTTTCAGTTCGTTCAGGTGCAAGAGTTTCAATGCCCGGTATGATGGAGACAATTTTGAACCTTGGTTTAAATGATGAAACAGTAGAAGCAATGGTTAAATTAACAAACAACCCGAGATTCTGCTATGATTCATATCGTCGTTTCTTAACGATGTTCGGCTCAGTTGCTTGGGAAATGGACAGACAAAAATACTTCGAATCGGAAGTTGAAAAAGTTAAAGAAAGAGAAGGCGTTAAGTCAGATACAGAAATTTCTGCAGAAGGCTGGAAATCTCTTATTCCTATATACAAGAACGTAATTAAAGAAGTAACGGGCAAAGAATTCCCGCAAAATCCTTTCGTTCAATTGCAAGAAGCAATCGAAGCAGTATTCCGTTCTTGGAATATTCCGAGAGCAGTTGCATACAGAAACATGAACAAAATCGACCACAATTTCGGAACAGCCGTAAACGTACAAACAATGGTGTTCGGAAACATGGGTAATGACTGTGCAACAGGTGTTTCCTTTACAAGAAACCCTGCAACAGGTGAAAACAAATTCTACGGTGAATATTTGGTAAATGCACAAGGTGAAGACGTTGTTGCAGGTATCAGAACTCCGAAACAAATCGCAGAACTTGAAACAGATATGCCTGAACTTTACAAGCAATATGTTGCAATCGCAAAACAACTTGAAAACGGTTATCACGATGTTCAAGATATGGAATTTACGATTGAAAGAGGAAAACTTTGGATTCTTCAAACAAGAAACGGTAAGAGAACAGCGAAAGCTGCAATCAAAATCGCAGTTGATATGTATGAAGAAGGCATCGTAACAAAAGAACAAGCAATCAAATTGGTTGATCCTTATTCAGTATATCAAGTATTGCTTCCTTGCTTCAATCCTGCAGCAGTTAAACACGCTCACAAGATTTCAAAAGGTGTAAACGCATCTCCGGGGGCAGCTGTCGGTAAAATCGTATTTGATACGGAAGAAGCAGCAGAAAGAGGAGCAAACGGTGAAAAAGTTATCTTGGTAAGAATTGAAACCTGCCCTGATGATATTCACGGTATGGCAGTTGCACAAGGTGTATTGACACTCAGAGGCGGTGCTACATCTCACGCAGCGGTAGTTGCAAAAGGTATGGGTAAACCTTGCGTTTCAGGTTGTGAAGATTTGACAATCAACTTGAAAGAAGAAACTATCACTTGTGAAGATGGTACTGTATTCCACAAAGATGACATCATTTCATTAGACGGTGGAACAGGTGAAGTTATGGAAGGTGCTATTGAACTTGTTGAAGCAGGTATCGATTCAGATTTCGAAAAATTCTTTACTTGGGTAAATGAAATTAAGACAATGAAAGTTGAAGCAAACGCAGATACACCGAAAGATATCGAAAACGCATTGAAATTCGGTGCAGAAGGTGTTGGTCTTTGCAGAACAGAACACATGTTCATGGATCCTGACAGACTTCCTTGGGTACAAAAGATGATTATCGCAGGAACAAAAGAAGCAAGAAAAGAAGCTCTTGATCACTTACTTCCTATGCAATATTCAGACTTCTATGCAATGTTCAAAGCACTCGGCGAAAAACCGTTGACAGTCAGACTTCTCGATCCTCCGCTTCACGAATTCTTGCCTTCAAAGGTTGAATTAATCGAAAAAGTTGCAACGAAAAAAGCATTGAAACAAGATTATGCAGAAGATGAAAAAATGCTCGAAATCGTTGAAGGTTTGTCAGAATCTAACCCGATGATGGGCTTGAGAGGCTGCCGTTTAGGTTTGACTTACCCTGAAATTAACGAAATGCAAGTAAGAGCAATCTTTGAAGCATGCTGCGATTTGAAGAAAGAAGGCGTAAACGTTAAACCTTGGGTTATGATTCCGTTAATCGGACACGTAAACGAACTTAAAGTTGCAAAAGAAATTTTGGTTAAGGTTGCAGACCAAGTAATGGAAGAAAAAGGCGTTAAAGTTGACTATAAATTCGGAACAATGATTGAAATTCCGAGAGCAGCATTAACAGCTGACGAAGTTGCAGAATATGCAGAATTCTTCTCATTCGGCACAAACGACCTTACTCAAATGACATTCGGTTATTCAAGAGATGATGCGGAAGGCAAGTTCTTGAAGAATTACGTAGAACAAAAAATTCTTCCTACGAACCCGTTCGTAACATTAGACCAAAAAGGTGTAGGTCAATTAATCGAAATGGCAATGGAAAAAGGAAAAGCAGAAAACGCAAAATTAGTTGGCGGCGTTTGCGGTGAACACGGCGGCGACCCCGATTCAGTTAAATTCTGCCACAAAATCGGCTTGGATTACGTATCCTGCTCACCTTTCAGAGTTCCGCAAGCAAGACTTGCTGCAGCTCAAGCAGTTATTGAAAACAAATAGTTTTTCAAATAGCAAAACTCTTAAAAGCAGATGGTTGAGAAATCGACCATCTGCTTTTTTAAAATTGCTTTTACAAAAGTTAATAAAGTGTCAAAAATACAAGAAAAAAGTCGTTTACATGGGTATAATACAGATGTTAAAAAAACAATTAGAGGTAAATTATGGTTGGTATAAGTTCATCTTACACGTCAAGAGCAGGAAGTACTTCAGGAGCAAGCAGAACGAATTATGCTTCGGCACCGAGAACAACAAGTGCAAAGGGTTCAAGCGGAACAAGCCCGTCAAAACCTAAGCAGGCTCTCGACTCTTTTTCACATTCAACATCAAAACCAACCACAACAACGAAACCATCGACACCGAGCGGTCGTTCGAATTCTGTAGGAACATCGGGTTCAAGCAGCAGAACATCGGTATCATCAGGATCTTCAAGCGGCGTTAGCGGAAGAACATCATCTTCTCCAAAATCAACGCCTTCTTTTGGTTCTTTGACAAGTTCGGGACGTGCAAATTCAACATCGGGCTCGAATAGAACGAATTCTTCTGCGGGAACAAACAGAGCAACCTCAACATCAGGAGCTAATAAATCAAATCCGACAGCAGGAGCAAGAAGAACAGGTTCAACTACTGGAGCAAGCAGAACAGGCTCGACTACTGGAGCAAGAAGAACAGGTTCAACAACAGGTGCAAGCAGAACAGGTTCAACGTCAGGAGCACGCAACACAGGTTCGACTACTGGAGCAGGAAGAACAACTCCTGCAGGAACAAACAGAGCAACCTCAACATCAGGAGCTAATAAATCAAACCCGACGACTGGTGCAGGCAGAACAGGCTCGACTACTGGAGCAAGAAGAACAGGTTCAACTACTGGAGCAGGAAGAACAGGCTCGACTACTGGAGCAAGAAGAACAGGTTCAACTACTGGTGCAAGAAGAACAGGTTCAACTACTGGAGCAAGCAGAACAGGCTCAACGTCAGGTGCACGCAACACAGGTTCAACAACAGGTGCAAGCAGAACAGGCTCAACGTCAGGTGCACGCAACACAGGTTCAACAACAGGTGCAAGCAGAACAGGTTCGACAACAGGTGCAAGAAGAACAGGTTCAACTACTGGAGCAGGTAGAACAGGTTCAACTACTGGAGCAGGCAGAACAGGCTCAACGTCAGGAGCACGCAACACAGGTTCAACAACGGGTACAAGCAGAACAGGTTCGACTACTGGAGCTGGAAGAACAGGTTCGACTACTGGAGCTGGAAGAACAGGTTCGACAACAGGTGCAGGAAGAACAGGTTCGACAACAGGTGCAGGAAGAACAGGTTCGACAACAGGTGCAGGTAGAACAGGCTCGACAACTGGTGCAAGCAGAACAGGTTCGACAACAGGTGCAAGCAGAACAGGTTCAACAACAGGTGCAGGAAGAACAGGTTCGACTACTGGAGCTGGAAGAACAGGTTCGACAACAGGTGCAGGTAGAACAGGTTCGACTACTGGTGCAGGTAGAACAGGCTCAACGTCAGGTGCAAGCAGAACAGGCTCAACAACAAGTGCAGGTAGAACAGACAGACCGATTGGCACAAGACCTGCTTCTTCGACTAATGGAACAAGTTCGTCATCTCATGTCGGAGGTACAACAGGTATGACAAGTACGTCTGCTTCATCAGGAACAGTTGCTTCCTCCTTGAGTACGATTGACAATAAACGTATTCATACGCTTGAAGAACAGCTTGCCGATGATGATTCCTTGAATGATGCTATCAAATACCAAAATGATGATAGTGCAAGAGATGGTGTTTACACAGAATCACAAGAATACATTTCTGACACTATTAAAGAGCTTATGGACGAAAACGGTTACAGCATAAATGATATTGTTGTTGCCGGCGGAGCTGATTATCTTAAGGATTTGAGTAATTCATTAGACGGCTATGATGTATCGGATTTCAATATTGATAAATCTAATATGACACCCGATTTAATAAATATTATTTCAAGTGCTTATGAAAACGCATCACCCGAAGAAAGGGACAGTAACAGTCTTCTCGGTCAATTATATGCTCAAGCAAAAGATTTTGTTGTTTCGCAATCGACAAACCCTTCGTTATATGAAGCCTACGCAAGTCAAATGGGTAATATAGATTCGGGATTTGATAATAACCAACAAATGACTTTATCAGAAATGTTGAATGATGTTGACAGATTTAATCAAGTTTTAGCGATAGATCCGCATTTCTATGATAAATATGTTACACCGATAACAACGAAAGACGGAAAAGTTGTATATACAATTTCTGATGCACAACGTGCCCAAATGATTGCAGATGAAAATAAATTGTTAGGCGATAACAGAAATATTGTTGAAGATAGTGATTATACGATGACTAACCCCGATGCTTTGACTGGCAAAGAGAGTGATTCTTTCTTTGAAAAATTTGGTAAAAGTGCGGAATCTTTAGCTTTTGTAACTGATGGCGGATGGAAAGAATACAATGAATTAAACAAAGAATATCTGGATTGTAGAGAACTTTGTAATCAATTTAATGAACAGGGTTATGTAATTTATAACGGAAAACGTTATGATGAAAATAATGCTCAATCTTTTATTGATGCTATGAATAAAAAGGTTGATGATATTCAAAAACAAAAAAATGAAATTGAACAAACAGAATCTTTTAATGCGGCCGCTATGGCAACAGCAGGTGAGCTCGGTTGGGAAGCTACCAAATTTGGCTTAAGTTTCTTTAGTGGAGGACTTGCTACTATTGCTGTAACATCTATTGACGGAGCTATAACATTCCATGATTCAATAGCTGATGGTAGTTCATTAGGAGAAGCTGCTATTAATGCAGGATTTAATATGACAGGTAATGTTATAGGAAATCTTGTAACGGATAATTTAGGCAATTATATGTTTAGAGATTCAAGTATAGTATTTAATGGAAATAAAATACCTGCTTCTGCAAAATTATCATTGAAAAACTTTGATAAATGGCTACAAGGTGAAGGCTTAAATTTACCTGATAATTATGTTGATGCATTGTGGTCAAAAATCAGCTTTGATTTAGGAAATCAAATACAGTCAGGTGTAGAAGAAATTGGTGACAAAATTACGAGCGAAAGTTAATTTGAAAAACATTAAAGTTTTTAAACGCAGTCATAAAAGGCTGCGTTTTGTTTTTGAAAAATCATATTTGTTTTTGTTATTTTAAATATGTAAATATATTAAGATTTATATTTGATGATTATTAAAGTTTGGGTCATAAGTGTCGATAGTTATGATGTGAAAGGATAAATCATGGCACAGTTTGGGTTGAATGTATCAACATCTCAATTAGAAAAGCTGAAAAATGCTTTGAAAACTACTGATGCTTCGAAACTTGAACAAGCTCAATTAACAGGAAATGCCGCAAGTATTTTTAATGAATTTAATGTTAGTTCGGATAACATTTTTAAAGATACCGGTTTAGATAAAATTTTAAATGATATAGCCGGAGAAGACGGACAAATTTCTCAAAATGAAATGCAAAATTTTCTTGGAGATGAAGTATTTTCTATGGACTCATTTCTTTCTGTTGTAGAAGATGCGATAGATGAGAGTTTGAATGAAAACAAAATTCAATCAACATCAACAACTTCTTCTTACAGGACTACGTCAAGTTCAACTGCTCCTGCAACAAATACTTCTATGAGTAGAACTGATAGTGCCGATTTTGCAAACAAGTCAGGTTCAACATCTCCGTCTGTAAATACAACAAAAAAAGATACTTCCTTTAATATGGCAAATTATACTTCCCCTTCTGCAACAAGAGGCGGTTCAACGGCAGCAGCAAGCAATTCATCTGTTTCTGTCAAAGGAACAACTCCTCAAAAATCTATAAAAAATTCATTTACAAATCCTGATAGAGGGTTAATTAAAGATTTAGAAACAGAACTTTCTTCAGATTCAGATTTAGCTAAAGCTGTGAGATATCAAAATGACGGTAGTGCAGTTGACGGTGTTGCTACCGAGTCTAAGGCTTTTATTGCAGATAGATTGCAGGAAATAATTGATGATAATGATTGCGGAATTGAAGATTTAACAATAGCCGGAGGTGCTGATTTTCTTAAAGATGTAAGTAACTCTTTAAAGAATTATAATGTCGAAGATTTTAATATTGATAAAGATAATATTTCTCCGGAATTTATTGCAATTCTTTCCAATGCTTATGCAGATGCTCCAGCTGAGGCAAAAGACGGTAATACACTTTTAGGCAGATTGTACAACCAAACTCAAAACTTTATTACATCACAAACGTCAAATCCGGAAATGTTTGAAGCATATATTCAGCAAATGGGTTCAATCGACAGCGGCTTTGACAATGATAAAAAAATGACATTAGAAGAAATGTCGCAAAATGTTGATAAATTTAATCAAATTTTATCACTTGATGAAGATTTTTATGACAAATATGCAACAAAAATGACAACACAAAATGGTAAAACCGTTTATATGATTAATGATGCACAACGAGCACAAATCATATCAGATGAAAATAAATTGTTAGGCGATAACAGAAATATTGTTGAAGACAGTGATTATACAATGAAAAATCCCGATGCTTTAACCTGGGCAGATGATGATTCTTTCTTTGATAAATTTGGAAAATCTGCGGCTACAATAAACTTTGTTGCTGATGGCGGCTGGAAAAATTATAATGCTTTGAATAAAGAGTATCTGAATTGCCAAGATTTGTGTAATCAATTTAATGAGCAAGGCTATGTAGAATACCAGGGAAAACGTTATGATTCAAGTAATGCTCAATCATTTATAGATGCTGTAAATACGAAAGTTGAAAATATTCAAAAGCAAAAAGACGAAATAGAAAGAACAGAATCTTACAATGCAGCAGTTGCGGCAACTGCCGGTGAAATTGGTTGGGAAGCTACAAAATTCGGACTTGGAATTGTAAGCGGAGGTGCGGTTCAAGTTACATTGATAGCGGCAGATGCAGCGATAGCAGCTCATGATACCTTTGCAGACGGCGGTACTTGGGACGAGGCTCTTTTCTCAAGTATTACAAACGCAGCAGGTAACGTCCTCGGAAATGCTGCCGGAGATTTCTTCTTCCCCGGGGCAAACAATGCAGCAACTGAAATTACTGAAAGAGCAACCGAAAGATTGACATCTGAAGCAACTGAAAGAATTGCAACTGAAGTAGCAGAAAATATTGCTGAAGCTACTGCAAGAAGAATAGCTCAAGAAACAGGTGAACATATTTCTCAAGAAGCAGCAGAAAGTGCTATTAAGAAATTCATAACCGAAAAAATCAAATATGATTTAGGTAATGAAGTTCAATCCATAAATGAAGATTTCTTTAATGGTGCTTATGAAGAAATTAAAGCCGAAATTACGGGCGAAAGTTCAAGTGAAGCATAAATTTAAAAGGATACACGGTCTTTAATCGGCTGTGTATCCTTTAATTTTTTCAAAAAATTATACGAAAAGTTTCAACTCTTTCAAATCTTGAACAGTTATTTTATCTGAATTTTTCAATTTTTCGATAATAACGTCAGCAGGTGTAATGCCTTTATTAACGTAGTATTCGAGCGGTTCAAGATATTGTTCTTCGTCTGTTTTCATAAATTCAAGACTTTGTTTTGCGATACAAACAAGCTCTTTTGCCAAATCAGAGAGTTTATATCTGCCGAAATTCATATCAAGACCGTAATCAGGAGTTAAAAATCTCAATTCTTCAAAGTCACGATATTCATATTTTTTGAACATATCTTCAACGGCTTCTCGTGCGTCATTATTATACAAAATCCCTTTCCAAAAAGCGGGAACAGCTGTTACCATTTTTGAGTTTTGAGAGTCGTGATTTCTTATTTCAAGAAAACTTTTCAATCTCACATCGGGGAAATACAGACTCAAATGGTTATACCAATCTTCAATCGTTGTGAAATAGCCCTCAAAGCCTTTTTGATAATATTCTCTAAAGGTCATATTGCCCGTTGAAATATTTTTTCCGTTTTTTTCTATGAAAATCATAGGAATATCAAGCAACACATTTTTATAATCATCAAATGAAAAATCGTTGTGAAAAAGTTTTTCCGAAATCAGTCCGCATCTTTGCTCATCGGTATTAAGCCAAGAATATGCCCTAAACGATTTAGCTCCCGAAAGTTTCAAATTTCTGACAGGAGAATTTGCAAACATAGCACTTACAATCGGAGATAATTTTATTGCTGTTGCAAGTTTGTTCATTGCATCTTCTTCGTCACGATAATCAATGCCAACCTGCACACCTGCGGTTTCTCTCATCATAACGAACGGTAATTTAGCCCTTTGCGGCAGATATTCCGTCATTCGTGCATAACGCTTTTTAGGAATGATATTAATATTATTGAATGTCGAAACAGGCTGTATGCCTGCTGCAAACCAGCAAATACCGTGTTTATCGGCTATTTCGGCTGTTTCTTGATTGTATTCATCAAGAAATTTTCTTATCTCTGAAATATTTTTTACGGGATTGAGGCTGACTTCAAACTGTGAGCCGGGTTCAAGAGAAATGTGTCCTTGCGGAAGCAGCATTCCCATTGGATTTTTGCCGTCGAACATTACTGTTCTGTTTTCATTTTCGAGGTCTAACAAAATTTTCACAATATCGTCATAACTTGCTGCCGTATAGTCGTTTTTATAAATCGGCAATTTCTCAAATTCAAGTCCTACAAGTGTTTCAGTTTTGCAGCCCGAATAAAAAATATTCGTTAAATCACTTTTTTCTATAATTTTCATTTTAAACCGTTTGTCTTTCCGTTAAATCGATTAAGTCATTAAACACGATTTCATTGAATTTTATTCCGTGGAGCCGATTCATTTCTCTAAAGAAGTAGCAGGGACTTGTGACGTTGATTTCCGTTACTTTTTCGGCAATTAAGTCGAGTGCAATCATATAAATTCCTTTATCAAAAAGGTACTCTGAAATTTCTTTTGCCGCCTGCATTTCTCTTTCGGTCAAAAATTCTTTACGGAAAAATTCATCAGAATGGGTATTAAATCTAAAATCGTCTTTCCCCGGAAGTTTTCTCAAAGACACATTATAGACTTTTTTACCTAAAATAAATGCACGTTTATCACCGCCTTGACCGTTATCAAGGTATTCTTGAACGCAAACATGGGTTTTGCCGCCTTCTGTCGATAAATTTATCAAAGAGTTGAGATTTTTATCCCCGTGGTGAAGATAATAAATTCCGCTGCCAAAGCATCTGTTCAAAGGCTTAATAATTGCCTGTTCATTTTCGTTGACAAAATCCTTTATCAAACGATTGTCAGCTGTGATAAGGTTTTTCGGCGTATGTTTCGGAAATAAATTTCCATGCATTTTTTCGTTAAAATCCAAAACAGCTCTCGGATTGTTAATGATTTGTGTTTTTTCCGTATCAACAAAATCAAAAATGTAGCAGGCATTAATATATTCCGTATCAACGGGCGGATCAGGGCGAAAATAAACAATATCGTAATCGTTTATAACTTCTTTCTTTGTTTCCTTTTCGTAAAAAATATTTTCATCTTTCAAAAAAGTTTTATACGATAAGACGAAGCCTTTATTTTCTTTTATGAACAAGCCTGATTTCAACGCAATCGAAACGTGATAATCTCTTTGCAGATATTCTTTTATAATCCAAAAGTCCGTGACTAAATCATTAAATTCAAAGTATTTCAACTCAATATCGTCGATTATCATAAGAATTTTTTTCGTATTTTCGTTCATTATTAATGCCTCCGTCTTAAATCATATAACAATTTTTAAAACTAAAAATAGCCTGTTCAGGCTATTATCTTATTGCTATATGTTCTACACCGTATTTCCGTAAAATCGCTTTCGATTGTTCAAGCTCCTCGTCATAGAACGGTTCTGCATTTTTGAAAAGGTCAAGCAAAACTTTTGTATATACAAATCTTTGTAAGAAATATCTTTTTGCTCCACGAACAAGTTCTCCGATTTGCTCAAAATCATTCGGTCTTAAAAAGGTATGGACAAGTGTTGTACGAAATTCATAATCAACTCCGCTTGTCATAATTAAATTAATGCTTTTGCAGATTGAATTGATATCAAGCTCTTTCGTATGTGCGACAAGTTCGTATTTTATTAAAGGTGCCTTTATATCCATTGCGACATAATCCACCAATTTTTGGTCAATTACGTCTTTTAACATCTCAAATTTCGAGCCGTTGGTGTCTAACTTAACCGCAAATCCTTTGTCCTTTAGCTTTTTCAAAAAATCAGGCAAAGTCTTTTGTAAGCAAGGTTCACCGCCTGTCACAACAACTCCGTCAAGTTTGCCTGTTCTTGTATCTAAAAAGTCCAATACAGCTTGCTCATCAGCTATTTTTTCCATGCCCGTCACCAATTCGGGGTTATGACAATACGGACACCTAAAATTGCAGCCTTGTGTAAACACAATGGCTGCAATCTTTTCAGGATAATCTATCATTGAAGTCTTTTGAAATCCACCGATTAGCATAAAGAACAACTCGATTCGCTCGGAACTTTGAAGGTTACTCTTTTCTTGAATTCTTCGGCTTTACTTGCGTTCCATTGTTTTACAGGTCGTAAATAGCCGACAATTCTTGAGTAAACTTCGCATTCTTCTCCGCAATGCGGGCATGTTTGGTGTTCGCCGTTCAAATAACCGTGGCTTGCACATGTGCTGAAGGTCGGTGAGAATGTGAAATATGGTATTCTGTAATTTTCACAAACTTTTTTAACAAGATTTTTCATAACTGTTGTGTTATGTATTCTTTCGCCTGCGAAAATGTGAACAACCGTACCGCCTGTGTATTTCGTTTGTAAATCGTCTTGGTGGTCAAGAACTTCAAAAACGTCATCGGTATAATTTACGGGAAGTTGTGATGAGTTTGTATAGAACGGTTGTGCACCGTTTTTAACGTCCTCTTCATTTGCACAAATTAAATCGGGGTACATTTTCTTGTCTAAACCTGCAAGTCTTAACGAAGTACCTTCTCCCGGAGTTGCTTCGAGGTTGTAATTGTTGCCCGTTTCAATTTGGAAAGACTGAACAGTTGCTCTCATAAAGTCCATTACTTCTACTGCAAATTCTTTGCCCTCGGGTGTGCCGATATTCTTGCCGAAAAGATTTAAGCAAGCCTCGTTCAAACCGATTAGACCGATTGTTGAAAAATGGTTTTTCCAATATACGCCAAATCTTGCTTTTATATCTCTTAAATAATATTTAGTATAAGGGTAAAATCCTCTTTCCGTGAATTTTTCGATAACCTTACGTTTGATTTCCAAACTGTCTTTTGCAAGAACCATATTTTCTCTTAATTTTGCGAAAAATTCATTTTTATCTTTGGACAAATAACCTAATCTCGGCATATTTATCGTTACAACACCGATTGAACCTGTCAAAGGATTTGAACCAAACAATCCGCCGCCTCTGTATGCCAATTCTCTGTTATCAATTCTCAAACGGCAGCACATTGAACGTGCATCTTCAGGATTCATATCCGAATTGATGAAGTTTGAAAAATAAGGAATACCGTATTTTGCGGTCATTTCCCACAAGCCTTCAAGCTCGGGATTATCCCAATCAAAGTCCTTTGTTATGTTATATGTCGGAATCGGGAATGTAAATACACGACCGCTGTTGTCACCTGCGGACATAATTTCAAAAAATGCCTTGTTTATCATTCCTATTTCTTTTGTAAATTCGCCGTAAGTCTTTTCCATCATTTCGCCGCCGACAATCGCTGCTTGGTCTTTGTAATATGACGGAACATTCAAATCCATTGTCACGTTTGTAAACGGTGTTTGAAATCCGACTCTTGTCGGCACGTTCATATTGAATACAAATTCCTGTAATGCTTGTTTTACTTGCTCATAGTTTAAATTGTCATAGTAAACAAACGGTGCAAGCAAGGTATCAAAGTTTGAAAATGCTTGTGCTCCTGCACTTTCACCTTGCATTGTGTACAAAAAGTTTACAATCTGACCGAGTGCTGTTCTAAAGTGTTTTGCAGGTGCACTTGCTACCTTACCTTCAACACCTTTGAAACCTTCCGTCAATAAATCCTTCAAATCCCAGCCTACGCAATATCCCGAAATGATGTTTAAATCGTGAATATGAATGTCACCTTTTGTATGAGCATCTTTTATTTCATCTGAATAAATTTTGTTTAACCAATAACTTTTACTTACGTTTGACGCAATGTAGTTATTCAAGCCTTGTACGGAATATGACATATTCGCATTTTCTTTTACGTTTAAGTCTATTTCGTTTAAATATTCATCAACCATATCAACCTTTGCACTATTGATAAAGTTACGAACTTTTGCTCTTTGTTCACGATAAATTACATAAGACTTTGCTGCCTTTTTATATTCCGAATCAAGTAAAACTTCCTCTACAACGTCTTGAATTTCTTCTACCGACATAGTCTTTAAAAGTTGTTGTTTAGATTGTAATATTTGGAAAGCCTTTTCTGCGGCTTGTGCTGCCAAACTCTTTGCAACCGTTTTGTCAAATTCTTTCGTTGCTCGTCCTGCTTTTTCTATGGCCTCTTCAATCTTTTCTTCGTTAAAATCAACAAGCTTACCGTCACGCTTTACAACTTTTTCCATTAATCCTCCTTAGTTGACCTTTCCTAAACATATAAAGGGTTTAATTTTTTATCCGATTTTCGGATATTTAATATAGGTTAGTTATTCAATATTACTTCTTTTTTTTATAGCATGTCAAATATATTTTGATTATTTTTCATCCTTTTTTCCAAAAAAAACTGAAAACCCCATAATTACGGCTTTTAAAATTTTTACATAATTAACATATTTTTTTAACTTTTTTCAAAATACAAAAAACCGCATCTTCATGCGGTCTTTCAAACTTTACACTATTTACAAAAGTTATTTTGTCTTAACATTCGGAAAATAAGCTTTTTGTGCACCATTTTTTGAACTGAATGAAATTATAACAACTTCATTGTTATATGTGGACGGTGGTGTTTGGAATTTTCCAAAAGAATTAATTAACATTCCGACTGAATTATCCAAAGATTTGTTTCCTGAAAATTTGAAAATTTTCTTCCCTACAATCTTACCGTCCTTGTCAATTCGGAATTCCATTTGAGTGACACCATCGCCTGTAATTCCGCTTCTGTCCCAACCTGCAATCATCGCTTCTGCAAGGCTGATTAAATAAGAATTCATTTCGCTGTCTAATGATTGTAATTTCGTATTCAAAATTTTACTCGGATCAACTTTTGCTGCTGTCGGAGGTTCGAATGCTGCTGTTGAATCCCAAATTGCATCTATGCTTGCAGGTATAGAATAATCTTTATGCAATACGATGTTTCCGCCGCCGCCTCTGTTTCCTGTTTTTCCTGAACCCATAAAAATAAAGACCAATAACGATAAAACAATACATACCGCAAATACACCGATTCCTATCATATCTCCTGTCGTTAACGGTTTTTTGGTCTTGGTGGAGCTTTTCTTTGGTTTTTTATTGTATTTCAATTTCGGAACAGGAACATATTCTTCTTGTTCAAATCCACCGTCATCGTATTGAATCGGGTTTCCGTATTCATCATATTCTTCTGAATATTGAGGCTCTGCTGCAAAACTTCCAACCTCGTCGAAATTGTCGTTTCCGCATTCGCAATAGTCAGGGCGTGTTTCGTATTCTTTTCCGCAATCGGTACATCTAAACATATTTTTTTCTTTCGTTATTCAAATTCTTTATCAAGTCTTGATAAAATTTCATCGTAAGTGTGAATTTCGTACAAAGTGTGTGATAACAATAATGTTTCTGCTACCAACAATGCTGTCGGAACAAGTGCTGCTACGATACTTAAGAAAATACCGCTCCATTCACCGCCGCCTATTTCCTGCATAAAGTACGAAACGTTCATTGTAAATTCAATAAAGATAATCGACAAAGCAATTATCAAGCATCTGAATCCGTCGGCTTTGATTTTCTTAACGGCTTCCGTTCCGAATAAATCTACACCGTGTTGAACATAATTGTTAAAACCGTCATTTTTGATAACTTCTGCACCGTTTACCTGTTTTATCGTTACAAAGAACGATGTCAAAGTAAAGAATGCAAATACAATCATAACCGTTGCCAAAACCAAGAATACAGGTGATAATCTTAAACCTGAAATTCTTATCCAACCTGCGGCTTCAGGAAAACACATTGCAAGAGTGTTTGAAACACCAAATGCCAAAAACGGTGATGTTGCAATACCTAATGCATATTCGCCCCAAGATTTTATGTTCTTTGAAAATTGCTTATCTTTTATGTTTCTGAGTTTTATCGAACTTAAATTGTTTATATATAAGCCTATCCACTGTTGATAGTCTTGTAATACTTTTTTGAAATCTTCTCTGTTTTCATATTTGTCGTATTGAAGTGCTGCTTCTGTTGCAGTGTTTTTGAAATATCCGGAAAATACCGAACACAAAATCAACGTCAGCAATGAACATATAGAAACGAGTGTCGGCCCCATTTCAAGTGCCGTTGACGGGTCGTAATAAAATACCAAAATTATTACGCCGATTGACAAGAAAAGCGATAATGACAACAAAAGCATAAATGTTTTTGCAGTAGATCCTGTTTTTTGAAGTTTAGAATCTTTTAATTTATCTTGCAAATGCAGAAAAACACCTTGTTTCAAAATCAACCCTGTTACAAACAATAATATTGCGTATCCTGCAAGTAATCTCATGTGCAGAGGGAAGAAGCTTTTTGCCATTGTGGTTGCTTCCATGACCATTTTGTAAACAGTATCTGAAATCGCTGCAGACATAATGATAGGACAAGCTATTAAACCTAATGTTAAAAACTTTTCCGCATTTCCGTTTGCAAACATTTTCTTTTTAGAATCTTCAAGAGCAAACGCAATTTCTTTTATGATTGAAACACGACGAGTTTCAATGTCTGCTTTTCTCTTATCCAATTTGATTTTAGTCGCAGCATTTACTTTATCGCCGTATAATTCTCTAATATCATCTTCATCAAAATCTTGTTCTGCAATAGCCGTCATTGTTACATGCGGTTGTTGAGGTGCCGGTCTGCGAACGGGTCTTTGCGGTTGAGCTTGACTTTGCTGCGGAGCTGTCGGTTTTGCTTGCTGCTGTACATTTGCTGTCGGCTGTTGTGTTGAAGCCGATTGATCTGTCGGCGTTTTTATTGCGACAAATTCATCAGTTCCCGCAATCATTAATTTGCAAGCCTTTTCAACCATCAATTTTGAACCCATAGGTTGACCTCTGAACATTACTTCAGGGCTTGAAAGTCGGTTTATAATCTTATATCCTCCTGTCGGAAGAATTTCAACCGTCAATACAAATTTTACGGGCACTTTTATCAAAACGTCACAATTAGGATGACTTCCTACATTTATGACGTTTTTATCACTATATAACTTTTCTCCGCTTTTTGTTCCTATTATTACAGGCATTTATATTTTTCCTTTTTTTATCTTCCCATTGCAGCCATTATACTTCTGTTGGCTTTATCCATCATTTCATCGGTTGCAATGACCAATCTGTTTTCTCCTAAAACAGGAGTTAATTTCCCTTTAACAAAATCTAACTTTGAAGGATGTGCATATAAAAATGACATTGACATTTCGGGGCAATACTTTTTAACCTTCAAAACATTTTGAGGTAATGTATTCCAGTTGATTTGACCTTTTATGTCGCCTTCGTTTTCCAAGTCGCCTATCACTATTAATGCAGGGATATAACCTTCTCTTTGCATTGTTAATGCATGCTGCATACCTTTTTTAATTGCTGTTCCGTATGCTGTTCCCCATGCTGCGGCATCAAATTGCGTATATTTATCCATTGACTTTCTGATTCCGCTGCCATCTTGAGGTGAACCCTCATAAATAAGATTTGCATCTTGTGAGATAATCAAAATTTTTACTTGATCTTCCGGATCTAAAGTCTTACATAAATGGCTTATGTAACTCTTTTGTTTGTACAACTGTTCTTGGTTTGATGCCGAAATATCAATCATAAATATTGCCGCAACAGGGTGAAAATCATCAACTTTTATTGATGATAACCCTATATAAGCTGACTTTACGATTATCGAAAATACAAGTATTATTATACCTATTATTGCAAAACGTTTTCCCATTTGTTATTTGTCTTTCTTGTTTTTCTACGATTGTATCATAACTTATCGATAAATATCAAGAGCAACAAATAACATACGACTATTTGTTACACTTATTATCTGCAAGTTGCTTTACTTCCTTCCTTTTTATCTTGCTTGTTGCCGTTCTCGGGAGAAGTTCTCTGTTTACAATAATGTTTGTCGGACGTTTAAACATTGACAATTTATTTGACAATTCTTTAACTTCCGCTCTTATAATTTTTGTTAATTCCGCATCATCTTTATGTGCTTCAGAAATTTCCGCCTTTGGAACAACTACAGCTGTTACGTCTTCGGTTCCGTCTTTTTGACCGCCGCTTCTTTTCGTTCCGACTACACAAACTTCTTGGAACATCGGGCTTTGTTCAAGAATTGCTTCAACTTCTTCCGGAAATACTTTTTTACCGCCGTTTAAAACAATCATATTCTTAATTCTGCCGGTGATAAATATAAATCCGTCTTTATCAATTTTTGCGATATCGCCTGTATGAAGCCAGCCGTCAGGTTCTACGGTTTGAGCCGTTAATTCGGGCTGATTATAATATCCCATCATGACGTTATCGCCTTTAACCATTAATTCACCTGTGTTTTCGTCAATTTTAACTTCAACACCCGACAAAGCCTTTCCGACCGAGCCGATTCTTGTTGCACCTTCGTAATTTACGGATACAACAGGTGATGCTTCCGAAAGTCCGTAACCTTCATATATTCTGAAACCGATTGTTTCGAAGAATTTCAATATTTCAGTATCCAACGGTGCTCCGCCTGATAAAAATGCTTTGAATTTTCCGCCGAGTTTCTTGTGTATTGACGGGAATAACATTTTTCTGACTTTTATCCACGGTATGAATTTTGCTATTGAATACAAAATTTCAAACGACATTTTACCGAAAATTCCCGATTGTTTTACGGTTGATTCTATGTCTGCTTTTATTAACTTCAAAAATGCAGGAACTACAACCATAAACGTGATTTCTTTTTCAACAATTATTTGGAATAAATCTTTCGGTTTCAAACTCTTTGAATAATAAATCGCCGTTCCCATGCTCAAAAAAGTTAAAAATCCTACCGATAATTCAAACAAATGGTTCATCGGCAAAATTGACAACAATCTGTCATTTACACCCAAATTAAAACATTTGCTAATCGAATTTACTTGTGCCATTACGTTTTTATATGAAATTTCAACACCCTTCGGATTACCCGTTGTTCCTGAGGTATAAATGATAAATGCAGATTTGCTCGGACTTCTGTGACGCCATTTCTTCTCTGTGGAATCGGGCATGTTGTATATACATTTGCAAGTTGTATCCGTGCAACCTTCATCTACAACAATTACTTCCTCTATAAACGGAAGTTCCTCTTTTAACATTTTAGCTTTTTCAAGATATGTACTTGAACAAATTAAAATTTTAGGCTGACAGTTGCTCAAAATTGAGTTTAATTCGTACTTTGTTAATTTAATATCAAGCGGAATAAGCGTTGCACCCGACAAAATTGCCGCAAATAACGCTGCTCCCCATTCCGGTTTTGATTCTGATAAAAGTGCGATTTTATCACCTTTATCAATTCCTCTTTCGATTAAATATGATGCAAGTCTTTGAGATAAAATGCTCAAACCTTTAAATGTCAATTCTCTCCAGCCGAGATATGATTTTATTCCCAAAGCATTTTTATTAGCGAGTTCACTTGTTCTTTGTTCCAAAAATAAAAGTACGTTTTCAGTTCTATCCATTATTTTTCCTCAATCGTAATTAATGTTTCCTGCTTTGATTTTGATTTTATCATAAATTTTTTATTTTTCCAAAATTTAAAAAACAATTAATTTTTGTTTTCGACAGATGTTTCTTCTTTCGGGAAATTCTTTATCAAAAAAACCAGCGGAATTACGATAATCGAAGCTATACCGCAAATTCTGAACGCCTCCATAAAGCCCCACAGCGTTGACTGCTTCAAAAGTTCACCATACAACGAATATTGAGCCGCATAATCAGCGACAGAATGGTGCATATATGCTGTCAAAGCTGCTTTTGTCGCTTCAAATTTTGCCGTAAAAACAGGATTTAACGGGGTCAAATGTTCAACCATCATATTTTGGTGCATTTGAGAAAATCTTGAAATCAAAGTTGTAACAATAGATGTACCGATTGCCCCGCCGATGTTTTTCAAAAGTGATTGCAAACCGCTCGCATTTGTCATTTGCGAATTAGACAAAGTTGCAACGGACAAAGACACCAACGGCATCATTGCAAAGCCCATTCCAAGCCCGAAAATAAAGTTCGGAACGGCAATATTCATACTCGAAATTTGCAAGTTCAAAAATCCGAACTCCAAACCTGCCGTACCAATCAAAGCAAGCCCTACCACCGCAAGCAGTCTGTTATCGACTCTTGTTGACAAAATTCCGAACAAAACCATCGAGGTTAAAGCTCCGATACCTCTCGGCATAATCGTTAAACCGCTTAAAAATGCGGTATAACCCATTACCGATTGCAAAAATTGCGGCAAAATTGCAACTGATGCAAGCAATACCCCTTGAATTACCACCTGAATTATTGTTCCTGCCGAGAAATTCAAATCCTTAAACACTCTTAAATCTACCAAAGATTCTTTTTTCATTTGCGAAACGAAGAACAAAAATCCCGAAAGCACGCAAATAATGGTTAATCTGCATATCCAAGGTGCATTAAACCAATCGGCATTGTTTCCTTTATCCAAAATTACCTGCAATGTCGCAAGCCAAACCGTCAAAAGGAAAAAGCCACTCGCATCAAGTTTAACGTTTTTCTGCTTTCTTGCATACGGAGGGTCTTCAAGCAAAGATTTTGCAAGGCTTACGGTCAAAATTCCAAACGGTACGTTTATAAAAAATATCCACGGCCACGAATAATTATCCGTTATCCAGCCGCCCAAAACAGGACCGATAATCGGGGCAACGACTACAACCAAGCCGAATACCGCCATTGCCTGACCTCTTTCTTTTGGTTTAAAAGATTCAAGCAAAACAGCCTGAGATACGGGCAAAAGTCCGCCTCCGCCAAAACCTTGTGCAATTCTTGCTAAAATCATCATTCCGATTGAATTGGAAAGTCCGCATAATACGGAAGAAACCGTAAATAAAATTACACTGAATATAAAAAAGTTTTTTCTTCCCATAAGTTTGCTGAACCAGTCAACGGCCGTGATTGCAATACCGCTCGCAACAAGGTAACTTGTCAAAATCCAAGTGGATTCTTCACGACTGACGGAAAAAGTTCCTGCCATGTGCGGAAGTGCAACGTTTGCAATGGTTTCATCAAGTACAAACATAAATGCCGCAAAAATGGTCGGTAAAGCTATTAACCACGGATTGTTTTTCGGCTGCCAAACTTCAGTGTTATTAATCGTTTCGGCTGTTTCACTCATTGTTTAATCCGCCTATTTTACCTTAACTTTCGGAACAACAGACATGCCCGAAACTATTGTATATTTTGACGTATCGATATTTTCATCGAAAACGATTTTAACAGGGATTCTTTGAACAATTTTTACGAAAGAACCGACTGCGTTTTCAGGCGGAAACAAGCTTGATTTTGCCCCTGAAGCTCTTTGAATACTGTCAACTTTTCCCTTAAAAACTTTATCGGGATAAGTGTCGATTTTAATTTCAACAGGCTGACCCGCTTTCATTTCGCCGACTTGACTTTCCTTAAAGTTTGCAACGACCCAAACTTCATCGGGAACAATTACAAACAAAGGTGCTCCGACACTTGTATAAGCCCCTTGTTCTGCTCTTTTGTTCGTAACTACACCGCTTTGAGGTGCTATTACTTCCGTATTTCTCAAGTCTAATGCCGCTTTATCTCTTTTTGCTTTCAAAACCTTTAAATTAGCATCTGCGACTTTGTTTTGAGATTTTGAAAAAATATTTTCTTCTGCCAAAGTCATTCTTGCGGAAACCGTATCAAATCTGGTTTGTGCATTGTCTAAAGTTTGCTTTGAAACCGCACCTGACTCGTATAATTTTTTATATCGTTCTAAATCTTTTCTTGCAACTTCAATTTCTGACTGAACTGCCGATAAATTTGCTGTTGCTACTTTTTGATTAGCCAATTCCTTTTGATAATTTGCATCAGCTTCTTCAAATTTTATTTTGTAATCATCTTTATCAATAACGGCAACTATATCGCCTGCTTTTACCCTTTGGTTATCCGTTACGTTTAATTCGACAATCTGCCCCGTAACTTTCGGTGCAACTTGAACCATGTGGGCTTCCACATAAGCATCGTCCGTTGACTGATATTTCGAAGCATTATGTGCATATAATCCGCCTGCAATACCCAAAATGAGCATTATTACTGCAATATATCTTCTTCTTATGCCTTTTCTCTGCTTAACCGCTTGTTCTTCTTTTTCGTTATTTATGTTTTCGTCTGCCATAATTAATTCCTTTTTATATTTGCGTTTCAACGTTATCTGATAAGATTTTTCTTAATTTCTTTAAAATTCTTTTTAATTCTTCCGAATCTTTCTCCGTAAATTTTTCTCTTATCTTCAAAATAGACGGAGTAAGTATGCTTTCGCATTTTTTTCTTGTTTCTTCACCTTTCGGAGTTAATTTCATTGTTCTGACAAGTCTGTTGCCTTTTGTCGCAACAAATCTTTCAACCATTCCTTTTGCCTCTAAAGACAATAAAATTCTGCCTGTACCTGCTCTGTCTTTGAGAATTTCTTTTGCCAAATCTCGCTGACACAACCCCGGATTGAGCATTATTACATCAAGTGCCAAAAATTCTTCAGGGCTGATTTCCATATTAATTTTATTAAAATAATTTAACCCCATTCTCTTTATATATTTTGATGTCAGCTCAATCGCATAGAAAGTGCTTTCCGTATAATGTTCAAATATTTCTTTTGTTTCCATTTCTTACCTATAAATTTTTCGATGTTGTTATAAAAACATGTTGCATTTGCAACAATAATATGTTATCATAGCACTATAAAAGTTGTCAAGTATTGAAAAAGGACAGTCGATGAACATTAATAAATCAATAGCGGTAATGCTTTTAAGCTGTTTTGCGTTTATGAATGCAACGCCATGCTTTGCCGTTAATGAGATTAAAAAAGCGGATAAAAAATTTGAATATAAAACAAAAAAGAGCAGAAGATTTGACGATACATATAAATATAATTATATAAATATGGATTGGTGGAAGTCGTTTAATGATGCAAATCTTGAGAATTATATTATAAAAGCGGTTCAATACAATCACGATTTAAAAACGGCATCTATTGCGGTAGATGAATTTTATCAATATACGAAAATTCAATTTGCATCGGAATTGCCGACAATCGGGACGGGTTTTTCTCCTGCTATGATGAAAAATATCGGCAAACGTAATACGGAATGGTCTTTTTTGACACCGATTTTGGTAAATTACGAAGCTGATATTTTCTTGAAAAATCACGATAAAACAAAGGCTTCCAAAAAAGATTACGAAGCATCTCTGCAAGATGAAAGAGCTGCTTATATTTCAGTTGTTTCGGCAGTTGCGACGACATATTTCAACATTGTTAAACTTGATGAAATGATTAAATATCAAGAGCAGATTGTTGATTTGAGAAAAAATATTTACGAATTAACAAAGTTGTGTAATGAAGCCGGAACAGCTTCCATGGCTGATACCGTCAGGGCTGATAAGGCTTATGTTTACGGAAAATCGGAGCTTCCCGAATTGAAGAAAAATCGCTCAAAACTTCTTCATCAGCTTGCAGTTTTAACGGGCGAAAATCCGAATGAGGCTGAAAATTCAGAAAGAAGCTCTTTGGCTGAAATAACTTTCCCTGCTGATTTGCCGACGGAATTGTCATCAGAAGTTATAACAAGCCGTCCTGATTACATCAAGGCTGAAAAGATGCTTGAAAAGGCAGGTATCGACATTCGAGTCGCTAAAAAAGAATTTTTGCCGACAATAAATCTTTCAGGCTTAATTGCTTTCACGGCAAGTGATTTAAGCAGAATGTTCAATACCGAACAGGCACTTGCGACTATTGCCGGCGGATTGCTTTTGCCGGTGTTTACAGGCGGTAAAAGACTTGCAAATTTGAGATTGAAAAAAGCTTCTTACGACAGAATGCTCGAAAATTATTTGAAAATCAATCAGATTGCCGTTCAAGAAGTTAACGACTCGCTTGTTTCTTTGAGATTGGACAAGGAAAGACTTTCTCAAAATGAAAAACACGAAAAGCTTGAAACGGTTGATTTTTCTTTCTCTAAAGATAAATACAATCAAGGTGTAATGTCGAAAAAGGATTTATTCCAATCAGAGGAAAATCTTTTAAGCGTGAAAAAGCTTGTTACATCTAACAAAGCCGATTGTTTTATAGATAGTGTCGGCTTGTATAAATCTCTTTCTGCTAAAATCTAATTTTTTTCTTATATATTCATTAATCCTAACGTGGGCTTTTCAAAAGCCCTTTTTTTTACAAAATTTTATATTTGAAAAATCACGTCCGATTTTGACACAATGGTCGTGTAATATGGTATTATAAAATACAAACGGGGAATATATATGAAAATAATAAATCGCAGTGCAGGCTGCGGAAAAATCGAACAAATTGTTGCTGACGTGCAAGGTCTTTTGCATAGAGGAGTTTCTGCCGAAAAAATTTCTGTTTTATCTTTGAACAGAAATCTTGAAAATATTTTACGTGAAAAGTTTTCGGAGATAAGGGTTTTCGGTTTTCAATCCTTTATAAAAAATATTTTCGGGAAAATGCCGAACAGTTTTGAAATTACCTGTTTTTCTGACGATTTATCAGCGATATATTTTTTGCAGGAAATAATAAAAATTTACACAAAAAACACGGAATTGGAAAATCTCGGAAAAATTTCGGCTTTTGCGAGAGAAATATACAATTTAATCGGGGTTTTAAAGGCTAATAAAATTGATATAAATTCATTGAAAAAAGCCTGTATTGACTCGAATTTGGAAGAAAAAGAGGCAAAACGGTTTGATATTATTGTAAAAATTTACGAGCAGTATGAAAAAATGCTCAAAGCTCATAATTTTGCGGATTTTAGAGATGTTGTAATTTCTGTTTCCGAGGAATTAAAGACGAATGATTTTTTGAAGAAAGATATTTCTTACCAAAATGAATATCTTTTTGTTGCAGGTGCGGAAAACATTTCGGCTGTTCAGCTTGATTTTTTGAAAGAAATTACTGATGAGTCGAAAATATTTTTGTACGGAGATGAAAATGCAAGGATAGAAACCTTTATGGGGGCGAGTGTCTTCGGCTCGGAAAACATTGCTGTTGAAAACATTCAAACTGCTTTAAAAAAGGATATTTTTGAAAGAGCTTTGTATATTATTAATCCCGAAAATAAGATTTCAACGCCGTGTGAAAATATTGAATATGCTGCTTTTTCGGATTTTGAGGACGAAATAAATTTCATTGCCGATGATATCAAAAAATCGATTGAAAAATTCGGTTACAAAATGTCTGATTTTGCAGTTTTAATTCGTGACAATGATTTGAAACAAAATATTTCGGATTTGTTTGCTTATAAAAACATCAAAATCAATGGTGAACAGTATAACGACGATTTTCAATATTTCAAATTCAAATTAATGAATATAATTAATATTTTCGACATTATGCACAAATTAAAAATCGAAAAATTTGATTATGACAGCTTCAAAATGGCGGAAATAAAGGCAAAAGAGAATAAACTTTTTGTTGAATTAAAGGTTTTCGCAGAACAGTTAAATTTGTTTTATGAGTCGATTTTGGCTGAAAAAATTGTCAGACCGTATAATTTGAATATGTTGAAGAATTTGAAGGATAAAGAGTCTGAAATCTTTTTGCCTTGTTCGGTTTTGAAAAACACATATAAAATTCCTCAGCCTGATAAAAATATTCTTGAAAATTTGAGCGATGAATTTAAAAAATTCTATATGCTTTATAAGCAAAATCGTTTTCTTGAGCTGATTGCAGCGGTTTCTGAACTTGATAAAAACGGCGAAAAATCTTATTCATACAATTTGTTTTTGGCTAAATTCATGAAACGAGTTGATGAGATTAACAGAGTAAAAAATAAAATTTCAGCAGATATAAAATCTTTAAACCCTTATGAGGATTGCGATTTTGATAAACCTAATATTGATTTTCAGATAATAAATGATTTGCTTAATGTTTCGATAAAAGAGGCTCAAAACGATGAAAAAATAAATCTTTTGACGATTTTTGAGGCAAACGGTCGAAAATTTAAAAAAGTTTATATACCGAATTTGGCAGATGAATATTTTCCTAAAATGTCGAAATCAACATCTTTCATTTCAAAATCAGCTGATGAAAAGATTTCCGAGGAATTACGAAAAAGCGGTGCAGAGAATTTTTCTCACCTGATTGATACGAAAGAGGACGATATAAAAGGCGAACAAAGCCTTATGTACGTTGCTATGACGAGTGCTTTGGAAAAACTTGTGTTGACGACTCATAAAGTTATCAACGGAAAAAATGTTTTACCGTCGTTGTTTTTTGAGCAATTAGCATATTTTGACGGTTTTTCTTTTGACGAAAAGTCGGAAGATTATGAGAAATTGGATTTAGACAAAGATTTAGTTGTTATTGAAAATACAATTAATGAAAAAAATGATGAAAATGTCGTCAAACCAACTGTTTTACAGAAAAATGAGAGTTTGCATTTGAGTGCATCGCAAATTGCAAATTATCAAAAGTGTCCAAAAAGATTTTATTATTCAAACTTGCTCGGACTAAAGGGAAAATCAACATTTGCCGCAAGTTTCGGAACTGCTGTTCACGAAATTATGAGAATGGCTTATTCTCACAGGATTTCAGATATGAACAGTAAGGAAAACGTTAAAAAAGTTTTAACCGAGCTTGGTAATATTCTTTTTGATTCCGTAAAAGATGACGAGTGTTTGAAAAAGGCTGTAAATGCAGGTTTTGAATACGTTGACCCGAATGAAACATCTTTGCAAAAAGGAGAGAAAAAATCGGAGATTTTAAATCAGCTGCGAGAATTGAGCATTCTTGATGTTGAAGTTATGAGAAAAGATTTTCTTGAAATTTTGGAAAATCTTGAAAACGTAAAAAAATACACGGGCATAAAAATAAATAAAGACGGCTCTTTGAACAAAAAAGGCGATAGAGAATCCGTTGAAGTTGATTTTTATTCACAAATTCCACGGGCAGCTGCGTGTGAAAAGCCTTTCAGATTTTCGTTTCCGAAAGAATATGAGATTGAAAATGTTGAATTCAGCGGCTTTACAGATGCTTTTATAAAGTATGATACAGGTTGGAATTTACTGGATTATAAAACAGGACGGAATGAAATGAATTTGTTCGGTCAAATTTCGGAAAATAATCTTTTGTTCCAAAATGTTGATATGTCAGGCTTTTCGGAAGATGAAAAAAATAAGATATTGAACGATAAACAGAAATGTTTTTCAAAATTCAAATATCAGACGGTTTTATATTATTTTGCATGTTTATTTGATGAACAATTACAAAAAGAAGAATTTTCAAAAATTGACAAGCTCGGATATTTATATCTTCGTACGCAACGAAAATACGACGGCTCGCAAGAGGAGATTATTTCGGCAGAAATTCTTAAAAATTTAAAGGAAAACATAATAAAAAGTATAAAAGATTTTGTTGTGACTCCGATTTTTGAAAGTTCGGAATTTGCAGCTAAACCGAATGACTCACAGATTTGCAAAGATTGCTTTTACAATGATATTTGTGATGTTGAAGAAGATGATGAAGATGAAAATTCAGGAGAAGATTAATAAAATGACGGTTTGTACGAAAGCAAAAACAGATATTGAAAAATTAGAAAACGAGATTTGTGAAAAATTAAATCCCGAGCAGAAGTCTGCCGTCAAAAGTGAACTTGACGAATATACGAGTGTTATTGCAGGTGCAGGCACGGGAAAAACCACAATTATTTCGGCGAAATATGTCGATATGATTGCTAAATTGTATAATAAAGGCTTCAAAATGCCTTTGAACAATATTTTGGTTATTACTTTTACCGAAAAAGCGGCTGCTAATATGAAAGTAAAGATTTTCAAGGAATTAAAAAACAATAAAATCGAATATCTCGGGCAGGAAAATCACATTTCGACAATTCACTCTTTTTGTTCGAAAGTTCTTCGTAAACACGCTATTGAAGCGGGTTTAACTCAATATTTTAATGTCGGAAGTGATGATGATTTGAATAAAATTTACGACACAATTATTCAAAAAATCAAGGCAAATGAATTTGAAAAAATTGATTTTATTGACGGAGCTGCAAAGAAACTCGGCATTGATGTGTCCGTTTTGAGTCATGAAAATCTTTTGAAATTGCAGGATGTGGCAAGTGTTGATGATGTTATAGATTCAATTTTAAATATTATAAAGCAGGTAAAATCTTTGGGTTTAAATGCTGAAGAATTTTTGGCTAAAACAACAAATGCTGTTCCTCTGTATTCTGAAACTTTAAAAAAACTTTCATTTGGCGAATATTCTTATGAAGATTACATAAACAAATGGACTAAACAACTTTTTTATGACGGTTATTCTGTTGAAGAACCTATGGACGAAACGACATTTACTAAATCTATTGCAAATGATTATTTTTTCCAAAAAGAAAAAAACGGGAAAAAATATGATAAACGGAAATGTTCGGAATGGGAAAAAGGTCCGTATTTTGATGATTTAGCGAAAATTGACGAGCTTGAAATTTTCATAACAAAAATCATTGCTCTTGTTTATGAAACCTATCAAATGCAGTTGTTAAATACTGATATGATTGGTTTTGACGATATGATTAATTTGACTTTGCATATTTTGGACAACGAGTCAATCAGAAAAGAGTATCAGCAGCAGTTTGAACATATTGTTGTTGATGAATTTCAAGACACAAGCGTTGCACAAATGAAGTTGATAACAAAACTTATGCGTGATGAGTATCCGAATGTTACGGTTGTCGGTGACAGAAAGCAGTCGATTTACGCTTTTCGATATGCAAATATGGAGAATGTTTCTGACCTTACGAATTTTGTCAAAAATAAATACGGCAAGGTAAAAGAGGTTAATTTAAAGACAAATTATCGTTCAACGGCAAGTGTTATCGAGGTCGTTAACGATGTTACGAAAAACTTTTTGAACAAAGACAATGAACTTCTTGAAACACCTCATTTACCTATAGAAAATTCTGTCAAAATGACTTATTTTGCCGAAAAAAAAGCGGCTGAAGTCAGAATTGATGAGGCAAAACAGATTGCCATAGAGATAAATAATTTCAAAAAAGAAAATAAAGATTTTAAATACGGTGATTTTGCGGTTTTGGTGAAAAAATCAAGTGAAGCGGATATTGTCGAAAAAAGACTTACGGCATGCGGTATTCCGTCCGTAAAAAAAGGCGGAGCCAGCTTTTTCAACCGTCCTGTGATAAAAAATTCAAGAGCATTATTGGCATTTGTTTGCAATCTTTCTGATGAGTATGCATTGGTAAGGCTTTTAAACTCTGCTTTTTCGGACAGAGATGTGTTTTTGTTGAAAAAATCCGTTGATAAAGCACTTGATGTTGCTAAAAATGAGGATTTTAAAAAAGCAAATTTTGCCGAAAGGCTTTATGCGTGCAAAAACAGCAGCAAATTATCGGAAATGAAAGACGTAAACCCCGATTTAATTGCGGCGATTGATAATTTGTATGATTCTGCGGAAGATGTTTTGAAGAATATTAAAAATCTTTCTTTGCTTTCAATTTATTTGAAGATGAAAGATGCATTTTCGCCGAACAGTGATAAAATCGATGAAATTCTTGCGGAACGTGACATTGAAATATTTGAGCGGATTATCTCCGACTATATGCAGACAGAAGTTTATCCGAGCATAAAAAACTTTTTAGATTATCTCGATACCGCAAAAGAGGACAAACAGTTTGTTTTGCCCGATGTTACAAAAGGCAGACAAAATGCTGTTCAAATAATGACAATCCACGCAAGTAAAGGGCTTGAATTCCCTTATGTTTTTGTTTTCGGGCTGAATGACAAAACAAACCCTGATAAAAGCTGCTTGAAATTTGAGCTTTTGAATGAAAAAAACGGTAATTTCGGTTTGATTATAAATAAATATAAAACTAAAGAAACTTTGAAATCAGTTCTTTATAAAAAAGCTTATAAAAATCCCAAAGAATATATGGAAGCAGTAAGGCTTTTCTACGTTGCGGTCAGCCGTGCGGAAAAATATTTGAACATTTTTTGTTTGCCTGAGGTAAATAAAAACATGCCCGCAAAATACGTTGCGAATTTGAACATTTCCGACGATAAAAAAATCAAAATCGAAGATAAAGATTTAAAAAATTTACCGAAGTTAAATTTGAAATACAGCGTTGTAAAAACTTTGCGGACAAAACCCGAAAAAGCTGTTGAGTCAAACTTTTTACCGGATTTGACTTTAAGTTTTTCCAAAATAAACACCTTTGAACATTGTGAGAAAAAATTTCTTCTTCAATATGTTTACGGTTATCCGCAGTTATTGTCCGAAAATTTGACACAATCTGTTCAAATCGGCTCTGCCGTGCATAATTTGATTCATTCTTCTTTTATTAACAAAAGACCTTTTACAAAACAGGAATTAAAAGAAATTTTGTCGGGAGAAAAGTCTGAAAACGAACGAGAAATAAAATATTACGAAGAATTTTTGAAAACGTCTTATGCAGATTTTGACTCGAATAAAAACCAATCAGAAGCAGCCTTTTCCTGCAATTTTAACGATATTTCTTTTAACGGAGATATTGATTTGCTCATAACAAATTCTGACGGAACAAAAACAATCGTCGATTTTAAAACAAATAAAGATATCGAAAAATCTCTGCCTGCTTATACAAAACAACTCTTTATTTACCAAAAAGCAATCGAGGAAAAAGGCTTTGCCGTAAAGGATTTGATTATTTTGAATTTACAGGAAAACAGCCACAGAGAAATAATTATGAACGATTTTGCCAAAAAAGCGGGCATGGAGCTGCAAAACATTTTGCAAAAAATTAAAGATACGATTTTAAGCGGAAAAGCTGTTAAAAACCAAACAAAAGACTGTTATTTGTGCGGATATAAATATCTTTGCCAACCTCAAAACGATAACAATATAGATAATTTACTTGCAAACGGGCTGCTCTAATTGTTGTTTAGGCGGAAATTTAATATTCAGATAGAGTTTTGTTTCTTCAACAACAACACCCGAAAGTGCAATCAATGCAATTAAGTTCGGAATAGCCATTAAACCGTTTACAATATCTGCCAAAATCCAGATAACATCTAACTTCAAACAGAAACCGCAGGCGATTAAAATTATGAAAATAATACGATAAGGTGTTATTCCTTTTACTCCGAACAAGTAAACGCAAGCTCTTTCACCGTAATAATTCCAGCCCAAAATTGTCGTAAATGCAAAAAGTACAAGCGATAATGTGAGGAAAACTCCGCCGATACCGCCCATTGATTGAACAAATGCGGAAGATGTCATTGCCGCTCCGCTTGCCTCCCCTGACCAAACTCCCGTTAAGACCAAAACCAAACCTGTCATAGAACAGATGATAATGGTGTCGATAAATGTTCCGGTCATTGAAACAAGACCTTGTTCGGACGGATATTTTGTTTTTGCGGCAGCCGCTGCGATTGGGGCAGAACCAAGACCTGCTTCGTTTGAAAAAATTCCTCTTGCGACACCGCTTTGCATAGCGAGCATAATTGTTGAACCTGCAAAACCGCCTACTGCGGCAGAACCTGTAAATGCATCTTTTATAATCAATTTAATTGCTTCGGGAACAGCTGTTATGTTTGCAAAAATTATAAAAACCGAGCAGGCTATATAAAAAATAGCCATAAACGGAATTATTTTTCCCGTAACTTTTGAAATATTTTTTAATCCGCCAAAGATAATGCTTCCGACGATTATGGTCAAAATTATATTTGTAATTGCTTTTGGCGTTCCGAAGGTTATGTTTACGCTGTCAATAATTGCATTTACCTGAGGGAATGTGCCTATTCCGAGGAATGCAACTAACATCGTTGCAACGGCAAAAAAGATTGCTAAAGGTTTGTATTTTTCGCCCATACCTTTTCTGATGTAATACATCGGACCGCCCGAGATATGGCGGTTTTTATCGACGGAGCGATATTTTACGGCAAGCACGCCTTCTGCGTATTTTGTTGCCATTCCGAAGAATGCGGCAACCCACATCCAAAACAATGCTCCGGGGCCGCCCATTTTGACAGCAGTTGCAACTCCAACGATATTTCCCGTTCCGACAGTTGCTGCAAGAGCTACACAAAGTGATTTAAAACTCGAAACATCACCTTTGCCTTGATTTTCCGCTTTGAAAATTAATTTTAATGCGAGAGGAAGTCTTGAAACCTGCAAAAATCCTAATTTTACGGTCAAAAATATCCCCGTCCCGATTAATAAAATAATCAGCGGTGCACCCCATAAAAAAGAATCTATTTTATTTAATATTGATGTAACTGCTTCCATTGCTGAATATTTTAACACGAACATTTTTTGTCGTGAAAACTTTTTTGAAAATTTTAATTTTGGGAATAAGAAATGTCCGTTTTTGACGTATCCGTTTTGTATAATAAAAATGTAGGGTAAATATCCTATAATCCGCAGCGAACGTTGCTGCGAAAAAATAAGCCTTGCTGGCGAATGGTTTCATTTTTGGCGGAAGATTATACATCTTCCGTTTTTTATGGCAAATTTCAAAAAAAAGGTGATTATTAATATAATCACCTCGATAACAGTTAGTTAATAGAAAGGAGCATCACAAAACCTGTGAGGTTTGTGATGGTGATTTTTTTATTATAAATGCCCAATACGTCAAAATCGGACATAGAAAATAAAAATTTTTCACACAAAAAAAAGCCCTCGAATGAGGGCTGAAAATATTTTAGAGAGAGAGATAGATAATAAATATTTGTTAAAGTTAAGCTTGGAATTTAGGAACTGAATTTTTGATAGCGGATTCTTCGGTTTTCTTAACTTGTTCAAGCTCGTTTTGAGTAGCGTTGAGTTGAGTTTGTAAACGTTCTCTTTGCAAATCGAGCTGAGTTTGAATAGAGTTCATTTGGTTGATTTCAGCGGTTAATTTAACAGTGTTAGCGGAAGATTCAGCGAGTGCTTTGTTCATTTCTGCTTCAGCCGCTTTAACTTGAGCATCTGTTATATTAGCTTGAGAAATAGTTTTAGCGTATGTATCGTAAGCTTTTTGTTGAGCTTGAGAAGATTGTTGAGCTCTTTGAGATTCTTTAGCGAAGATTGAATCAGTCAAAGTGTAGCATTTTTCGGAAATATTCATTAAGTTAGCGTTACACTTGTTCAAGCGTGAAGTTAAAGCCAATTTTCTTGATGTGAATAATGCGTAACCCATAACGTCCTCAATCTCTCTAATTCTAAAGACTTTCGTCTTTATTTTTTTTAATCTCTCATACTTTTATAAAAACATTGGATATGAAATAATTGACTTTTTGTATATACCAAACTTAACAAAAGTTAATAAAACCTAAAAGCCTTTTGAACAGTGAATTTGCAGTAAGATTTTGTTTTGGAGTAAAAAATTGCTGAAAATGCATCAAAAATTTATTGATTTTTTGAAGAAATGTGTGTCGATTTTTTAATTCAAATTTTATCCGCAAGAACAACATTAAGAAATGTTAAGAAAGATATATATTGAAAATACCAATGATAACAATAGTTTTGGAAGTTGTAAAAAATCCAAAAAGCATGTCATGGCAAGGAAAAAGGCAATAAATTGAGGTTGAAATTGTTTATATAGGAGAGAGAAATTTTAGAGAGAAATTCAAGGAGAGAATAATGGTCGCAATCAGTAATTTATATGCAAATAAAATTCAAACATTGCAAGTTGCACAAATGGCGAAATCGGGACAAATTGATGAAACGCAACTTTCATTATTTTCGGAAACAACAGGAATTTCTCAAGGAATGCTCGACGGTTCTTGCACAGACGGTGCAGATGACGGTAAAATTTCATTTGATGAAGGTGCAAAGAGCTTTTTAAAAGGTGCTGTAAAATCACTTGTTCCTACATCATTCGGTGATTTTCTTAAAAAGGCGGCAATTGGTGTAGGTTGTGCGGCATTAATTGCAGTAACAGGCGGTGCAGCAACTCCGTTCATTATCGCAGGCGGTGCTATTGCAGGCGGTATTCAAGCCGGTAAAGGTATTTATAACGCAACACAAGCAAAGACAGATGCCGAAGCAAAAGCAGCTATGGAAGATGTTGGTGGCGGTGCAACAACAATCGCTGCATCAGTAGTTGCAGGCAAAGCTTACACAAGCTCAACAGGCAATGCTCTTATCGGAAAAGGAAGTTTATCAACTTATAAAAATGCGGCAACTCAATCAGCAGCAAACGTAAAAACAAACTTCGGCAACCTTACATCTTCTGCAAAAACAGCAGCATCAAACATTAAAGCAAACGTAAAATCTTCATTTGACAACTTCAAAACAAAATATTCAACAGAAGATGTATCAACTTCTTCAACAGCAAATGCTCAACCGAAATCAGGTCAAAAGTTATTAATGTCAAAAGATGCAAAAGCAGCATCAACAACTCCGGAATACACAGCAAAGCAAATTAAGACAGCTTACAGAGAAGCAACAAAGAAATTTCACCCCGATATGGGCGGCAGCAATGAAATTATGCAAGAATTGAATGTTCTTAACGACAACGCAGCAAAAACAGGCAACTATTCAGAATTGATTAAATTCTTCCAAACACACAACATTCCTGTATAGTTCACAAGATAAAAGATTTAGAAAATGCGGGCAAAACATGCCCGTATTTTTTTGTTTATTTGACGGAATAAAAATTTTATAAGAACATATAATTTATACAGATTAAAATAATACAGATAAAAATGGGCGAGAGCGAAATATGATAACAGTAAGTGATTTAAGCATAAGATTTGGAACGGAGCCGTTATTTGAGCATGTTAATTTGAAATTTTCGGCGGGAAATTGTTACGGATTAATCGGGGCGAACGGTTCGGGAAAAAGTACGTTGTTAAAGGTTTTATCGGGAGAGCTTGAACCTACATCGGGAGAAGTTCATATCCAAAAAAATCAGAGAATAGCGGTATTGAAGCAGAACCATTTTGAATTTGATGAGTTTACTGTTATTGATACGGTCATAATGGGTCATAAAAAGTTATACGGCATAATGCAGGAGAAAGATGCACTTTATATGAAGCCTGATTTCAATGATGCAGACGGAATGAGGGTTGCGGAGTTAGAGGCTGAATTTGCGGAGCTTGACGGCTGGCAAGCGGAATCTTCTGCTGCATCATTGTTGAGCGAACTCGGAATTGACAATGCCTTACATTATGAAAAGATGTCAGAGCTTTCAGGCAGTGAAAAAGTCAGAGTATTGCTTGCACAGGCATTGTTTGGAAATCCTGATATTTTGCTGCTTGATGAACCTACGAACCACCTTGATATAAAGACTATAAATTGGCTTGAAGAATTTTTGATTAATTTTTCAAATACGGTTATTGTAGTATCTCACGATAGAAAATTTTTGGATAAAGTTTGTACGCACATTGCGGATATTGATTATAAAAATATCAGAATTTATGCGGGTAATTACAGCTTTTGGCAGCAGGCAACCCAGCTTATAAAGAAGCAGAGAGAAGAACAGAATAAGAAAATCGAAGAAAAAATGGAAGAGCTCAAAACTTTTATTGCGAGATTTTCTGCGAATGCTTCAAAGGCAAGTCAGGCGACTTCAAGAAAAAATATGTTGAATAAACTTTCTCTTGAGGAAATTGTGCCGTCAAGCAGACAGTATCCGAGAATCAGATTTAATTACGTCAAAATCCCCGGCAGAGATGTTTTGACGGTTAAAGATTTGAAGAAAACACACGAGGGCGAAACTTTAATCAGAACGTTGTCTTTTGATGTTGTTCAGGGTGAAAAAGTTGCATTTTTGGCAAAAGACCCGATGATTTTGACGACGTTATTTAATATGCTTGAGGGGCTTGAGGAGCCTGATTCCGGTGAAATCAGATGGGGTGTTACGGCAACTCATGATTATTTTCCGAAAGATAATACAAAATATTTTGATACGGATATAAATTTAATTGAGTGGCTCGGACAATATTCTCAAGACCAACATATAAATTATTTAAGAGGTTATTTAGGCAGAATGTTGTTTTCGGGCGAAGATGCCGAAAAATCCGCAAGAGTTTTGTCAGGCGGCGAAAAAGTTCGATGCATGCTTGCAAAAATGATGGTCGAGGAGAGAAATGTTCTTATAATGGACGAGCCGACAAACCACTTGGATTTGGAGTCGATTACGGCTTTGAACAATGCTTTGATTGATTTTTCGGGAACAGTATTTTTCACTTCGCAAGATTATCAATTTATAAATACCGTTGCGGATAGAATTATAGAAATTTCACCGAACGGCTATGTAAATTACAAAATGAAATATGAAGAATATTTAGAAGATGAAAATGTTCAAAAAAGAAGAAAAATGCTTTATGAACCCATGAATTTCGGCAAATCCGATAAATCAAAACAAAACTTAAAATCTTCAAAAACCTCGAAAAAATAGGTAATAGCAAGGGTTGTTAAAATTTGTTTATAAATTTAAAAAAATAAGTGTGTAATATACATTTGTTTGTTATACAATTATGGCATGGAGAAGTATAACGTTATACATTTTAATAGCTTAAATTCCACTAATACCTATTCTCTTGAGCATTTTAGCGAACTAAAAGACAGAGATGTTGTGGTCACTGACGTTCAAACGAGCGGCAGAGGACGTTTTGATAGAGTTTGGCAAGGCACTTCTTCAGAAAATTTATATATGACTTTTGTAATAAAGCCCGAAACAGTTGATAACTATCCGTTTATGAATTTAACACAATATCTTTCGGTTGTGATAAACAGGATTTTGAATAAAAAATATGCAATTATGTCGAATATAAAATGGCCTAATGACATTTTATTTAACGGTAAAAAGATTTCAGGCATACTTGCGGAAACAAAGATTGAAAACAATATGTTAAAAGGTGTTGTTTTAGGTGTGGGGATTAATTTGAACACTTCACCTTCGGAAATTATACCAAATGCAATATCTTTAAAGGAAATTTCTGGTAAAACGATTGATAAAGATGAATTTATGACCGATGTTTTGTCTGAATTTTATAATAATTATGATAAATTTGTTGAAAACGGATTTAATTATATATATGACGAATATTCAAAAATGTGCTGTTTTAATGAAGAATTAAAGATAGGAAATTCTTATAAAGAGGGCGAATTTTCGGTATATAAATTCAGAAAATTAAACGAGGACGGAACATTAACGGTTTCGGAAATCGGTAAAGAAAAGAACAAGGATATTAAGATAGTAAGCGGAGATATATTATGTTAGAAGAAGGCTTGATTTTAATGTGTGTCGGAATGGGAACGGTATTTGCGTTCTTGGTGATACTTTGGTTTGCAGTATTCTGCATGAGCAAAGTTGTAGTGTTCTTGAATAAAATATTCCCTGAACAAACGGCAGTTGCGGCAGCACCCGTTAAGTCGGCAAACAATGATGTTGAAACAGCAATCGCTATTGCTGCGGCAAAGTTAAAAAGATAAATTTTATTGGTATAAGAGGAAAAGATAATGGCAAAAAAACAAATTAAAGTAATGGATACGTCATTCCGTGACGGATTTCAATCAATATACGGGGCAAAAGTTCTCGTAGATGATTTTATTCCTGCACTTCAAGCAGCTGCAGATGCCGGTATCAGACATTTTGAAACAGCAGGCGGTGCAAGATTTCAAGCTCCGATATTTTTCTGTAATGAAAATGCATTTGAAACAATGGACAAAATCAGAGCAGCGGTTGGACCTGATGTAACGTTGCAATCACTCGCAAGAGGGGTAAATGTTGTAGGTTTGAATTCACAACCGAGAGATGTTATTGATTTACACGCAAAAATGTTTGCAAAACACGGTGTTAATGTTGTCAGAAACTTTGATGCTTTGAACGATGTAAACAACCTTATTGATTCGGCAAACAGCATTAAAAAACACGGCATGAACCACGAAGTTACAATCACAATGATGGAACTTCCTTACGGTTGCGAAGGTGCTCATGACGTTGCTTTCTATGAAAGAGTTTTGAGAAACATTTTGGATTCGGGACTTCCTTTTGATTCATTGGCATTCAAAGATGCATCAGGAACTTCAAATCCGAGAAAAGTTTATGAAACTGTTAAAATGGCTCGTGAAATTTTGGGACAAGATGCACATATCCGTTTCCATTCGCACGAAACAGCAGGAACAGGCTTAGCAGCATATTTGGCAGCTCTCGACGGCGGTGCTGACGGTATTGACCTTGCAATGAAACCGGTATCAGGCGGAACTGGTCAACCCGATATTATTTCAATGTGGCACGCTTTGAAGGGTACTGACTATGATTTAGGCTTGGATATTAAGAAAGTTATGGAAACGGAAGAAATCTTTAAAGATTGTATGAAAGACTACCCGATTTCACCGATTTCATTGGCAGTAAACCCGATATTAATTCAAGCTCCGTTACCGGGCGGTGCAACAGCAACTACGGTAAACCAATTAAAAGATATGGGTATGCTTGATAAATTCCCGAAATTGATTGCAAATATGAAAGAAGTTGTTGAAAGAGGCGGTTATGCAACATCTGTAACACCTGTTTCACAATTCTATGCACAACAATCATTCTTGAACGCAATCAGCGAACATCCTTGGGATAACGCAAACCCCGGTTATGCTAAAATGCTCTTGGGTTACTTTGGAAAAACTCCTTGTGAACCCGATCCTGAGCTTGTAAAATGGGCAGAAGAAAAATTAAATATGCAGCCGACAACAGAAAAAGTTGTTGATTTGAACGAAAAAGATCCTCAAAAAGGACTTAAAGCAGCTGAAGAAAGATTGAAAGCAGCAGGATTGCCTGTTACTGATGAAAACTTATTCATCGCAGCAGCTTGTAAAGACGGAGAAGTTGATAAAGGTATTGATTTCTTGTTGGGTAAAGGTGTTGTGTCTGTTGATAAATCGGCAGGTAAAGCAAAAGCAGCAGCAACATCAAGTTCAGATGCTTGTACGGTAACGGTAAACGGTAAAAAATTCGGCGTTAAATTCAACGGTGATAAGGCTGTTGTAAACGGAAAAGAATACACTGTTGATATTAAAGACGGTATTGAAGAAACTTCATCAGCAGCAGCTGCAAGCGGAGAAGGTCAAGAAATTAAAGCTCCGATGCCCGGTGCAGTATTAAGAGTTTTGAAATCAGTCGGTGACGAAGTTGCAGAAAACGAAGAAATCATTGTTATTGAAGCAATGAAGATGGAAACTCCGATTAAATCACCTGTTGCAGGAACGATAACATCACTTTCAGTTGCACAAGGCGATAAAGTTCAAACCGGACAAGTAATGGCAACTGTCGGTTAGGAGGTCGAAAATGCAATTATTAGAAGGTTTAACAGCATTATGGAACTCAACAGGGATTTATAATTTCATTCAAACTGCACAAGCTGAAGTGTCAGGTACGGGTATCGAACAATTCTTGGCACAGTTTGGGCAGCCATTAATGATAATTATTTGTTGCTTTTTACTTTGGCTTGGTATTAAGAAACAATTTGAACCTTTATTGCTTGTTCCTATTGCTTTTGGCGGTTTGTTGTCAAATATTCCGATGCCATTGGGAGAAGAAATTGCAGGTCCTAACGGATTTTTAGGAATAATATTTGCAGCAGGTATAGACAAAGGATTATTCCCGTTGATAATTTTCATGGGCGTTGGTGCAATGACAGACTTCGGTCCGCTTATCGCTAATCCGAAAACATTGCTTTTGGGCGGTGCAGCACAATTTGGTATATTTGGTGCATTGTTTTTAGCATTGTTCCTCGGTTTTGATTTACAAGCAGCAGGCTCAATCGGAATTATCGGTGGAGCTGATGGTCCGACATCAATTTATGTAACAACAAAACTTAAACAAGAATTATTGGGTTCTATTGCAGTTGCGGCATATTCTTATATGGCATTGGTTCCTGTAATTCAACCGCCTATTATGAAATTTTTCACAACAAAAGAAGAACGTAAAATTGAAATGAAACAACTTAGAGAAGTTTCAAAAAGAGAAAAAATTGTTTTCCCGATTGTAGTGCTTCTTCTTTGTTTAATCTTTTTACCGTCAGCATGCCCGTTGGTTGGAGCATTGACATTCGGTAATTTATGTAAGGAATGCGGTGTAACGGACAGATTGTCAGATACAATGCAAAACGCATTAATCAACATAGTAACAATATTCTTAGGTTTGACAGTAGGTTCAAAATTACAAGCAGACCACTTCCTTACAGTAGAAACATTAAAGATATTATTTTTAGGTATTATCGCATTCTCGCTCGCAACGGCAGCAGGTGTAATAATGGCAAAGATAATGAATTTGTTCTTGAAAGAAAAAATCAATCCGCTTATCGGATCGGCAGGTGTTTCTGCAGTACCGATGGCAGCACGTGTTTCTAACAAAGTAGGTTTGGAATACAATCCTCAAAACTACTTGTTAATGCACGCAATGGGACCGAACGTAGCGGGTGTAATCGGTTCGGCGGTAGCAGCGGGAGTTCTTCTCTCATTAATTCCGCACTAAAAATATGTTTTCAAAAATAACTATTTATAAAAAGGAGAAAAGAAATGGAAACTTATGGAATAGAAAAAATCGGTATAATCGCACCGAAAGCGGTATATCGTAACTTAACTCCGGCACAATTGACGGAAGCAGCACTTCGCAAAGGTGAAGGCAAATTGTCAAACACAGGTGCTTTAGTTGTAACAACAGGTAAATACACAGGTCGTTCCCCTAAAGACAAATTCATCGTTGATACAGACGGAGTTCATAATGAAATCGCTTGGGGAAAAGTAAACAGACCTATCTCAAGAGAAAAATTCAACTCAATTAAAGGTAAAATTGCAGCGTATTTACAAAACAGAGAAGTATTCATTTTCGATGGTTTTGCAGGTGCTGACAAAAAATATACACAAAAATTCCGTGTAATTAACGAAATGGCAAGCCAAAACTTGTTCATTCACCAATTGTTAATCAGACCGACAGCTGAAGAATTAGCAGCATACGGTGAACCTGATTATACAATTCTTTGTGCTCCGGGATTCAAGTGTGATCCTGAAGTTGACGGTGTAAATTCAGAAGCTTGCATCGCAATCGACTACGAAGCACATACAATCATTATTTGCGGTTCACAATACTCAGGCGAAATCAAAAAGTCAGTATTCGCAACAATGAACTACATTATGACAAAGAAAAATGTTCTTCCTATGCACTGCAGTGCAAACATGGATCCTGCAACAGGCGAAACAGCAGTATTTTTCGGTTTGTCAGGAACAGGAAAAACAACATTATCGGCAGACCCTGCACGTAAGTTAATCGGCGACGATGAACACGGATGGTCACCTGATGGTATATTCAACTTCGAAGGCGGCTGCTATGCAAAATGTATCAACCTTTCAGCTGAACACGAACCTGATATTTACAATGCAATTAAATTCGGTTCATTGGTAGAAAACGTTGTTATGGACGATACAACTCGAGAATTTGACTTCAACGACGGTTCATTAACAGAAAATACAAGAGTCGGTTACCCGATTGATTATATCAACAATGCTCAAATCCCCTCAAAAGGCGGTATTCCGAAAGTTGTAGTATTCTTGACAGCAGATGCATTCGGCGTATTGCCCCCTATCTCAAGATTGGATAAAAACGCAGCAATGTACCACTTTGTAACAGGATTTACTTCAAAATTGGCAGGTACTGAAAGAGGTGTTACAGAACCGCAACCTACATTCTCAACATTGTTCGGCGAACCTTTCATGCCGATGGATGCATCAGTTTATGCAAAAATGTTGGGTGAAAAACTTGACCAATACGGAACAAAAGTTTACCTCGTAAACACAGGCTGGGCAGGCGGAAGTGCTGCATCAGGTGCAAAACGTATGAAACTTGCTTACACAAGAGCAATGGTAACAGCAGCATTGAACGGTTCATTTGATTCAATCGAATTCAAACACCACGATGTATTCAACGTTGATTACCCGACATCATGCCCGAATGTACCTGACGAAATGTTAGATGCAAGAGGAATGTGGGCTGATAAGGCTGCATACGATGAAGCAGCAAACAAACTTGCACAAATGTTTACAGACAACTTTGCGGCAAAATATCCTAATATGCCGTCAGAAATCGTTAATGCAGGACCGAAAGTAAAAGCATAATTGTAAACATTTCGCTATAATTGTAAAACAGCTTGTCAATTTGACAGGCTGTTTTTACTTTATATATACAAAAGATATAATTTGCTGTTGAAATGCAATGAAATGTCTGTTACAATTCTTAATAATCGATAAGGCATGATTAAAGAAGTTATTCAGGTCAGTCGATAACGTAAACAGAACCTTTGTGAAAGGTTTTGAAAAAGAAACAGTGTTGTAAAAGGAATAAAGGAGAATTTCAGATGGTAAACGGAATCAACGGAGCAACTACTGCAACGACGTTAAACACGAAGTTACAAAAGATTGCCGATGATGCAAAAATCACGAAAGAGGAGGCAGCAAATTTAACTCAGGCAGAGCTTCAAGAAATTAAAGACGCAAACCCTGAAATTGAAATTGAAGACGGAGTAGATGATGTAGTAGCGGCGAATGCGGCAAATGCTACGCAGGAAACGGAAGAAAAAGAAGAAGCAGATGCAGCGACGGCAAAGGCTGATGAACTTATAGCCATGCCTAACGAGAATATTGATGCGGCAGCAACGGAACAATTAAAAGCCGAAATTGAAAAAGCAAAAGGCGAATACGAAACGGCAAAAGCTGAAGCACAAGCAAGAAAAGAAGAAATTGATGCAGCAGAAGATGCTTATGAAGCACTTCAAGCAGATATGGCAAAAGCAGCGGCAAATGTAGAAGATGCGGCAGCAAACGCACAAGAATCAGTTTCACAACAAACAAACAGAGTAAGACAACAAGCACAAGAAGAAGGATGGGACGAAGCACGTCTTAAATCGGAACTCGGTAAAATTTCGATTCCATCGATAAGCGGTGAACAAAGAACTCTTGAATCAGTAGGTATTGATGTATCGAATATGGCATCAACTATTCAAAAATTGAGTGATTTGTATGCGGCACAAGCAAATGCAGTAGATGACATTGCACAAAGATTCGGCGGTTTCCTTGAAGTAGATTTAGATACAATTTCAGTTGCAAAAGACGGAACGATTGTAATTAATGAATTGGGAGAAGGCGGACCTGAAGTTTCGGGAGCTGACGGTATCAGTGCAAAAGATATGCAAAAATTTGCAAATATGTCTAACGAACAGTTGACAGAATACCTTGCAAGTGAAGAAGGTGCTGCAATTATGACAGCAATGCAGGGACTTGCAAACGATGGAGTAGATTTATCGGCAGAAAATTGTGCCGCTATTATCAAAACGATGATTGCAGATCAAGATAAGAGCACGGGTGATGCAGATAAATTCGGTTCGGAATATGCAGGTAAAATCCAAGTTAACCAAATTAACGGTGTAGATTCTTCACAATTATCGGCAGCTGTTAAAAAAGTAGAAGCTCCGAAAACGGAAGAAGTATCAGAATGTACTCCTCCGCCATCTTGTGACCCGTACGTAATCAAAATCGACGGTGTTGAATACACAATGATTTTGGATAACGGCGACGGCAAATGGGATACAGACGATATTTTAGGTATCAATGACGAAAAAGACAACCTCTTTGAAGCATTGAAAGGACTCGAAAGCGACGGCGATGCATCGAAGTTGACAGGTGATGAACTTGCAAAAGCAGGTATCAGATTGGTTGCAAAAAATGATGACGGTACACTTGCTGTTGATGATCCGAAAAAAGACTTTGATTTAACGAAAATCGACAATATCGACATGACAAATCTTACTCAATCGACGGATAACGACGGTCATGTAGGTACATTCGGTAATTTCAACCTCACATTGACGGACGGAAGAACAATTCAAGGTGCTGAAACATTTGAAGAAATGTCAACACTTCAAAAACTCTTTGGAGCTGTTAAAAACTTCTTTGACGGTTTGGGCAATATCGCAAAAGACATTATCAGCAACTTGATGATGAACCAAGATGAAAAACAATACTATTCAGAAGAAGTCAAAGCAAAATATGCCGAAAATCTTGAACAAGCAAACGAAATGCTCGACAACACAACTGCACTTGGTGAAGCAATGATTGATCAAACCGAAGACACCGTTGATGATGCGGCTAAAGATTACGAAGAACCGAAAGCAGAAGAAACGGAAGAACAACAGGCAACAGAAGAACAAGTTGCAGACGGTGAAACAGAAGAACAACAAGGCAAAGATGGCAAAGGTAAAAAACCTCAAAGTCTTGTTTAGTCAAAACCTAACTGATAAAAAAGAGTCGTTCCAAAAGGACGGCTCTTTTTTTATTGTTGAAAAGTTTATTTTAAGTAAGGATTATAGGCTTTTTCGTGTTTCATTACAGTTGAAGTGTCGTGTCCGGGGAAAACTTCTATGTCATCAGGTAACGGGAGAATTTTTTCCTTCAAAGATTTGATTAAAGTTTCGTAGTTTCCGCCTTCCAAGTCACATCTGCCGATATTTTCACAGAAAAGCGAATCTCCGCTGAATAAGAATTTGTCGATTAGGAAGCACATTCCGCCTTTTGTGTGTCCGGGGGTTTCGAGTATTTGAATTTTGTGTTCACCTATTTTGAGTTCAGAGTTTTCGTCGATAAATTTTGCGACTTTAATCGGTGCAAAATTTCCTCTTTGTCCCGTAAACATTTCGTACATATCGTTAATATTTTTTGTAAGAGTGTAATCCTTTTCATTCATATAAACAGGGATATCAACTCCGTCTTGTTGCATTTCAGCAACACCCATAACGTGGTCAAAATGTCCGTGTGTGCAAAGAATATATTTAAGATTTCCTCCTTGTTTTTTTATGTATTCAAAGATTTTTTTATAACCGCCGCCGAAGTCTATGATTATTGCATCTTTACTGTTTTCGTCAATTAAAACCCAGCAGTTTGTTTGAATGGGATTTTCTACAAATAATTCTATTTTCATAATATTTTCCTTTTGTGATATTCTTTTAATATGAATATTTACACAAACAAATTCAATGCTCAACAGAGTGATTTAGTTGAAAAATTTTTTAAAGAGAAAGATGCCGCTTTTTCGCCTTTGCAATATGCAAAATGGAAAGCTATCGGAAAAGGTTATACAGCAAGCCTTTACAATAGCGGAAAGTTCGTTTTGCAAGGGAAAGATGTAACAGATGTAGTCAAGGAGTTTGAACAATTTCTTGGAATTTCGTCTTGCGGTGAACAGCTTGAATTGCTTTCCGTGCCAAAAGAAGAAGCCGCAGAGGAATTTGTTGTCCACGAATACATCGGAACAGATGAATCGGGTAAAGGTGATTTTTTCGGTCCATTGGTTGTTGCAGGTGTTTTTGTAAATGATGAGCTTGCTAAAAAGTTCAAGGCTTTGGGCATAAAAGACAGTAAAAAGCTTGATGATAAAACCATTATGAAATATGCTGCCGAAATCAGAAATACCGCACCTCATTCGGTTGTGGTGATTATGCCCGAGAAATATAATCAGCTTTATAATTCTTTCAAAAATTTGAATAAATTGCTTGCGTGGGGGCATGCAAGAGCTATTGAAAATGTTTTGAATAAGCAATCTTGTGATTTTGCACTTTCGGATAAATTCGGAGATGAGTCTTTGATAAAAAACGCTTTGCTCGAAAAAGGCAAAAAAATTACACTTGAACAAAGAACAAAGGGTGAGAGTTTCATTGCGGTTGCGGCAGCTTCTGTAATTGCTCGGGCGGAATTTGTTAAAAGATGTCAAGAGCTGAAAAATAAGTATGATATTGATTTTCCCAAAGGTGCATCTGACAAAGTGATTTTGACGGCACAAGAGTTTGTTGCAAAATTCGGCAAAAATGAATTAAATATGGTTGCTAAAATGCATTTTAAGACCGTAAATTCGTTGTAAAATGTTTACGACTTGACAGAAACAGAAAAATAATATAAGAATTTTATATGGCAAAGTGAAAAGGAGTTTTATATGAATATTCCCGAAAACCTTTTATGTTCACCGACTGATGAATATATCAGAGAATGTGGTGACGGCTTATATTTAGTTGGTATAACAGATGAATTTCTTAAAAAAATCGGTGGAGAAATCATATTTATTGAGGTTCCTGAAGTAGATGATGTCTATGTGAAAAAAGAACTCTGTGCAACTATCGAATCCGATTCTGTTGCTGTTGAAATGTATATGCCTATTGAGGGCAAAGTGGTTGAAATAAATCCTGCTTTTGACAACGGTTATGATGTTGTAAATAATGAACCGTTGACAGACGGCTGGATAATTAAAGTATATTCGCAAAATCTTACACCTAATGATACATTTGATTTGTTAGATTACAACGATTATAAAGCAGAGTGTGGCAAACAAGATTAATGACGAAAAAAAATAAAAAATTCTTAATCTTTTTGTGTGTAGGGCTTTTTTGTCTTGTAATTTATGCTTGCAGATTGAATAACTATTTGATTATGGAGCTGTTTTTTGAGGCAAAATATGCTTCTGCTGCAATTGCAATGAAAAATTTGACTGACTTCTTTCACCCTGCTTTGAATGGTGAAGCTTTTACTTCTGCAGGTCCTTTGTATTATTTGATTGTCAAATTTTGCTCTTTGTTTTTTGCGAAATATTCTGAAATTCCGATACGATTAGGCTCGGGAATTGTTATGTTGACTGCTGCTTTCGGTGTTTATCGTGCATTAACCGAAACCGTAAACGAAAAATTTGCTGTAATTGCATCATTTACTACGTTTTCATCTTTGATTTTTGTGATTTTTTCGTCAATTTCTTCACCGTTTATGATTTCTTCGTGTTTTATAATTTTGAGTATCATATTTGGTCTTTCTTCGTTTTTAATTGTTTCGGATAAAGAAAATTATATTTATAATATTTTGTTTTGGATATTTGCGGCATTTGCCGTTTTGACAACTGATATTACAGCGGCGGTATTGCCTTTTGTAACGGTTTTTCCGCTTGTTATCGTTTTTGGAAAGATTAAAGAATTTTTCAAACCCATAAAATTTTTATCGGGATTATTGGTTTTCTTGCTTTTTACATTTCCGATTTTGTCCAAATGTATGAATGTTGATTACGCTGTTTCTAATATTCTTGCCGTTAAAGAGAGTTTATTATCAATGAATTTTATAACAAATTATAAATTCTTTTTGAAGTATTCGGTTTTGTATTTCGTAATCGGCGGAATGCCTTGGATTTTCTTTTATTTTCTGTTTTTTACGGCAATTCCGTATTTGTTTTTCAAAAAAATTAAAAATCGGGTTATTCATAAAACAGAAATTATAAATGATAATCTTGCATTTATTTTGACATCGGCAATATGGGGCTTTTTCTGTTCGGCGGTTTTCTATGTAATTTCAGGGGTTACTGATTTTTCAAGATTGACGGTGTGCTTGTATTTTGCATCTTTAATCTGTGCTTTTTTCTGGTACAAACAGCTTTGCGAAAACAAATATTTAAAAGTCGGCTATGCCGCATCAATATTGCTTTACGTTTCTTTGATTATTGCTTCTGTCGGCGGAATTATGGCGTATTTCTTCATAAATCCTGTTCAAAAAACATATATTGATCCGCTTTTACCGCCGTTAATTCTCGTAACACTATTAGTTGCAATTCCCGGTATGATTGCGATTATCCTTAAAAGAAATGTTTTGAATTTTTCTGTTCATATTTTTATTTCTATAATAATGTTCTTTATGTCAACAGGGCTTTTATACAATTATGTCAACTCTTTCGGTGAAAATGATTTGGTAAATATTGCCATAAAAGCTCGTCAGGATAAAGTTAATCTTGCGACTTACGATATTATCGAAAGATATGCAATGACGTATTATTTTGCCGATAAGGTTGAGTTTAATAAAATGTTGACAGCCGATGAAATTTATCAAAAATACGGCAATACAAGAAAAACCTATTTGGTCTTGAAACACAATGATTTAAGCTATTTCGATAAATTCTTTGTCTATGAAGTTGTAACAACGGGCAAGCAATATTGCGGAATTACAAATATTAAATATCTTCCTGTTGACGAGGTTAAAGAAGACCCGGAAGCTCAGCCAGATACTGTCCTGTAAAGGAATTTTCGCACATTGCAACCACTTGCGGAGTGCCTTGAGCAACCACATAACCGCCGTTTTCACCGCCTTCAGGACCTAAATCGATTATGTTATCTGCAATTTTTATAATATCAAGATTGTGTTCGATAATCAGAATTGTGTTGCCTGCATCGGCGAGCTTTTGGAGAATTTTGACTAATTTATCCAAATCCGCCCAATGAAGTCCGACAGACGGTTCATCAAGCAAATAAAGGGTTTTGCCCGTGGCTTTTTTGTTTAATTCTGCCGCAAGTTTTATTCTTTGAGCTTCTCCTCCCGATAAAGTCGTTGAGGACTGACCGAGTTTGATATAATCCAAACCTACTTCTTGCAAGGTTTTTAGTCGGCTGTGGATTTTTGGAATGTTTTCAAAAAATTCAAGTGCTTCTGCAACACTCATGTTTAAAACGTCAGAAATATCTTTACCTTTGTATTTAACTTCCAAAGTTTCCCTATTGTAACGTTTTCCGCCGCAAACATCACAAGCTACGTAAACGTCGGACAAAAAGCTCATTTCAATTTTTTTTACGCCGTCACCCTTGCAGGATTCGCATCTTCCGCCTTTTATATTGAAACTGAATCGTCCTTGCTTGTAGCCTCTTGCTCTTGCTTCGTTTGTTTTGGAATACAATTCTCTTATGTGTGTAAATAAATCCGTATATGTTGCGGGGTTTGAACGAGGTGTTCTTCCGATTGGTGATTGGTCGATATTGATAACTTTATCTATGTTTTCAAAACCGTCAATCCGCTCTATTCCTTGTGGTTTCGGTCTGTTGCCTCTTAATTTGTGAAGTGCGTATTCATAGATTAAATCGTTCATTAAAGTTGATTTTCCTGAACCGCTTAAGCCCGTTATGACGTTGATTTTGCCCAAAGGTATTTTAACATCTATGTTTTTGAGGTTGTTTTTTGAAGCGTTAGTGACTTCTAAAAACTTGCCGTTTCCAAGTCTATGCTCTTTTGGAATTTCGATTTGTTTACGTCCGCTCAAATAATCTCCCGTGAGAGAATTTTTGCATTTGATAATATCTTTCAGTTGACCTTGGCAAACAATATTTCCGCCTGCTTCGCCTGCTTGAACGCCAATATCGACAATGTAATCGGCACTTCTTATTGTTTCCTCGTCGTGTTCAACCACAATCAAAGTGTTTCCGAGGTTGCGTAATTTTAACATCGTTTTGATAAGCATATCGTTGTTGTATTGATGAAGCCCGATTGACGGTTCGTCCAAAACGTACAAAACCCCTGTCAAACCGCTTCCTATTTGGGTTGCGAGTCTTATTCTCTGGGCTTCGCCGCCTGATAATGTACCTGATGTTCTTGCACAATCAAGATAGCCTAAACCCACGTCAATCAAGAATTTTAGCCTTGACATAATTTCTGTTAAAAGTTGTTTTGATACGTTTAAATGATAGTCCGAAAGTTCCAATGACAGCCCCGAAAAGAATGAAAAAGCATCTTTTACGGGCATTTTGCAAACTTCATAAATGTTTTTTCCGCCAATAGTGACTGCCAACGGGAATGGCTTTAATCTCGCTCCTTTACACTCACTGCAAGGAATTGCGGACATGTATTCTTGAACATCTGCTCTGACTTCATCGGAGTTTGTTTCGTTATATTTCTTTGTAAGATACGGAATTACGCCCCAAAACGGAATGTATCTTCTCTCAAGATATTCGTTATTAAAGCTCATATATTCAAAATGAACTTTTTTGTCGCCGCTGCCGTATAAAATTATATCTTGATACTCTTTGGGTAATTCTTTGAAAGGTTTTTCCGTATCAATGCCGAATTCCTTTGCAACCGAATCAATAATTTCTTTATAATACGGGTTTCCTGTTTTTGCCCACGGATAAATTGCTCCGCCGCTTAATGATTTTGTGTCATCAGGTACAATTAAACTCGGATTTATCTCGAAATGTGCTCCAAGACCTGAACATGACGGACATGCACCGTCTATCGTGTTAAAACTGAATAATCTTGGTGTGATTTCTTCAAAACTTAAATTGCAAACCGGACAAGAGGCTTTTTCACTGTAAATGGTGATTTTGCCGTCAATGTCGATGTATAAAATTCCGTCGCCTTTTTCAAGTGCAAGTTGAACGCTGTCGGTTAAACGAGCTGTGATAGTCGGTTTTATTGCGAGTCGGTCAACGACAATTTCAATATTGTGTTTTACATTCTTCTCAAGTTTAATTTCGTTTTCTTCATCATCTTCGGTCAAATTATAAATTTTTCCGTCGATTTTTACTCTTGCAAAACCCTCTGAACGTACACTTCTCAAAAGGGCTGTATATTCACCTTTTTTGCCTCTTACGATTGGTGCAAGCACCATGAATTTTGTACCTTCGGGTAATTTCATAATTCTATCGACAATTTCGTCAACGGTCTGCGGAACGACTTCTCGTCCGCATTTCGGGCAGTGCGGAATACCAATGGTTGCGTATAAAAGCCTTAAAAAATCATATATTTCCGTAGTTGTGCCGACGGTTGAACGAGGATTGTTGCTTGTCGATTTTTGGTCTATTGCTATTGCCGGAGAAAGTCCCTCAATGCTTTCAACATCAGGTTTATCAAGCTGTCCGACAATTTGTCTTGCGTAAACAGAAAGGCTCTCGATATAACGTCTTTGCCCCTCTGCAAAAATCGTATTGAAGGCAAGCGAGCTTTTTCCTGAACCGCTTACACCCGTGAAAACAATCAATTCATTTTTCGGTAATTCAAGATTGATATTTTTTAAATTATGCTGTTTTGCACCCCTGATGATAATTTTTTCATTCATACAAACATTATTGCATAAACTTATTTATTTGCCTTAATTATATCAATCATTTCTTTTGTCGAATAAATGTCTTTCAGAATATGGATTTTGCAGCCGTTAAGCTCATTTTGCAAATCTTCGGTCGTCTTGCCGTCCAAAAATTCATTTGTATATGGAGATATCATAACTGAAGGTATTACAAGGTTTTCGGGATTATAGGGCTTTACCGAGTCAACTAAATCTTGAAAACATGTCAGCCCTGCAACTGAAATATCTTTTCCCCAAAATTTCGGTTCGATTTTTGCCGTTTCAACGGTCAAATTTTCGATTGTGTTTAATTGTTCTTGAAATCCGATAATGGTTTTGTAGGCAGATTTTGATGTTGCAAATGTTAATCTGAAAGGCTTTTTCAGTGCTTTGGGAAGTTTTTTAAATCGTTTTGCAAAATCGTCTTTTAATAATCTTAACGAGCCGACTCCGTCCTCGATTTGCTCAAAATTACCGTAATATTTGGCTTCGGGAACTTCTCTTTCTGCAATTAAATAAAATTCGTCTGACAAACAGGCTGGAAAATTTTTCCTCTTTTTGTTAAATTCATCAACAATTTCAATGCATTCGACAGCTTTTTCTTTATTAACTGTTGTCAAATTATCTTCCCTGTATTTTGTGATACCGACGGGAACTATTGCAATAGAAAGTAATACGGATTTGTATTTATAAAGTTCATTTAAGGAATATTTCAGCTCCTCGCCGTCATTAAATCCGGGGCATAACACGATTTGTGCGTGGAACGGAATGTCGTTTTCTTTTAAGAAATTCAAATCTTCTTTTATATTGACGGCTTTCGAATTGCGGAGCATTTTTGCCCGAAGTTCGCCATTCATTGAATGCACCGAAACGTACAAAGGTCCTAAATGCATTGTGGAAATTCTGTCTTTGTCTTTTGCGGTCAAGTTTGTCAAAGTTACATAAGAACCTTGCAAATAGGACAATCTGTAATCATCATCTTTTATATATAAAGTCGAGCGAAGCCCTTTCGGCTGCCCGTCAACGAAGCAAAAAATACAGTGGTTTGTACAGGGTTTTATCCTGTCAAAAACTGCCGATTCAAAAACTACGCCGAGTTCTTCATCAAAATCTTTTTCGATTTCGTAAATTTCAGGTGTGCCGTCACTGTGCTTTACCCAGATGTTAAGCTCCTCGCAAGCCGTTAAATATGAATAATCAATGTAATCTTTCGGCACCTGTCCGTTGATTTTTAAAATTTCATCGCCTGCAGCCAATCCTATTTCGTCGGCTATTGTGTCGGGTTGGATTTCGATGATTTTTGCGGGCATGGGTGGTTATTCTCCGAGGGCTTTTGTGAAATTAATAAACTCTTTTTGATTTGCGGAAATTTTTGCCATTACCTGCTTTTGATATTCATCAAGTCCGCTGTAAGGGTCGTTTATCTTTCTTTCAATCGTTGTGATATAAAGGTCTAAATACCTTTCGCAAAGTTGTTTCAGTTCTTTTCTTTCTTCTGCGGATAAAACTCCTGCTGCCGAAAGTCTTATGTTTATTTCGTTTATCGATACTGACGGGTTTTCGCTTAAATCGGATAAAATCAGTTTGCATAAGTGTTTTCTGCCTTTTTCCGTTATCCCGTAGTAACTCGATTTTTTGCCTCCGTCGGAAAGTGTTTCTTGAACCGTTACAAATTTTTCTTCTTCAAATCTTTTTAATGCAGGGTGAATTGTTCCGTGGCTCGGCATGGTAAATGCTCCGAAATACTCCTCAATTCGCTTTCTCACGGAGTATATCGTCATCTCCCTTTTCGTTAAACAATATAAAATACAAATTTCTATCATAATGACAGGATATACCTAATCGAGATATTTTTCAATAAATTAATATTTTTATAGTGTTTTTGGATTAAATTTGAATTAAAAATTAAATATTTGCTTGATTATTGTTCAATTTATGTTTAAAATAAAGGGCATAATAAATTTTTATTATAGTTGTGTTACAGGTGTTAGAAAAAAGGAGAATAAAGAATGTCTAACAAAATTTTAAATGCTGTTAAGACAAGTTGCATGGCTCTTTTTGCTATGTTGTTCGTTTCAGCACCCGCATTCGCAAGTGAGGCGGACTTGGTTGTTCCGAAAATCACGGGCGACAATTACAATTACTTGATTGCGGGAATTGTTGTTTCTGCCCTCGGTTTACTCTGGGGCTTGAAAGCATTTTGTGACATCAAAAAAATTGATGCTCACGATTGTATGAAAGAAATCGGAAATGTTATTTTCGAAACTTGTAAGACTTACCTTATTCAACAAGGTAAATTCCTTATTGCTTTGGAAGTTTTGATTGCTCTTTGTATTGCATTCTACTTCGGCTATCTTCAAGCAATGCCTGCTAAAAACGTATTAATCATTTTAGGAATGTCTGTTATCGGTATTCTCGGTTCATACGGTGTTGCTTGGTTCGGTATCAGAATGAATACTTTGGCTAACGCAAGAACGGCTTTTGCTTCATTAAAAGGCAAACCGCTCAATATTATGGGTATTCCGCTTAAAGCAGGTATGAGTATCGGTGTTGTTCTCGTTTCGGTAGAACTTATTATGATGCTTCTCATCTTGTTATTTATCCCCGGAGAAATTGCGGGTGCTTGCTTCATCGGTTTTGCAATCGGTGAATCTTTAGGTGCTTCGGCACTTCGTGTTGCAGGCGGTATCTTTACAAAAATCGCTGATATCGGCTCTGACCTTATGAAAATTCACTTTACAATCAAAGAAGATGACCCGAGAAACCCCGGTGTTATTGCCGATTGTACAGGTGACAACGCAGGCGACTCTATCGGACCTACAGCTGACGGTTTTGAAACTTACGGTGTAACAGGTGTTGCTCTCGTTTCTTTCATCTTGTTGGCTGTTGCAGGTGAAGCTAATCAAGTTATCTTATTGACTTGGATTTTCGTTATGAGATTCTTGATGATTCTTACATCTGTTATCGCTTACGGTGTAAATAACGTTTTATCAAATGCTATCTACAAAGATAAAGAAGATTTGGATTTTGAAGCTCCTTTGACTAACCTCGTTTGGATTACTTCAATCCTTTCAATGATTATGACATTCGGTGTCAGCTACTATATGTTGGCAAACGTCGAAGGCTTCGGCAGCTTGTGGTTAGTTTTGGCTATCATCATCTCTTGCGGTACTTTGGGTGCTGCTTTGATTCCGGAAGCTACAAAAGTATTTACAAGCCCGAAAGCTAAACATACTGAAGAAGTTGTTACTGCTTCAAGAGAAGGCGGTGCTTCATTAACAATCCTTTCAGGTATTGTTGCAGGTAACTTCTCAGGTTTCTGGATTGGTGCAGTTATCATTTTCTTGATGGCTATGGCTTATTTTGCAAGCACTTATATCCCCGTTGAAATTATGCAATACTCATCAGTATTCGCATTCGGTTTGGTAGCATTCGGTTTCTTGGGTATGGGACCTGTTACTATCGCAGTTGACTCATACGGTCCTGTTACCGATAACGCTCAATCAGTTTACGAACTTTCTTTAATCGAAGAAGTTCCGAATGTTTCAGAAGATATCGAAAAGAATTTCGGTTTCAAACCTAACTTTGATGTTGCTAAAAAATACCTCGAAGCTAACGACGGTGCAGGTAACACATTCAAAGCCACTTCAAAACCTGTTCTTATCGGTACGGCTGTTGTTGGTGCAACAACAATGATTTTCTCTTTGATTTTGGTAATCAAAAATACATTGCTTGTTGATCCAGAAACTATCTTGAACTTGCTTAATCCGTTCACATTGCTCGGTTTACTTGCAGGCGGTGCGGTAATTTACTGGTTCTCGGGTGCTTCTATGCAAGCTGTTACAACAGGTGCTTACAGAGCTGTTGAATACATTAAGAGAAATATTAAACTTGATGAAAATGCTGAAAAACGTGCAGATGTTTCAAATTCTAAAGAAGTTGTAAAAATTTGTACGGAATATGCTCAAAAAGGTATGGTAAATATCTTTGTTGCATTGTTCGCATTTGCTTTGGCACTTGCTTGCTTGTCAGCACCTTCGGAAGGTAACTTATTACCTGTATCATTCTTCGTATCCTACTTAATTGCGATTGCTACATTCGGTTTATTCCAAGCTGTATTTATGGCAAACGCAGGCGGATGCTGGGATAACGCTAAGAAAATCGTAGAAGTTGACCTTGCCGAAAAAGGAACTCCGCTTCACGAAGCAACTGTTGTTGGTGATACGGTTGGTGACCCGTTCAAAGATACTTCTTCAGTAGCTATGAACCCGATTATCAAATTTACGACATTGTTCGGATTATTGGCTATGGAAATTGCTTTGAGTGAATCATTTAGAGCAATCGCTCCGAAAGTCGGCATCGTTCTTTTGGTAGTCGCTATCTTATTCGTTATCCGTTCTTTCTACGGAATGAGAATACCGACAGAAAAATAATTCTTTATTTAGAATATTTTAGAGGAAATGTCTATTTGGCATTTCCTCTTTTTTTTAAATTGTGGATTGTTTTTAGCCCCCAAAAAATTATAAAAAGACTTTATCGTAAAAATGATAAAGTCTTTTTAAGTTGAATATTTCTCTATTAATCAATGATTAATAATCTTCGTTTACGGCATCTTCTTCATCTTGAAGTGCTGATAAATCTCTTGTTGAAGATGTATCAAATTCTTCCGGTAACATATCGGAATCTGGCCAAATTGTTGTATCGTCAAATCGGCTTGCAGTTAAATTTTCTGCACCTGTTAAATCAGAGTCTGTTAAATCTGCTTCGGTTAAAATACAGCCTGCCATATCAGAATCCGTGAAGTTACAGTAATTTAACACTGCAAAGTTGCAATTTGTTCCATTCAATAATGCTCCCGAAAAATCACATTCTACAATATTTGCTCTCGTAAAATCTACCGATTCGAGGTTTGCATCAGTAAAGTTTATTAACGATAGCGTTGTGTCGGCAAAAGTTGTTCCCGATAAATCACAGTTTGTAAAATCTACGTTTTCTATCGTTGCATTGGCAAAATCCATTTCCGTTAAATCTATTTCATCGTCTGATTTCGCTCTGTAAGAATTGAATTTTTCATAATCGTGTAAAATCATTTCAGACAATTGGTCTTTGGAATACATGTGTAACTTTCTCCTTTAAACTGATGATATTTGTATTTTAACCGATTTTATTATAATTGCAAGTATTTTAATTAATATTGTTACTTATTGCTTTTATTGCCGCCTGTGTTCTGTCATCAACTTCAAGTTTTTGCATAATTCCGCTCACATGTGCTTTTACGGTATTTATGCTTAAATGCAGCTTTTTGGCTATTTCCGTATTGTTTGCACCCTCTTTTATTAACGACAATACCTGCTGTTCCCGTCTTGTTAAATTATAATCGTTTTGTGTGCTGACGATATTAGTCGGTTTATTATCGTTTTTGATTATATCAAGAATGAATTCCGAAACGCTTCCGTCAAACCATATTGCATTGTTTAACACTGACAGCAGTATTAATGCCAAATTTTCAGGGTCGATGTCTTTTGAACAATATGCATAAGCCCCGGCTTTGACTGAATTTATTACCTCATCACGGGTTTTATGTGAGGTTAAAATCATTATTTTTACATTCGGATTGATTTCTTTTATTTGTTCTGTCGCTTCAATTCCGTTCATTCCCGGCAGACCTAAATCCATTATCACAGCATCGATTTTTTCACTTTGAACAATCTTTAATGCCGTCATCGCATCGGCTGCTTCGTAAATGTTTTTTATGTAATCTTTACTGCATAACGCCGTCTTTAAACCAAATCTTATGAGAGTGTGGTCTTCCGTTATCAAAACATTATATTTTTTCATCTGCCGCTCCGCCTTGATTGTGATTTTGTTTCTGTTCAATGTAAAGCTGTTTCGCTCTCGTTATGTCACGTTCCGCTGTGTCAAAATCTTTTTTCTCGGTGTTTAAAATGCTCTTATAATAAAAATATCTTGCACTGTTTTTTGTTATAAAAGCTGCCGTGTTTATATATTCTGATGCAGATGTCGTGTCGTTCAATGAAAGTGCATCTCCTGCCAAATCAAGCCAGCCTTCAGGATAAAAAGGATTGTATTTTATCGAATTTTTTAAATTTTGTTTACCCGTATCTTCGTTTATTTTTGCGTTCAAATATAAAATTTTATAATTTGTCGGGAATTTCGATTTCGCTTTTGAAAGGTATTTTCTTGCGGTTTTTAAATCCCCTATTTTTACACTTGCAACAATGTATCCAACATAGTTTTCAACATCTTTTGTATCAAACTTCAATGCGATTTTGTACTCTGCGTATGCAAGTGCATTTTTATTTTTATAAAGGTAAATATCTCCTAAGCCTTTGTGTGCATAAGAAAGTTTTTGGTTTCTTGTTAAAAGTTTTTTATAAAGCTTTTCTGCTTCTTCATACTGACCGTTTATCAGGTAAATATGTCCCAACAACTCTCCTGCCTGTTTGTTTTCCCCCCTTATTAACATTAATTTAAGCTCGTTTATCGCTCTCGGATAATCACGGTTCAGATAAAAATAGTATGCAAGATTGTATTTTTGTTGGCTCGGATGGGTTTTGGAATTTGTCAAAGTGTAATATTTGATTTTATCCGTAGTTTTTTGATTTTCAATATACAACAAATCCTGTTCGGGCAAGTTCTTTAATACATTTATAACCTCTTTGCCGTTGCCCTCCGAACTTAAAATTTCTGCTTTGAATTTCAGGTAAATCATATTTTCGGGGTTTTGTGACAAAGCTCTGTTGATTTCCGAAAGAGCCTGCTTTTGTTTCTTTTCAGCAAAATATGCTTTCGCTTTTATATAACTGCCGTAATCCGAATTTGCAAGCGTACTTTCGCTTTTTGCAAGCCTTGTCAGACTTTCGTTTGTCATATTGTTATAAACAATGTCTGACAACAATTCGGCGAAAAATACTTCCTCTTGTACCTTTAAATTAACTTTGGGAAAAGAATATTTTCTTACGGCTTCAATATGTGATGCCCAAATTTCTTTATCGTCAACCTTATTCATTGCCAAGTGTGCTAATGAGAAAAATCCCGTTTGCGTAAGTTTATACGCCATCAACATATAGTAAAAATCGTTCGGTTTCATCGTTTGAAGAATTTTTTTGTATTCAAAATAAGCAACCGCTACATTTGACTGCTCGCAATGCTTATCGGCTTCTGATAATTTTTCTATCAAACTTCTGACTTCGGGATTGTAATAAAGTTTTTTGTCGTATGTAAAATCATATCCCGAAAAAAACACAAGCGACGTTAAATCGGGTTCTCTTAATTCAGACAGCTCTTTTTGTTTGACTTCCAATGATTTTAAATCAGCACAAAATGCCGATTGGCTGAAAAAAGTCGACAATATTATTATTAATGCTAATATTGTCTTTTTAACCAACTTGCACCTCTTGTTTTGCTGTATTTTCCGACAAATAGTATGAGTTGAACAAATCAATCAAAGATTTTTCTTCTTCGGTCTTTTCGTCTTTTTCTATAATCTCTTTAAGCTGAATTAAATTTTTGCTTTCCAGAATTTGTCTGTCTTTTGCACCCAAAACTGTTGAGCTGTTAAATAAAATTACATCTATGATTTTGTCACAGCCTAATGATAAAAATATATCAGTGATTTTACCATCAAAATGATTACCAGCTCCGTCCAAAATTATTCCGATAGCTTGATTTATGGGCATTCTATCTCTGTAATGTCTTATTGAAGTTATTGCATCAAAAACATCAGCAACGGCTAAAATTCTTCCGCCGAGCGGAATGTTATCTCCGCTTTTGTGTCTGAAATATCCGCCGCCATTATATTTCTCGTGGTGAGAAGATGCAATTTCCACAACGTCTTTGAAGGATTCCGATTTATCTGCAATTTTGCTCAAAATATCGTGTGTTATTCTGACGTGTTCTTGAATGTGATGATATTCTTCGTCCGTTAATTTGCCTTTTTTCTGCAAAACGGAATCACGAATTCCGATTTTGCCTATGTCGTGCAGCATTGCAGCTTGAGAAATTGTTTCGGTCATATCTTTGTCAATTCCAAGTTTTTGACATATCAAATTTGAATATTGCGTAACTCTCATTGAGTGACCTGCCGTGATTTTGTCCCTCGCATCGATTGAGGCTGCAAGCGTATCAATAAAGCCGTTGAAAAGCTTTTTCTGCTCCGATAACATTCTCTGCTGCGTTTCAAACAAACGGTTGTTTTCAAGTGCAATACCTGCACTCGCACCGATTGTGACAAGCAAATCCTCATCGGCTTCCGTAAAATTACCTTCAAATTTGTTTATCACCTGAAAAACTCCGATAACTTCATATTTCAGATTTCTTATCGGCATACAAAGAATGGTCGAAGTTTTGTACCCCGTTTGTGCATCAATTTCTTTATTAAATCTGTCGTCGCTGTATGCGTTTTTGATATTAACAGTTTCTCCCGTTAATGCCGAATGCCCCGCTAAGCCTTTACCTATCGGGAAACGAATTTCTTTATGATTGTCTATTCCCAAGGCAACTTTTGACCAAAGCTCATTTCTTTCTTTGTCTATTAAAAAAACTGTGCAGCGATCTGCCTTTAATGCAAATTTAGTCTGCTCTGCAATGGTTTTTAACAAACGGTCTAAATCTATTTCCGCACTTATTGTTCTTGCTATTTTCAAAAGTGCAATTAACGGGTCGCTCGGAATTTCCGCATTTTCGGGGCGTTTTATCTTCTGTAAAGATTCTGTTAAAATGGATTCGCTGCATTCATTCAAATTTCCGTCAATTTTGTTTATTCGTTTTAATGCAGTTTCCCATTTTCCGCATTTTGCGAGTTCTCGTGCTTTTTCCGTGCATTCATAAGCTCTTTCGTAATTCTTTGTTTCAAGGTTTAAAAAAGCTAAAGATTCATATATTCTCATCAAAATGTACGGATATTCTGTTACCATATATGCTGCTCGGTTTAAATATAAAAGTGCTTCTTGGTAATTTCTTTCATTAACCGCAATTTGTGCAAAAGCCCATTTGCTTATGCCCCAAGCATTTTCGCCCTTTGCATCTTGTGCTAAAAATCTTGCATCTTCAAGTAATAAAAGGCTGCTTTTGTAGGTGTCCGTATCGCATAAATATTTTGTTAAACCCATAAAAGTTAGACAAATAGAGATTTTTTCGGTATTTTCTCCTGCAAGATAAATTTTGTGTGCAATATTAACTTTTTCCGCACATTCTTTGTACTGTTCGTTTTCGTATGCTGTCAATGCTTCCGAAAATAATTCGTCTGCACTTCTCAACTTTTCTTCCGACTTGGTATTATCTTTTGAATTTATCATACAAAAAGACCTTAACTTTTATTCTATTTAATTATACAATATTTTTATAATACATAACAAGTTTACACAAAAATGTTACACCGAAAGGAAAAATATGAATAAAGTAAGTATCTTAATACCTGTTTACAACGAAATTAACACTCTTCTTCCCTTGCTTGAAAAGGTTGAAAAAGCATCTTTCGGCGGTTTGGAGAAAGAAATAATTTTGGTCGATGACTGCTCTACTGACGGTACTAAAGATATTTTGAAAAATTTGGAAGATAAATATAAAGTTTTATATCATAAAGTTAATCAGGGCAAAGGTGCGGCTTTGAGAACGGGATTTGCCGCCGTAACGGGTGATATCGCCGTTATTCAAGATGCTGATTTGGAATATGACCCTGATGATTACGACGGCGTTATAAAACTTATCCTTAATGAAGGTGCTGACGTTGCTTACGGTTCAAGATTTTTGAATTTAAATGAAAGCAAAACTGTTGTGAAAGTTAATTTCTTCGCAAATAAAATGTTGACTCTTATGACAAATATTTTGTTCGGAGCAAAATTAACAGATATGGAAACCTGCTACAAGGCTTTCAAAACCGAATTTATCAAGGATATCCAAATTAAATCCGACAGATTTGACTTTGAGCCTGAAATTACGGCAAAAGTTTTAAAGAAAAAAGCTAAATTGAAAGAAGCTCCTATCAAATATTGCGGAAGAACTTTTGAAGAAGGTAAAAAAATTACTTGGAAAGACGGCATTCACGCTGTTCTTGCTCTTATAAAATTCAGATTTACCGACTAATTCCGTGTTGACCTTTCGATTAAAATAAGTTTTAATAAAATCAGAGGTTTTAATATGGATTTCAGAGATTTGAATATTTTAAGCTACGTTTTCCAAATATTAAAGGAATGGTCAGCTTTGTACGGTTTTGATAAAAAAACGATTATCCTTTCGTCTTATCAAAACGATATAAATATTCCTAAAGCTCTTTTGAAAATGGGTGCAGATAGGGTTATTTTCTATGCTCCCGATGAAGTTATCTCTGATGATGAAAACATCACTTGTATAAATGTTAAAGAAAAAAATCTCGATGAAATTCCTGATAATTCTGTCGATTTGGTGCTTGGGTACGAAATTCTTGAGCATGTAAACGATTTGAAAAACTTTTTTGATAATATTAAAAGAGTTCTTAAAACCGACGGTAAAGTTGATTTGCAGGGTAATCCTGCTTGGACTTGTCAAAACGGGCATCATCTTTGGATTAAAGATAAATATATTTACAATGAAAAAACAAATCCTTTTCAACCTTGGGAACATTTGCTTTTGGATACGAAAGAAAAAATGCTTGAAGCACTTGCGGCTAAAGATATTCCTCAAGAGGATTGTGTTGAAATCTGTGATTGGATTTTTAATCCGAAAGAAGTCAGCCGTCATTCTCCGACTGAAATTATTTCAGCGGCTATCGGACGGGATATTGTTGATGTTTCTTCTTCTAAAACGGAGTTCTTTTCTTCGTCTTTAGAGCAATATTCTGTTGACGGTTTTGAATACAGATTTAGAAGATATTTTGAAAAAATGACTCCGCATGGATTTTTCTTTGATGCAAAAGAAAAATATTCCGAACTTGATTTGAAAACGGCAAAAGTCGTTTTGAGAATTGAAAAATCAAAAGTTAAAAAATCGGAGTCGGAGAATTCTGATTATTCGCCGGAATATGTACAAAAAGTTAAAGCCTCTGTTGTGAAAAGAGGTTTTCCCGAACTTGAAACATGTGTTTCGGATATAATTTTTCCGTTTAATAAAAAACACGATTGCAGTGATTTGAAGGTTTTGAATTTGTCTTGCTTTGAAAATGACAAAATTTCTCAAACGTTTTTTGCAATGGGTGCAAAGTCGGTTTGTGCAGTTTCTCGAAATGCGGCGGCTTTTGATGAAAATCTTTCTGATGTTGCCGTTTATCAAACGTATTTTGAAAATTTTGAACCTGATGAAGATGCTAAATTTGATATAGTTTTCGGACTTGATACGCTTACAAATATTCAAAATATTGATAAATTTTTGACTAATTTGAAACGAGTTATAAAGCCTGATACTGCCTTTTATTTTTCGGGGTTTATGCCATACACTTCGCCAAAAGGTCATTTGATTTCTTATGGCAAATTTAATTATTTCGACGGCTACAATCCGCTAAAACCTTGGCAACATTTGACTTTGTCAACTAACAAAGAATTTTACGATGCTATGGTCGAAAATGAAGTCGGAATTTATACTTCTCAAAGAATTGCCGATTTGTATTTTGAAAATGCTTTTGCTACGCCGATTTCGCCAACCGAACTTATTACAAAATTCAAAACAGTTGCTGATTTACATCTAAAACGGATTTTCAAATACTATCCGAAAAATGAATTTTATCAAATTGCCGCTCAAAAATTCTCTGAAGAAGATTTGAACACCGAAAGGTTTATTATAACCTCTGATGCCGCAATGCCTTTAGATTTCTACAAAATCGATATGAGCTGCTATTTCAAAGAAAATTTGTCTGATATAAATTCTAAATATGAATTTGCAAATAAAAAAATCTTGAATATCACACCATACGTTAATTACGGGCTGTCTGAAATTATTTCTTCCATGGCGGCAAAAGAAGTCGTGTCTTTTGCTCCTTATTATTCCGGGTTTGAACTTGACTCCGACAAAAATATCAGATGCGTAAATCAGGATTTCGAAGATTTGGATAACCTCGACGAAACCTTCGATATAATCTATGGTTTGGATATCCTCGAACACGTTAAAGATTTGAAAAAATTCTATCAAAATTTGATAAGATTAATCGACAAAAACGGTGTAATCTGCGTTTCCGGCTCGCCACTTTGGCCAAGTGATAACGGGCATAACTTTATGGACGCTCTCGATTGCGGCTGTCTTAAAACGGGCATGGGTTCTCCTTCTTTGGATTATTGGGAGCATTTGGCTTACGATTCAAAAGACGAACTTAAAAAAGCTATGCTTGATAAGGGTTTTGATAATAACGATGCTGAAACGGTTTCTGAATTTGTTTTTAATTCAAAATCAATTAACAGAAAGTCTTTTGCTGAAATTATCAAGGTTTTAGACGAATTTGACAATATTTGCTATGGTTCTCGAAAAATTCTCGATTTTGCCGAAGAAAATGAATTCTATAAAAAAGCAAGTGAAAAATATTCTCACGAAGAACTCCGAACAAAAGAATTGAAGCTGTTTATCCGTAAAAAACCGTCGTGGAGTTGATTAATTAACCTCGATAATTTTTTGAAAAGCTTTTTCTTTTGCAGAACATTCAAAAATGTTGTCAAAAGTAGCTTTTATATCTTGAATAATGTTTTTGGGCTTTTTTTCGGCAAGCGATTTATACATCAATTTCATTTGTAAAACATTTTCTTCATTCGGATAAAAATAAGCTAAATCTAAAATTTCACAACCGATTTTTTTATAAAAATTTATTCTTTTAGTCGTCAAAGAATCTTCGGGGTTTTCGAGTTCTACTTCAAAGTATGCACCGTTTTTGTCCTTGCAGTATTCAAAAAGTTTTTCTAAAATCAAACTGCCATAACCTTTTGACTTGTTTTCTCCAATGATGGCAAGATAATCAACCCAGATAAAATCCTTTTCAAAATATGTAACGTATCCGAGATATTCCCCGTTATCCTCTAAAATAACCATTTTATAAGGTTTTTCGGACAATGTATCGTTTAAAATTTTTTCATACGGACGAAGCTCCGATTTGGGAAATTGTTTTTCCATATCGGAGTATATCTTATCAAAAGTTTGTTTGTCCTGTACTTCTATAAAATTCATTTGAGTTTTTTGTTTTATGGATTTTAAGTAGCAAATCTGAAGTGCATAATATCGCCGTCTTGAACAACGTAATCTTTACCTTCAAGACGCATTAAGCCTTTTTCTTTCGCCAAAGTGTATGAACCGTCGCAAGCGAGAAAATCTTCATAAGAAATTACTTCCGCTCTGATAAAACCTTTTTCAAAATCGGTATGGATTACGCCTGCTGCTTGCGGAGCTTTCGTTCCTGCTGTGATTGTCCAAGCCTTAACTTCGATTTCGCCTGCTGTAATGTATGTTCTGAGGTTTAAAAGATGATAAACCGATTGAATCATTTTTTCGATACCTGAGCTTGTAATTCCGAGTTCCGCAAGGTATTCTTTTGCATCTTCTTTTGACAAATCAGCAAGTTCTTCTTCGATTTTTGCCGAAATTATTACCATTTCAGCACCGTGTTTTTTCGCATATTCATCAACAAGTTTTGTATAATCGTTTCCGTTTACAACGTCTGTTTCTGATACGTTTGCAGCATAAATTACAGGTTTTATGCTCATTAATTGTGATTGTTTTGCAATTTTGAGTTCGTCCTCGTCATCAAAAAGATCTTCTACGTTGATAAAGGTTGCTTCTGAAAGTTTGTCATACAAAGTCTGCATAACTTTAACTTCGACTTTTGCAGCTTTATCGCCTGAATTAGCTACCTTTGATGTTTTTGCAATTCTTTTTTCCAAAGATGCCATATCGGCTAAAGCAAGTTCGGTATTGATTGTTTCAATATCGTCAATCGGATTGACTTTGCCTGCAACGTGAATTGTATTGGGGTCGTCAAAGCATCTTACAACCTGAATTATTGCATCTGTTTCACGAATATTTGCAAGGAATTGGTTTCCCAAGCCTTCGCCTTTGCTTGCACCTTTTACAAGTCCTGCGATGTCAACAAATTCTATTGCGGTCGGAACAACTTTGTCCGTATGAACAAGCGGTTGAAGTTTCCAAAGTCTTTCATCAGGAACACCAACAACTCCTACGTTCGGCTCGATTGTACAAAACGGATAGTTTGCACTTTGGGCATTTTTCGCACTTGTCAATGCGTTAAACAATGTTGATTTTCCTACGTTCGGTAATCCGACTATTCCAGCTCTTAACATATTTTTTCTCCTGTAATAACTTTAGGGTAGTATAAACACGGTCTTTTATCAAGTAAATGGCTTTGGGGTTTATTGTTTTCCAAACAAAAAATGATATAATTTAAGAGGAAAAATATGAAAAACTTTTTAAAAAATATCTTTATAAATCTATTCTTGCTGTTATTATTTTTTTCTATTGCAGATTATTTGGTATTTCTTCATTATTGTTCGCCTAAATATAGAAAAGAAAGAAATATTTCTTATTCTTATTTTTACAAAAATAATCCTTTTGGTACTTCGAGATGTCTTAATATAGAGAATTATTTTTTTAGAAAACCTGAACAAAAAAACGGTAATAAAAAGTCAATAGTTTTATTCGGCTGTTCTTATACTTTTGGTGACAGTTTGTCAGATGAAGAAACTTTTTCCCACCAACTTTATAAAAGTACAAAAGGCTATGATGTATATAATTATGGTATTTGCGGTGCCGGTGTTCAACACATGTTGTATTTTATTAAAGATTTAAAAATTTTAGAGGAAGTTAAAAATCCTCCGGAATATGTTTTTTATACATATATTCCAAGTCATATTGACAGAGTCAGATATTATTATTTCACGGAAAATACGTCTAATTTTATTGGAATAACTGCGAAATTCGACAGTTATAAAAATATAGTTCTGGAAAAAAATGTGCTTTTGCCCAAACCTCTGTATAAAACTTTTATTATGAAACTTATATTTGACTTGAGATCAAAATATGAAAAAATAAATGAAGTAAAATACATTAATGACAACAAAGAAATTATTTATCAACTTCTTTTACAGTCAAAACAAATTATTAATAAGAAGTTCCCTAAAACAAAATTTGTCATATTGGTATATGATGATGAAACTGACAATAGTCTTTTGTATGATATGAATGCTTATTTTAAGCAATTATCGCAAAATGGATTTATAGTAATATATGTTGATGATTTAATAGGGAAAGAACAAAAAGATAAAGAACGATTGGCTGACAATATTCATCCAAATGCACGGGCTTGGCAATTAATTGTCCCCAATTTAATTGAAAAACTGAATTTACAAAAATATTAAAAAGGAGCAGTTTGAAAAAATTCTGCTCCTTTGAATTATTTCATAATAAATCTCTTATTGATACATGCCCGAAATTATATCTTGATATATTTCAAAAACTTTATTTCTTTTAATTTTAGCAGTTGAAGTCATCAAGCCGTTATCAATGCTGAAACCGTCTTTTAAAATTTCAAATTTCATAATCTTTTCAAACGGTTTTAATTTGCTTTTTTCTTTAATGTGAGTATCAATTTCGCTTTTGATTAACTTTCTCAATGCGGGGTTTTTAATGCAGACATCTTGCTGCATTCTCAAGCCTCTTGTATCTATTCCGCATTTTTCGAGAGCTTCTTTTGTCGGGATAATCAAAGCACCGACTGCACTTTGGTCTTGACCGACAAGTACAATTTGATTGATAAACGGACTGTTCAAGCAGGCATCTTCTATCGGAATAGGTTCTACGTTTTCGCCGTTTGAAAGCACAATCGTTTCTTTCATTCTGCCTTGCAAAACGAGGTTATTATCGTTTGTCAAATATCCCAAATCACCTGTATTAAACCAGCCGTTTTCATCCAAAACTGCCTTTGTTGCTGCTTCATCTTTATAGTAACCTTTCATAACCTGCGGTCCTCTGACGACAACAAGTCCTTTTGTGAAAGACGGTAATTCCTTTTTCGTTTCCGGGTCAATAATCTTCATTTCCGTACCTTGAACAGGAGCACCTGCGGAACATAAAAAGTTTTTATCTCCTACGTTTCTCAATGTCAAAACAGGTGCAGTTTCGGTCAAGCCATAGCCTACTCTCAAGTTTACACCTATCGCATCGTAAAAACGCTCATCTTGCATTGACAAAGCTCCGCCGCCTGAAATACTTGCTCTTAAATTCAAGCCTGCCATTGTTTTTAATTTTTTATACAACGTATTTTTGAAAACTTCGTGCAAAGGCTTCAAGCCTGCAGCCATCATTGCGTGATAAACAGTTGCTATCGGACTGTAATGCTTTTGTTCCGTTATTCTTCTCTCAACGTACATTGCGTGTCTTTTGTAATTCATACTTGTCTTAATTGCAAAAGAGAAAACGCTGTGGAGCATTGGGCTTTTTTGCTTTAATTTTGAATAAATTCCCGTTCTGACAGCTTCCCAAATTCTTGGAACTGACATCATTGTATCAGGTGCGTATTTTACCATATCGTCTTTGATTTTTGACAAAGTCGTATAGTGTAAATGACAGCCTCTATAAAAATAATAATAAGTGCCGATTCTTTCGTATGCGTGCCAAATTGGCAAAATCTGCAAAGTTTTTTCACCGGGGACTGATTGAAATCCTCTGTGTGCTGCTTCCAACTGGAATAAGAAATTTCCGTGAGTAAGCATTACTCCTTTCGGATTGCCCGTCGTTCCTGATGTGTATAAAATCGATGCTACGTCATCGGGTGTTATTTCCACATTATTGAAACAACGCTTTTTGCCTGCTGCTACAACTTCTTCAAATGTGTAAACAGGACAATCTGTTTCGCTGTAATCTGTTTTGCCGTCATCAAACATTACTACGATGAATTTTAAGTCATATTTAGGAAAATATTGCTTTAATTTTGTGTATAACATTGAATTTTGCAAAACTAATGCATAGCTGTCACTTTGACCGATGATGTAATCAAGTTCGTCAACAGGTGCGTTTGAACCTCTTACGGCATCTATTGCTCCGCATCTTAAAATTCCTTGGTCAACTACAATCCAGCGTCCGTTGTTTTCGGAAAATAATCCGATTTTATCGCCTTTTTTTACTCCAAGTCCTTGTAATCCTGATGCAAAATCTTTCGCTTCCAAAATATATTCTGCGTAATTTTGTTCAATTCCGCTGTATTTATCTGTTATTGCATTGAGTGTTGCGTATTTATTTGCCGTAAATTCCAAACATTCGCATACTGATTGGAAATTGTTGAAGCTGTATTTCTTCTTTAAATCTATTCCCTTTTCTGCTAATATATTTGCCACTTTTCTCATCCCAATTTTTATTCATTATCCCTATTCTGTATAATATCACGAATAATTTTTTTCGACAAATTTCGGCATTTTTCTATTAACATTTTCTCCTTTTATTATCGTTAAACATTGTGTTGCCTTTTTTTATTTCTGAAAAACTTTTTCAGAAAAAGCGGTTTGCATTGCGACGAATGCAAACCGCTTTGTTATTTGATTTTTCTCGTTTAATGTTTAAAACTATCTGCTTTTTGTAAATTTCTTTATTACAAAAACCTTATCTTGTCTTTTTTATGCACTTTTTCCGGTTGAAAATTCGGCATCTAAATGGAATATCGCATCACTCGTACATTCTGTGAGTTTCAACACATCGATAATACCTCTGAGGGTGCTTTCTTCCTCAATTTGCTCTGTTATAAACCATTGCAAAAATATTTCTGATGCCTTATCCTCTACACTTTCTGCCAAGTCTGAAAGCCTGTTTATCTCTGATGTTACAAATTCTTCGTGTGAAAGGGCCTTCTCAAATATTTCAAGTATTCCGCTCCACTCGTTTGTCGGTGCTTCTATTACCTTTAATCTTATTAATCCGCCTCTTGATATCAAGTAATCATATATCTTGCGGGCATGCATTACCTCTTCTCGGCTTTGTTCTCTCATCCAATTTGCAAAACCTTTAAGACCTTTCTCTGCAAAAAAGGCCTCCATTGATGTGTATAAATAAGCTGAAAATAATTCATGTTTTATCTGCTCATTATACGCATCAACCATTTTTTGTGAAATCATCGTCAACACTCCTTGTTTGAATCATTACCTCTATTGTTTTTGACTCGTTCGATAATTTCAGATACTTCTTTTTCTTCAAGAGTTTCTCTCTCAAGAAGTTCTGCCGTTACGGCTTGAATAATATCAACATTGTCGCCTAAAGCTTTTTTACCGTATTGATAACATTCTTCTATTATTGCTTTGATTTCATCGTCTATTTCTCTTGCGGTTTGCTCGGAATAGTTCTTCGTTTGCCCGAAATCACGTCCCATAAATACGTTTTCGCCTGATTTTCCGTATGCAACCGTTCCCATCTTCGCCGACATTCCGTAAACAGTTACCATTTTTCTTGCAATGTCTGTTGCCTGTTTAATATCTGCCGTTGCTCCGCTCGTTATTTGTCCGTTGAATATCAATTCTTCGGCAATTCTGCCTCCTAATGCCGTTATTATTCTATCTTTCAAGTCACTGTATTTATACAGCGATTTGTCGTGTTCGGGAAGTGACCATGTGACCCCTAATGCATTACCTCTCGGGATAATAGACACTTTGTGCAGCGGGTCGGAATTGTCTGTGAAATAATGCAGCAAAGCGTGTCCGACTTCGTGATATGCTGTGATTTCTTTTTCTTCGTCTGTTATAATTCTTGATTTCTTTTCCGCACCTGCGATAATTTTATCGATTGCTTCATCAATGTTATGCATTTCGATACATTCTTGATTGCCTCGTGCTGCAAGCAATGCGGCTTCGTTTAATAGGTTCTTTAAATCTGCACCTGTAAATCCCGGGGTTCTTTTTGCAAGTGTTTTCAAATCTACATCGGCTGCAAGCGGTTTATTCTTTGCGTGAACTTCAAGAATCTGCTCTCTGCCTGCAATATCAGGTGCTTGAACGTAAATTTGTCTGTCAAATCTTCCCGGTCTTAAAAGTGCTGTATCCAAAATGTCGGGGCGGTTTGTTGCTGCCAAAACGATTATGTTTACATTCTCATCAAATCCATCCATCTCAACCAATAATTGGTTTAAGGTTTGTTCTCTTTCGTCGTTTCCGCCACCCATGCCGGCACCTCTTTGACGTCCGACTGCATCTATTTCATCAATAAAAATTATACAAGGTTGATGTTTCTTCGCTTGTTCAAATAAATCTCTTACTCTTGAAGCTCCGACACCTACGAACATTTCAACAAAATCAGAACCTGAAATTGAAAAAAACGGCACGCCTGCTTCCCCTGCAACAGCTTTTGCCATAAGAGTTTTACCTGTTCCGGGGTAGCCTACGAGCAAAACACCTTTCGGAATTTTTGCCCCTAATTTCATATATTTTTCACCATTCTTCAAAAAGTCAACAATTTCTTGAAGTTCTTGTCTTTCTTCGTCAATACCTGCAACATCGTCAAAAGTTACTTTTACCTTATTATCCATAAGTAATTTCGCTTTGCTTTTGCCAAAGCCCATTGCTTGAGAACCGCTTGATTGAAGCATTTTGCCCATTATTATCAAAATAATAATTACGATAAAAATCGGTGCTATTGCCTTTGCTATGCCCATTAAAGTTCCCGAATCATCAAAGGTCTTTAACGAAACAACAACGTTATTTTCTTCCAATGTCGAATACAAAGAATTGTCGTTAAGAGGAATGATAACTTTGTATTGCAATTTTGACATGTTTGGCTGTAATTTGCTTAATGCAATGCTTGTCGGTGTTTTAATCTCATCTTGCACAGGGTGGGCTATCAATGTATCACGTTCTATTTCAACTGATTTGATTTCCGATTTCTTTACCATTGAGATAAATTGTGAATACGGTATATCCTTTGTCGTTGAAGGATTGTTATTAAACAACATTGATGCTAACGATAAAATTAACAATATCGCTACTATTAAAACCCCTGTCGATTGATTTTTATTCATTGATTTCCTCTTAATTTCTTTTGTCGTTGTGATTATAACATCAAATATTTTTAATTGCTATGCACTGTTATTTTCTTGTAAGGATATAACCTGCCTCATCAGCGACCGATGTGTCTTTAAATCCGTTTTTTGCCATTATTGCAACTGTTTGCAATTTTTCTATGTCATTTATTATTCTTGTTTTTAAGGCTGTATTTCCTCTGTTTTTTCTTAATAATTCCTTTAAATATTCCTGCGTTGACTGAATTATTTCGAAAAATCTCTTTCCGCTTTTTGACGAATAATCAGCTAAATATTCAGATGCTAAAAAAGCTTTTTCTTCCCCGATATTCGGATAATTCTTCATCATTTCGTTTAAAAATTCGTGTTCAAATTCTTGTTTTGAATTGCCTGCCACATAAAAAACTTGTGACCTCGAAACTATTGTCGAAATTATATCTTCCACATTTTCTGCTAAAAATACAAACGTCACATTAGAGGGAGGTTCTTCTACCGATTTTAAAAGAGCATTAGCTGCCGCATCGGGTAGAGTTTTTGTCGTTAATCCGAGCGGAACCCAATCTTTTCCGTCATGGTCGGGAAATTTTATTCCGAAGTTTTCAAATTCTTTTGCCTGTTTTTTCTCAATCTCGGTCATTTCACGGCTTTCTGCATCGCAAAAAATAAAAAATCTGTGATAATCAGAGGAAATCATTAGTCTGTCTTTGATTGCATTTATTTGAGCAATGGAAATTACTGTTTTTGAATCTTTTTCATCTGCTTTGAAATCGAGTTTTGAGCAAGTTATGACGGCAGGGTGTTCATTTGCACAAATCCATTTGCAATTTTGGCAAGTGCATTTTTCGCTTTTATCACCGTCGCAGTTTGCTCCTCTTGCAAGTGCCAAAGCTATGTAATATTGGGCTATTACGTCCGGTCCGTGAAGTATAATCGAATTCGGTACGGCAAATTTATCACTTTGGATTAATTTTTCAAATATATTTGATATGGTTTTATATCTTTCGTTTAGCTTTTCAAACATTAAAATTTGCTCCCCAACAAAACTTGTTCAAGTGCATATTCGGCATTTTGAACTTTGCCGCTTTTTATTTTATATTCTGTTTCCGTCAAATTGTGCTTTAAATCCTGCAGATTTTTTAATGAAACAGCCTGCACTCTTTGCTTTAAAAGAGTTATCGGATATTCGGGAATTCTTAATTCCTTTGACATTTCCGCCGAACTTTTTTCCTTTTCATAAGTTTTGATATACAAAAGTTTATGCAGATTTGTTTGTAAAAGCCCGATGACTTCCAAAGGGTGTTTTTTTTCAATAACCGCTTCAAAATATTTCATTACGAGATTTTTATCTTTATTTGTTATCAAATTAGCCAATTCAAAAGAATTTTCGCTCATCGGACAGTATTCGTTAATTAAATTTTCGGTAAGTTTTTTATCGGGATAAATTGCGGTCTTGATTTTTTCAAGTTCACTGTCAATCAGCCTTAAATTAACTCCCAAACGGCTTTTTAAATGGTTTATCGCTTTTGTATCGGCAGTAAGCTCTTTTTCTTTTAAAATCGTCTGTATTGCTTTTGTGAAATCGGCATCAAATTCCCTATATTGCGGAAAATCTTTCATATTGGAACACTTGGCAATCAGCTTGAATAACTTTGTTCTCGCATCAGGGCTGCTTTCACTGTTTCTCGGAATTATGCATACAAAAATTATATTGTTAGAGTCTGAAATGTTTTTTAGTGCAAATTCAAAGTCTTTTAGCTGTGTGTCCGTGAATTCAACTTTTTTATTCTTTATTTTCATAAAGTAATTTTCGCAATGGATAAGATTTACCACATTACCAAACATCAAAGGTGCAGAGTTGCAAACTTCCAACAATTCGTCAAAGGTCGGATTGTAATGTATTCTGAAATTCATCGCACCGAAAGTGCTGTCAAGAAGTTTGGCTTTTAACCCCTCAATCGCTTTGGTGATGTTATATTCTTCTTTTCCGTAATAAAAATATACCGCCATATTTCGTCCTTAATGTTTGATAAAATTTTATCATGAATAAATCGGGTTTTAAATCTGACTTTTTGACGGGATTTTATTCATTACGTAGGGTGGAAGAAAGTTAAGACAGCTGAGCGACGTGGTGATCCAGTGAAATTACAGATAATTTATAAAAAAACAAATCGAGCATATTGGAGCGAGTATTTGTTGTTTTCGAAGTTTGCGTTAAAAAATTTCAATGTTTGAGGACAAAGTCCGAGTTTTGAAATTTTAGCAAACGAGAAATTACAAACAAATAACGAGCGGAAATCAGCGAGAGAGTTTCTTTGTGTTTCTTTGCGGTCAAAGAAATGTTGCGTTTGTTTGTATTTTGTAAATATTAGTTTCTGTTGGGTTTAAACCCAACCTACGGACTGTTTTTATTTTGAAAGTTTTTTATGGATTGCCACGGGCAACAAGTTGCCTTTCAGTTTAGCCAATCTGTTTTTATTTGAGAGTATTTGCACGTTTTCCTCGCAATGACGTATTTTTATGGTGTACGTAAAATCCGTAGTTCAGAATGACGTAATATCCATAACCCTTTCGCCAAAGATGTTAAGTTTTGTAACGGTAAATATATATCAAAAAGTCAATTTTTCAGAGTTCAAATACTTTATATAAACACAAGGATAAAGGAAAGAAAATATGATAACAGCATTATTAAACTTCATAAACAGAAAACAAAGAAAATTCTCACCGCTTTACGTTATTAATTTATAATTCTTTTCTATAATTAATATTTAGTGAGAGAAATCAATATTTCTGCAAAGAAATTAAACAAAATTTTTAAACTCTCTCTCTCTAAAAAATCTTTAGCCCTCTTTGAGGGCTTTTTTTTGTTTAAAATTTTGCCGTTTTAAACTTTGGCAATTCTTTAATTTCGCAATTTGCAGATTATTTTGAAAAATTTTTGATATATTTAAAAATATCGAACTTTGTTTTTAGTGATTTTAGTGTCATTCTTCTGATTTTTCCCGTGACAAAATAATCTTTGAATGCTCTATCGTGTAAAGCACCTATTGCCCATAAAATTCCGACATAGCCGTTTGGACTCGGGGCATCATAAGCATATTTATCGTTCAGATAAATTGCAAAATTCAGTGCTTCTTGTGGTGATTGAGTCCATTCGGAAATCTTTTTTGCCCAATACATTCTCAAATAGCCGTGAATTTTTCCCTCTGTTTTTAACTGATTTTGCGTAGCATTCCACAATTTATCGTGTGTTTTTGCCTGTTCAAAATCTTCCAATGAATACAAATACCCTCTTATATCGTTTTTATGTGCATTCAGTGAATTTTTTGCCCATTGTGATATGCAATCAAAAGTTTTGAAATCCTTGCAATGCAAACAAAAATTGTCGGCAAGCTCTTTCCTTACGATAAGTTCTTCTAAAAATGCTTCTTTGTTTTCGTCTGAAACGTCTGATTTGACGGCTTCTAACGCAACTCTTTGGCTCGAAATAAAACCTAAATTCAAATATACGGAAAGCCCTGATGATACGTTTTTTACAGGATTGTTTTTAAATTCGGCATAATATTGCAATTTGTTTTTGATAAAATCTTGTAAAACCAAGTCGGCTTTTGTTTTTTCAGTTGTGATATTTGGAAATTCCGTCAAAAATTTAAAAATATTCCCGTAAATTTTTCGTCTGTAAGTTGCGGCATTATATTCTTGCTTATTTGATGCAAATCTTGTCGGAACGATGTTGTGACTGTCAGTTTCATAAATTTTAAAATCGGCGTTATCCAAGAAATTTTTGTTTTCAATGGGGTTAAAATCAGTAATTAAAAGAGCTGTGTTGATTTTGTTTAAATAATTAATAAGGCTGCCTTCGACGAAGATTTCAAAATCTAAACCTGCGTTTTTAAAGCATTTTCCTGCCGTTATAATTTGTCTGTTGATAAAATTCTGTTTCGATTTTTGCTCAAATGAAAAATGAGGAATTATTATTTTTAAAGGCAAATCAAGTTCTTGTGATTTTTTCAGTGCGAATTGCAGTGCAAAATTATCTTTACAACGTATTTCCCTGTTGCAAAAATAGACGACAATACCGTTTTTTATCGGCTTATTGTTAAAATCAAAAATTCTTTCGGGCTGAACGTTGTTTTCAAGCTGAAAATCACTCGGAAGGTATTTTAAAATAGTGTTTTTTACAATTCGCCTCATTAAAAATTTTTACGAAAAACAAAAATGTTTTTCATTACCGAAAAGGCTGATTGTAAAAATAATTTAAGGTTTATAATTTTTAATTATAAAATAATTTTTTTATTAACATATTACAATTTTCTATTAACATAAACCTTCATATTCTAAAATTTATTTGTTTATTTGTAATATAATCAATTCATGCAAAAGTTTTATAAAAAAGAAGATATAACTTTGTTTCAGGGTGATTGTATTGAAATTTTAAACAAAGCAACTCCTGAATCTGTTGATATGATTTTTGCAGACCCGCCATATATGTTATCTAATGGCGGAATTACTTGCCATGCGGGTAAAGTTGTTTCTGTAAATAAAGGTAAGTGGGATAAAAGCAAAGGATTTGATGAAGATTTTGATTTTCATCAGAAATGGATTAATGCTTGTAAAAGAGTTTTAAAACCTAATGGAACAATTTGGATATCCGGAACTTATCATTCAATTTATGCTTGTGGATTTGCGTTACAAAAAACTGGTTTTAAGATTCTAAACGACATTTGTTGGTTTAAACCTAATGCTTCTCCAAATATGAGTTGCCGATATTTTACAGCAAGCCATGAAACCTTATTATGGGCAAAAATAGATAACGAAACAAAGCATATATTTAATTATGAAACAATGAAAAATGGTAAATGGTCAGATGATTTTATAAAAAAACCTGAAAAACAAATGCGTTCGGTATGGGCGATTGGGACACCCAAATCTTATGAAAAAGAATTTGGTAAACATCCGACTCAAAAACCTTTAGAATTATTAAGACGTGTAATTCTTGCTTCTACTAATGAAGGTGACTTGATTTTAGATCCGTTTACAGGTAGCTCAACAACTGGTATAATGGCGTTACATTTAAATAGAAAATTTATAGGAATAGATTTGGAAAAAGAGTTTTTAGACCTTTCTGTAAAAAGGTTTGAACAAGTTTTTTCTAAGAAAGAAAAACAATGGCAGTAGAAATAATACAATTAAATCAAACAACTTACCCAATAGTTAAATGGGTTGGTGGGAAGCGTCAGCTTATGTTTGAATTACTTAAAAATTTGCCAAAAAGTTATAATAGATATTACGAACCGTTTATTGGCGGTGGTGCATTGTTTTTTGAATTACAACCGGATAATGCATATGTATCAGATATGAACGAAGAACTTATAAATCTTTATTCTGTTGTTCGAAATGATGTTTATGAATTAATACACGATTTAAGTAAACATAAAAATTCAAAAGAATATTTTTTAGAAATTCGCAATCTTGACAGAACAGAACAATATGCAAAACTTTCAAATGTTGAAAGAGCAAGTCGTTTTATTTACCTTAATAGAACATGTTTTAATGGATTGTATCGAGTAAATACTCAAGGGCAATTTAATGTTCCATTTGGAAATTATAAAAATCCTAAAATTATCGATGAAAATAATCTTTTAAATTGTTCCGAACTTTTAAAAAAAACAGAAATTAGATGTGCTGATTTTTCTGAAATTTTAAATAAAGTTCAAAAAGGTGACTTTGTGTATTTTGATCCGCCTTATGTACCATTAACCGAAACTTCAAGTTTTACTTCATATACAAAAGATGGTTTCGATCTTGATATGCAATTTAAGCTCAGAGATGTTTGTTATGAATTGGATTCAATGGGTGTAAAATTTATGCTATCAAATTCAGATACTAAATTTGTTAATGAGTTATATGCAAATTATGAAATTAAAAAAGTTTTTGCTTCTCGTCAAATAAATGCGAATGCTGATGGTAGAGGTAAAATAACGGAGGTTTTAGTTAAAAATTATGATTAGAAATTTTGACGAATGGTTTACAACCTTTAGACCTTGTATTGCTGATTATTGTTATTATGTTGATTTTGATAAAGTAAACAAAAATGTAGATAGAATTAAAGTTGAATTAAATATTTTAAATTCACTTGTAGGCTCCAAAAATATTGAGCAAGATTTTGAAAAAATTATAAAAAAATATCCTGAAACTTTAAAATGTATTCCACTTCTTTTAGCTGTTCGTTCAAATGAAATTTCTGTTACAGATGCTGACGGCGAGTATGATTTTTCTTTTAGTAAGTGTAATTATAGTATTGAAGAATATAAAATGTTTATGAGAAAAACTAAATTATTTGACTTGCTTGAAAATCATATTGTAAATAATTTAGTTGATTATGCCACAGGTGTGGAAACAGGTTTGGATAGTAATGGTCGTAAAAATCGTGGTGGACATTTGATGGAAAATCTTGTTGAAAGTTATATCCAAAAAGCAGGTTTGGTTAAAAATAAAAACTACTTCAAAGAAATGTATATTCACGAAATTGAAGAAAAATGGAATATAAATTTATCTGCGATTTCAAATCAAGGCAAAATGGAAAAACGTTTTGATTTTGTAATAAAAACTGATAATCAAATCTATGTAATTGAAACTAATTTCTATTCAAGTGGTGGTTCAAAATTAAACGAGACTGCAAGAAGTTATAAAACATTAGCACAAGAAGTGGCAACCATAGAAGGAGTCACTTTTGTATGGTTTACAGATGGTTGCGGTTGGAATAGTGCAAGACATAATTTAGAAGAAACTTTTGATGTTTTAGATACGGTTTATAATATACAAGATTTAGATTGTGGTGTTCTCAAAGAACTAACATAAGTTTTTGTACTTGTAAATAAGCAATAATCGATGTAAAAATAATTTTAATTCTGCAAAAAATTAAAAGACCCACCGATGTGAGTCTTTTTAATGTTTTAAATGGAGCGGAAGACGAGGCTCGAACTCGCGACAGCCTGCTTGGAAGGCAGGTACTCTACCAACTGAGCTACTTCCGCATCAGTTTGTAATCTAATACTAAAATAAAAATATTTTTTTTTCAAGTGATTTTTGCTTTTTGTTGCTATTTTATTTTTTGTGCATCTAAAATCAACATCTCAAGCTCAACATCATCGTTTTCTCTTATTGCATCTTCATACATTCTTGAATCCGCCTGATATCCGTCACGTTCCATTTTTTCATACATTTCAAGTCTTTGCTGTGCAATCTCCGAATCAGGATTTAAATGCAGGCAAACTTTATAATACTCAATAGCTTTCTCTTTATCGCCCAATTTTTCATAACAAACTGCCGTTGCAAGATTTGTTCCGTAATCCTCTAAATTCCCCGACAACAACGACAAATTATAAAATTCTATTGCGTTATTAAAATTAGAAAATTTATAATAATAATCGCCTAAAGCCTTATGAACAGCAGGGTTTTTCGGATATGTCGCATATGCTTCCATCAAAATTTGCTTGCTTTCTTCTTCTCTGCCCAAATACGTTGCCATTGCTCCTGCTCCGAGCAATGCTTCTATGTTTCCCGGGTAATGCTTCAAATATTCCTTGTAATACATCAAAGCTTTTCTTACCTTATAACGTTTTTCAGGCTCGTCATAAGCATTCAACGCCTCTCTGACACTTTGCTTTGCAATATTAAAATATTCCGACGGCGAAATTCTTGTGTCTAAATCGAGTTGATTGTAATTTCCAAGCTGTGCTCTGCGTTTTGCTTCTTCTTCCTCGTTCCAAACGCCTTCTTCTATTTTTATTTCTTTGATAACTTCCGAATAATCAAGGTTCATCGGAATGTATTGCTCCGGTTCGTCTTTCGTTTCCGCAGCATTAACAGGTGTCGTTACCTTTTTATCTTTTTCCTCGTCCATGTTGACAACTTCACATATCAAAAACAGTATCGACAAGGTTATCGTTATTTTTATAAAGTATTTTATAATAGTCTTTTCCATTTTAAATAAAACTTAATGAACTCTTGTTTACAATCATTATAACAACAACAATACATGATATAAATAATATAATAACTTATGTTGCAAAAATGAAAGAGGTTATTTTGCATAGCATTACGATAACAGTCTTTTTATTGCTTTTATCATTGGGAATTGCCCTGATAATACCGCTTGCGGCAAATTTTATCTCCTCAAAAAATCCAAACGGGATTAAAAATTCTGCCTATGAATGCGGTGAAAAATCCCGCTTTGACAAAAATATTATCGTTAATTCGGAATTTTTCGGCTATTCGCTTTTATTCCTTATGTTTTCAGCTCAAATTATATTGCTTTTCCCTTTCGCACTTGCTTTCGAAAAATTAACGTTTTTTGTGTTCTTGCAAGTCCTCATTTTCTTTGCTATAATTATTCTTTCACTATGCTATGCCGTCCAAAAAAATATGTTGAGGTTTAAATAATGAATTTCTTTGACGAAATTTTATATGCCGCTAAAAATCTTTCATTTTCTCCCATGCTTATTTCATCGGGTTGCTGCGGGCATGAAGTTACTCTTGCGGCATGCTCCGATTGTGAAGAAAATTCGATTTCGGCTGAAACCTTTGTCAATTCACCAAGGCATGCCGATTTGCTAATCATCGCAGGTCCCGTCACTCACAAGTCGGCTTCTGCTATACAAAAAATTTATAAACAAATGCCTGAGCCGAAATACGTTCTCGCTGTCGGGAATTGTGCCTGCTCCGGCGGATTTTTTGAGTCTTATTCGGTTATAAAAGGCGTTGATAAAATTATTCCCGTGGATATGTTTCTGCCGATGTGTCCGCCTTCAAAAGAAGAAATTTTTGCGGCGGTAAAAAAGTTGAAATCTAAAGTCAGTTCTCAAAATTAATGGTGATATTTTATGAATTCTTTAAACGAAAAATTTAATATTATTGAAACTGTCGAAACTAAAAACGGAGTTGAAAAATTTGTTATCGATAAAAAAGATTTGCTTCCCTGCTTATCTTTTCTAAAAGAAAATCAAGATATGCTTTTGTCAATTACCGCAGTTGATTTGGCTGAAAAAATTGAGGTGATTTACGATTTATATTCTTCGCAAAATAATGAACATTTCTTGATTTCCGTAAAAGTCTATTCTGATAATCCTGTAATAGAAAGTGTTTCAAAACTTTTTAAATCGGCAGCTTTTGACGAACGTGAAATTTTTGACCTTTTTGGTGTCGAGTTTGACGGCAACGATAATTTGAAAAGATTGCTTTTGCCCGATTTTTTTGTCGGAAATCCTATGCTTAAAAGTTTTAAACCACAAAGAAATGAAAGGCAAAATTATGCCTAAATCAGAATTTATTATAAATCTCGGTCCAAAATATCTGCAAACACAAGGTCTGCTTAAACTTGTCACGGTTTGTGATGCGGAAAAAATCAAAAGCGTTGAGCCTGTTATCGGCTATTCTCATCGTGGTTTTGAAAAAATTGCCGAAAATTTGACCTACATGCAGTATCTCCCTGCTGCTGCTAAAATTTCACCGCTTTCGGGGTTTATGTATCAAGAGGCTTTTTGCTCCGCCGTTGAAAAACTTTGTAATATCGAAGTTCCCGAAAAGGCTGAATTTATACGTGTTTTACTTATGGAAATGAACCGAATTTCTTCTCATTTCTTTTGGATTGGTTCTTATCTCAAGGATTTGGGCGGTTTTATTCAAATGAATTTCTGCCTTGATGTTACCGATTTGATTCTTGATTTGTTTGAAAAAATTACCGGACAAAGATATTCCTCGGATTTCTTTACTTTCGGCGGTGTTAAAAATGATATTTCCAATGAAATTTTGGACGAAATTCCGTCTTTATTAACCGAAATTGTTGAAAAAACAAAAATTTTAAACGATTTGGCTGTCGATAATCCCTCTTTCATTTCAAGAACTGCCAATGTCGGAATTCTTACGAAAAAAACAGCTCTGAATTATTCTATAACAGGCATTAATTTGCGTGCTTCGGGTGCAGATACGGATTTTAGAAAAAAACAACCGTATTCTGCCTATGATAAACTCGATTTTGATGTGCCTTTGAGAAAAACAGGCGATTCTTATGACAGATTTGTTTTGAGAACGGAAGAAATTCTTCAATCCGTAAAAATTATTCAACAATGCTTGACAAAGCTGAAAAACACTAATGGTGTTTTTGATTTGGGCATAAATCAAATAGAATTGATTCCCGAAAAGAAAATGGTATCTTCTTATGTCGAAAGCTCAAACGGGTTGGTTGTTTGCACGATAGTTTCCGATGGAACAAACAAACCTCAAAGAGTAAAATGGCGGACAGCTTCGTTTTATTCTGTTCAAATTTTGCCTTTGTTGTTAAAAAACCGCTATATTGCGGATATTATGACGATTGTCGGAAGTTTTGATATAAATATGTCGGAGGCGGACAGATAATGGATTTTTTAATAACACCATACGTTGCATTAATGATGAAATATAACATTTCGCTCTCCGCTGCTTTTTTAATATGGCACTCAATCGAATTCGCACTAATAGTGTTATTAATGATTATTACTGTGTCTTTGAGTGTTTTATTCGAAAAAATTCTAATCGCTAAACTTTGCGGAAAGAAAACTAAAAATATTTTTGCCGAATATGTGAAAATTTTTGTTGATTTCTTCAATTCGATAAAAAAAGAGGACATTGTCCCGTTTAAATCGGATAAATTGTTGTTTTGGCTTGCTCCGGTTTTTGTTTTTACGGCGGCGGTTTTTGAATGGTGTTTATTGCCGCTTACCTCAAATTTTCAGGCAATAAAATCGGAGGTCGGAGTTTTACTTTTTATAGCGGTATTTTTCGTTGCAATATTTGGCATAATGTTTGCGGGAATTGCTTCTAAAAGTAATTTTTCAATTATGGGAACAAAAAGAATTTGTTTGCATCAAATTACGTCTGCAATACCTTTGTGTATTTCTGTAATGGGTATTGTTTTGCTTGCAGGTTCCATGAATTTGCAGTCTGTTGTCGAAAAACAATATTCATTAGGTGTTTTGACTTGGTTTGTCATACCGTCTTTTATCGGATTTTTGGTGTTTATAACTGCAATGGAAGGGTTAATTAATTCAAAGCCTTTCAATTATTCTGATGCTGAAAGTGAAATTGCGGCAGGTTATAAGACTGAATTTTCGGGAGTAAAATATTCAATGTTTAATATTGCAAATCATATTTTAACTGCTGCTTTTGCAATATATTGTGTGGTGCTGTTTTTCGGCGGATATATGCCGCCTGTGCATTTTTTCATTGCTGATTTATTTTCTCAATCGAAAATTTTGTATAGCCTTGTTTTAACAATAGAACAGCTGTTTTGGCTGTTTTTGAAAACATATATTTTGCTTTCGGTTTTATTCGTTTGCAAAGCCGCTTTCTTGAGATTAAGAGGCGATAAATTTGCTTTAATCGGCTGGAAGTATTTAATTCCATTATCTGTTATTAATTTGCTTTTGATTTGCTTAATCAAACAGGGAGGTTTATATGCTTAATATAAAAGCATTTTTTACTTCGGTTAAAAATTTTTTCAAGCCTGTCGGGGCGGTTTTTGCGGTTTTGAAATGCAGAAAAAATTCCGTTATGAAAAAATCGAAAAAGCCTTTTAACACTGTAAAAAAGGCGGAAAACAGCAGCTGCAACGGCTGCGGCATCTGCAAAAGTGTCTGTCTGTCCGAAAATGCAATCAATATTGAGAAAAATAACGATGTAGTAAAAATGAATTTTGATATTTCAAAATGCATTTTTTGCGGAAATTGCGTAAAATACTGTCCTGTCAAAGCTATCGAGTTTTCCTCCGAAAAAGAACTCGCAACAGGCGACAAATCGTTATTAATAAAGGAGTTTGAATGGAAGTAGTATCGGCGGTTATTTTTTATTTGATTGCATCGTTTGCGATTTTTGGTGCAATAGGTGTAATTTTCACCCATAAAGTCGTTTATGCCTTGATTTACGGCTTTTTAACGTTTTTATGTGTCGGATTGCTGTTCCTTTCGCTTGAACTGCCGTATCTCGGAGCTGCACAAATTGTGCTTTCCTTGGCTGTTTGCTCAGTTTTGTTACTTTCGGTTCTTATGTTTTGCCGTCATAACAACAATGAGGGAATTGCTTTTCGTCCGAGGCTTTTATTGTCGGCTTTTTCGCTTGCATTTATTGCGTTCTTGATAGTCGTTTCGGTAAAATACGGTACTTTCTTTGATGTGAAATTGAAAGAGGCGGCAAGTCTTGTTGTTATGCCTTCTTCTCAAACCATTGCAACCGAAATGTTTGTAAATTACGGTGCTGCATTTATCTTTACGGCATTTGCTTTTTTAGCGGGAATTATCGGTTTCGGCGTTTTTGCCCAACCTGTCAGACGAGGTAAAAAATAATGGAAACTCTTTTGAATATTGGTTTAAATCATTTTCTTGCAGTTGCTATATTCCTTTTTATTATAGGGCTGTTAGGTGTCGTTATTTCTAAAAATATTATAAGAGTTTTGATTTCTCTTCTGATTATGTTTTGCGGAATAGCTTTGAATTTCGGTGCTTTCACGGTTTTTTGCGATTTCAGCCATTTTAAAGGTGCGGTTTTTGCTCTATTTATAATAATTTTAGCGACTTTGCATATTGCTGTTTGTCTTGCGGTTTTGTCCGAATTATACAAGTTCAAACAGTCGTCTGATATTGAAGATTATGGAGATTTAAAAGGATAATGGATTTTGTAATCGATAATATTTTAATAATTTACATTTTGCCTTTTGTTTTTGCGGCTTTTTGTTTTGCTTTGCATTTCATAAAAATTGATGCTCCTAAAAAACTTTTGGCTGTGATTTCGATGGCAATTTCTGCTATTCAGGCAGTTTTTGCGGGAATTTTGTTTTATCTTTGCAATTTTACCGCTTTTGAAACGCCCGATATTTCGGCTGAATGGTTCAGATTTGCTGATTCGGCAGTGTTTTTCGGAGTGTTTATCGATAATATTTCCGTATTGTTTTTGTTGATTTTTTCGCTTGTAATACTTGCCGTTCACTGGTATTCGGCTTCTTATGAAAAAATTGATAAAGATATTCCGCTATTTTTCGGCTGTACGAATTTCATAAATTTTGCGTTGATTGTTCTCGTTTTAAGTTCAAATGCGTTGCAGTCGTTGATTTTTATTTCATTAGTATCGGCTTTTTCGTATTTACTTTTGAATATGAATTTTGCAAAGCTCAATGTTTCTTCGGCTGCGGAAAAATACATTTTTGTCAATCGAATTGCTGATGCTTTTCTCGCTTTAGGTTTTGTAATTCTTATTTATTTCGTCTTGAATTATCCTATTTCCGAGGGTAGAGAGCTTTTGGCTTATTCAAGTTTACATGAAATTGTGGCTGATTTTTATATTTATTTATCAGATGAAGGATTTTTGTTGACATGTGTTTTGTTTTTCATCGGAATACTGTTTAAGTCGGCTTTGTTTCCCGTTCATTTTGTATTTGAAAAAATTTCGAAATCAGTTTCAAACTTAGCTGCGATAGTGGTTTTTTCGGTTTCTTCTATCTGTGGAATATATTTAACAGTAAGGCTTTTACCGTTATTTTCTCTTTCTGCAACAGGAATGAATTGCTTAATCTGTGTCGGTGCGGTTTCGGCTTTTGTTTGTGCTGTTTTTGCAGCTGCGAACAACAAACCTGACAAAATTATTGCTTATGCCTTCGCTTCACAAACTGCAACTGTTTTGGCTTTGTTGGGATTTTCCGCATTATCACAAGGAATATTATATTTTTGTAATTCTTTGATTTCATTAGCTGTTTTGCTTTTAGTTTCGGGATTATATACGAACAAGGCTAAAAACTCCGAAAGCCTCGGAATTCCTGTGAAAGAGCACCCTTTGGTTTTTCTTTCGGCACTTGTTGCTGTTTTGGCTCAAGTCGGGTTATTTTTCGGCGGATTTTTTGCTGACAATTCTATTTTTCAAGTTGTGCTTGACGGACAAAATGTGATTTTCATTTTGCTGTTTGTTTTAACGGCATTATTGACTTCCTTTTATCTTTTCAAAGTTTTGTTTACGTTGTTTACCGAAAATCCGAAAGATAATGAAAATGCTGTTTGCCCAAATGCGGCTCAAATTCTTTCGATTATGTTTTTAAGTTTCGGATTTATCTGTGTTTCCTGCGGATTATTGTTCGGAAATTATTATTCTTCAATGTTTAATTTTAAATCTTTAATAACGACAATATATTTTGTTTTGTTGTTGATTTTTGGTGTGGCATTCGCTTTCCTTGCGGTATTTAAGTTCGGAAATTCTAAAAAAACTGTTTTGGGAAATTTCTTACGTAAAGGTTTTTATTTTGACAAACTGTTTGAAATTCTTTCTGATAATGTTTTTGATGTAGTTACAAATATTGCCAAAAACTTTGACAAATATGTTATAAATTCGATTGTGAATTCTTTCGGATATGTTAAAAAATTCTGTTCTTACTGCGTATCTGTTTCTCAAAACGGTAATATCCAAAGTTATATTGCGTATTCGCTTTTTGCAATCGGAATTCTGTTGATTTTTTACGTTGCTGTTGCAATCGGCATAGGAGGTTCTTTCTAAATGATTGAGTTTTTATCTTTGAATATATTAATATTTTCACCATTGCTTGCAGCGGCAATCATTGCATCTCCGTTGTTCGGCACAAATCAAATTTATATAAGACGTTTTGCAAAAATGTTCTTTACCTGCCATTTTATCTATTCACTTCTGTTTTTGGTGTTTTTCTATTTCGGAATAGAATCTTACTATAACGAGTTGAGTATTTTTGGAAAAGGCTGGTTGAACAAGCTCGGTATCAGTGCTGCTTTCGGTGTCGATAGCTTTACTGTAATTTTATTGATTTTAACCTCGCTTGTGTTTCTTCTTGCATCAGTTTCTTCCAAAACGGTCATAAGAACAAAACATAAAATGTATTACAGTCTTTTGCTACTTTTGTTCTGTACAACGCTTGGAATTTTTTGTGCAAAAGATATGTTTGTATTTTTGATTTTTTGGCAGGCAGAACTCGTTCCGTTGTATTTCCTGATTTCGGAATGGGGAAGTGCCGATTGCCGTGAGTCGGCGATGAAATACCTTTTATGCGTTTTTACGGGAAGTATGCTTTTAACCGTTGCTATGATAGGGTTGTATTTCTATTCTTATTATGCAAACGGAACTTTAAGCTCAACGATTGACTTTTTGAGGATTTATTCGTCTGACGGAATTTGTCCTTTGTTCTTGCAAGAATTGATGTTTTGGACATTTTTTATCGGTTTTGCCGTCAAATTGCCTGCATTTCCGCTTCATACACAATATGTAAATGTTCAGGCAAAATCCGTCATGCCCGTAAATATGGTATTATCGGCGGTTCTTGTAAATACTGCGGCATACGGAATAATTCGTTTTAATTTTGAGTTATTTCCTGATTTATTTATGAAATATGCTCCAGCCATAATGTTTGTCGGAGTTTTGAATGTTTTGTGGGCGGCTTTGGCAGCTTGTTCTCAAAACGATATTAAGAAAGTTGTTGCATATTCGAATATTTCTTATATGGGCTTATTTTTGTTAGGACTGTCGTCATTGAACAAAATAGGGATTGACGGTGCATTGTTTATAATGCTTGCTCAAACGATTTTGGCATCAGGATTGTTCTTTGTTGCGGGATATGTTTCGCAGGCTCTTAAAACTCAAAGTCTGCTTGAGATTTCGGGTATCGGAATATCAATGCCGAGGCTGATGTTTTTGGCTTATATTGTTGCATTTGGAGTTATGGGTATTCCTTTAACAATAGGCTTTACGGGAGATTTCTTATGCTTTGCGGGAGCTTTTTCGGCAGATTTTCCGAATGGTGATTATCCGAAAATCCTTGCAGCGATTGCCGTTTTGTTTTTCGTGATTACGGCGATTTATTTGTTGAGAATGTTTCACGGTATTTTTTGCAGAAGTGCAAACAGCAAAAAGTTGTATGATATTTCGGGGCACAGATTGACGGTTCTTGCCGTAATATGCTTTTGTATAGTGCTTTTCGGCTGTTTCCCCGATACACTTATGAGTATTTATAACAATATTTCTGATTTATTAATTGAAAGTTTAAGAGTATAAAGAGTATAAAATTATGGATTTGTTATTATTTGAAATTAAAAATGTATTTTTGCCCGAAACGGTGCTTTTAGGCTTTATTTTGTTTAATATTATCTTTTCTCTGTTTTTTGGAAAAAGATTTTATAAAATATCTGAAAGGATTGCATTATGCGGAGTTTTAATCCCGATGGCATCTATGGCTCTCGGAGTTTCAAACCCCGGATATACCATTTTTTCGGAAGAATTTATCCAGACAAACTTTACTATTGTCCTAAAAATATTGATTTTGACAGGAACACTTTTTACGGTTTTGTTATCTCAAAATTTAACGAAAAAATTAAGATTTAGAGCTTTTGAATTTTATACAATTCTTTTAGTTTCAGCGTTTTCTGCACTTTGCCTTGTTAGTGCAAATGATTTTCTGCCGTTTTTTGTAATGCTTGAAATGCTTGTTGTTTCAAATGCTTTGTTAATAGGCTATTGGGATAAAAATCACGCAAAAGAGGCTGCATTTAAATATTTGATTAATTCGGGAGTCGCTTCGGCTGTTTTGCTTTTCGGAGTTTCATATTTGTATGGAATTTCGGGAGAATTGAATTTTTCAATGTTATATTCTTCGTATTATTCTCAAGATTCTTCTATTCTCTATGCTTTAGCAGGAATTTTCATAATTGCGGGATTGGCTTTCCAAACTTGCTGCGTTCCTTTCCAAAGATGGCTGCCTGATGTTAATCAAGGGGCTTCTTACCCTGTTGCAGCCTACGTTTCGGTAGTTCCTGTGATTGCAGCATTCGGGATTATGTCGAGAATTATAGCGAATGTGTTTACAGATGCACCGTTTTTGCAATTTGTAATGTCGTTAATGGCGATAATTACCATTCTGTATGGGTTTTGCGGTGCAACAAGACAAACAAACATTAAACGATTTGCCTCATATTCCGCAGCTGCTCAATGCGGCTTTATGATGCTTGCTGTGAGTGTTTTTTCAAGTTACGGTTCTGCAGCATTTATTTATTACGCAATTACCTATCTTTTTATGAGTTTTGGTGCTTGGGCTGCGGCAATTACTTTTGTCAACAGTACAAAAAGCGATGAAATAAAAGATTATACGGGAATATTCTTTGTCAGACCTTATTATACGGCGGCCTTTTCAATATGTTTGTTTGCACTTGCGGGATTTCCGCCGCTTGCGGGATTTTTGTCTAAATTATGTCTTTTCACCGCTGTAATGCGTGCTGATTCGTCGGGTCTGCCGATTTTGATTTTTGCTGTGTTGACGACGGTGTTGGGCGTTTTCGTTTATATGAATTTTCTCAAAAACTTTTTTATCAAAAATAAAAATGCAAATTGTATTATAGAAGAACAAATGAATACGAAAATCGTCCTCTATTTTTGCTCATTGATGTTAATTTTGACCTTCTTCTTTGCTAATCAAATAATATGGGTCGCTATGTTCGCTTCTTTGGGCATTTAGGTTTTCAAAATTTGTTTAATAAAAAAGCCGCATGAAAAAATCATACGGCTTTTCTGATATTTGTTTTTATTATTAGTTCAAGTCGTTTATGCCCGTATTCATTTTGATATCGTGCCATGTGTTATTTTCATCAGGGAATGCTGTCGGGTCAATTTTTCTCCAAATGTTTTTCATTGTGTATTTAAAATTCTTTTTGGGAAATTTGTCATCTGTCGGAGCATAAGGGTCACGTGTGATTAATTCGGTATATTTTGCCATATTTGACGAATAACCGCTGTTCAACATAAACTGCTCGGTCATCAAGTGTTGTGAATCAACATTTGCCTGAACCGATAATCCCGCTAACAATATTGCACCCGTCACTAATAATATTTTTTTCATTAATTTTTTCCTTTTTTATTATTTTAATATATTTTTTGAAAAAAATCACCACCGAAAAAATGATTTATTTCGTTTCAGATTCCACAACCTTTACGAACTCATCAAGCAAAAATTCTTCTTTAACTTTCTTAATAATTTCGCCCTTGATGAAAATATATCCTTCTCCGTTTGCACCTGCAATTCCGAAATCAGCATGTTTAGCTTCTCCTGGGCCGTTTACGGGGCAACCCATTACGGCTATGGTTATATCTTTGTCAAAATTCATAAATCGTTCTTCAGTTGCCTTTGCAAGTGAAATTAAGTCAATTCCGCATCTTCCGCAAGTCGGGCATGATACAAAGTTTACACCTTTTTTGCGAAGTCCGAGTGATTTTAGAATTTGATATCCTGCTTTTACTTCTTCAACAGGATTTTCGGTCAAAGAAACTCTTATTGTATCGCCGATACCTTCCGCAAGCAAAGTTCCGAGTCCGACAGAGGATTTTATTATACCTCCTCTTAAAGTTCCTGCTTCAGTTACGCCCAAATGCAAAGGATAATCAACCTTTTCTGCCATAAGTCTGTATGCTTCGATTGTTGTTAAAACGTCACTCGATTTAAGCGAGATTTTAATTTGGTCAAAGTCGTTATCTTCAAGGATTTTGACGTGTCGCATTGCACTTTGAACCATTTTTTCGGCAAGCGGAATATCGAGTTCTTGCAAATTTTTCTCAAGAGAACCGCCATTGATGCCTATTCTTATAGGCACGTTATGGCTTTTGGCCGAATCAACAACTTTTTTTACAAACTCGTCACGTCCGATATTTCCGGGGTTAATTCTGAGTGCCGCAACGCCGTTTTCAATACATTGCAAAGCCAATCTGTAATCGAAGTGAATGTCTGCAATTACAGGGATTTTGACTTTTTTAACAATGTCTTTTATTGCAGCTGCCGCATCTTTGTTCAAAACCGCAAGTCTGATAATTTCACAGCCTGCATCTTGTAATTCTTCAATTTGTCTGACGGTTGCCGAAACATCTCTTGTGTCTGTGTTACACATCGATTGAACGGTGATTGGGTTATCACCGCCGATTTTTACGCCGCCGATTTCTATAACTTTTGATTTTCTTCTTTTAATCATAATTCTTTCCTGCTAAAATACAATTTAAGGATAACACAATTATAAGGAGCGGGCTATGAAAATTGCGATAATTTCGGATATTCACGGAAATGATGAAGCTTTGACGGCTGTTTTGAAAGATATTGAAAGTGAAAAATGCGATAAAATCTTTTGTTTAGGGGATTTGGCAATGGCAGGTCCGGAACCGTCAAAAGTTACGAATAAAATAAAAGAGCTTTTGAAGCAGAATAATTTTCTTTTAATTCAAGGCAATACAGATGAAAAACTCGGCACTTATAATGAAGCTTTTGAAAAAGTTTTGGACGAAAAAGTTCCCGTTATGGCAAATGCTTACAGAGCTGATTTGCAGGAATTATCTGCGGAAGATAAAGAATTTTTGGCAAGTTTGCCCGAAAAATTAGTCGTCGATGAAAACGGGGTAAAAATAATGCTTTGCCACGGTTCACCACGCAAAAACGACGAAAATATTACAAATGATTTACCCGTTGAAAAAGTTGAAGAAATAGTAAAAGATGCTGATGCGGAAGTTATTTTTTGCGGACATACCCACGTTCCTTGCGGATATGCAACAAACACGGGAAAAACAGTCGTTAATGTCGGAAGTGTCGGCAGACCTTTTTCCGAAACTCCAAAATCCTGCTATGCAATTATCACTATTGCGGAAAACGGCGATTACGAAATTGAACATAAATTAATTGCTTATGATTTCAAAACTGCGGCTCAAAAACTCGAAAAAAGAAATTTTTCAGGCTGTGAAAAACTTGCTGCGATGCTGAGAAAAGCAACTTCCCGTTACCCGCAGTAACAAAAATCGAATCTTTTATTGCCTCGACTTTTTGACGGGCATGTACATCGGATTATATTTATATTAATATTGTTTTGTAAAAGACAAAAAGGCGGAAAAAATGCTTATATCACTTGAATGGCTTAATGAATTTGTTGATTTGAAAGACCATACTCCCGAAGAAATTGCGGAAGCACTCACTATGAGCGGTCTTGAAGTTGAAGATATAGAAAAAATCGGTGCGAAATTTACAAACATCGTAACTGCGGAAATTAAAAAAATTGATAATCACCCCGATTCCGATCACTTACACCTTGTAACGATTGATAACGGAACTGCTGTTAAAACGGTGGTTTGCGGTGCTCAAAACATTGAGGTCGGTCAAATTATTCCTTACGCATCAATCGGCTCAAAAGTCCTCGACAGACACACAGGCGAACAATTTGAACTCGTTCCTGCAAAAATCCGAGGAGTTGTTTCGGAAGGTATGCTTTGCTCTCAAGACGAACTCGGTCTTGAAAATCTTCAAGAACAAGACGGCATACTTGTTTTGAACAGATTGTTTGAAAATATTCAACTCGGTCAACCCGTTGAAAATTTATTGAACATTAAAGAAGATATAGTTTTGAACGTAGCTCCGACGGCTAACAGAGGTGATGAAATGTCTGTTGTCGGCGTTGCTCGTGAGCTTGCTGCTATTTACGGCAGAGATTTTAAGTTCTCATATCCGCAAGATATAAAAGAAGTTAATAATTGTGATTTTCGAGTGGAAATAAAAGATGAAGATACTTGTTTGTATTATTCGGCAGCAATTTTGGAAAATTTGGTTGTAAAACCTTCTCCCGATTGGATGAAAAGACGTCTTGAAGCATGCGGTATTCGTTCAATCAATAACATTGTCGATGTTACAAACTACGTTCTTTTGGAATACGGTCAGCCTTTGCACTCGTTTGATAAAGATAAAATAAACGGTTATCTTTGTGTAAGACGTGCAACAGAAGGCGAAACACTTGTAACTCTTGATGAAGTTGAAAGAAAATTGACACACGATACGGTTTTAATTGCGACAAAAGAATCTCCTGTCTGCGTTGGCGGTGTATTCGGCGGTTTAAACAGCGGTATCGATGATAATTCTAAAAATATTGTTCTTGAAGCTGCATATTTCACTCCTGCTTGCAATAGAAAAAGTGCAAGAAGTATCGGTTACAGAAGTGAAGCAAGTGCAAGATTTGAAAGAGGCGTTGATTTAGATAAAACAAAACCTGCACTTTTGAGAGCTATTCAACTTTTACAAGAACTTGCCGATGCGAAATTTGTCGGAATTGCTGAAACAGGCTCAAATCAACAGCCTAAATGCGAAGTAGAATTGAGATTTTCGCAAATTAATAAAGTTATGGGAACAGAAATTAATCCCGATACTGCGGTTGAAATTCTTGAACGTTTGGATTTCAAAATGTCTGAAAGAAACGAAAATTCAGCGAAATTCATCGTTCCCGGGGCAAGAAGAATTGATGTTTACCGTGAAATCGATTTAATCGAAGAAGTTGCAAGAATTTACGGCTATGATAAGGTTGAAGCTGCTTTGCCTAAAAAGACAATGGCTCCCGAAATTTCTTTTGAAACAAAAACAGTTGCTAAAATTCAAAACTTGTTCTTGGGTCACGGTTTCTATGAAGCTATGTCATCGTCTTTAATCGGAGAACCACTGCTTAAAAAGTTTGGTTTAACTTATGATAAAGACCAATCCGTAAGAGTTAAAAATGCTCAATCGGAAGATGCTACAATGCTCCGTCAAACTTTGGTCGTAAATATGCTTGAAGCTTTCAAAACCAATTATGACAACGGCAACAAGGATTTAAGACTTTTTGAAATCGGAAAAACATATTTCGCAACAGAAGCTCCGACTCGTGAAAACAGCGGTGTTAAAGAAACTTTGACATTATGCGGTGTTTTAACGGGCGATACTTCAAAAGGTATTTGGAAACATAAAGAAACAGTTGATTTCTATACGTTAAAAGGCGTTATGGAAAGTCTTTTTGATATGTTAGGTCTTGGCGAAAGAATTAAACTTACTCCTTGTGAAGATGTTTCTTATCTCCACCCCGGAAGAAGTGCAAGAGTCAGCATTTTGGCAAAAGGCAATCCCTGCGTAGGTGTCTTTGGTGAAGTTCACCCGATTTTGACAGAAAAATTGAAATCAAACCAAAAGATTTATCTTTTTGATTTGGATTTGGAAAAAATCTTAGAACAAGTTTCGAGAAGTGTTATTAAATTCAAGAAACTTCCTCAATTCCCCGAAATTCAAAGAGATATAGCATTTTCAATCAATGACGATGCAAGCTGTGAAAAATTATCTGCGGTTATTAAAAAATCAGCTGATAATAAATTGTTCAAAAGCTCTGAAGTTTTTGATGTTTACAGAGGTGAACATATCGAAAAAGGCTTCAAGAGTATGGCTTTCAGAGTTAAGCTTCAAAATCCGACAGCAACATTGACAGATGAAGTCATTGATACGGAAATGAATAAAATCAGGGCAGGCATTAAAAAAGCATTCCCGCAAACGAACTTCAGATAATGACGATTTGTTTGTTTCAGGGAACATTTAATCCGCCTCATAACGGTCATTTACAGGTTGCGAAATTCGTTTTGCAAACCTGTAATTTTGACAGGATTATTTTTATTCCTGCCGCAAAGCCGCCCCACAAAACACTTAACGAGAATGAGGCTTTGCACAGGCTAAATATGACAAAATTGCTTGTTGAGGATTACCCTTGTTTCTATGTTTCTGATATAGAATTTCACAGAAAAACTCTGTCTTATACATATATAACAATTCAGGAATTGTATAAAAAAGAGAATTTGACAGAAAAACCATATTTTATAATCGGAGATGATGCATTTTTGAAAATCGAATCGTGGTACCATTCTTCGGAATTAAAGGATTTAATAAACTTTATTGTTTTACCGAGAGATGACGATTATGATGAAAAAAAATACAAAGAACTTGAAGAAAAAGGCTATAATTATAAGCGGCTAAACATGCCCGAAATCGACATATCTTCCACTCAAATCAGAGAGTTATGTCAAAAGGGGCAACCGTTAAATAATCTTACGACCAAAGAGGTTGAAAAATATATTTATGAACACAATTTATACAGAAATGTCAATTGAGGAAATTTTAGAAAAGTTGAAGATTGATTTGAATGCTGAAAGGTACGAGCATTCAATCGGTGTCGCCGAGATGGCAAAAGAGCTTGCGAAAAAGTTCGGTTGTAATGAGGAAAAGGCATATTTGGCGGGACTTTTGCACGATTGTGCGAAGTGTATGGATTTTGAATTGTCAAAGAAAATTGCACGAGAACATACCCCTGACTTGGACGAAACGGAAAAAGACAACAGAAAAACTATTCACGCACCAGTGAGTGCTTATGTTGCAATGCAAAAATTCGGAGTTACCGATAAAGAAATTTTGTCCGCAATAAGGCTTCATACCATTGGAAAGTGTGGTATGAGTGATTTTGAAAAGATTATTTTTATTGCAGATAAGATTGAACACAGAACAAGGGAAGTCGAATTCAGAGAAAAAATCGAAAATGTTATGACGGGTGATTTTGCTTTGGATAAAGCTATGCTCAAATCGTTTGAACTCACGATAGAAAGTCTTGTAAAAAGAGAATTGCCGATTTGTTTTGTGACAATTAATGTCTATAACGAATTGCTTGAAAAAATTAAATAATCTGTTTATTTTGTCCAATTTAGGTTGACGCAAAGTTGTTGTTTTCCTCGCAATGACATTAAAAAAGTGTCGTCATCACGAGGAGCGGAGCGACGTGGTGATCCAGTAAAATTACAGATAATTTATAAAAAAACAAATCGAGCATATTGGAGCGAGTATTTGTTGTTTTCGAAGTTTGCGTTAAAAAATTTCAATGTTTGAGGACAAAGTCCGAGTTTTGAAATTTTAGCAAACGAGAAATTACAAACAAATAACGAGCGGAAATCAGCGAGAGAGTTTCTTTGTGCAACGTTTCTTTGCGGTCAAAGAAATGTTGCGTTTGTTTGTATTTTATAAAAATTGTCATCACGAGGAGCGAAGTAAATTTAAAATAGTGAGCGACGTGGTGATCCAATGTTTTTTTATATTTTATAAATATTTGCCTTTCTTTGTACCCATTATTCTTTCTTTTCTTACCGATAGAAAAGAAAGAATAACGTGTACCCCAACAAGAAAGAAAAGAATGCGGCTCCTGCGGAGTGCTTCAACTCACTTCGTTCGTTTTTCTGGATTGCCACGAGGCAAAGCCTCTCGCAATGACATTAGAATACTTCACAAAAAAAAGCCCTCGAATGAGGGCTGTAAATTTTTTTAGAGAGTTGAGAGAGAGAGTTTAAATCTTTTTTAATTTCTTTTTTTTGAATTTTCTTACTTACTAAAACTATGCGATGAAATTATGTCCGAATTTGCTTGCACCAACCAAGTAGCATTCTTCGAGCATTGTGTTCAAATTTCTGTAAACTTTTGAAGCAGGTTTTTCGTTTGCTTTTTCGAGTGAAATCATTGTGTTTTTATAAATATCTGCTGCGTTAATTACAAATGGGTTCATATTCTCTCTCCTTATTTTAGGTGTAAAAAACTAAAGCCCAAGACCTTTTTTCTTATCTCTATTGGCTTTTCGTACTCTCTACACTTATATAAAGTATTTCTATATGAAAAAATTGCTTTTTGTATATATTAAACTTAACAAAAGTTAATAATATGTTTAAAAAAATAAAAATATTTTTCCGAATTGCCACAGGCAGCAAGTTGCCGTTCAGTTTAGCTAATCTGTTTTATTCATAAGTTTTGAGCTTTAATTTTGAAATATTCTGAATGGATTGCCACGAAAATCAAAGATTTTCTCGCAATGACATCAAAAAGAAGTCGTCATCACGAGGAGCGGAAAAGTCAAGACAGCGGAGCGACGTGGTGATCCAATGTTTGTTTGTGTTTTATAAATATAGGTTTTTTTTGTACCCATTCTTTTTCTTTTCTTTCCGAGAGCAAAGAAAAAGAACGTGTACCCCAAGAAAAAGAAAAGAATACGGCTCCTGCGGAGTGCTTTAACTCACTTCGTTCGTTTTTCTGGATTGCCACGGGCAATAAGTTGCCTTTCAGTTTGACTAATTGGTTTTATTCATAAGTTTTGGGCTTTAATTTTGAAATATTCTGAATGGATTGCCACGAAAATCTAACAATTTTTTTATAATGATTTATCTATATATTTTTTCTACAATTAGGATTTGTTAACACCGCTTATTGCAGAAAAAATAAATAATTTGCAAAAAAAATAAACTGAAAATAAGTCTAAAAACTCAATAAGATTTTTCTTCCTAATTGAATATTTGCAGAACATCTTTTTCTGTATAAGTCAAATAATATGCCGGAATTTTCACTTTAAAATAAAGAATTGTAAATTTATAAATTTTAATCTCTTGACAATATCTGCGTTTTCGAAAATAATAATAATGATTATCATTTTTATTATCATTTTAAACAACAAAGGAAAAAATGAAATATTCAAGGCAAAGAGAAATAATATTGGAAATGTTGAAGCAGAACAAGGTTCATCCGAGTGCCGAGCAGCTATATATGATGTTAAAAGAAAAAGGCGAAAATGTCAGTATAGCGACGGTTTACAGGAATTTAAACAGTCTTGCGGAAACAGGTGAAATATTAAAATTTAAAACCTTTGAAAAAAACGAAAGATTTGATTCTACAATAAAGCCGCATTATCATTTTCAATGCGAAAAGTGCAGTAAAATCTACGATTTACCCGTTGAAATAACCCAAACGGTAAAAGACAATGTGAGCCATTCGGGATTTGAAGTGACAAAATTCACAGTAATGGTTTCGGGGATTTGTCCGAATTGCAAAAGCGAACAGAAGGAGAACGAGTAATGGAATTAAAAGGAACAAAAACAGAAAAGAATTTACAAGAAGCATTTGCGGGAGAATCGCAAGCAAGAAATAAATATACATACTTTGCAAGCCAAGCAAAGAAAGACGGTTACGTTCAAATATCAAAAATATTTGAAGAAACTGCAAATAATGAAAAAGAACATGCAAAATTATGGTTCAAACTTTTGAACGGCGGAAGTGTCGGAGAAACTTTGAACAATTTAAAAGCAGCCGCAGAAGGCGAGAAATACGAATGGACGGACATGTATGCGAAATTCGCAAAAGAAGCTAAAGAAGAAGGTTTTGACAAAATAGCCTTTTTGTTTGAAGCAGTTGCGAAAATCGAAAAAGCACACGAAGAAAGGTACAGACGACTTTATGAAAATATTGTCAATGCACAAGTTTTTCAAAAGGGAGTAGAAGAAGTTTGGGAATGTGCAAATTGCGGACATATTCACAGAGGCACAAAAGCTCCTGAGGTTTGCCCCGTTTGCAATCACCCCCAATCCTTCTTTTTTGTAAAAGCCGAAAACTATTAATAACTAAAAAAAATACAAATACTCCCATTTGACTGCCCCGCAAGGGGTATTTTTTTTGTTATTAAGAACAGAAAACATTTTTGTAAAAAATATGAGTTTTTTTGCAAAATATGTTAGAATTTTAATGTTCATAATAAATAAAGGAATAAAAAATGGAACAACAACAAAAAAGAATTATAAAAGAGGCATTGAACGCTCTCGGCAAAAAAAATCTTGCTTTCATTGCCCACGCAGGCAGTTTTCCGTCAGAAGCAGGCAAAAATACAGGATTTGGTAATGCAGTTTCAAATGCGGCTAAAAAATTAATCGACTATTTAAGCGGTGTTTTCAACGTTGTTCAATTAGGACCTGCAGGCAAAACAAAATCTTGTGATTCTTCGCCTTACACAGGTACAATTTTCTCAAACAACCCTTTGTTTATTGATTTGGAACAACTTACAACAGATGAATTTTACAATATTTTATCAAAAGAAACATATCAAACAATTTGCGACAACAATCCGCAAAAAGACAATAACAGAACAGCTTATTCATATATTTATGAAAAACAGGAAGAAGCATTAAAAGAAGCTTATGAAAACTTCAAAAAGAAAAATCCGTTCAAACTCGTAGAGGCATTGGAACAATTTAAAAAAGATAATGCAATGTGGCTTGAAAAAGATTCATTATATGAAGCTTTGAGCATTGAAAACGGAAATGATTATTGGCCGATTTGGGAAAACGAAGATGACAAGCACCTTTTCAACCCGAAAAATGCCGATGAAAAAGCAAAATTTGACAAGAGAACAGAAGAAATTAAAGCAAAATATGCGGACGAAATAGAATTTTACGCATTCAAACAATTACTTGCTTCAGTCCAAAATATTAAAATTAAAGACTATGCACTTTCAAAAGACATCAGAATGATTGCAGACAGACAAGTTGCTTTCTCGGATAGAGATGTTTGGGCATATCAATCATTATTCCTCGACGGCTGGATGCTCGGCTGCCCACCGGATTTATTCTCGGCAGACGGTCAGGCATGGGGTTTCCCTGTAATTAACCCCGAAAAAATGTACAATGAGGACGGTTCACTTGGTGAAGCAGGCAAACTTATGAAAGCACTTTTCAAGAAAATGTTTGTCGAAAACCCCGGCGGTGTAAGAATTGACCACCTCGTAGGACTTATTGACCCTTGGGTTTATAAAGCAGGTAAAAAGCCGAAAATTGAAGAAGGTGCAGGAAGATTGTATTCTTCACCGGAACATGAATTTTTGAAGAAATTCGCAATAGCAACATTAGACGATTTGGACGAAGAATATACGGCTGATTCGGAAAAGAGAATTAAGAGTCTTACCCCCGAACAAATTAAATTGTACGGCAGATTGATTGAAAAAATCGTAATCGGTGCAGCAGAAGAAGTCGGTCTGAACAAAGATGCCATCGTTTGCGAAGATTTGGGAACGGTAACATATCCTGTTGCACAAGTTATGAAACAATACGGATTGCAAGGTATGTGCTTGACTCAATTTGTAGTTCCTGATGATCCCGAACATGCATATCGCTGCAAAAATATTAAGCCGAAAAGCTGGGTTATGGTTGGAACACACGATAACCAACCGATTTCAGTTTGGGCGGAAAATATCGTAAATACTCACGAAGGATATTTACACGGCGAAAATCTTGCTCACGATTTATACCCCGATGCAACGGAAGAAGAACAAGAACAAATCGCTGTCAGACTTTCAAAAGATGCAGATTTTATGCTTTTCAATAAACTTGTTGAAATATTTGCTTGTAAATCAGAAAATATTCAACTTTTCTTCACTGATTATTTCGGATTAAAGGAAACATACAATGTTCCGGGAACATCAGGTGATGAAAACTGGTCGCTCAGAATTCCGACAGATTACGAAAAAGTATATGAAGAAAACCTCAAAAAAGGCACGGCAATTAATTTACCTGCAATTTTGAAACAGGCAATTCTCTCAAGAGGAAAAGAATTTGCCGAAAAATATTCAGTCTTGGTTGAACAGTTAGAAAAGATTTCATAATGTTTGAAATACAAGCTGAAAGTATGTTTTCGGCAGCACATCACCTGCTGAATTACGAGGGCAAATGTGAAAACCAACACGGACACAACTGGAAAGCGGTTGTGTCTGTTCGCGGTACAAATTTAAACAAAGCTAATATTTTGGTAGATTTCAAGGTTTTGAAAAAGGAATTGAACAGAGTATTGGATTTAATAGATCATAAAGACTTAAACGAATTGGAATATTTCAAAGGCGAAAGCCCGAGCAGTGAAATGATATCTAAATTTATATTTGAAGAAATGGCAAAAACATTTGACTGCATGTACTCGGCTGCCGTCTGGGAAACTCCGACTTCGTGTGCAATTTATTACGGAGAAAACAAATGACATATCTTCAAACGATAATTTTAGGCTTAATACAAGGCTTGACGGAATTTTTACCCGTATCAAGTTCAGGACATCTCGTTATAACGTCAAGTTTATATAAAATAATAAGCGGGGCAGACTTTTTAAGTGCATCAGGGGAAGAAATTTTTACTGATATAATTTTACACTTGGGAACACTTGCCGCTGTTATTTTTTATTTCAGAAAAGATTTAATCGAAATGACAAAGGCTTTTATACAGGCTTGCAAAACAAAAGATTTTTCTTCATTGGAAGCTAAAATGCCGATTTTTCTTGTGATTGGAACATTTTTTACGGTCATAATCGCATATCCGCTCAATGAATTTTGCGAAACAATGGTTGCGTCACCTGCAATAGTCGGAATATTTTTGATAATCACGGGTTTTATTTTGTTCATATCGGAACAAATTTCAAAAAAAACACAAAATGATGAAAAATGTACCCGAATAACATTGAAGCAGGCAATAATAATCGGCTTGGCACAAGGTATTGCAGCATGCCCGGGGCTTTCACGTTCGGGAACGACAATCGCAACGGGATTGTTTATCGGTTTAAACAGAATAGCGGCAGCGAGATTTTCGTTTTTGTTGTCGATTTTGATAATATTGGGGTCGTCAATTTTTTACCCGATATTAAAACTCGAAGTACACGAAATACAGGCATTTAACTGGGGTGCAATAGCTGTTGGATTTTTGGTATCAGGGTTATCGGGCTATTTTTGCGTAAAATATTTCATGAAGTTTTTAAACAAATATTCAATGAAATGTTTTGCATATTATTGTTGGATAGTCGGTGTTTGTGCTATAATATTTTTCAATTCAGTCAAATAAGAACAGGAGTGTGAAATGAAATCAGCAATTGAGTTTATTAATGGAAAAACTAACAATATTAAGCCTGTCACGGGAATTATTTTAGGCTCGGGACTCGGTGATTTTGCAGATGAATATGACGGAATAAGAGTTCCTTACGGAGAAATCCCGGGATTTCAACCTTCTCACGTTGCAGGTCACAAGGGGTTGTTGGTATTTGCGGAAGTTGCAGGCAAACAGGTTGTAATGATGCAAGGTCGTTATCATTTTTATGAAGGTCATTCAATGCAGACAGTAACATATCCGATTAAGGTTATGAAAAAATTGGGCGTTGAAAACTTAATCGTAACCAATGCAGCAGGCTTGGTTCACAAAGAATTTAACCCCGGAGATTTGATGTTAATTGCAGATCACATCAATTTAATGGGAACAAACCCGTTAATCGGAGCTAATGACAACGACTTAGGACCCAGATTCCCTGACCAAAGCGATGTTTATACAAAAGCTCTCCGTGAAAAAGCAAAAGAAGTTGCAAAAGGCTTGAATATTGATGTTCAAGAGGGTGTTTATTGTGCAATGACAGGTCCGACTTACGAAACTCCATCAGAAGTCAGAATGGTTCGCAACTTAGGAGCAGATGCAGTCGGTATGTCAACCGTTCCTGAAGCTATCGTCGCTAACTGGTGCGGAATTAACGTTTTAGGTATCAGCTGTTTGACAAACTTCGCTTGCGGCGTAATCGATCAACCGCTTTCTCACACGGAAGTTATCGAAACTGCTGACAGAATTAAAGACAGCTTCAAAAAATTCTTATACGAATTGGTTAAAGCTATATAATTTAATCACGGTTTTTAAAAGGGCATTGTTTTTTCGCAATGCCCTTTTTGTTTTCTGTTTCTTGAAATACGGGCATGTTTTTTGTATTATTTCGATTAATCAAACTGCAAAATAAAGGATTTTTATGAATATTTTTTCAAAAATTTTGAACTCCGCATATAATTCCGCAATAAGACTTTTTTCGGGATTTGTTCCGTCAAAAGAGGGGCGAAAAAGCTTTAGAGCAAAGTTTTTGAAATATAAAAAGGATTGCACGTCTTCACCTTCTTTCAAGAATAAAGTCCACGGAAAAATCTATTACCCGTACTATTCAAAATCCGCAAAGCAGGAAAGTGAAGAATATAAAATTTACAATAAAGACGGACAACCGATGAGAACGTTTTTTCTCCGTGACGATAATATGTCAAATTGTCCGACGTGGTATCAGTCAAAATATTTTATTTTTGATAGATTTAATTACGGTTTAAATGTACATTTTTATTCGCACATGGCAATGCTTGAGCAAATGGGCAATCCGACTAAAAAATACGGAATGTACATCGAGCCTGAAAGCCTTGTACCGGAAGATTACAGAATTTTCGATAATAACAAGGGTTTGGAAAAGGATTTCGACTTAATTTTCACACATACGGAAAGATTTTTGGAGAAATTTGATAATGCAAGATTTTTTTCTGTTTGTGCGAGAGTTTGGCATGTTTTGGAAGATGAAAACGGAAACTTACCCGAAAATTGGCTTGATTTAAAGACAAAAAATGCCTCGATAGTGTCTTCGGACAAGACTTTATGTGATTTACACAAATTCAGATTAGAACTTGCACGAAAATGCAAACGAGAAAATCTCGCTGATACATTTGGCACATTTGACGGCGGAGATTTCGTCACAATTGACAAAAGCCTTACAAATTACCGCTATTCTTTTGCTATTGAAAACGAGATTGAGGGTTATTGGTTTACGGAAAAAATCCTGAATTGTTTTGCAAATATGACCATTCCGATTTATCTCGGAGCAACTCATATCGATAAATTTTTCAATCCAGACGGCATTATTACAATTTCGCCAAAAGATTTGGATAATGTGGATAAGATTTTAAAAAATTGTACGGAAGAAGAATATCTTGCAAGACTTTCAGCAGTAAAAGAAAATTATTACAAAGCAATGAAATTCAGAAATTCCAATGACTGGCTTTATGAAACATATTTAGAAAATTTGTAAAAACATAATAAATAAAAATTATGTTTACAATTAATTTTAGTTGCTATAAAATTAGAATACACGGGGAAAAAATCCCGATGGAAAAACCAAAGGAGAGGTGTCCGAGCGGTTTAAGGTGCAGACCTGGAACGTCTGTGTGGGGGATAACTCCACCAAGGGTTCGAATCCCTTCCTCTCCGTTTTTAAAATTTTTCCGTTAAATTTTTACTGAGGCTGTTTTACAAGAATATTTGGACATTAAACATAAAACCCCGGCCGAAATAAAAATTATCTTTAAATAACATAAGAAATTAAAATAAAAAAAAGTATTATCCGACAGGCTATTTTTAAGGCGGAATTTTTGTTAAAATTTTAATTTTTTACCGTATTTTCACGTCAGAGCCGTCGTTAATTTGTTACAATGCCGAATTTGCGAAAACCTTTGAAAATACAAAATTTATTACTTTAATTTTATATAGCCGAAATCGGGTTTAACTTTTTTCATATTAAAAACAATAGTTTTTTCTATCGGGTTGTAATAAGCATATTTGTACTTTTGAGGTGCGTGAAATTTTTGTTTGAAAACGCTTGAAACATTTCTGTATGTAAAACAATTTTGCGGACTGAGTGTTTCAATCAACCATCTCGAATTATTTATAACAGGCATATTAAGAGCGTTTTCTTCCGAATAATCGGCCATTCCGTCGGTATAATATTTTCTGAAAAGTTCTGACGGCATATTTTTCAGAGAACTTCCCGAATTTATATCAACAAAAAACGGACTAAGCTCCATAACCATTTGTTTTTTGACCGTATTCACGGCAGATACGACTTTTTGATTTGGAACAGTATTTGCCGCAAAAACCATAAAATCGTCTAATCCTTTATCAAAATCGTCTTTTAACGCTCTATAAGAATAAAATCCCGTATTTGTCCATAATTTTTTTGTTATTGTGTTATATTCGTCATAACCTGTTTTTTTAGTCAAATCAATATCTACCGAAACAAACATTGTTATAAACATTTGTTTATAGGTTTTGTCTTTGATTTTATAAGAATAAACCGCCGTACATGGTTTGACAGTCGCATCGGTAACATTTGCCATTGATGATTTTCTATCCGATTTTAATTCTTGTTGAATTGCTTCGGCTTTCTTTAAAATTTCACCGTTTAAGTAATTCAGCATTTCATCAGAAACAGGTTTTGACGAAACAAGCTCAATGTCCTTTGCTTCGGGGTTTGTTGAATGAACAAGCTCGAGAATAAAATCTTCGGGACTTGAATATTTTTTCCTCGTAACTTTTATTACCGAATCGATTTTACCTTTTTTAATTTCTTCATTTTGAGATACGTCTTGAACATAAGTTTTAGGAGAAGAATAGAAGAAAAAAGTTTCGCCTGATTTCGCCGTAACCGTGTAATACAAAGGCTGTTCGAAATCTTTTGCCCAAATGACATCATATTTTGCATCAAAATTTTTCGGAATTACAGTTCTTGCAATTTCTGCATCTGTTTTTGTGTCCTTTATCTGAACAACTTTAAAATCCCTTTCGGTTGTTTCTCCGCAATATACAAAACTTTGCGTAAATCCGATTATCACAAATAATAATGTCAAAAATTTTTTCATAAAATCCCCCATGTTCCTATTATACAAAATTTTTCGGTTTTGAAAACTTTGTAATAAAAAAATAACCCGATTGGCTATACCCGATTGTTCAAGATTCTTTTTTCGTTTTGGATTATAAAAAATATAAAGATTTTTTAACGGGCATGATGTGTGTTTTCTTGCTAAATGGAGTTTTTTGGAAAAAATTGCCGCATCAGTGACAAGAATATTACCCACATGTCTAATATACAAATTTTCATATCGCAATTAATATATATAAATCAAGTCAAAGGTTAAAAAACAGGCATGTTAAATATTTATGAAGAAACATATTTGAAATCATATAAAAAAGATACTTCGGTTGAAAGAGAGAATATGAATAATATTTGCGAAAACATAATGAATTTGACGGAAGAAAAGATATTGGTAACTGATGAGTGCTTTAATATTGTTATGTCAAATTCCGATATTTTCAAAAGAGGCAAAAATCTGATTACGGATTTTAAATTCAAAAAACTCAGAATAAAGCACGAACAGAAAAATATTTTGCAAAAAATCAGAATTAACAATAAAGAAATTTGGTTTCAAATCAGTTCTGAAAAACTCAAAAAAAGTGCAAAAGAAATTTCGGGATATGTTCTTGTTATGAAAGATGTTACGGAAGATAACAAGTATAAATTGATGTACGAAAATTTCTTGAATTTCATAAAACATGACCTAAAAACACCATTGATTGCACAAACACTTGCCATAAAACTTGTTATGAAAAACGAAATTAACCCCGAAAACAAGTTTATGATGCAGGAAATTCTTAATTCCGCAGAAACAACATACAGAATGTTAAAAAACCGCTTGCAGGAAATTCATCTTGATAACAATGTTTTATCAGTTTTGAAAAAAAATGTTAATATATCTTCTCTTGTGCAAAAAATTAATTCAGACTGTTATAATTTCATAAATTGCAAAAATAACAAGCTCGAAATAATTTCTGACGACAATGAAACCGTGAAAATCGACGAAACATTTTTCCCGAGTGCCATTATCAATATCCTTTACCAAGTCAATGAAAGAAGCAAAGAAAATTCAACAATTTCACTTTACATCTACGAAAAAAAAGACAAAATCATATTTAAGATAAGCGGAGATTTTGAGCCAATCAATAAAAAATTATTCGATAAATCAGAATTAAGCAAAAAAGAATACGAAAGAATTGGCTACAATAACGGACTTTATTTGGCAAAACGAATAATCAACGCTCATGGCGGAAATATCGCAGTCAAAAAAAATTCAAAAAAGAACCGCCTTATCGTAATAGAAATACCAAATTAAAAATCAATCATTAATAAAATATAAATTTTACGGAAATTGTAAAAAAACTTATTAAAATAAAAATATAAGCACGAACAAAAGAGGTTTTTTTATGATTGATTTTAACAGATTAACGGATTATACAAAAGAAATTTTATACTCCGCACAGCAGTTAATGTATCAAAATCACAACACCCAGCTTGAGCCTTTGCATATCTTAGATGCAATGACAGAGGACAAAGACGGTGTTTCAAAAGATTATTTGAAAAGTCTGAAACTTGACTCGCAAGATTTTAAAAGAGCTTTGCAGGGCGAACTTGCGAAACTTCCGAGAGTCGAAACAGTCAGCGGAAACGGTCAATTATTTTTAGCTCCGTCAACGATAACCTTGTTTGACTCGGCAAAAGATAAAGCCGATATGCTCAAAGATTCCTTTATCGGACTTGAACATATTTTACTTGCGATGACCGAACAATCGGACACGGCTTGTTTTTTAAACAGATTTAACGTTACGAAAGATAAGGTGTTAAAGGCTATGAAAGATATTAGAGGAAACCAAAAATCAGACAGTGCAAATGCTGAAGATGCATACAAAGCACTCGAAAAATATTCTTCAGATTTGACGAAAGCTGCCAAAATGGGCAAACTCGATCCTGTTATAGGCAGAGATGAAGAAGTTCGTCGTATCATTCAGGTTTTGAACAGAAAAACAAAAAACAACCCTGTTTTGATAGGCGAACCTGGGGTTGGTAAAACAGCTATTGTCGAAGGTTTGGCACAAAGAATTATCAGAGGAGATGTTCCTGAAAGTTTAAAACACACAAAACTCGTATCCTTGGATATCGGAGCTTTGATTGCAGGTGCTAAATTCAGAGGTGAATTTGAAGAACGTTTAAAAGCCGTATTAAAAGAAGTTGAATCTTCAAACGGCGAGATAATAATGTTCATAGATGAATTGCATACGGTCGTCGGAGCAGGTGCGGCAGAGGGTTCAACCGATGCAGGAAACCTTTTGAAACCAATGCTTGCAAGAGGTGTTTTGCGTTGTATCGGTGCAACAACCGTCAATGAATACCGTAAATACATTGAAAAAGACCCTGCTCTCGAAAGACGTTTTCAACCCGTTATGGTTGAAGAACCGACTGTCGAAGATACAATCAGTATTTTAAGAGGATTGAAAGAAAGATACGAAGTTCACCACGGAGTAAGAATTAAAGATTCAGCCTTGATTGCTGCAGCAAAACTTTCAGACAGATATATTACAGACAGATTTTTACCTGATAAAGCTATCGACCTTATTGATGAAGCGGCTTCTTCATTGCGTATAGAAATTGATTCAATGCCTGAAGAACTCGATAATATGGTTCGTCAAAAAATGCAGCTTGAAATCGAAAAAACGGCACTTCAAAGCGAACTTTCCGACGAAAACAAAGAAAAAATCGACCATATTGATAAAACTTTAAGAGAATTAAACTCCAACATTGAAATTATCAAAAACCAATGGGAATTGGAAAAAAGCTCAATCAAGGGCGAAGCTGCAATAAAAGAAGAAATCGAAAAAGTCAAAATCGAAATTGATAAAGCCGAAAGAGATGCAGATTTGCAAAGAGCAGCCGAATTAAAATACGGCAAATTAATCGAGCTTCAAAAACAGCTTGAGAAAGCTAAAAACAAAGATGCAAACGACAATCAGCTTTTGAAAGAAGAAATTGACGAGGACGATATTGCACAAGTTGTAAGCAAATGGACGGGTGTTGCCGTATCAAAACTTATGGAGAGCGAAATTCAGAAATTATTACATATGGAAGAATTTCTGCACAAACGTGTTGTCGGTCAAGATGAAGCTGTTGTAGTTGTTTCGGATGCAATCAGACGTGCCCGTTCGGGATTGAAAAATCCTAACAGACCTATGGGAACATTTATCTTCCTCGGCCCGACAGGCGTCGGCAAAACCGAACTTGCAAAAGCACTTGCAGAATTTATGTTCAATGACGAAGATGCTTTGATAAGAATTGATATGTCAGAATATTCCGAAAAACATACGGTTGCAAGACTTGTCGGAGCTCCTCCGGGATATGTAGGCTATGATGAAGGCGGTCAACTTACGGAAGCCGTTCGTCGTAAACCTTATTCGGTTATTTTGTTTGATGAAATCGAAAAAGCTCACCCGGAAATCTTCAACATAATGCTTCAAATCTTTGATGACGGTCGTTTGACGGATTCTAAAGGCAAAACTGTCGATTTCAAAAACACATTGATTATTTTAACAAGTAACATCGGCAGCGACATTATTCTCGAAAACACTGTAAAATCAATGTTAAGCGAACAAGAATACAACAATTTGAAGGAAGAAATCGAAGCTATTATGAAAACAAGATTTAAGCCCGAATTCTTAAACAGAATTGATGAAACAGTATTCTTTAGAGCATTGTCAATGCAAAATCTTCAAAAAATCACCGAAATCCAAGTTAAATATCTTGAAAATCTGTTAAAAGAACAAGAAATAACAATGGAAATGACGGACGATGCAAGAGAAGTCGTTGCAAGACAAGGCTTTAACCCTCAATACGGTGCAAGACCGCTCAAAAGAACGATTATGCAGCTTATTGAAAATCCGCTTGCAAAACTTATTTTGTCAGGTGAAATCAAAAAAGGTGATACAGCCTTGATTGATGCTGACGGAGATAAGATTGTCATAAGCAGAAAACAATAAAATTCAACTTAACCGCAAAAATAACAAAGGTGACAAAACCACATTTTTACGATATACTCAGTAAGAGGTAAATTATGAATAAAAATGTTAAAATACTTGTCTTTTGTGTTTTTGCGGTTATTTTTGCAGGATTTGCATATTTTCTGTCAGACGATATTTGTTACGGCGATGACACATTAACCATTGTATCGTGGCTGTTTCAAGGCGGAACATATAATTTCGATTCCGTTATAACGTCTTTTTTACCGCAGGTTTTTACAAAATATCTGCCTCTGTGGCTAAATATTCACCCTCATACGTTTTCTATGACAATAGGGGCTTATGTCAGAGCTTTTGACGTTTTTCTGCTTTGCTTTGTTATGTCGATGTTTATGTTTATCGGGCGTGAAAAAACAAAGTCGCTGCCGCTTGTTGTGCTGTTTTCGGCTTTCTATTTTTGCTATGCCTCTGCAAATATGAATTTTGATTGGGCTAATTCAAATCAGCTTCCAAACTATGAACTTGACGGTTCTTTCGTTATGCTAACCGAATATTCACAGCACTTTGGACAACTTTTGTCGTTTATTTTAGGGCTTTTTTATATCTATTTATTTACAAACTCGTTTGCGAAAAAAGAACTTCCGAAAAATATTGCCGCTGTCGGATTTTTGACATTTTTGACAGCTCTTTCTTCAATGTTTGTAAACATCATTGTCGGAACGATTTTATTCTTTTCGGGACTTTATCTCATTGCAGTAAACGGGGAAGATTCAAAAAAATTATTTGACGAAAATAAAAAAACATTTATAACACTAATCGTGTCTTATCTTGCAGGAAGTGCGTTTTTCGCATATTACCCCGGATATTTTAAATATTTCTCAACCGATATGAACTTTACGGCTATTTTAAAAAGTTTCTATAAAACTTTTGTTTTGGCAAATTCCTTTGAAATAGCTATGGTGCTTATGCTTGCAGCTATTTTGTACTTTTTGGCTCTAAATAAATCAACCTTTATCAAAAGAACTATCTTTGTTGCTTTTGCGGGCATGGTCGGAATTTTTGTCTATTTTATGCTGTTTTCTTCTTTGGGCGAAAAAACAGGGACTGTCCTTACGGAATCACTTGTTTTGGCAAGACTGCTTTTAATGACTTTTATTTATATGCTTTTCGGTGCCTGCCTGAAAGAACACACATCAGAACCTAAAGAGCAGAAAATTGTTTCGGTCTGTTTTACGCTCGTTTTAACAGCTTTTATGCTCGTTCAAATACCTTTTGTATATACAACAATGAAGCTTTGGCGGGTTATGTCAAAGGAAACGAAAGTTACGGAATATTGTCTTGAAAAAATGTACCGTTTCTATTCTTTGAGAGGAAAGACGGCACTTTTGCCTGAAGATTCTTTGTTGAAAGTATTTAAAATTTCGGTCTTTATTGATGATAAAGATGTTAATCCCGACGAAATGATAACAAACGACACGTTTTTCAAAAACACACCTTTCACAATAGAATATTATCAAACTTTCTATAAAAATCCGAATATCGTTGCGTATAAATTTATTAATGCTCAAAAAGCCTTGAAAATACTCTTTGAAGAAGGCGGAATGATTAATAAAGACGATATTGAACATATTGATTTCCAAAAATTGTATGACGATAAATTTGTACTTCATAGGGCAATAGAAAAATCAAAATATGACATTTAACAAACAAAAAGCCTTGATAATAAGCGTTTTGGGAGCAAGTCATGCTGTTGTTGATTTCTGTTGTGCTGCGATTTTGTATGCTTTAATTGGGAAAGTTGATATTGTATTTTTGCTGAAACTCGTTGTAATTTATAATGTTTTGGCTTTCGGACTTCAATCCGTTTTCGGATTTATTGCCGATAAAACGAAAAACCCGATAAATTACGCCATTTTCGGGTGTTTGTTTCTCATAGCAGGAATTTCGGTATGCAAAAACCCAATGTTGACAATAATTTTAATGGGAATTGGAAATGCTCTGTTCCATACCGGCGGCGGAATTATTTCGCTTGAAATGGGGAACGGTCGGGCAAAACTTCCGGGGGCATTTGTCGCTCCGGGGGCAGTCGGGCTTTTTCTCGGGTCTTTTTGGGCTCTTATCCCAAATGTTGAAAACATTTGGCTTGCCTTCTTTCCTCTGATTTGTATCAGTCTGATGTTATTTTTGGAAATTCCGCAAGAAAAGCAGAAAATATACGAAAACAAAGCCTCTATTCCGATTTACTCAATAATATTAATTCTTATAATGATTTCTGTATGTATTCGTTCGTTTGTCGGTTTGAGTTTTGATTTTGCGGCAAAAGATAATTACAATCTGCTGTTAATCCTCGTTTTTGCAATAGCGGCAGGTAAATTTGCAGGCGGTGTTCTGGCGGATAAATTCGGAATGTTTAACACTGCCGTTATCGGACTGCTTATTTCCGCTCCGCTTTTGAAATTCGGCTATATTCCGCAGCTCGCAATATTGGGAATGTTTTTATTCAACCTAACCATGCCCGTAACTCTCACGGCTTTGGCGAATATGATGCCAAAATACAAGGGATTGGCATTCGGGTTGACGACATTGGCATTATTGGTAGGATTTTTACCTGTCATTTGCGGATTTAAAGTTTCTCAAAGTATGTTTACAGCCGAAATCGTAATAATCTCGGCTGTTGTAACTGCTGTTTCGTTAAAATTGTATGAAAAATTATTTAACCGTCCGTAAATATTTGTAGTAATCGTTTTTCGGATATTTGTCGGCTTTTGCGATTAAATCTTCTTTTGTCAAAAATTTCATACGATAAGCAACTTCTTCAAGGCAGGCAATTTTGATACCTTGATTTTCTTCAACTGCTTCAACGTATTGGCTTGCTTGGAACATTGACTTATGAGTTCCTGTATCAAGCCATGCAAAGCCTCGTCCGAGTTTTTCAACGGATAAAGTATTTTTTTCAAGATAAATTTTGTTCAAATCAGTTATTTCAAGCTCGCCTCTTGCTGACGGTTTGAGGTTTTTAGCATATTCAACAACTTTATTATCGTAGAAATACAAACCTGTTACGGCATAGTTTGATTTCGGATTTTGCGGTTTTTCTTCGAGAGAAATTGCTTTTCCGCCTTCACCAAATTCAACAACACCAAATCTTTCGGGGTCTTTTACCATATAGCCGAACACAGTTGCTCCGCCTTTTTCTTCAATTTTTTTAGCTGTTTTTTGAAGTGTTCCCGAAAAACCTACGCCATAAAAAATATTATCGCCTAAAATCAAGGCAACCGAATCATCACCGATAAATTCTTCACCCAAAATAAATGCTTGTGCAAGTCCGTCGGGTGATGGCTGCTCTTTGTAACTCAATTTTATTCCGTAATCCGAACCGTCACCTAAAAGTCTTTCAAAATTGGGCAAATCCTGAGGTGTTGAAATAACCAAAATGTCCTTTATTCCCGCAAGCAAAAGTGTTGATAACGGGTAATAAATCATCGGTTTGTCGTAAATCGGTAATAATTGCTTTGAAACCGTCATTGTGGCAGGATATAATCTTGTGCCTGCTCCGCCTGCTAATACAATACCTTTCATTATTCACCTCGCAATTTCATATAATCTTTTAATGCCGCTTTCCACGTTCTGCAAATGTTATCATTATACATTACACTGTGAGCAGGACGTTTGCACGGTGACGGAAATTCTTCACTCGTACAGGGTTTTAAATTAACTTTTAATCCCGCAAGTTCGAAAATTTCTTTCGCAAAACCGTACCAAGAGGTTTTGCCCGTTCCGCAAATATGATAAATACCGTAAGGTGCTTCTTCCGACAACAAAGTCGTTATGCCGTCTGCAAGCTCTTGTGTCCATGTCGGGCAGCCGATTTGGTCATCTACTACCTTTAATTCCGGTTTATCGGCAAGTGAAATCATTGTTTCAACAAAATTTTTACCGTGTAATCCGTAAAGCCAGCTTGTTCTTGCGATATAAAACTTTTTGCAATGTTTTTGAACAGCTTCTTCACCTTTGAGTTTTGTAAGTCCGTAAACATTTATCGGGTTTGGCTTGTCATAAGGAAGATACGCTTCTTTTTTCTCCCCGTCAAAAACATAGTCCGTTGAAATATACACAATCGGGATATCAAGTTCGGCACAAACTTTTGCAAGATTTTCCGTTCCGTCGGCATTGATTTTCATTGCCGTATCTTTGTCTTCTTCTGCCTTATTTACGTTGGTATAAGCCGCACAGTGAACAACCGCATCGGGTTTCTTTTCGTTTAAAACTTTTTTAACCTGCTCTAAATCAGTTATGTCCAAAGTGTCAACATCGGTTTCTATCGTTTCAAAACCTGCATCTTCAAGTGTAGGACATAAATCATGTCCGAGCATTCCGTTTGCTCCCGTAACTAATATTTTTCCCATCATCTGTTCCTTACAATAATTCCGTAACGTCTTTCAAAAACGGTTGTTTTTTATCTTTTTCGCTCAAATTCGGCTCAAAATCTATTCCCCATTGAACATTGATATCAGGGTCATTCCAGCGGATACCCCTGTCGTGTTCGGGTGAATATTCGTTTGAAACTTTATACAAAAATTCTGCTTCATCACTCAAAACAACAAAACCGTGTGCAAAGCCTTCGGGAAGATACAACATTTGTTTGTTTTCTTCGCTCAAAATTCTTCCGACCCATTTGCCGAAAGTCTTTGAACCCTTTCTGATATCAACAGCAACATCTAAAATTTTGCCTTTAACACATCTTACGAGCTTCGCTTGTGCTTTCGGATAAAGTTGGTAATGCAAACCTCTTAAAACACCTTTTGTCGATTTGGAATGATTGTCCTGTCTGAAATCATCAACAATCCCGTTTGCCTTGAAAACCGATTCTTTATAAGTTTCCGAGAAAAATCCTCTGTCATCTCCGAAAACTTGCGGCGTTACAAGAATTACATCTTCTATTTCCGTTTTTTCAAATTTAAAAACCATTATACTTTCTCCGATTGCTTTTTGCGATAATTATAACAAAAATTCATCGGAAATACTACTTTTTGCCAAAAAAAATGAGGCCTCCAACCTCATTTTTTCTTTCAAATCTATAAAACTAAAAATATTTTTTAATGGATTACATCATCATTTGGCTGTTAGCTTCCATAATTTCTTCCGAAACCAAAACATTTTCAACATATCCCAAGCAAGTATCCAATAATGTGCTTAATCCTGCTTCAAGTTCCATGTTCAAAAGGTTTGTGTTCATATCCATTTTTATCTCCTTATTTTCATTTTCTTTGTACTTTTCTTATCGACATTTTTAATCCATGTCTTTAGACTTTAAAATGAAATATTAAGAAATGTAACACAGTTTATAGGCGAAACCCTTGCAATAAAAAGAACTCAACATAGTAATGTATATGTTGAGTATCTTTTTTGTTAAAAAAAGTTGTTTTGAGCAGGTTTGGCAGCAAATTAAACTCTGCCGTAAACGTCCTCGTATCTGATGATATCGTCTTCCGAGATATAGTCGCCTTTTTGAACTTCAATAATTTTTAAATCGGTATCGTAGGGATTTTGAAGCGAGTGAATTGCTTTCAAAGGAATATCGATACTTTGACCTGCCTCAAGGTAATTTTCTTCGTTGTTCAAAATAACCTTTGCTTTACCCTCTAAAACAACCCAGTGTTCCGAACGGTGGTTATGAGATTGAATTGAGAGTTTTTGTTTCGGTGACACGCAGATTACCTTTGTCAAATAGCCTTCACCCTCTGCAAGGCAAGTGTACCAGCCCCAAGGACGGAATACCGTTTTGTGGACAAGATGAGCCTTGTCGTCCTCGTGTTTCAATTTTTCAAAAACTTTTTTAACAGCTTGAGAATCATCTTTATTGCAAGCGAGTATTGCATCTTCGGTATTTATAATGATAACATCTTGCAAACCTATTGCCGCAACAACCTTTTTATCGCTGTAAATCATTGAATTTTTCACATCATCTGCAATTACATGCCCGTTGAAAACGTTGCCGTTTGCATCTTTTTCGGAAACTTCGTAGAGAGATTTCCAAGAACCCAAATCGCACCAGTCTGATTGAAGCTTGCAAAGAGCGATTTTATCGGATTTTTCCATAACGGCATAGTCTATCGAAACTGACGGCATGTTTTCAAAAACGCCGTATTTGATAGTTTTTTCGGATTTATAATTCAATTTAGCAAGGTTATCGTAAATTTCGGGAACGTATTTTTGAATTTCGCCCAACAAGACTGAAACTTTTGCCATAAAAATACCGCCGTTCCAGAAGTAGTTGCCTTCTTTGAGGTATTTTTCAGCTGTTTCGTAATCAGGTTTTTCGACAAATTTTTCAACTTTATTTATTCCGAAAACTTCACCGTTTGTTTTAATGTAACCGTAGCCTGTTTCGGGGTATGTCGGCTGAATGCCGAACGTCACGATTTTACCGTTTTGAGCTGCTTCAAGCCCTTGTTTAACCGTATTTTCAAAGGCTTTTACATCTTTTATCAAAGGGTCTGACGGAACAATTAAAACGACTTCTTCGGGGTTTTTAAGCTGTTTAAGATATTCCAAAGCCGCAGCTATTGCAGGAGCTGTATTTTTTGCCATCGGCTCTGCCAAAACAACGGAATTTTTATCAATTTGGCTCAACTGAAATTTAACGTCGTTTGCGTGTTTAATATTGGTTATTGAAATTATATCTTCTGCTTTTATAAAGCTGTGAAGTCTTTTAAAAGTGCTTTGCAAAAGGCTCAAATCGCCGTCTAATTTCAAGAGCTGTTTGGGGTACAATTCTCTGCTCATAGGCCATAATCTGCTGCCCGAACCGCCTGCCAATATTATTCCGTACATTTTCTTCTCCACTTTTTGCTTTATGAGCATATCATAACATAAATATCTGTCAATGTTGACTTTTTGACTTTATTTTTGTACCATTTGTTAGGGTAAATTTCAGGCAATTTGGTTTTTTATGAAAAAATTATGGAAAATATTAAATATTATTTTTACAAACATTTTATGCCTGATATGTGTTATTTTTTTGATTGATGTTTTAATTTATGAAATAAAAACTCACGATAAACGATATTTGATTTCGTACAAAAACAAAATGCCTTCATTTAAGTATTTAACAAAGCCTTACGTCTTTCATATAAACACAACGGAACTTTTTATAAACGGACCTGCAAATAAATACGTGAAAACCCGTTTACCTGACGGTTTAGAATATCATTCCGTTCCGTTAGTTGTTTTCGGTTGCAGTTATGCTTATGGGGATGGTTTAAATTATAATCAAACGTTTAGTTATAAACTGGCTCATATTTTAAAAAAACCTGTTTACAACAGAGCTATATCCGGTAGCAGTATGCAACATATGTTTATACAAACAACTGAAGAAGGTTTTTACCAACAAGTTCCTAAAGCTGATACTTATATTTATGTATTTATGAGTGACCATTACAGAAGAATGTTGGGTCTTAATTTTCGCTTAACAGACAGATATGTATATACTAAATTTAACATTGAAAACGGAAAATTCGTACCTGAAGATTATTCCAATCCGATAATTAACATTATTAATTCTTCTTATATTGTTCGTTTAATAAAAGCTAAAATTGTTCAATTTTGTCTGAACAATCCGTCTTTTGATGATTATTTTACGGATTTGGCTGTAAAATATTTTATTGAAACAAGAAAAAATATAATAAATCACTATATTTCTGAAGATAAGAATTACAATCCACATTTTATTGTTATTTTATATGAAAACAACAATATTCGATTTAAAAAACTTTTAATTAATAAATTGCAGGCAGAAAATATTGAAGTCATTGAAACAAGTAAATTAACAAAAGAAGACTTGAACGCACCTGAATATATTTTTTCAGACAATTTACACCCTAACGAAAAAGCATGGGCTTTATTAACACCTTTAATTGCTTCTAAAATAAAATCTTAATAAATTTTACTCAACAAGATATTGATTTTTTTTTAAACATCTTTTATTCTTATTAAAAGCGTTTTTACATTAATAACAAAAAAGAAAGGATTTAAAAATGGAGAAATACGTTTGCACAGTTTGCGGTTACATCTATGACCCTGCGGAAAACGACGGTGTAGCTTTTGAAAATTTACCCGATGACTATACATGCCCGCTTTGCAATGTCGGCAAAGATATGTTTGAAAAGGAATAACAAAATATTTCTAAAATTTAAAATCCGAGGGACGAAAAATACTCTCGGATTTTTATTGTTTATGGTGTTTTTTCTTTTGAAGATTTATTTTTTATTTTTATCAAATTCCAACTGTCCGGAATTCTTATAATTTTTTTATTCATTTGTTTTGTAAAATTTAAATCAGAAGATTCTTTAATATTTAATTTTTCTACAGGCATTGCCTCATCAATAATAATGCAGGTTTTTTGTTTACGATTTCTAAAATCTTCTTCATTATACAAATTTAATAAAATTAATTTTACATATCGTTCCTTTACAATCGGTGAATTCTTTTTGTAAGGATAACTCCAATCATCATTATATGGTAAAGTTATTACGTCTTTATCTTTTTGTTCAATTATTCTTTTCTGAATTTCATACCAAAAAACTCGTTTTGCATATATTTGATTTCGCAATATATTTGCTTCTGCGAAACAATTTTTAATATTTTGGACATTTTTATTTATTATTACGAAAATCACAATCAACAATATTTTGATAAAGATAGAAAATTTTCTGACTTTTTGTTCGTTCAAATCTATCAAATAACTAACTAATATTAAATTTGAGAAAATTAACATTCCTCTGAATAAAATCAAAGTTCTTTCCCACAAAAAACATTGATAAAACATATCTTTAGAGAGTAAACATGCTATTATAAAACAACATATCGATAAATAAAAAAGATGTATTAACAAATTACTCACTAATAAAAAAGAAATTCTGACATTTGATGAAAGATTTTTCTTTTTGAAAACAAAAAGCGAAAACAATAAAATTATAAAAATATAATAAAATACTTGCAGATTGTTAATAAAATTAGTATAAAAAGTTTGATAATAATAAATAAAATTATCTTTAAAAATATTTATATCAAAAATCGTCTGATGGTCAGTGCTTCGAATAAAATAAAACAAACAAAAAAACATATAAAATTTGTATAAATTAAGCCATTTTTTTAACTTTGAAAGCAATTTCAAATGTTCAAAATTACATTTACCGTTATAAAATTTGTATCTCGCTGCTTGATACAATACTAAAAGTGTTAGTAATGCAAAAAACGGTATATTTATCGTTTCAACGGAATATGCTGTAAAAAACGTTAATATCAAACAAGGTAAATACATTTTTTTTCTTGGTAGAGAATCTTTTGTGAAAAAATATACAAGAAAACTCAAAAAACCTATTGCAGGAATAACTTGCATTATGTATTCAAAAAATTCATTCAAATCGTAAAAACAAAAAAATCCTGTAATCGGATTTACCATTTCAAAAAAAACAATTACATAAAAAATAGAAAAAAACGGATTTAAAAATTTGCATTTTTCTTTTGAAAACAAAAACAATCCATTTGTAATCAAAAAAACAATACAACATACAATAGCAGATTGAAATCCGACAGCCCAAACAGGTCTTATATCAAAAGGGTGAATGTTTAATAAAACCGGTAATTTCCCGACAAAAAAATAAGTTAAAAAAGCCGAAAAATACCGACCACGATTATTCCATAGCGGTTCATAGCCATAAAAAATTTCCTGTCCGTTTACACACATATATTCATTTATATAAAATAAGAAATAGCCACCACCAAAGATGACAGCTATTAACAAAAAAAGACCAAATATTCTAAAAAATTTGTTTTCAGTTAAATTTTTCATAATGTTTATTTTTGACGTTTATCAACCTGCGGAATAGGAACGATTTTGCAAGCATAATTGTAAGCTTGTTCAAGGTCGCTTCCGTTTGCAACAGGCTGCATAGCTCTGGGTTCATAGTCTACAAGCATAAGCTCGTCACGTTTGCTGTAACCCTCTATCATCATTGGTTTATATGTTTTTTTTGAACAATCCATCTTTAAATAATACATTGCATAAAACATTTCATTTCCGCCAACGGAATAATTTTCGTTATAAATTTTCATTCTGATTTCAGAAGTATTGTTATTTTTATTATATCTGATACTGTCAAGGTCGATTTCCGAACCGCTTATTGCACCTTCTGCCATTGCAACTGCCGGAACTGCCATAAACGTTAATAAAACTGCCGATAAAAATTTTTTCATCTTTTCTCCTTTTAATTATGCCGGAATTATATCCGCACCTTGCTCATTTTGTATTATCTTATATATTTTAACATTTTCCAAGTACCTTTTGTCAAAATGTAAAGTATCAACAGACGTTATAATCGTCTGATGTTTCTCCTCAATCCCGTTCAAAAGGTAGGTTTGCCTTATATCATCAAGTTCCGCTAAAACATCATCAAGTAACAAAATCGCATTGTAACCTGTTTTTACCCTGATTAGCTCCGTTTCTGCAAGTTTTAACGCTAAAACAATCGTTCTCTGCTGCCCTTGTGATGCAAATTTCTTTGAGTCAACTTCATCAATAAAAAACGATACGTCATCTCGATGCGGCCCCGTTACAGACTGAACTCTTATAATTTCTTCCTGCTTCTTCTGCTCAAGTTTTTCCTGAAAAAGCTCCGCTATCCTTGCACTCGTAAACTCCGAAACGTCCTCTACATCAATATCTCCGATTATCGAAGAATTGTATTTTATCGACAAATTCTCCTTTAACGAAATATGTGAATGCTTTTGACGGGCATGTTTGAGTAATTCTTTCAAAAAATTAATCCGCAATAGAATTATATTACTTCCCGTAACAGTCAACTGTTCATTCCAAACATCAAGCAAAGTCGTGTCACCATTGAGATTTCCGCCGAGAGATTTCAAGAAATTATTTTTTTGAATTCTGATTTTGTTGTATTTAGAAAGCCTGTCAGCATGAGCAGGATAAAGTGATGCAACAGCTTCATCAAGCCAAGCCCGCCTGTCATCGGGAGTTCCTCGCAAAAGTGCAAGGTCGCTTGTTGAAAAACTGACAGAATAAATATTCGAAAGGTATTCTGACGTTTTGTTTTTCTTGATTTCATTGACTTTAAGGAGTTTTTTCTTTGGCGGATTAATGACAGTTTCAAGAATTGTTTCGGTATCATTTTTCGTGAAAACACCTTTTATCTGTGCAAAAGTTTCACCCCATTTGATAAGTTCTTTGTCCTGCTTGGCTTTTATGGTTTTAAGCGAGGACAAAAAACAAACAGCCTCAAGCAAATTCGTTTTACCTTGAGCATTTTTGCCTGTCAATAAAATTTTATCCGAGTCAAAATCAAGACTCAAATTAGCATAATTTCTGAAATTTAAAAGTTTGATATTCTTTATATACATTGCTTTTGTCGTTTTGTAAAAATTATAGAACATTAAAGGGTTTTAGGCAAATTTTTCAAAACAAAAACTACAGATTTAAAATACATTTTTTATTTTAATTCTAAAGAACAGCCGATAATTTCAGCAATGATTTTCATTTCCCGATAAGTAACAGTTTCATTCCGTAATTTGTTAGACAAATTGGCAAGAGTGTATTTTTTATTTTGCCGCTTGCCAAGTTCTTCTGCAACAAACTTTAACGTCAAACCCTTTGTATATAAAATCTCTTTTAACTCTGTAACAATCCTCATATAAAAAATCATTACATGTTTTTCGTAAAATGTGCATACCAGATAAAGCATTATTGACAATAGTATATTTATTAATGTATAATAAACGTATTAATTTAATATATATTAAGAAATTAACAGAAAAAACAAGACAAAATTTACATTAGTCGAAACATTAATAACGTCAGATTGCAGGTTAAGTATCGCAAAACCTGCATTTTTATTACTTTTTACTATTGTAAAAAATAAATTTGTGTAGGGTTGAATCGAGCAAACAGACCTGTCGGGTTTTAACTTATCTGCAAATCATTTTAATACAATCAATACTATTAAAAGTATAAAAAGGTATATTGCTGCCAGCCATTTAACAGTTTTATCTTTTTCCAAATAAATTATCGGATCATCGGCTATTTGGGCAGAATTTATCAATAAAAACAGTCTGTAAATAATAAGTGTAAAGGGTATTACAGTCAGGTATAAATATTCAGAACCTGCTTTTTGAATGGTTGACGCATCTAAAACATAGGTAATATAAAATGATATGGATAAAACAGCATTTATTAATATAAACTGATTTGCGGTTGCAATATTAAATTCTTTCAAAGATTTTCTTGTTTCGGTTTCTGAAAATTGCAATTCTAAACGGCGTTTTGTACAGGTGAAAAAATTTGAAACAAAAAATGTCATCAATATTACTAATGGTGACGGTAAAACTCCTATTGCAAAACAACCTCCGACTATTCTTAAAATAAATCCGACAGCAATACATGTTGCATCAATTAGGGCAATTTTTTTTAGCCAAATTGAATAAAAAATATTTAAAACAAAATAAGATACAATCATTAATATACATAGATTATTTAACTTGCTTGTGATTGCTAAACTTGCTGTCAAAAGTAATAAAAGCATAGCGATTGCAAACGGTTTTGATATTCTGCCGGAAGCTATCGGACGATTACATTTTATCGGGTGTTTTTTATCATTTTCTATATCGATTAAATCATTTAAAACATAAACTGCTGACGAAATTAAACAAAATCCGATAAATGTAATTAAACATTTTATCCATAAATCTATATGTAATATATTCATTGAAAACAACAACGGAATTATTACTGTTAAATTTTTAATATAGTGATTTACTTTTAAAGTTTTTAAAATATCTTTAATTATCATTTTTTACCTTTGACAAAATTATTGCCTGAATTTTTTCAAACACTAAACTTATTATCATAATTATTTCACAAATATAACAATATGTAACATTCGGGAAAAGACGAATCGGACTTATAAGTAATATAAACATTGCACCGAATAAAATATCTGTTTTGGAAAAAGAGTCTTTGTTTAAAAACATTACAATAACAGGCAATAAAAACAAAAAATTATAACCTCTCGGAACGCAAATTAAAATTAACAATACAATAGCAAAGCATTTTTTCCAATTTTCTTTGAAGAAAAAACTTATTAATGCAAAGAATACAAAAATATTCGTGAATTGATTTGATACATATTTGTAATGATTTTGATGTTTTTCTACACACTCTAAGTATAAAGGAATATTGTCAAGTCCGCCTAAACATAAAAAACTTAAAAGAGTTATGGCTAAAGCTGTTCCCAAGACAATTAATATATCTTTAAATCTTTTTTCAAATAATAACAGTATTAAAAAGAATATAGGCAACGGTTTTAATGCTATTGCCGCAGAAAGTGATAATAACGCAAAGGTTCGGTTTGTTTTGTTTTCGGATTGATAATTAAACAGAAAGAAATGCAACAGCAAAACGGCTAATAAAACTATATTACCCCTTTGATATTCAAATAAAAACGGGTATGAACAAAGAAGAGTGAATATCGTTATGAATTTCCAAAATTTATTTTTAAATTTTAAATTTTCATATAATAATAAGAAAAATATCACGGAAATAGCCATAAATATATAATTTGAAACAAATAATACTTTTCCTGTTTCAATCGGTAAAGAATCTCCGTTAAGAAACATTGTGGAAAACTGATTAAAATCACAACATTTTGAAATTGGAATTAACAATAAATATTGGAAAGGCGGTAATGCTTTTTCCCCAAGTTTCCATTCTTCTCCTGCATAAATTTTTTCATCGTATGTAATTCTGACTTGATTAATAAAATCTGCAAAATAATCACATAAATTACCTTGAGAATAAATTCCTATATTTTCTATCAAAGTCCTGTCGAAGAATATTTGAAAACAAAAAATCCCTATAAATATAAACAGAATTAATATAAAACCATAATAAAAATACTCTTTTTTCATAAAACCCATTATATAATATAAATGTTCAATAAAAATAAAATCAATATAAAAATGTTACAAATCAAAACAGAAAATAAACGAATATTTCTAAATCCGTTAAGCCGTTTCCTGTTCAAATTTTTCAACCAAGTCTTTGAGCAAAAAGTAATCATTTTTATCTTTCGCATCATTTAATTCTTTTATTCTTTTTGTAGCTAAAGTTTTTTCCTCAGCGGTTGTGAATTTATCAGGGTGAAACTTTTTAATTGCTGTTCGATAAAGCCGTTTAAACTGCTCTGACAAATCCGAAGTCTTTTGAACATTTCCCTGTTCTTGATTTCGGGTATATCTTTCCGTTTCCTGCTCGGAAAGTTTTTCATAGCCGTATTTCATAAGAATTTTATTAATATCGCCACGAGTCAACCGCTCGTCCAAACACTCTTTTATCAAATTAAGACGACGTTTTTTGTAAATATTTTCACGCTCTCGTTGATATTCCATTTCCTCAAGCCAATTCAACGGGGTTAAATCCTGTTCTGCTAAAATTTTATTCATTTCCGGCAAAGTCTTGCAAGCCTCATAACCGCTGCGAATTACGGCTTGCCTTGTATTATGAAAAAGATTATATCTTTTCAAATAATCTTCTTCTTGTCTTAATGTCATTTTTTCATGCCCGAACTCTGCCAGTTTTTGATTTACCTCATCGAGCGACCATTCGTTGACGATACCGTTTTGAAGAATTTGGTCAAACGTTTGAGGCAAAGGAGTATCGTCATTTTGCACAAATTGACCGCAAAATCTTATTTTTGAAAGGACTTCCTCATATTCACAGCTTTCGCCCTCGTCCATTTTCCGAAATTTTTTGTCATACAATTTCAGATTGGCATTGGTTTTGGAAAGCCCGTTTATAAGACAATTTGCAATGATTTTTTGACGAGGATTGGAAATTCTCGTATTCAAACGCATAACTTCATAGCAATCTGCTTCGCCGTTTTCCATAGGCGGAAAATTGTTTTTAGCAAGCATATCATTTGCTTGCGAAGAAGAAAGTCTTTTTTCGAGGCATTTTTCTATTAAATTTTGACGATCCATTTTTACCGTTTGCTTTGAGTTCTTATAGAATGATAACACAACAGACAACAAAAAAGAGGCTTTTACACCTCTTTTTTATTATTTCTTATAAAACGATTATTAGTTTCTGATAACCAAATCGCTCAAAAGTTCAACGTAGATTTCGTCACCGACTTTTGTCTTGAATTGAAGACCGGGAGTAACAAGCCCTGTTGCAAGTCCGACACCAAAACCAACCGGTAAACCAACAGCAATAGCTGTTCCGTATTTGCTGCCGCTTCTGCTTCCGTCAATCGCTGCCAAACCAACACCTGCACCTGTTCCGATTACAGCACCGCCTGCTGTGTATGCTGCAAGTTTGCCGATTGATGCTTTTTTAGATGCTGTCAATTCGCCTGCTGTTTGTGCCGTAAAGTCAATTTGTTCTCCGTTCGGAAGAATTAATTGGTTAATTTCAAAACCGACTCTTGCGTTTTTGTTCAACATTTTTTGAGGAACTAATGATGAAACTTTTCCGATAAATTGTGATTGTGCAGGAATTAACATTCTGCCTTCATCTGTCAAAATATCTTCTTGTGAGATGAATTTAATCGGTGTTCCGTCAACATATCTCTTTGATGAAAAATCTTCTGCAAATCTGACTTTCAATACGTTACCAGCCAAAATGATTTTTCTGAAGTTTGTAATTTTAACTTCATTTGTTTTTGCATCGGGAGAAACTGTTAAGTGTTCAATACCCATAACTGTTTCTTCAGCAACGAATTCTTTTTTAACATTGTTGAGTGCATCTCTCAATTTGAAAAGAATAACTGCACATTCAGCTCTGTTCAAATTTTTGTTAGGCAAAAGTTTGTCTTTGTCGGGGTGGTTTACATAAACACCCATGTCAACAGCTTTTGCATATCTTTCAACAGCCCATGCCGGAATTTCGTTTTTATCAGCGAATACGTCTAAAACCGAAGTATCAATATAATCTGCATCTTCAGTAATGTGGCTGATGATTGATTCAACTTCAGCTTTTGTAATATTGTTGAGCGGTCTGAAAGTATTATCACCATAACCGTATATTAAACCGAGTCTTTGTGATTTCAAAATATCACCGTAAGCCCAGTAATCTTCAGAAACATCTTTAAAAACGTTTTCATTTTCGTTAGAGTTATCTCTGTGACCGAGAACTCTTAACAAAGTAGTATTAAAATCTGCTCTTGTCATATTTTCGTCGGGATTAAATTTTCCGTCAGCGGTGATACCCATAATTCCGCCGTTAATGACCGTCAAAATTTCTTGTGCAGCCCAATGCTCCGCAGTGATATCAGCAAGTTCCTTTGCTTGTACGGAAGATGTAGCTGTCATCATAAGAAAAAGTGATACAAAAAATGCGAATATCTTTTTCATGAAAATCTCCTTACTATTGTAATCAAGATTATATATGAAATTATAAACTTAAACAAGTATCTTTTTAGATTTAGTAAAAGAAGATGAAAGAGAAATAAAAAATCGACTTGAAAAAAAATCTTGATTAAGATATTATAAACGCAGATGGGTTTGTAGCTCAGTTGGTAGAGCAGTTGACTCTTAATCAATTGGTCGAGAGTTCGAGTCTCTCCAAGCCCATACTTACTAAAAAGAGGGTTTTCGCCCTCTTTTTTGTTGCAAATTTTATCAAACACAAAAAACCTCTAAAAAACTAATATATTACTTATTTAAAATGGCTTCATTGATTATTTTTATAAATTGAGTATAAATATAAATGTCTTTCGAAGAACTTGATAAAATTAATTTTAAAATTTCTTCTTTTTCAGAATTTATATTGCTTTTATTTTTTTGATTAATACCAAAATCTTCCAACGTAAAATCCAGAACTTCTGCCATTTTTAAAAAGGATTCAACATTCAACTTACAAAGACCTCTTTCTACTTTACTTAAATAATTTGTAGATAACTCAACTTTTTCTGCAAGTTGTTCTTGAGTTAAACCCTTTTCATTTCTTAAATTTTGAATAATTTTTCCGATAGAAGCCATGTCAATCATATATTTACCTCTTTTTAATGATAAATTCTATATGATTAGTTTTTAATATCATATCGGATTAACAAATCGTTTAGTAATCATACTTGATTAATCAAAACAACATGCTATAATCACAACAGATTAATTATTTCAAAAATGATAAGATATGATTACAGAAAAACAAATAAAAAGTAATGATAGAGTCCGAGCTCATGGCGAAGTTTTGACAGCAAGACGAGAAGTTGAAGCTATGCTTGACCTTGTGAAAAACGAGTCTGAAAGAATTGATAGCCGATTTCTTGAACCTGCATGTGGTGATGGGAATTTTCTTGTTGCTATCCTTGAAAGAAAACTAAAAACAGTATATAGCCGATACAGGACTAAAAAAGTAGATTTTGAAATACAGATGATTTCGGCTGTTGGTAGCATTTATGGAATAGATTTACTTGAAGATAATGTTGAAATTGCACAAGATAGAATGTTAGAAATTGCTTGTAGATGTTATAAAGATAGTTTAAAAACAAATCCTGATGAGGATTTTAAACGAATTTTGAAATTTATTTTAAAGAAAAATATTTTGCAAGGTGATTCACTAAACGGCATAGACAAAATAGTTTTTACTCAATGGTCGTTGATAGGTTATCAAGTTCAAAGAGAGGAATATTCTTTTTCTCAAATGAATCAAGATGCTGAAATTATGAATACACCTTTGTTTAGTGCTTGCATAAACGAAAAAGGGGAAGATGTTTTTATTCCAAACCCGATAAAAACTTATCCGCTTGTGAATTATAGAAAATTAGTAGAGGAGATTAAATGAGTTTATTAGAAGAATTACACAAGCCTGATATTTTAGATTGCATATCTCATTTAAGTTCTGATGAAGTTTTTACGCCACCGAAATTGGTTAATCAAATTTTGGATACTTTACCACAGGAATTATTTAAAAGTCCTGATACGAAATTTCTTGATCCATGTTGTAAAAGTGGAGTATTTTTGCGAGAAATAGCAAAAAGATTAATTGACGGATTAGAAAATGAAATACCTGATTTAGAAAAAAGAACAGAACATATTTTTAAAAATCAATTATTTGGTATTGCAATTACAGAATTAACTTCATTGTTATCTCGTCGTTCTGTTTATTGTTCAAAAGATGCAAGTGGTGAATTTTCAGTTGTCCATTTTGATAATCCGGAGGGCAATATTGAATATAAAAAGACTTATCACGTGTGGTTTAAAGACAAATGTATATTTTGTGGGGCAAGCAAATCAGAATACGATAGACCTGACATATTAGAAACTCACGCATACTCTTTTATTCATACAGATAATTTAAGAAATAAAGAACTTTTTGAAAGGTTAAAAGAAATGAAATTTGATGTCATAATAGGTAATCCGCCGTATCAAATTAGTGATGGTGGAGGAACAGGAGATAGTGCAAAACCAATATATCAGTTATTTATTCAACAAGCAAAAAGATTAAATCCAAAATATATTACAATGATAGTTCCTTCAAGATGGATGAAAGGTGGTAAAGGACTAGATAATTTTAGAAAAGAAATGATTGAGGATACAAGAATAAAAGTTCTCTGTGATTATGAAGATGCAAAAGCTTGTTTCCCTGGAGTTCATATTGATGGTGGCGTTTGTTATTTTCTTTGGGATAAAGATTATAATAATACGGTAGAGTATCATTATACTTCTCTTGATGGAAGTAAAAACATTTCAAATCGTTTTTTAAAATCTAATTGTACAGATACTGTAATTAGGGATTTTAGGCAAATTTCTATAATAGAAAAGTCTTGCAAATTCAATGAATCTAGTTTCAGTGGTATTGTTTCCTCAAGAAATCCTTATGGTTTTTTTGCCGATTTATTTAATACTCCTGAAAAATATCCATCTATAAAAATCGAAGAAAACGACAAAAATGGATTGTTAAAAATATATGGTGTAAAAGGAAAAAAGGGTGGTGCAAAAAGAGTTATTGGATATGTTTCTCAAAAGAATATCGAAAAGAATTTTAATAATGTAAAAAAATACAAGTTGTTTTTTTCAAAAGCATATATGACAACCTCTACAGTTCCTCCAGAAATAATTATAGGTAAACCTAATACTGTTTGTACAGAAACTTTTTTAGAAATTGGAACTTTTATTTCTGACGAAATGACATTAAATTGTTTAAATTACATAAAAACAAAATTTTTTAGGGCACTATTATTTTTTAATAGGCATTCTCTAAATATATCGAAAGAGTCTTTTGGACTAATTCCAATTCAAGACTTCAACGAAGAATGGACAGATGAAAAGTTATACAAAAAATATAATCTTACACAAGAAGAAATTGATTTTATTGAATCAATGATTAAACCAATGGAGTAAAAATTATATTTTAAGTTTGAAAGGAAAAGTAAAGTGGAAAAACAATTATTAAAAAATATTGAATCATTACACAACAATTTAATTGAGCAAATTGTAGGACACATTATTAATGCAAATAAATTAAATGCTCCAGAAGAAAGAAAAAGAGCAGATCGCATGGCATTGTTTTTAGATACATTAAACATTATTGTAAAAAAGAATGATAAAAATTTGTTATTTGATTATGCAAATGAAATATATGCCAAAATACAAGAGTACAATGAAAATCAGGAGATGAACAAAAAAGAAAAGAAAAGTTATGAATATAACTTTGCAGACTATCAGTATATATTGATTACTATTTTAAACTTTTTTCCAAATCAAAAAACAACACTTATTACAAATGTATTTGATAAAGAATTATCAAAAAAAGTTATTGAGAAAATAAATACTTTTAAAAATTAAGAGGTTTATAAATGGCAGAAATTTTATCTAACAACAAAATACCACGTATATATGCTTATACAGAGCCACAATACAAAGAAACTTCGTGGCAAGGTAAAAGACAGGGTAAAGGCTTAATCAAAGTTGGTTTTACAACAAGACTTTTAGCAATAGAACGTATTGCTGAACAATTTGGTACGAACAAACCTACATCTACACCTTTTGAAATTTTGTTAGATGAAATTGCTATCAGAAATGACAACACTTATTTTACAGACCACGAGGTGCACAAAGTTCTTGAAAAATTAGGTTGTTACAGATTCCCTAATTCTGAATGGTTTGAATGTACATTAGAAGAAGCACAACAAGCAATTTTTGCCGTAAAAAATCATAAAACAGAAGTTTCAAAACGCATTGCTGATTTTAAAATGCGTCCTGAACAAGCACAAGCCGTAAAAGTTACAAGTGAATATTTTAGACGATATCCTTATGAGGTAGAACACAAGACTCCTCACTTTTTATGGAATGCAAAAATGCGTTTTGGTAAAACATTTACAAGTTACCAACTTGCAAAAGAAATGAATTGGTCAAAAGTTCTTGTGCTAACTTTTAAACCTGCCGTTCAAAACTCTTGGGAAGAAGATTTGAAATCGCATATTGATTTTCAAGATTGGCAATTTATTTCAAGAACAGGAAAACAATATTCAGAAATAGATCACAAAAAGCCATTTGTTTGGTTTGCAAGTTTTCAAGATGTTCTACAAAAGACTGAAGCAGGTGGCATAAAACCACGAAACGAAGAAATACATCTTATTAATTGGGATTGCATAATCCTTGATGAATATCACTTTGGTGCGTGGAGAGATTCAGCAAAAGATTTGTATGATGCAGAAGATAAAAAAGAACAATCAAAACAAAATGGAGAAGGTATTGATTACTACGATGAAAGTCAAATGCCATTAACAACAAGTGCCTACTTATATTTATCAGGTACTCCATTTAGAGC